>JAJPKR010000050.1 GCA_021323595.1 Terriglobia bacterium | reverse complement strand
TCGCCGCCGTTCCATGTGCCGTCGGCCTGAAGCTTGACGATCCGCCCGGGATTGTCGAGCGCGTAGGTGAACACGTTGCCGTTCGGGTTGGTGTAGGAGCTGAACTGGCCGTTGAAGAAGTAGGCGTACGCCTGGTGGGCGGGGGAGCCCGCCGGGCCTTGGTCCCAGGTCTCGATAGCCTCGCCTGCTGGGTCGTGGCTGATCAGATTGTACTGGCTGGTGTTCGCGAGGCCGGCGCAGACCAGCCGGCCGGTGGAATAGGTGACGTTCGCTCCGCTGGGCAGCGTGCATCCGGTGGTGGAATCGTAAATGAAATACCGGCCGGGCGTGCTATCGGAAAAGGTCTCGCTGGTGAGCCGGTTGAGTGCGTCGTACCCGAACGTGGTCGTGACGCCATCCGCATCCTTGCGCGTCAGGACGTTGCCGTCGGCGTCGTACGTCAGCGCCTCCGACCAGTTAGTGTTCCCGAACCCGTCGGCCGGACCCGCGATGTTGGCGGCGGATTCCGGGAAGCGCGAGTAGAGCATCTCCCCCAGTCCGTCGTAATCGAGCGAGCGCTGCTGACCGCCCTGCGAGACCGTCGCCAACTGGTCGAGTGTCGTGTAGGTGTAGCAGGTGGCGAGTTCGCCCGAGGTCATGCTGCCGCTCGATTGGTTGGGCTCATCGGTTTCGAGCACGTTGCCATCGGCGTCGAGCCAGACTTGGCTGGGCCGGCCGGCCGCGCTGTCGCTCAGGACGGGGTAGGCCTTCGCGCTGCACTGCGACGTGCCCAGCCCCCCGGCGCCAGTGACGCCGCCTCCATAGGCGAGGGTCGTTACGGAGTTGTCGGGGTTGGTGATCGCGGTGGCGCGGCCGAGCGCGTCGTAGGAATATTTCGTGATGCCGTATGTCGGGTCGGTCGTTTGGCGGAAGGGGTTCGTGACCGTCGCGACGCGCCCCAGCGAGTCGTACGTCGTCAAGGTCCTCGTTAAGCCCGCCGGATCGTTCACCAAATCGTGCTCGATTTCCCGCCCCAGTGAATCGGCGATGTCGCGCTCGTGCCGATAGCCGCTGTCGCTCGCCGGCAGCGAGTCGGAAGTCGTGCTGATCCAGCGGTCCACCTGGTTCGAGGTGTCGCTATATTGGATCACCGCCTCGCGGGGGCTGCCGGCGCTCGGGCCCGGCGCGTCAATCTGGGTGATGCGCGCGAACGGGTCGGGCGCGCCCGGGGCGCCGTAGTGAAACGTCGTAGTCTGGCCGTCCACGCCGGTGACAGCGGTGGGCAGTGCGATGCCGCAGTCCCAGGTGGCGGCGGTCGTCAGGTTGCTCGGGAGGGTCACATTGGTCGGGAAGGCGCCGTTGCAGGAGCCTGAGCCGTAGCTGTAGGTGGTCGTGTAGCCGCGTGGGTCTTTCGCGGTGGCCACGGTGCCGTTGGGGTTGACGGTATAGGTCGTCGTGTCGTAGTTCGCCCCGGCGACCCAACGCGAGACCGTGAGCGTGTTTCCGCGCGAGTCGTAGGAATAATTCGTGAGCGCTCGTTGGGTGCCGCTGCCGTCGGTCACCTGCACGCTCGCGGGCCGGTCCACGATCGCGCCGAGAGAGGCGTATTGCGTCAGCGTCTTCCTGAAGAGCGGCCCGACCGCGCCGCTGCCCCAACCGTATTCATCCACCTCCGTTGGCAGGCCGTAGGCGTTGAAAGAGGTGACGGCGCTGGATTGGAGGTTGGTGTCGGTCTGCGTGGTGACGGCTTGCTTTGTGATCGGGAGGGTCACGGACGTTGAGTTGCAGGGCGCAACGGCGCCGTTGTAGCAGGTGAAAACCGTCTCGAGCGTCGTGCTCGACCCTGAGTTCACCTGGCGCTCGGTTTGGTAGATGTCCTGGAAGGAGTAGTTGGTCACGTCGCCGGAGGGGTCGGTGACCGCGGTGGTCCAGGCGTGGCCGCTTTCTGCGTGTGCGTAGGTCCAGCGGCCGCCGTCCGGCAGTGTGCGCGTCAGGGTCGCCGTTGAGCCGTCGGCACAGACGACGCCGTTGCTGCCCCCGGAGTAGCCGTAGGAAATTGTCCCGCCGGTTGGGAGCTTAATCGAGGCGATGCGGGCGGTGACGTCGCCGGAGTAGCCTGGCGTGGCCTCGTAACCAAACGTATAGCTGGTGCCGTCGGGCAGGTCAATTTCGCTGACGAGCGGCACGCTGCTTTTGGAGTACTCGCTGACGCCGGCGCAGCCGAAGTTGGTACGGACCGAGTAGCTGCCGAACCTGACGACCAGCTGTGCGGTAGCGCCGCCGGCGACGGAGTAGGTGAACGTCATCGAGCCATTGGGCGACTGGCTGCCTGAAATGGCGAGCGCCTTGAGCCCGAGTGTGTCGTAGAAATTGCCGCTGCCGTCGGTCGAGATCTTGTTGCCGTTTGGGTCCGTGACGGAGTTCGGCGCGGGTGTTATCGGGGAGCCCGCGAGAAAGAGCGGGGCGCTTATGCCCTGACCAGAGGCGGAGGATAAGGACACGTAGGGGGCGCCGCCGCTGGTCGAGGCGGTCAGGGTGTAGCCGCTGCCGTCGGTGGCCACGGCGGTCCCCGAGGAGGCGTACTGGGGCCCGCAGGGCAGCCCGGTCGGATACTGGATCACGAGCGGGAAGTCGTGCTGGACGCCAAATGCATCCGTGTAGGCGAAGCCTGCGTAGATCGTGAAGCTGTACATCTGGGTCGGGTAGCCGTAGCCGCATTGGTTGGACGTGGCCTGGTATGTTTCGTAGCCCGTGAGCGGGTTCGTCTCCGCGTTCCAGCCGAAGTTGGTTGCCGGCTGCCAGGAGCTGGCGACCGGTCTCCAGACCGCGCTGTTGTAGACGAGCGTGTAGGAGAACGGCATTCCCGCCCCGGCCTTGGCGACGACAGGGACTGGGAGCAGGAGGTTAAGGTTGGCGAGGTTGAGCTGGCCTTCCGCCATCGGCGCCATGGTCGCGAAGGGGGGGGCGCCGGTTGCGACCTGCGCGCAAGCGGGCGATACGAGGAGGGCTGCAAGGAGCGCCGGGCATATTCGGCTGAACTTCATGGCTTTCGTCTCTGTTTCGGGCCGTGCGCTCCCGGGCGCCGGTCGGGACGTCCCGTGCAGCGCTGCGCCGCTTGCACTGAACCGTATCCCAGAGCGATGCGTTTCGGTGGGAGAACAGGCCCACGATCCGCGGCCTCGGCTCCTGCGAGTGCATTCGGGCCACACGGCGTCACGTTGTTTTCGCCAGTTTTTCGCCGCGTGGGAAAGCCGCGGCGCGGGCGGTTAGAGGCAGCGTATCTGGCGGGCTGGCAGCGGCTTACGGCTGGCGCCAGCGGGGCGAGGCCGCTAATGGCCGCGGCCATCCGGGGGCTCGGGCCGGCGGGATGACGTGCTTATTTACCGTCGTGGTTCGGCCGGGGCGCTGGCGAGCTCCCGTGCAAAATTGGCGCCGGGGACAGGGGTAATCGTCTCGTGGAGTGATATAGCTCGCCTTATCTCGCGGCCGGCGCCGACACGGGCGGCCCCGCAGGCCGGCGCCGCGGGAAATCGGCAACTGGCGCCTTGATTGGGTCGCGAGAAATGTCCGCGACGGGGCGGCGTGCGTTCGCTGGCTGGCGGCCGGGCGCCGGCGGCTCCGGCGGGCCCCCTGGCGAGTGGCCGCGACTGGGCTGCATTTTTGGCTCGGTTGCGATCCGCGGAGGGCGCTGGGGGACCTGGCGTTGCAGGAACGGGCCGGGGACGCGGGCGAGCTAGCTGCGGGCGGGCTGGGGGACGGCGACGGGAGCGGCGAGGGCGGCGTGCAACTGCTGCAAGCTCTGCACCTGCGGCTCGGGCTGGGCGCGCAGGGCGGCGAGGGCTTCGACGGCGGCGTGGGCGGCGGAGATGGTGGAGATGGTGGGCACGCGATAGGTGACGGCGGCGCGGCGGATGGCCTTCTCGTCGAAATACGGCTCCATGCCGATGGGGGTGTTGATAATCAAGCCGATCTTGCCGCCCTTGATGAGATCCACGACGTTCGGCCGTCCCTCCTTAACCTTATAGACCGATTCGACGGCCAGGCCGGCCTGGCGGAGCGCGGCGGCGGTGCCGCGGGTGGCGACCAGCGCGAAGCCGAAGGCGGCGAGCCGGCGGGCGAGCTCGACGGCCTTGGGCTTGTCGCGATCGCGCACGCTCAGGAACACGGTGCCCGCGCGCGGCAGCCGCAGGCCGGCGCCGAGCTGCGCCTTGGCGAAGGCCTCGCCGAGGCTGGGGGCGATGCCCATGACTTCGCCGGTGGAATGCATCTCGGGCCCCAGCACCGGGTCGGCGCCGTGGAATTTGTTCCAGGGGAAGACCGGACTCTTGACGCAGAAGCCGGCGCCGGCGCCGAGCAAATGCGAGGCGAGCACCTCGGGGGGAAAGAAATCGCGCAGCGAGAGCGCGGGCAGCGCGGCGCCGGCGGCGGAGGCGGAGGCGCGGCGCGCCAACGCGGAAGCCATCAAGAGCGAGGCGATCTTGGCCAGGGGCACGCCGGTGGCCTTGCTGACGAAGGGAACGGTGCGGGAGGCGCGGGGATTGACCTCGAGCACATAGACCTGGCGGCCGCCCTCGGCGGCGTGGTTGGACGCACGGCCGCGGGGGGCTTGGCCGATGGCGAATTGGACATTCATCAGGCCGAGGACGTTCAGCTCGCGGCAGAGGCGGACGGTATAGTCGCGGATGGTTCGGAGGTGCTCCTCGGCGATGCCGAAGCTGGGCAGGACGCAAGAACTGTCGCCGGAGTGGATGCCGGCCTCCTCAATGTGCTCCATGATGCCGCCGATGACGACATCGCGGCCGTCGGCGAGGGCATCTACATCCACTTCCGTCGCGTCTTCGAGGAAGCGGTCGATCAGCACCGGGCGCCGTTGCGAGTACTCGGCCGCCTCGCGCATGTAGCGCTCCAGGCTGTCGCGGTCATAGACGATCGCCATGGCCCGGCCGCCGAGCACGTAGGAGGGGCGCACCAGCACGGGATAGCCGATGCGCTCAGCGACGGCGACGGCTTCGGCGACGGAAGTAGCGGCGCCGTTTTCCGCCTGCGGAATGCCGAGCCGCTCGAGCAGCGCGCCAAAGCGCTTGCGATCTTCGGCCAAGTCAATGGACTCGGGCGAGGTGCCGATGATCTCGAAGCCGGCGCGCTGGAGCGGCAAGGCCAGGTTCAGGGGCGTCTGGCCGCCGAACTGGACGATCACGCCCAGGGGCGCGCCGCCGGCCTGCTCGTGCGCCAGCACGCGGGAGACATCCTCGAAGGTCAGCGGCTCGAAGTAGAGGCGATCGCTGGTGTCATAGTCGGTCGAGACGGTCTCGGGATTGCAATTGATCATGATCGTCTCGAAGCCGTGCTCGCGCAGGGCGAAGGCGGCATGGCAGCAGCAGTAATCGAACTCGATGCCCTGGCCGATGCGATTGGGGCCGCTGCCGAGGATCGCGATCTTGGGGCGGTCGCTGGGAGCGGCTTCGTCTTCTTCCTCGTAGCTCGAATAGAGGTAGGGGGTGAAGGATTCGAACTCGGCGGCGCAGGTATCCACGCGCTTATAGACCGGCGCGAGCCCGGCGGCGAGGCGGCGTTCGCGGACTTCGGCCTCGTCGGCGCCGCGCAGCGCCGCCAGCCGCGCGTCGCTCAACCCCGCCCGCTTGGCCCGGCGCAGCAACTCGGGATCCTCCGGGGCGGCGCCGGCCTGGCTCTCCCATTCGCGTTCCAGGGCCGCGACCTCGGCGAGCTGGCGCAGGAACCACGGATCCACGGCGGTCGCCTCGGCGACTTCCTCGACGCTCATGCCGCGCGCCAAGGCCAGGCGGATGTAATTCAGGCGGTCGGGATGAGGCGTGACCAGGCGCTGGGTGAGCAGCGCCGGATCGGCCTCGAGCTGGCCGCGCTGGCGGCCGGTCTCGAGCGAGCGCACGCCCTTGAAGAGCGCTTCCTTGAAGGTGCGGCCGATGGCCATCACTTCGCCCACCGATTTCATCTGCGGGCCGAGCGTGGCATCGGCGCCGGGAAACTTTTCGAACTGCCACTTGGGAATCTTCACCACCACGTAATCGAGGGTGGGCTCGAAGCAGGCCGGGGTTTTGCGGGTGATATCGTTGGCGATCTCGTCGAGGCGGTAGCCGACGGCCAGGCGCGCGGCGATCTTGGCGATGGGGAAGCCGGTCGCCTTGGAAGCCAGCGCCGACGAGCGGGAGACGCGCGGATTCATCTCGATCACGACCATGCGGCCGGTCTTGGGATCGAGCGCGAATTGGATGTTCGAGCCGCCGGTGGCGACGCCGATCTCGCGGATGATGGCCAGCGCGGCGTCGCGCATGCGCTGGTACTCGCGGTCGGTGAGGGTTTGGATGGGGGCGACGGTGATGGAATCGCCGGTGTGCACGCCCATGGCGTCGAAGTTTTCGATGGAGCAGACGATGATGACGTTATCGGCGACGTCGCGCATGACCTCCAGCTCGAATTCCTTCCACCCCAGCACGCTCTCCTCGACCAGCGCCTCGTGCACGGGGGATAGGTCCAGGCCGCGCGCCAGGATCTCGGTGAACTCCTCGCGGTTGTAGGCGAGGCCGCCGCCGGTGCCGCCGAGGGTGAACGAGGGGCGGATGATCACGGGGAAGCCGGCGGCGGTGGCGAACTCCAAGCCGTCGCGGAGATTGTTGACCAGACGCGAGGCGGGGGTTTCGAGGCCGAGCTTGCGCATGGCGTCCTTGAAGAGCAGGCGGTCTTCGGCCTTCTTGATGGCTTTCAGGTCGGCGCCGATCAATTCCACGCCGTAGCGCTCCAGGTCGCCGTGGTCGGCGAGCTCGACGGCGAGGTTGAGCGCCGTCTGGCCGCCGACGGTGGGCAGCAGCGCCACGCCCGGGCCGGCCTCGCGGGCGAGGATGGCGGCGGCGTATTCGCGCGTCAGCGGCTCGATATAGGTGCGATGCGCCAGCTCGGGATCGGTCATGATCGTGGCCGGGTTGGAGTTCATCAGCACCACTTCATAGCCCTCGGCCTTGAGCGCCTTGCAGGCTTGCACGCCGGAGTAGTCGAACTCGCAGGCCTGGCCGATCACGATCGGGCCGGAGCCGACGATGACGATTTTGCGGAGGTCGTTGCGGCGCGGCATCGGGGAGCTAGGTCCGCTTCCTTTCGCGCATGAGGGCGACGAACTCGTCGAACAGATAGTGGGAATCGTGCGGGCCGGGGGCGGCTTCGGGGTGGTACTGCACGCTGAAGAGCGGATAGGAGCGATGGCGCATGCCTTCGAGGGTTTGGTCGTTGAGGTCCACGTGCGTCGCTTCGACTTCGCCGGCCGGGAGCGAATCGGCATCCACGGCGAAGTTGTGATTGTGAGCGGTGATCTCGACTTTGCCGGTGGCCAGCCGGCGCACGGGATGATTGCCGCCGTGATGACCGAACTTCAGCTTGTAGGTCTTGCCGCCAAGGGCCAGGCCGATCAGTTGGTGCCCCAGACAGATGCCGAAGATGGGCACGCGGCCGGCGAGGCGGCGGATGGCGGCCTGCGCATAGGTGCAAGGCGCGGGATCGCCGGGGCCGTTGGAGAGGAAGACGCCGTCGGGGCGCAGCGCCAGCGCGTCTTCGGCGCTGGTGGTGGCGGGCACGACGGTGACTTCGCAACCTTTCTCGGTCAACTGCCGCAGGATGTTGCGCTTGATGCCGAAGTCATAGGCCACGACGCGCAGCGACGGCGAGGGCGGCGCCGGGCGCGCGAGGGGCGGGCCGAGCGCGACCAAGCCTTCGCGCCAGTCGTAAGGGCTGGCGGTGGAAACCCCCTGGGCCAGATCGGCGCCGTCGATTTTCGGCAGCGCACGCGCGCGCGCGACGGCCTCTTCGGCGGCGCCGCTGGTGGCGATCACGCCGCGCTGCACGCCGTGGTCGCGCAGATGGCGCACCAGCGCGCGCGTGTCAATGCCGGCGATCCCGGGAATGCCGTGGCGCCGCAAGTAGGTCTCGGCCAATTCCTGGCTGCGCCAGTTGCTGGCGATGGGCGAAAAATCGCGGACGATCAAGCCCTCGATGTAGGGGCGGGCGGCTTCGTCATCGAGGGCGTTGGCGCCGTAGTTGCCGATCTGGGGATTGGTGAGGCAAACCATCTGCCCGGCATAGGAGGGGTCGGTGAAGATCTCCTGGTAGCCGGTCATGGAGGTGTTGAAAACGACTTCGCCGCCGCCGGCTTGGCGCGCGCCAAAGGCGGCGCCCCGGAAGATGCGACCGTTCTCAAGAGCGAGAATTGCCTCCATGCGAAATCGTGCGGGCGGGGCGATCAGCGCGGCCTTCGCTCCTGCCGGCGCGCCGGCGCGCTGGGCCCTTCCCCGCGCGCCAGCGCGCAGGGAACCTCGCGGCCTTGGCCGCCGCGCTCGCGCCCGGCGCGGGCGCTCGCGGACGGCGGGGTGTCCTGGTGAAATGTCGCGGCCTTGCCGAACCGGCGAAACGCGCCGCGCGAAACCCAGTTCCGATTCTACCAGGAGTGCCGCGCCGCGGCGGCGGGACGCGGCGGGGCAACGGCGGCGGCCGGCAAGCCGATCTGCACCCAGGTGCCGCGGCCCGGCTGGCTGCGAATCAGAAGCGAGGAAGCATCGCCGTACAGCACGCGCAGCCGCTCCTGGGCGTTGGAGATGCCGATGCCGCTCTGCCGCGCTTCCGCCAGCCGCTCGGCGCTCATGCCCACGCCGTTGTCTTCGATCTCGATGAGCAGGCGGTCGCGCTCGCGGCGCGCCCGCAGGATGATGCAGCCGCCCTCGACTGCGGAAGCCAGTCCATGCCGGATCGAGTTTTCCACGAAGGGCTGCAGCAACATGCTCGGGATGGGCTGACGCAGCACCTCCGGCTCGACCTCCTGGATGAAGCGGAGGCGCTCGGGGCCGAAGCGCACGATCTCGATGTCGAGATAGTCGTTGACGAACGCCAGCTCGTCCTGCAGTTCGGCGAAGGGCTCGTGGCGGCGCAACAGCCGCCGCAAAATCCCCGACAGCTTGACGATCAGCAGCCGCGCCGTGTCGGGATCGAAGCGCACCAAGGAGGCCACCGAGTTCAGGGTGTTGAAGAGGAAGTGGGGGTTGATTTGGCTGGCCAGCGCGTCGAGGCGCGCCTGCATCAGCAGCCGCTGCTGCTCTTCGAGCTTCATCTCGATGCGGGTGTTGTTCCAAATCTTGATGGGAATCGCCACGCCCAGAATCGTGGCCAGGATGGCCGCCAGCAGCTCCCAACCGTTGTGCAGGCGCCAGGAGTAGATGCGGCCGGGGAAGCTGCGCGCGAGGTCCCATTGCACGAGCGTGAGCGCCACCAGCACGCCGAACATCAGCGCCTGCCAGTCGCGCAGCGGGCGATCGAGGCGGTTGCGCAGCCAGCCCCACAGCTCCAGGTCGATGAAGGGGGAGAAGTGCCAGATCTCCTCCGTGCTCGGGGCCGCGGTGCGGCAGAGGCCGCCGGCCCAACCGGCGACGACGGCGACCACCAAGCCGAGCCATTCGCCGGCGGCCGCAGCCGCGGGCAGCGCCACGAAGAAGCCGCCCACCACGCCCGCCGTCTGCCCAGCCATCAGCCCGATCAAGATCACGCCCGGCAGCGTCAAGTCGGCGATGCCGAAGCCGGGAACGAAGAGCCGCATCATCACGTCGCCGGCCAGCGGAATCACCAGAAAGAGCGTGAAGATCAGCTTTTGCCGCAGGTTGCGCTCGTCGCGATACAGATAGCGCTTGAACGCCATGGAGCGCACCAGCACGGCGGCGATGGTCGCGATCACGCCCAGCTTGAGCAGGAAGGCGACGAGGACGAGATGTTGCCCTTCGAAGGTGGCCGGCATGATGGGGCCGCGGGCGCGCAGGCGCGCCGCGGGTCAGCATGCGGCCAGTATAATGAAGCTAGAGATGCAGCCCGCATCCGCCCATGCCGCCGCGGCCCGCCTGGTGGCGGAGGCAGACTTCCCTACTCGCTGGGGTCCATTCCGCATCCTGGGATTCGAGCTCGATGGCGAAACCGCGGTGGTCTTGCGCGCGCCCGGACGGACCCGCGCCGCGCCGCTGGTGCGCATCCACTCGCAATGCCTTACCGGCGACGTGTTCGGCTCGCTGCGCTGCGACTGCCGGCAGCAGTTGGAGCTGGCGCTGCAAATGATCGCGGCCGAAGGCGAAGGACTGCTGATCTACGAAGACAAGGAAGGCCGGGGCATCGGCCTGATGAACAAGCTGCTGGCCTATCAACTGCAAGACCGGGGCGCCGATACCGTGGAGGCCAACGAGCAGCTCGGTTTCGCCGCCGACCATCGCGACTTCGCCTTGCCCGCCGCGATCTTGCGCGCGCTGGGCATCGGTGCGGTCCGGCTGCTCTCGAACAACCCCGACAAGATCGCCGCGCTCGAGCGGGCTGGGATCCGGGTGGTCGAACGAGTGCCCTGCGCGCCCGAACCCGCCAGCGATTTCGCGCGCGAGTACTTGCGCGTCAAGAAGGAAAAGCTCGGGCACCTGGGCGGGTAGCGCTCACGGATCGCGGCCGAGGCGCGCGGGTCCAGGGGATAAGGCTCGCGGACCACCGCCCTCGGGCCAAGGCGCACGGCTCGCAGGCCACGGGTCATCACTCTCGGGCGACGCCCAGCTACTCGCGCGGCTACTTGCCGCGCGGAGTGGACCAGGCGATGGGCGGATCGGTCGAGCGGCGGAGGCGGGCCAAGCCGGTTTGGAAGTCGCGCTGCATCGTGCCGGGCAAGACGTCGGCGAAAAGATCGCCGGCCACGAGCAGATCCGGCGCCAGGCGCGAATTGCGCAGCAACTCCAAATTGAAGGGAAACACCGTCAGCATCACCAGCAGCACGATGCAGATCACCACCCCGCGCACCAGCCCCAGCGCGCCGCCCAGCAAGCGATCGAACCAGCGCAAGCCCGCGGCTTCGATGAGCTTGCGCGCCAGATGAGCGATGAGCGCGGCCG
Organism: Terriglobia bacterium; assembly: GCA_021323595.1. Taxonomy (GTDB): domain Bacteria; phylum Acidobacteriota; class Terriglobia; order Terriglobales; family SCQP01; genus JAJPKR01. The sequence goes on along the minus strand of JAJPKR010000050.1, from coordinate 30,212 downwards.
CGACCAGCACCGCGCAGAGGATCGCCATCCAGGCGAGAAAGTCGCGCAGGGCGGGCTGGTGCATGACGGTCCAGTGCGCCGCCAGCGCCTGGTACTTCCAGGTGGCGAGCAAGATGCCGAGCACCGTCGCCGTCATCATCAGCACCTCATGGACAAAGCCCTTCACCAGCGCCGAGATGACGGACACGGCGAGGATCAGCAGCAAAATCCAATCCAGCAGGTGCATGACGCCCTCTAGGGCAGCGGGCGGCCGGTGAGCGCCTGATAGGCCTCGCGGTACTTGGCGGTGGTGCCCGCCACCACTTCGGCCGGCAGTTCAGGGCCGGGCGGCTGCTTGTTCCAGTGAATTTGCTCGAGATAATCGCGCACGTACTGCTTGTCGTAGGAGTCCTGCGCGCGGCCGGGTTGATAGCGGTCGCGCGGCCAAAAGCGGGAGGAGTCCGGCGTGAGCACTTCATCCGCCAGGATCAGCTCGCCGCCTTCGGCTCCGGGCGCGAAGCCGAACTCGAATTTGGTGTCGGCCAGGATGATGCCGCGGCTCTCGGCGTAATCGGCGGCTTGCCGGTAGATGCGCAGGCTCAGCTCGGCGAGGCGCGCGGCCACCGCCGCGCCGACGATCTCGCCGGCTTGCTCGACGGAGATGTTCTCGTCGTGGCCGGTCTGCGCCTTGGTCGCGGGGGTGAAGATCGGCTCGGGCAGGCGGTCGGATTCGCGCAGGCCGGCGGGCAGCTTGACGCCGCAAACCGCGCCGGTGCGCTGGTAATCCTTCCAGCCGGAACCCGAAAGATAGCCGCGCACCACGCACTCAATGGGCACCATCTTCAATTTGCGCACCAGCATGGAGCGGCCGGCGAGCTGCTCGGCCTGCCCGCGCACGGCGGCGGGATAGTCCTCGAGCCGCGTCGAGAGCAGGTGATTGCGGACGGTGTTCTTCAGGTAGTCGAACCAGAAAAGCGAGATCTGCGTCAGCACCCGGCCCTTGTCGGGAATCGGCGTGGGCAGCACGACATCGAAGGCGGAGAGGCGGTCGCAGGCGATCATCAGCAGCGCGTCGCCGCCATCGTAGAGGTCGCGCACCTTGCCGCGTGACAGCAAGGGCAAGCCCCGCAGATTGCTTTCCCAAAGCGTGGCGGAAAGAGTGGTCGTCATGGAGCCTTCAGGATACCGCCGCTCGCCGCGCTTGTTCGAGCTGCACCGAGACGAGCCGGGAGACGCCCGCCTGCGGCATGGTGACGCCGTAGAGCACGGCGGCGCTCTCCATGGTGCGCGGGCTGTGAGTAATGAGGATGAACTGCGTTTCCGTGCTCATGCGCTTCACCATCTCGGTGAAGCGGCCGACGTTGGCTTCATCGAGCGGGGCATCCACCTCGTCCAGCAGACAGAAGGGGCTGGGCTGATATTGGAAGATCGCCAAGAGCAGGGCCATCGCGGTCATGGCCTTTTCGCCGCCCGAGAGCAGCAGCGCGTTTTGCAGCTTCTTGCCGGGCGGCTGGGCGACGATATCCACGCCGCTCTCCGGATCGTTCTCGGCATCGGTCAGGCGCAAAAAGCCCTGGCCGCCGCCGAAGAGCTCCTGAAAGGTCTTCTGGAAGTAGCCGTTGATGCTGGCAAAAGCGTCGTTGAAGCGCTGGCGGGACACCGCGTCGATTTCTTGGATCGCGCGCTGCGCGTCGGCGATGGAATCGAGCAAATCCTGGCGCTGCGCGCCCAGGAAGCTATGCCGCTGCTCGATTTCGCCGTATTCCTCGATCGCCATCATATTGACGGGACCGAGATGATCGATCTTTTCGCGCAGCTCGCGCACGGCGGATTCGAGCGCGGCGATCTCGGCGGCGGCGAGCGGCGCGGCGGCGGCCTCAAGCTCGGGCGGCGGCGCAGCGGCCAGTTCGGCGAGCTCGCAATGCAATTCGTTGCGGCACAGCTCGTTGAGGTATTCGGCCTGGGATTGCAGGCGGGCGCGCGCGACGTCGGCTTCGCCGTGCCGCTGGCGGCTCTCCTCGAGCGTTTGCCGCGCAGCGGCGATGGCCTGCTCCCAGGCGGCGCCGGCGCCCTGCGCCGCGGTCAACTCCGCGCGCAGCGCGTCGCGCCGGGCTTCGGCCTCGACCCGCGCCTGGGTCAGCGCCGCCCGCTGGGCCGCCAGCGCCGCGCACTGCGCCTCCAGCTCGCCGCGCTGGCCCGCGAGGCGATCGAGGTCCTGGCGGGCCTGCGCCAGGCGGCGCGCGAGATCGGCCAGCGAGCGCTCGCTGGCGGCGCGCGCCTCCTCGGCGGCGCGCGCGCGCTCGCGGCAGCGCGCCACCGCGGCTTGCGCATCGGCCAGCGCTTGCGCCGAGACCTCGCGCTCCCGCTCCGCCGCGGTCAATTCGGCGACAATCGCGGCCTCCTCGGTTTCGGCGGCGGCGCGCTCGCTTTCGGCGGCGGCGGCGAGGCTTTCGAGCTCGGCCAGCCGGCCGGCCGATTGCTGCCGCTCGACGCGGCCGCGCTCGGCTTCCAAGGCGAAGAGCTGCAGGCGCTCCTCGACGCGGCGGACTTCGCCGGCCAGTTGCTTGAGGGTCTCGCCGCCGGTCAGCAGCTCCTTCTCGAGCTCATGGCGCAGACTCGCCAGGCGGGCGCGCTCGGCGGCGGCGAGAGCGATTTCGCGCGCGCGCAGCGCGAACTGGGCTTCGAAGCCTTCGATGGCGGCGGCGGCCGCGGCTTCCTGGCGCGCGAGGTCGCGGAGTTCGCGCTTGAGGGTGAGCGGCCCGGCGCCGCCGCGCGTGCCGGCGGTCACCGTCTGGTTGTGAAAGCACTCGCCGCCGGCGGTCAGAAAGTAAGCCTGGGGGTTGCGCGCCGCCAAGTCCCGCGCCGGCCCCGGATCGCGCAGGATGAAACCGCTGCCCAGCTTGGGCAAGATTTGTTCGAGCGAGCGGCCGAAGCCGTTGAGCACGCGCACGCAATGGCGGAGCGGGACCGGCGCGGCGGATTCCACGGCGGGCGCAAGGGGCGGCGGCGCCTCGCCGGCGGAAAACATGGCGTATTGGCCGTCTTCGGGATGAACCAGGAAAGTCGCCCGGCCTTGCGCATCGCGCCGCAGCAGGCCCACGCCCGCCGTCGCTTCGTCCCAGTTTTTGACCACCACGAAGTTCAGCTCTTCGCGCAAGAACTCCTCGACCACGGCTTCGAACTCCGGCTCGACCTCGAGAAAGTCGGCCAGCAAGCCGAGCGGCTGAAAGCCGCTGGCGGGCGCGCCGGCCTTGGCCGGGCCCTCGAAGAGCGCCCGCACCGCCTCGGTGCTATAGCCGTGATGGGCGACGATGTCTTCGAGCGACTGGCGGCGCGCGGCGACGCGGGCCAATTCGTCTTTCGCGGCATCGCGGCGGCTGCGCGCCTCCTCGCGCGCGTGCTCGAGCTCGGCCACTTGCGCCTCGGTCGCGGCCAGCGCCGCGGTGACCGAGGCCAGCTCGTCCTGGCGGCCGCTGAAGGCGAGCTGCAACTGGCCTTGGCGGGCGCCCAGCGCCGTCAATTCCTCGCGCGCCTGCGCGCGCTCCTGCTCGATGCGCTCCAACTGGCGGTCGAACGAGGCCAGCAGCGTGCGGCTGCGCGCCATCTCCGTGGACCACTGCGCCAGCCGGCCCATGCTGGTGAGCAGCAAGGCGCGGGTTTGGCGCTGGCGGTCTTCGAGGCAGGCGCGGCGCTGCGCCCCGCGCTCGCTCGTCTGCCGCAGCGTTTCGTAGTCCGCCTCGGCGCGACCGGCCTCCGCCGACAGCGCCTGCCACTCCGCGGCGGCGCGCTCGGCGGCCGCGGCGGCGGCGGATTGTTCGCCGCCCAAATGCGCCAGTTCGTCGCCGAGGGCGCGCTCGCGGCGCGTCAAATCTTCGATCTGCCGGCGGTTGAATTCGATGCCGCGCTCGGCGCGATCGAGTTCCATCGACCAGCGGCCGAGGGCTTCGGTGATCTCGCGCAACTCGCTCTCGCGGCGGCTGATTTCGGCGAACCAATGCGCGCGGCCCGCCTCGGCCTGGTCGAGCTCGCGTTGCCGCTCGACCAGGGCGGCGGCCAGTTCCCGGTGGTTGAGGTCCGCCGCCGCGATTTCGCGCTCGAGCAACGCCGCCTTGGCCAGCAGCATGCGCCGTTGCTGCGCGTCGAGCTCGGTCTTGAGTTCGCGGTAGCGGCGCGCCTTGGCAGCCTGGCGCTTGAGCGAGCCCATCTGCCGCGCGACTTCCTCGAAGATATCGTTGACGCGCGCCAGATTCAGCCGCGCCGCTTCGAGCTTGGCCTCGGTGAGCTTTTTGCGCGCCTTGTACTTCGTGACTCCCGCCGCTTCCTCGATCATGGCGCGGCGGTCATGCGGCTTCGAGCTCAGGATCTGGCCGATGCGCCCCTGCTCGATGATGGCGTAAGTCTCGGGGCCGAGGCCGGTGCCCATGAACAAGTCTTGGATGTCGCGCAGGCGGCAGGGGCGGCCGTTCATCAGGTACTCGCTCTCGCCGTTGCGGTAGAGCCGGCGGGTGACCACGATCTCGCCGCGCCGGTTGTGGGGGGTGAACTTGCGCCGCTTGCGCATGGTCAGCACCACGCCGGGCTGGCCGGCGGCGACTGCCTCCGCCGGCGGCGCCGCGCCCGCATCCACGACCGCCGCGGCCTCCGGCGGCGCGCCGTCGGGCGCCGGCGCGGGCAGCGCTTCTTCCCAATCGTCGTCGGCTTCAATCAGCGGCAGTTCGGCGTCGTCATCGGCGGCATCGAGCTCCTCGGGATTGACGAGGGTCAGGCTGACCTCCGCCATGCCCGTCGCCGGACGCTCGCGGGTGCCGCTGAAGATGACGTCTTCCATGCGCTGGCCGCGCAAGCTGCGCGCCGACTGCTCGCCCAGCACCCAGCAAATCGCGTCCGCCAGATTCGATTTACCGCAGCCGTTAGGCCCGACAACGCCGACAATGCCTTGACCGGAGAAGACGAGCTCCGTGCGATCGCCAAACGATTTGAAGCCGTGAATCTGGAGTTTCTTCAGCCTTAGCACCTGGGTCCTCTCATTCCGAGGGGGAAGCAGCGCGCGTACTCGAATGTAGCCGTTGACCACCGGGGAAGCAAGCGAAATTCCACAACATGTTGGGCCTGGTCTGGCGCGCGCTCCCGCGCATAGGGCTGCGGTTTCGCAGCGGCACAAGGCAAAGCCCCGGCGGCACGGCTTGAAAGCTGCTTTAAGGAAGGACTACGGAGAGAACTGCCAAAGCTACCCACCACTATACGCCAGAGTGGCGGTTCAGAACAAATGAATGGCGGCCGGCGGGGTGCGCGAGCGGTTCGCGGCTCCAGGCGCACACTCGCGGCGACAGCCGCGAGCGGCATCCGGCGCCGGTGCCGAAGCGGGCGGGTGGTTTACCATCGCCAATAGAGGTTTCTCCCGGCCGTGTCCCATTCCCCCGCCGCCCGATGCTGGGGCGAGTTGAAGCACTCGCCCGAATTCGATCCTGCCCGCCTCGCCTCGCGCTCGGTCAAAGAGGAGATGCGCGAGAACCTGGCCAGCATGCTCCGCCGGGGCAAGCCGGTGTTCCCGGGCATCCTCGGATTCGACGAGACCGTCGTGCCGCAGATCATCAATGCGATCTTGTCGCGGCACCACTTCATCTTGCTGGGCTTGCGCGGGCAAGCGAAGAGCCGCATCCTGCGGCAGCTCACCGCCCTGCTCGATCCGGCGATGCCGGCGCTCGCGGGCTGCGAGATTCACGACAATCCCGCCGCGCCTCTCTGCCGCCGCTGCCGCGAATTGCTGGCGCAAGCGGGCGACGACGCGCCGATCGAGTGGCTGGCGCCGGAGCAGCGCTACGTGGAGAAGCTGGCGACGCCGGACGTGACCATCGCCGACCTGATCGGCGACATTGACCCGATCAAGGCGGCGCGCGGCGGCATGGCGCTGGGCAACGAGCTCACCGTCCACTTCGGCCTGCTGCCGCGCGCGCATCGCGGCATCTTCGCCATCAACGAACTGCCCGACCTGGCCGGCAAGATTCAAGTCGGGCTGTTCAACATCATGCAGGAGGGGGACGTACAGATCAAAGGCTATCCGCTGCGGCTGCCGGTGGACGTGGCGCTGGTCTTCAGCGCCAACCCCGAGGACTACACCGCCCGCGGCAAGATCGTCACCCCGCTCAAGGACCGGATCGGCAGCGAGATTCGCACGCACTATCCCCAGACGCTCGATCTCGCGGTGGCGATCACCGCGCAGGAAGCGCGCATCGAGCGGAACGGGACCCAGCCGGTGGTGCCGCGCTACGTGCGCGAAGTCGTCGAGGCCATCGCCTTCGCCGCGCGTGAAGACAAGCGGGTGGATCAGCGCTCGGGCGTCAGCCAGCGGCTGCCGATCACCTGCTTGGAGAACGCCGTCTCCAACGCCGAGCGCCGCGCCTTGGCGCGGGGAGAGGCGCAGATCGTGGTGCGCGTGCTGGATATTCACGAGGCCTTGCCGGCACTGACCGGCAAATTGGAGCTGGAGTACGAGGGCGAATTGCGGGGTCCCGACCACGTGGCGCGCGAGCTGGTGCGGGCGGCGATCGGCCGCGTCTTCGACGCCTATTTCAAGCTGGCCGAGTTGCAGCCGGTGGTGCAATGGTTCGAGCTGGGCGGGGCGCTGCAACTGGCGGAAGACACGCCGGCCAAGGAAGCGCTAGCGCGGCTGCGCAAAATTCAAGGCCTGGAGCAGCACTTCGCCGCGCTGGGGCTGGAGGCGAGGGCGACGGCGGCGGAGCAGGTGGCGGCGGGGGAATTCATTCTCGAGGGGCTGCACGCCCACAAGCGCATCGGCCGCAACGAAGAACTCGGCTATCATGCCGCGCCCAAGCCGCGCGCCGCCGCCGAGGCCGGCGCGCGGCGCGAGGAGTACGGCCGCCGTCCGCTGAATTAGCCGGCGGCGCCGGCGCGAGCCCGCCATGAAGAAGATCCGCTACGGCAAGTACGAGGGCGATCCGTTCGCCGATCTCGATCTCGAGCGCCTGCTGGCGGCGCTGGGCGACTTCCTGCTCGCCAGCGGCTACGAGATGTGGAGCGAGCACACGATGGAATCGCTCGCGGAAGCGATCCGGCGCGCGCTCGAAAGCTCCGAGCTCGACGATCTGCTGGATGACGAGCAGCGCCGCGCCCTGGCCGAAGCGAGCGCCGAACAACTGGAGCGGATGCTGCAGCGGCTGGCGGAGCGCCTGGAAGAGGAGGGATACATCCGCGTGGACGCGCCGCCGCAGCCCGGCCCAGGCCAGCCGCGCCTCGGCCAGGGCCAGATGCCGCCGGTGCGCTTCGAGATCACCGACAAGGCCCTCGACTTTTTAGGGTTCAAGACGCTGCGCGATCTGCTGGCCGGGCTCGGCAAAGCCAGCTTCGGCCGCCACGACACGCGGGAATGGGCGACCGGCATCGAAACCAGCGGCGCCTCGCGCGAGTACGAGTTCGGCGACACGCTCAACTTGGATATCAGCGAGACCATCGGCCGGGCGCTGCGGCGGCGGCAAACCCTGCCGGACAAGCGGGAGGGGGGCGAGCCGTTTCTCGACCTGCGGCACCAGGATCTGATGGTCCGGCAATCGGAATATCAATCTTCCTGCGCCACCGTGGTGCTGCTCGATTGCAGCCACTCGATGATCTTGTACGGGGAAGACCGCTTCACGCCGGCCAAGCGCGTGGCGCTGGCGCTGGCGCATTTGATCCGCACGCAGTATCCCGGCGATTCGCTGCAGCTCGTGCTCTTCCACGACAGCGCGGAAGAGGTGCCGCTGGCGCGGCTGGCGCAAGTGCAGGTCGGCCCCTATTACACCAACACGCGCGAGGGCTTGCGGCTGGCGCAGCGGCTCTTGCAGCGGCAGCGCAAGGACATGAAGCAGATCGTGATGATCACCGACGGCAAGCCCTCGGCGCTGACGCTCGACGACGGGCGAATTTACAAGAACGCGTTCGGGCTGGACCCGCTGGTGATCGAGAAGACGATGCAGGAGGTCGGGCAATGCCGGCGCGCGGGCATTCTGATCAACACCTTCATGCTGGCGAGCGATTTCAGCCTGGTGCGCTTCGTGCAGCAAGTCACGGCCGCCTGCCGCGGCAAGGCCTATTTCACGACGCCGGCGACGCTCGGCCAATATCTGCTGCTCGATTACATGAGCCGCAAGACGCGCACGATCCACTGAGCGCCGCGATGCCGCCCTCCGCGCCGATTTCGCCGAGCGAGGGGACGCGCGGCGCAGTGGCGGCCGGCGCGCCGCCGGTTCGGTACTGGCCGGCGTTCCTGCGCGCGGCGGAGGCCGACCGCGCGTTCGCGGTGCTGCGGGCGGAGCTGCCGTGGCAGCGGCGCGCGAGCCGCATCTACGGCCGCGCGATCGCCGTGCCTCGCGGCGAAGTATGGGTCGCGGCGCGCGCTTATACTTATTCCCGCCGGCGCTACGAGCCGCATCCGTGGACGCCGGCGCTGCTGGAGCTGAAGGCGCGCGTGGAGGCGGCCGCCGGCTGCGCGTACAACTCCGTGCTGGCCAACCTTTACGAAAACGAGAACGATTCGGTCGGCTGGCACGCCGACGACGAACCGGAGATGTCGGCGGCGCATCCCATCGCCTCGCTCAGCCTCGGCGCCGAACGGCGCTTCGAGATGCGCCACGGCGCGGCGCCGCCGGTGGCGCTTTCTCTCGCGCACGGCAGCCTGCTGCTGATGGCCGCCGGCATGCAGCAGGAGTGGCGGCACCGGGTGCCCAAGAGCCGGCGGGCGTGCGGCGCGCGCATCAATCTAACGTTTCGGCACATGCTTCCGGATTGAAGCTATGATCATCGCAGCAGCGGCATCGCCGGTCGCCGGCGGCGCCGGGAGAGCGGCATGACGGAAGCCGAATGCCGGGAGCGCATTCGCCTGGCGGCGGCGCATGCCGGCTTGCAGACGTATTTCCTTTTGCCCGGCCAGATCGAAGGCACGGCGGCGGTGAGCGCGGTGTTCACGGTCGAGGACTACGACTCCGATCTCGCGCAGTTCGACCCGGCGACCGTCAACGACGCCGAGATTCGCAAGGCGGTGGAACAGGCGCGGCAGGTGCTGGCGGCGCGCAGCGGCTGCGAGATCGTGCACGCCGGGGGCGGGGTGTTCCGCTGCCTGCGGCATGACGTCGAGTGCGAAACCGGCGAGGAGCAGGACCCGGTGATCCGGCAAACGCTGCGTTGGACGGCCGCCTGCCCGGCGGGCGACGTGACGCAGACGTTTTACCTGCCGCCCCGTCCCGCGTCGTCGTAGCGGCCCCGCCCGGCGTCCTAAACGCCCGGACGCGCGCGGGCGACATACCAGCGCCGATGCAGCGGCAGCCAGGTCCACTCTTGTCCCAAGAACCACAAGTGACGACCGCGCGCATCGTACTCGAGACTATGCACACGCGCAAGGCGGCGCGCGGCGGCGACAAAATCGGCGCCGGAAAACACGTTGACGAAGATCAGGCGTCCGCCGCGCGGCCAGCTCAGGGCGGTGACGACTCCGGCGTGAAATAGCGACGCGCCGGGATTTTCTTCGCGCGCGTAAAGGATCAAGTAGGGGTTGGTGGCGGTGCCCAGGTAATGCACGGTCGCGCCCGGGCGCGCCTCCGCGGCGAGCGCTCGCGCCAGCGCACGCATGTCGTTTTCCCGCCGGGCCAAATCGCGATAGCTGGCGGGCACGTTGCCGGAGGGATAGATCGTTACATCGGAAGAGGCCGGCACCAGGAGGACATCCAGGACCAGCGCCGCGGCGGCGGCGAGCGCCAGCCACGAGGCCGCGCGCCGGCGCGGCTGCAGCCGCGCCCAGCCCTCGCAGGCGAACCAGAGCAGCGGCAGCGAATAGATGGCCATATGGCGGGCGTTATTGCCACGGATCAAGAGCCAAAACAAAGAGCCGGGCGCCGCCCAGACCAGAATCCAGAGCAGAGCCAGGTCGAAGCGCGCGCGCGAACCGAAGCGCCAAAGCAAGACCAGACCCGCCGCCGCAAAGAGCCAGAGCAGCGGGCCGAGGCCGGTGACGACAGGCAGGAGTTGCCGCAAAGGGCTGAGGTGGCCGAGGAACCCGACGATGCGGCGCCAGGAAGTGGCTTCGCTCGCGGCCAACGATTCGGCGAGCATGACGGAGCGGAGGCCGAAGTAGAACGCGGCCGCGATCGCCAGACCGGCAGCGATCACGACGGCTCTTTGGGCGCGGAACCGCGGACGCCAAGCCGGGGCGAGAGCGCAGAGCAGAAACGCCGGATAGAGAAAGATGGCGTCGTTGCGGACGAGCAGCGCCGCCACCAGAGCGGCGACCCAGCCGAGCTCGAGCGCCCAGCGCCGCGCGGGCGCCTCGCCCGCCCGCAAGCACAAATAGAACGCCAGCAGCACGAGGACGATGCCCAGCCCCTGCGGATGCGGTTCCAAGCCGAGCATCCACACGCCGGGCGCGAGCAAAAACAGCATGGTGGACCAAAACGCCGCCGACAGCGAAACCAAGCGCCGCGCCACGGCAAAGGCGCAGACGGCGGTAGCGAGCGCGGCAGCGGCGCTGAGCAGATCGAGGGCCGGCGTGATCGCCGCCAGCGGCCAGTGCGCCAGCCGCGCCAGGCCGCCGCAGAACCAGTAGTAGCCGGGGGAGAAGTGGCTGTCGTAGAGCAAGGTCGCGTGCGGCCCCAAGCGGCTCCAGCGCCAGACCCCCAGCGCGAACAAAGCCGAATCGCTCTCGCCTTCGCGCAGACCGCCGGCCGCGAGAAACGGCCACACGCGGGTGAGCAAAGCCAGCGCCACCAGGCCGGCTGTGAGCGGGAGCACGTTTCGCCCCGTCGCAGGGGCTGGCCGAAGGCCGGGTGCGGACATTCCTGTACTTGGCAACTACGATGCCCGGTTCGGTGTTAGTGTTAGCCAAGAGGTGGCCAGAATGGCTCGATTCGCGCGAGGAACTACTCTGGCGGTGCTGTGCGCCGCGGTGATGATGCTGACCTTAGTGCCTCCGGCCCAAGCGGAAAAGCCGGCAGCCCGGCTGCAGCGGGCCGCCGTGGTGTTTCACGAGATCATGTCCGCCCCGGACGGCGGCATCCCCCGCGGCCTGCTGCATCGCGCGCAGTGCGTCATCGTGATTCCGGGCATGAAGCGGGCGGGCCTGGGCTTGGGCGGCAACTTCGGCCGCGGCGTGGTCTCGTGCCGCACCGGCCGAGGGTGGTCGGCGCCCTTGTTTTTGACGGTGGGCGGCGGCAGCTTCGGCTTGCAGATCGGCGCGCAAGAATCCGACTTGGTCATGCTGATCATGAACCAGGAAGGCGCGCATTATCTGCTCAAGGATAAGTTTGCCCTGGGCGGGGACATGGAGGCCACCGCCGGCCCTGTCGGCCGCAGCGCCGACGCCCAGACCGACGCCTTGATGCACGCGGAGATGCTGGCCTACTCGCGCAGCCGCGGCTTGTTCGGCGGCATTACCTTGAAAGGCGGAGTGATCAAGCAAGACCACAGCGCGAACAAGACCTTTTACGGGAGCGAGACCGCCCAGCAGATTCTCAGCGGGCGGGTGGGCGCGCCGCCCGAAGCCGGCGATCTGCTGGCTGCGCTGCGCGATTACAGCCGCGAATAGCGCCCCATGGCCTATGCCGACCTGCGGGAGTTCATCGCGGCGCTGGAACGCGCGGGGGAGCTTCGGCGCATCGCAGCGCCCGCGGACCCGATTCTCGAGATCACCGAGATCACCGATCGCGTCAGCAAGCGCGGCGGGCCGGCGCTGCTCTTCGAGAACCCGCGCGGCTACGCGGGCAAGCCGCTGCTGATCAACCAATTCGGCTCGCGGCGGCGCATGCAGTTGGCGCTGGGCGTCCAGCACGCCGACGAAGTCGCCGGGCGCATTCGCAAATTCCTCGACCTCAAGCCCGCGCCCGGCCTCCTCGACAAGCTGAAGATGCTGCCGATGCTGGCCGAGCTCGGCGCCTTCTTCCCGCGCACGGTCAAGAGCGGCGCGGCGCGGCGCGTGGTGCGGCGCGACGGCTTCTCGGTGCTCGAGTTTCCGATCCTGCAATGCTGGCCAGAGGATGGCGGCCGGTACATCACGCTGCCCTGCGTCTTCACGCGCGATCCGCGCAGCGGGCGCCGCAACGTCGGCATGTATCGCCTGCAAGTCTTCGACGGCCGCACGCTGGGCATGCATTGGCAGATTCACAAGCACGGCGCGGAGCACATGCGCGAGCACGTGCGCGCGGCGGCCGGCGCCGCCGCCGAAGAGATCTTGGGCCGGGCGCACGGGCTGCCGGAAACGCAAGCGCCCCCGGCGGCGGCGGAAGGGCGCATCGAAGTGGCGGTGGCCATCGGCACCGATCCGGCGACCACCTTCAGCGCCATCTTGCCCGCGCCGCCCGGCGTGGACGAATTGATGCTCGCGGGTTTTCTGCGGCAAAAGCCGGTCGAGCTGGTGAAGTGCGAGACGGTGGACCTGGAGGTGCCCGCCGACGCCGAGATCGTGCTCGAGGGCTACGTGGATCTGAGCGAGCGCCGCGTAGAAGGTCCGTTCGGCGATCACACCGGCTTCTATTCGCTGGCCGATTCTTACCCGGTGCTGCACTTGACTTGCCTCAGCCACCGCCCCGACGCCATCTACGCCACCACCATCGTGGGCAAGCCGCCGATGGAAGACGCTTGGATGGGCGAGGCCGTGGGCCGCATCTTTCTGCCGCTGATGCAGCTTCAGTTTCCCGAGATCGTGGACATCAACATGCCCTTCGAAGGCGTGTTCCATAACCTGATGCTGGTCTCGATCCGAAAGTCCTATCCCGGCCATGCGCGCAAGATCATGAACGGCATCTGGGGATTGGGGCAGGCGATGTTCACCAAGTGCATCGTGGTCGTGGATCACGACACGGACGTGCAGAACGTGGCCGAGGTCGTGCTCAAGGTGTTGAACCACATCGACCCGGAGCGCGACATCCAGTTCACACTCGGGCCCGTGGACGCGCTCGACCATGCCTCGCGACTGCCGAACTTCGGCTCGAAGATGGGCGTCGATGCGACGCGCAAATGGCCGAACGAAGGCTTCCTGCGCCCCTGGCCGAAGGAAATCCTCATGGACGCGGAAACGAAAAAGCGCGTGGACGAGCTCTGGCCCAAGCTCGGCCTCGACTGAGCCGGCGAACGGCGCGGGAACGGGCGCGCTCGCCTAGGCCGAAGCCGCGGCGCGGGCGGATGCCACTTCGCGGTGCACGGCGCGGGCGATCAGCCGCAATTCATCCATGAGCGCCGCGAATTGCCCGGGGTAGAGCGATTGCGCCCCGTCGCTGAGGGCATGATCGGCATCGCAATGCACTTCCATCAGCAAGCCATCGGTGCCGGCGGCCACCGCCGCGCGTGCCATCGGCGGCACTTTGTCCCGCCGGCCGGTGCCGTGCGAGGGATCGGCCAGAATCGGCAAATGCGAAAGCTGATGCACGACGGGAATGGCCGATAGGTCGAGGGTGTTGCGAGTGTAGTTTTCGAAGGTGCGAATGCCGCGCTCGCACAGCATGACTTGGTAGTTGCCGCCGGCCATGATGTATTCGGCCGAAAGCAGCAATTCCTCGATGGTCGCCGAGATGCCGCGTTTCAGGAGCACCGGCTTGCGCAGCTTGCCGATCTCACGCAGCAGGTCGTAATTCTGCATGTTGCGGGCGCCGATCTGAAGCACGTCCACATAGCGCAGCATCAGCGGAATCTGCTTTTCCGACATGACCTCGCTGACGGCCACCAGGCCGAAACGGTCGCAGGCTTCGCGCAGCAGTCGCAGGCCTTCTTCGCCCAGGCCCTGGAAGCTATAGGGCGAGGTGCGCGGCTTGAAGGCGCCGCCGCGCAGGCCGCGCGCGCCGGCCGCCGCCACTTGTTCGGCCACGGCGAAGAGCTGGGCGCGCGACTCGACCGAGCAGGGGCCGGCGATGACCGCGACCTCGCCGCCGCCGACGACCATGGCCGGAGCGGCGTCACTGCCGCCGATGGCGATGCGCGTGCCTTCGGGGCGAAACGCGCGTCCGGCGAGCTTGTAGGGGGTGGTGATGCGATGCGCTTCCGCCACGCCGGGCAAGACTTCGATATCGCGGGCGTCGAATTCCGGCGGGACGCCGACGCAGGCGAGGACCGTGCGCTCCACGCCGGTGGTGCGATGGACGTCGAAACCGAGCGCCATTAGGCGATTGATGACTTCTTGGATGCGCGCCTCATCGGCGCCGGGCTGCATGGCAACGATCATCTCTGGCTAGTTCACTTTTCCGGGGTATGGTCCTGGGCCATGGGATTATCCGCGGCCAGCATCTCGTATTTCTGCACGGCGCGCATTTCGTCGATGATGCGCTCGAAGATCAGGCGCAAGGCGCGGTCGCTGAGCGGGCCGGTGTTATGGCGGGCGACGTTTTCCATGATCGCCGCTTCGCGCCGGGGCTCGTAGACCGGCAGGCTGCCGTCGCGTTTGAGCTGGCCGATGGCCAGGGCGCAGCGGCAGCGTTCGTTGAGCAGCTGCACTACTTGCCGGTCGATCTCGTCGATGTGAGCCCGCCAACCCGCGATGTCCATGGGAATTTCGATTATAGCGGCAGCACCCCGCGGCCTCGCAGCGGCTACAGGATTTCCCGGTCGTCGCCGACGCGGCGGGTGACGTGAACGCGATCGAGGTATTCGAGAAGCGGGATCGCGTACTTGCGGGTGACGCCGGTCAATTGCTTGAAGGCGGGCACGCTCAGGCGCGGCGCCGTCTTTTTGCGTTCCGCCAAGCTCCGGCGCAGCTCCTCGAGCGCCGCGCGATGCAAGATCAACTCTTCGTTGATCTTGATCAGGCTGCCGTCGCGCAGGAGCAATTGCAGCAGTTGCGCGGCGCGGCGGCTCTCGACCCGGCATTGCGCCAGCACCGAGTCCACGGCGGGCGCGCGCAAACCGGCGGCGCGGAAGGCGGCCTCGATGCGCTGCCGCGCCTCGCTTTCGCCGGCGTCGAGCCGCGGCCCTTGCCCGGGCAAGCGCACGCCCTCGCCGGCGGTTTCCACGCGCCCGGCGGCGATGAGCTTCTGCAATATGGCGCGATAGACCAGCGCCTGCTCGGGCCGCCGCAGCCGTGCCGGCTGCAGGCGGCCGCGCAACGTGTCGGCGCCGATCGCGGGCACGAGCCGCTCACCGGCGTGAAAGGCGGCCAGCGCCGCGAGAATGGCCTGCTCCCACGCCTGCGCGGCGGCGCGGCTGAGCGCGGCGGACCCGGCCAGAACCACGCGGCCCGCGGCCTCGAGCCTGGCGAGATCGGCGGCGACCTCGGCCGCGCGCCGGCCCAACGCCAAACCGAGGGCGGCAGGAGTGAGCCCGTCCAGGCCCGCGGCCTCGAGCCAGAGCTGCAAGTGTTCTTCGGCGCCGGCGGCAGCCAGTCGCGCCAGCGCCTGCGCACGCGCGGGCGCATCGTTAGCGGGCAGGCGCAGCGCATCGGTGGCCAGCACGCGCCCGCCGCCGATCGTGGTCAAGGGCGAAAATTGCCGCACGATGAACCGGTCGCCGGGAATGAGCGGCAGCGGCTCGGCCAGGCGCAGCCGCGCCAAACCGCGGCTGCCCGAGGCTAAGCGCGGCGCGTCGAAAAGAGTTACGCGCGCGACCGTCTCGGCGCTGAGCGCATGCAGATGGAGCGGCGCGCCCGACTTCAGCGGCGGCGCCGAAACCAGCAACTCCAGATCCACGGTCAGCCGCGCGCTGCACCGAAACACGCCCGGCTCGGCCAGCACCAGGCCGCGGGCCAAGGCGGCCGGCTCGACGCCGGCCAAGTTGATAGCCGTGCGCTGCCCTGCCAACGCCCGTTCGACGGGCTGCCCGTGCACCTGGACGCCGCGCACGCGCAGGCGCCGAAGGCCGCGCGGCGCCAGCACCTCCAACTCGCTCTCGACGGCGATTTGGCCGGCCAGCAGCGTGCCGGTCACGACGGTCCCGAAGCCGCGCAGGCTGAAGACGCGATCCAGCGGCAGCCGCGCCGGCCCCATGCTGGCGCGTCCCTTGACCTTCACGGCCGCCGCGGCCAGCGCTTGCCGCAGTTCTTCGAGCCCGGCGCCGGTCTTGGCGCTGACCGGGATGACCGGCGCGCCCTCCAAGAATGAGCCGCGCACCAGATCGGCGATTTCAGCGGCGGCCAGAGTACGGGTTTCGGCGTCGGCCAAATCACATTTGGTCAGCGCCACGATGCCGCGCTCGATGCCGAGCAGGCGGCAAATCTGGAAGTGCTCGCGGGTCTGCGGCTTCACGCCCTCATCCGCCGCCACCACGAGCAGCACCAGTTCGATCCCGCCGGCGCCGGCCAGCATGTTGCGAACAAACCGCTCATGGCCCGGCACGTCAATGAAGCCGATCTGCACGCGCCGCCCGTCGGCCGCGGAGAGCCCGAGATGGGCGAAGCCGAGGTCAATCGTAATCCCGCGCCGCTGCTCTTCCGCGAGTCGATCGGGATGGGTTCCCGTCAACGCTTCGATCAACGCGCTCTTGCCATGATCGATGTGGCCGGCGGTGCCCACCGTGAGCGAAATCGGCAGCGGATTAGCAGGGGCCGGCACGGCGGGCGCTTACTGCGCTTCAGCCGCCAGAGCGCGGGCGGCGGCAACGGGATCGTCTCCGGAAGTGACCGCGCGGCCGACCACGAGGTAGTCGGCGCCGGCGGCACGCGCTTCGCGGGCGGTCGCGACCCGTGCCTGATCGTGCCGTGGCGCGCCCGCGGGGCGAATGCCCGGGGTGACGATCAAAAAATCCGGGCCGCACGCGGCGCGCACGGCCTGGGCTTCCGCAACGCCGCACACTACGCCCGCCAGCCCGGCATCGCGGCATTGTTCCGCCCAGGCGAGGACGCGCCTAGGCACCGGGCCGGCGATTCCCAGCGACGCGAGCGCGGGTTCATCCAAACTGGTCAGCACGGTAACACCGAGGAGCAGCGGGGCCGGGTCGGCCGCGCGCGCGGCCTGCGCGGCGGCCGCGAGCATGCCCGCGCCGCCGGCGGCATGCAGCGTCAGCATGCGCACGCCCAGCCCCGCGGCCGAGCGCACGGCTCCGGCCACGGTATTCGGGATGTCGTGCAGCTTGAGATCGAGAAAAACGCCGTGGCCCTCGCCCGCTAACTGCCGCACCAGGCTCGGGCCGGCGGCCACGAAGAGCTCCAGCCCAACCTTGACCAGACCTACCTCGGCCTTCAGCCGCCGGCTCCAAGCCAGCGCTTCCGTCGCACTCGGAAAATCCAGCGCCAGGATGAGACGGTCTTTGCCGGTCGCTGGCGCAGCGGCCGCGGTCATGTTTTCAGTCTAGCCCGAGCCCGTATTTCGCCGGATGCGAGCGCTCAGTTGACGGAATGACGGTGGGAGAGCACTTGCAGGCTCACGGGCGTCAGGCCCGCGGCCTTGAACCCCAAGACTCGGGCGGCGCCCAAGCTGAGGTCAATGATGCGGCCTGGGACGAGCGGACCGCGATCGTTGATGCGAACGACGAGGGAACGATCATTGCAAAGATTCGTGACCACGACTCGCGTGCCCAAGGGCAATTCGCGATGCGCTGCTGTGAACGCCATCATGTTGAACGGCTCGCCGCTCGTGGTTTCGCGGCCTTGGAAGCGTGGCCCATACCACGAGGCCAGCCCAATTTGATAGGGCTTCGCCGACTTCGGATTCGTAACGACCCCAGCGGTGCTGGAACTGGCGCCCGGCGCCAGGGCCAGAATCAGCCCCAGCACCAATATGCAGCAAGTTTTGCGCATCACTCTAGCCTCCAAAATTTAAGGGGTTCGGCCCGCGCCTGTCGCTGGGAAGGCACTGGCAACTTGAACGGTTGCTCCCGGCTTAAGAAAGCCTCATTGTGCCTTGACCCAATCACCCGCCACCGCGGGGAGGGCGCTCGGTTTCGCTTTAGGCTTTTCTAGGATAGGGGCCTGGTCGAATGGCCTGCAACCGCAAAATATGGGGTGTGTCTAGCGCGCTACTGACTGCTGCGTCAATGCCGCGAATTCAACAACTTATTGTAAATGTGTCAGTTGGCTGGGATAGGTCTCGATCTCTGGGTGACGGGCGATGCGCCATTCGCCGGCGGGCGTGGCCTCGATGCGGTAGCGCCGATAGCACTTCATGCACCGCACGTGCTGGCTCACGGGAACGCCGAAGCGATGCTGGCAGCGGTGGAGATGGCGTAGCCAGAACACGGCGGTTGCGGCCAGCGCGAGGAACAACAATGAAGCAATGAGCCACATGGGCGTCTTGGCCGTCGGCGCGGCCAACCCAGCCGCTTTCGGTAAAATCCCAGCATGTTCTTTGCTCTCGCGTACGCCTATCGGCGCTTCACCTTAGCCGCCGTAACCGTTGCGGTAACCGGCGTTTTGCCCCTCGCCGGCGCCCGCACCGCGCCGAGCCGGCATCGCCGCCCCAAAGCGCCTGCCTGGATCGCGGCCGCGCAGGCGTTATTGAACCAGCCGGATCAACAGCGCGGCCATTGGGGCGTTTACGTTTACTCGCTCGATCAGAAGCGGGTGCTCTTCAACTATCACGGCGAATCGCTGTTTACGCCAGCCTCGAACACCAAACTTTTCACCACCGCCGCCGCGCTGGCGCTGATCGGCCCCGACTATCGCTTTCACACCTCCGTGGTCAGCGCCGCCGCGCCCGATGCGGAGGGAATCGTTCACGGCGACCTGGTATTGATCGGCCGCGGCGATCCCAATCTTTCCGGCCGGCCGCTGCCGTATCGCTATCCGGTCAGCGACGATCCCAAAGTCTTGGCGCAACAGCCCGACCTGCCGATCGAAGAACTCGCCGACCAGATTCAGCAACGCGGCGTCAAGATCGTCGAGGGCGGCGTGGTCGGCGATGATTCCTATTATTCGTTCGAGCGCTTTCCCGAAGGCTGGGCGCAAGACGATCTGCTATGGGGCTACGGCGCGGCGGTCTCCGGGTTGTGCGTGGACGACAACTCGATCTTGTTGCACGTAACGCCGGGCGTGCATGCGGGCGATCCCGCCGACGTGCAGTTGACGCCCTGGACGGGCATATATCACCTCACGAACAAAATCGACACGGCGCCTCCGGGCACCGAACGCCGGCTCTACTTTGACCGCGATCCGGACTCGAACAATCTAGTGTTGGAGGGCTCCATCCCCACCGGCGATAAAGGTGATTGGGAGGCGCTGGGCGTGCAGCGGCCCGCGCTTTTCGCCGCGCGCCTGCTGAAGCAGGCGCTCGAGCGCCGCGGCATCGCCGTTTATGGTCCGGCGACCGCGCGTCATGCTCCTCTGCCGCCGCCACCGCTTCCGCCCTTGCCTTTGCTCCTGCCGGCCAAAGCCGGCGCCGTCGCGATGGATGCCGACGCCGCTTCACCCCAGGTGCAGTTGGCCGACCACGTGTCGGTGCCGTTGCTCGAGGACCTGCAACTCATCGACAAGATTAGCCAAAATCTCCACGCCGAGCTGGCGCTGCGCCTGCTGGGCAAATTGAAGGCCGGACAAGGTTCGCTCGCGGCGGGCCGCGAGGTGCGCCGCCAATTCCTGGCGCAGGTCGGCCTCGGCGCACACGATTTCTATCTCCGGGATGGCTCCGGTCTCTCGCGGGAAAATCTGGTGCAGCCCTCCGCCATCGTCAAACTGCTGGCCTTCATGGATGGCCAACCAACCAGCGCCGCCTGGCATTCGTTGCTGCCCATCGCCGGCGTGGACGGTTCGCTCGAGGATCGCTTCAAGAACACCCCCGCCGCCGGGCGAATTCAGGCAAAAACCGGCTTTGTCGAGCATGTTTTCGCCTTAAGCGGCTATGCCACCGCATTAAGCGGCGAACACCTGGCCTTTTCCATCATGGTCAACGACGACGACATGCCCGCGAGCCAGGTGAAGACCGTGATGGATGAAATTGCCACGAGCCTGGTCACCGGCCGCGCGACAGTCACGGTAAGCAGAAAGTGACTGCTTTCGGAAAAGAACAGTGTTCCGGCACGGAACTTTCGTGGTATCCTCGGGCCGAGTTTGAACGCGCGCCGCTTCTTCCGGTAGTATCCGCCAAGCCATCGCAGGCCGAAGTCGGAGCCTTCCAGTAGCAAGCCAGTCGGGTTTCAAACGAATTCCAGCTCAAAAGAGGTATTTGTTCTCGTGAAGGAACAAGGGACAGTCAAGTGGTTCAACAATGCCAAGGGCTACGGATTCATCACCCGCATGAGCGGGGAGGATGTGTTCGTGCACTATAGCGCAATCCAGGGCAGCGGCTATCGTTCGCTCGTGGAAGGCCAGGCGGTGGAGTTCGAAGTCAAGCAAGGCCCCAAGGGCCTGCTGGCCGAGAACGTCAACGTCCTCTAATCGGCGCGCGGCATTTCAGACGGCGGCTCGGTTGGCTCCGGGCCGCCGTTTTGCTTTTCCGCCACCGAGTTCGGCGCAGCGGAAACAGCTCACCCAGTGATCATTCACCAGCCCGCAAGCTTGCATCCAGGCATAGCAAATCGTCGTCCCGACGAAACGGAAGCCGCGGCGCACGAGATCGCGGCTCAGCGCGTCCGATTCGCGGCTGCGGCTCGGAACCGCGCTCGGACGGCGGCGGTTCGGCTGCAAAGGCGCGCCGCCGGTGAAGCGCCAGATATAGGCATCGAAGCTCCCGAACTCCTCCTGGACCGTTAAGAAGGCGCGAGCATTGGCCACCGCCGCCCGCATCTTGAGCCGGTTGCGGATCAACCCGGGATCGGCGAGGAGGGCAGCGATTTTGGCCTCGCCGTAGCGCGCCACGCGCTCAGGATCGAATTGGTCGAACGCCTCCCGGTAGCGCGCGCGCTTTTTCAGCACCGTTTCCCAGCTCAGACCCGCCTGCGCGCCCTCAAGCAGCAAGAATTCGAAGAGCCGCCGGTCGTCGTGCGCCGGCACGCCCCATTCTTGGTCGTGATAAGCAATCGAGAGCTCCGATGCCGCCCAGCGGCATCGTGTTCGTTCGCGGCTCACGCCGCGGCCTCCAGCGAATCTTGGATGGTCTGCCACACGAATTCCAGATCGCGCGGCTCGATCGCGTAAGGCGGCAGCACGTACACCACGTTGCCGAGCGGGCGCAAGAGCACGCCGCGCTCGAGGTAGAAGCGCGTCAGCCGCGGCCCGATCTCCGCCAGATAGTCGGGCGCGCCGTCGCGGTCGCGCAGTTCGATCGCCGCGACCGTGCCCGCCTGGCGAACATCGGCGACGCGCGGGTGCGAGCGCAGCGCCTGGAGATGTCGGCGATGCGCCGCCGCGATCGCGGCAATGCGCTCCCAGACCGCCTCTTGCTCGAAGACCTCCAGGCTGGCCAACGCCGCCGCACAGCCGAGGGGATTGGCGGTGAAGGAGTGGCCGTGAAAAAACGTGCGGCGGCGGTCTTCGCTCAAAAAGGCGGCGAAGATCTCTTCGCGGCACGCCGTCGCGGCCATCGGCAGAAAGCCGCCGGTCAGGCCTTTGGAAAGGCAAATGATGTCGGGCGCGATGCCGGCCTGCTCGCAGGCGAACATGGTGCCGGTGCGGCCGAAGCCGGTGAGGACCTCGTCGGCGATCAGCAACACGCCGAATTCGTCGCAAAGCCGGCGTACGCCCGCGAGAAACTCCGCCGGCTGCACGATCATGCCGCCGGCGCCCTGCAGCAGCGGCTCGACGATGACGGCGGCGGTTTCGGCGGCGTGCGCGGCCAGCAACTCTTGCAAGCGGCCGAGACATTCGATGTGGCAGCTCTCGCGCCGCCGCCCCACGGGGCAGCGGTGGCAATAGGCGGTGTGCGCCCGCGCCACGGGAAAGAGCCAAGGCGAAAACGGAGCGGTGAAGTAGGAAGGCGCGCTGACCGCCATGGCCGCCGTGGTGTCGCCGTGATACGCGTGCTCGAGCGCGATGAGGCGCTGCCGCTCGGGCCGGCCGCGGTTGGCCCAGTACTGCAGGGCCATCTTCAGCGCCACTTCCACCGCAGTCGAGCCGTCGTCGGAATAGAACACGCGGGTCAGCCCGGCGGGCAGCAGCGCCACCAGCCGCTCGGCCAACGCCTCGGCGGGCCGGTGCGTACAGGCGGCGAAGATCACCTGCTCCAACTCGCGGGCTTGGCGGGCGATCGCAGCGGCGATTCGCGGCTGCGCGTGGCCATGCAGCGTGACCCACCAAGAGGAAATGGCGTCGATGTAGCGGCGGCCGGCTTCGTCATAGAGCGAGGCGCCTTCGCCGCGCGCGATCCGCAGCGGTGGCGGCGCCGTCGCCATCTGTGTGTACGGCCGCCAGACGCGCCCCGTGCCGATCGCCTCCACGCCGGTCATCCCCGGCCCGTTCCCCAATTCCGCTCCTGCCGCCATGCCATTGCCTTCGGGTGACGCACCGGGTCCATGCCGTCCCGTGTGGGACAACGTTCCTGACGCGTCCATCGCGGTAATCCACCACCGCAAGCGCAGCCCAAGCCAGCCCGCATGGCTCGATTATAGGAGCCCGCCGTGGACAACGCCGCTTGCGCCATCGCCGTCTCAACCCGAAAAGGGGATGGCGATGGAGTGCAGCCAGCTGATGCAGCCGGAACCGGAAGTGGTGATTCCCGAGGATCGGCTTCTGGACGCACTGAACCTCATGCGCGCGCACAACGTGGGCTCGATGCCGGTCGTGGATTCGCGCGCCACACGGGTGCCGCTCGGCATTATCACCGACCGCGACGCGGCGTTGTACCTGGCGCAGCACGACGAGCGGCCTTCCGAAGTCCTTTGCCGGCAGGTCATGAGCCGACCGGTGATCTTCGTCGCCCCCAGCGACGACGTCAAAACGGCGGAAGAGAAGATGCGGCAGCATCAGCTTCGCCGCGTTCTGGTCGTGCAGGAAAACCGGCTGGTCGGTATCATCTCGCAAGCCGACTTCGCCCGGGAAAAGCCCAAAGAAGCACAAAAAATCCTCGAGGATGTCTCGCAGCCCAAGGCCGCTTGACGATGCTCGCGATCCAGCAATACCAACTTGGCAATTTCGCCTGGGATGTGGCGGTCGGCGCCGTATGGCAAGCGGTCGTAATCACGCTCGCTACCCTCTGGAGCCGCGACTAGGGGGCGGCGTCGTTTCGGCCGCGGCAAAGCGCGGCACCGGCTCCGCCGAACGCGCTTACGCGCTGGTCGCCGCTTCGGCCGGGGCGGGCGCGCGTCCGGCGGCCTCGTCGCTGACGGAAAAATACACGCAGGCGGGATGATGGAAGACGAGCGCGCTCGTGGAGGCCTCCGGCTCCATCATCATGCCTTCAGTCAAGGTCACGCCGATGCGCTCGGGCGCGAGCAACTTCCAGATGCCCTCTTGGTCGTTCAGGTTGGGGCAAGCGGGATAGCCGAAGGCATAGCGCTTGCCGCGATAGCGGGCGGTGAAGCGCTCCTTCATCGTCATCTCGGGCGGATCGGGGAAGCCCCAATCTTCGCGAATGCGCCGGTGCAGCCACTCTGCTGCCGCTTCGGCGGTTTCGAGCGCCAGCACTTGCAACCCATGCGATTCCACGTAACGGCCGGCCTGCTTGGCGGCTTCGGCGCGCGCGCGCACGCCCTCGCCGGCGGTGACCACCATCAGCGCCAGGTGATCGCGGCGGCCGTTCTGCGGCGGCAGGACGTAATCGGCCAAGCAGAGCCCATCGGCACGGCGCTGGCGTTCGAAGTGGAAGGTGTGCAGCCGGGCGCCGTCGGCGGAGTAAAGATGCAAGGAGTTGCCCTCGGGCTCGGCGGGGAAAAACTGCCATACCGCGCGCACCTTCATGAACTCCGCGGCGGAGCGCTTGAGCTGCTCGACCAGGGCCACCAGCTCCAGCGCTTGCGGGTCGCGCTCGCGCAGGGCGACTTCGAAGTTGCCCTTGAAGCCGAGGTGGTGGCGATAGAGCACCTGGGGATTGATATAGCTCCAGATCTCCTCAAGCTGCGGCACATCGCGCTGGTGCCGCGCGAGCGACGCCACCGGCGGAATGGGCAGGTCCGCCCGCACTTTGGAGCTGCGCGCGGCCGGCATGGGCGCCGGCTCCGCCACGGCGGAGGGCGCGGCGGCCGCGGCCTGCGGGGCGTGCCGCGCCGCTAGCGCCTCGCGCCGCGACGGGTCCATCCACTCGTTCATCAGCGCCAGTCCCGACATCGCGTCCTTGGCGTAGCAGACGGGCAGATGGTAGTTGGGGGCGATGCGGCTGCGCGTGAAGCGGTCGGAGAGCGCGGCGCCGCCGACCAGCAGCGGCACGTCCACGCCCGCTTCGCGCAGGTCACCGGCCGTGATCACCATCTGCTGCGCGCTTTTCACCAGCAGTCCGGAGAGCCCGATGGCGTCGGGCTGATGCCGCTGCCAGGCCTCGATCAGCGTCTCGGGCGGTACTTTGATCCCGAGATTGACGACTTGAAAGCCGTTGTTGGCGAGGATGATCTCGACCAAGTTCTTGCCGATATCGTGCACGTCGCCCTTGACCGTGGCGAGGATGATCGTGCCCTTGCGCGCCGACTCGGTTTTCTCCATGAAGCGCTCAAGATAGCTGACGGCGGCTTTCATCGCCTCGGCCGATTGCAAAACCTCGGCCACGATCAGTTCGTTGTTGTTGAAGAGGCGGCCGACCTCGTTCATTCCCGCCATGAGCGGGCCGTTGATGATCTCCAGGGGGGCGGCGCCTTCCGCGAGCTTGCGGTCGAGATCGGCGACCAGGCCATCCTTGACGCCTTCGATGATGTAGCGCGCCAGGCGCTCGTCGAGCGGCAGATCGGCGGCTGCCTTCCGCTGCTTTGCAGCACCGCGGAAGTGCTCGGTCAGCGCCGCAATGTGGAACTGGTTGATCGCGATCTTTTGCTCGCGCGTCTGCTCGCGCCAATCGGCCGGCGCGCCGCGCAGAAGCGGGGCGTCGGGGTGGCCGTCCGGCACCACCGCCGGAGGATAGTTGAACAGCAGATCTTCGGCTAGCCGCCGCTCCTGCTCGGGGATCGAGGCGAAGCGCTCGATCTTTTCACTGTTGACGATGGCGAGATCGAGGCCGGCCTTGGTGCAGTGATAAAGGAAAACCGAGTTGACGACCTCGCGCGCCGCCGGCGGCAGGCCGAAGGAGATATTCGATATTCCCAGCACCGTCTTGACATAAGGAATCTCCTGCCGCACCGCGCGCACGCCCTCGATGGTTTCGACCGCGCCGCCAATGTAGTTTTCGTCGCCGGTGGCGCAAGGAAACACCAGCGGGTCGATGATGATGTCCTCGGGCGGAATGCCATACTTTCCGGTCATCAGCCGCACCGTGCGCCGCGCCACTTCCAGCTTGCGCTCGCGAGTGAAGGCCTGCGCCTGCGTCGGGTCCTCATCGATGCAGCCCGCGACGATCGCGGCCCCGTAACGGCGCGCCAGCGGGCAGACCCGCTGCAACTTCTCTTCGCCATCTTCCAGATTGATGGAGTTGATCAGGCTCTTGCCCTGGCAATAGGTCAGCGCCAGCTCGATCGAGGCGGGATCGGTGGTGTCGATCATCACGGGCGCCTTGATCTTACGGATCAGCCTTTCGTAGAACGGCGGGATGTCCTTACGCTCGTCACGCTCGGTGCTCTGCAGGCAAACGTCCACGATCTGGGCGCCGTTTTTCACCTGCCGGCGGCCGATTTCGCTCGCCTCTTCCCATTGCTCGGCGGCGATCAGCTCCTTGAACGCGCGCGAGCCGATGACGTTGGTGCGCTCGCCGACCAACAGCGGCCGCGCGCTCTCCTCGGCCTCAATGGCCTCGATGCCCGAGTAGAACGCCCGGTGGCTGGGCGCCGGGGGACGGCGGGGCGGCCGCCCCGCCGCCATCGCCGCGACGGCACGGATGTGCGCCGGCGTGGTGCCGCAGCAGCCGCCGACAATATTGAGCCAGCCGTGGTCGGCAAAGCGCGCCAGTTGCGCCGCGAAGCTCTCGGGCGTTTCGCCATACTTGCCATCTTCGTTGGGCAGGCCGGCGTTGGGGTAGCAGGAGACGTAGCGCGGGCTCATCGTCGCCAGCGTGCGCACGTGGTCGGTCATGAACTCCGGACCGGTGGCGCAGTTCAACCCGATCGAAAGCAAGTCCGCATGCGCCAGCGACACCCACAGCGCCTCGGCGTTCTGGCCGGCCAGCATCGTGCCCGTCGGCTCGATGGTGCCGGAGATCATGACCGGCACGGGACGGCCGGTTTGCGCCCGCACCCGCGCGATCGCCAGCAGCGCCGCTTTGATGTTGCGCGTGTCCTGGCAGGTTTCGACCAGCAGCAGATCCACACCGCCTTCGACCAACCCTAGCGCCTGTTCGTAAAAGGTCTCTTCGAGCTCGGTAAAGGTCACGCCGCCGGTGACGGTGATCGACTTCGTGGTCGGGCCCATCGAGCCCGCCACCCAGCGCGGCCGCCCGCCGGCGGCGGCTTGATCGGCGGCCTGGCGCGCCAACTGCGCGGCCGCCAGGTTCAGGGCGCGGGCCTCGGCGGCGCGGCCGTATTCGGCCAGGACGATGCGTGTCGCGCCGAAGGTATCGGTTTCGATGAGATCGGCGCCGGCGTCGAGATATTCGCGATGAATCGCCGTGATGACGTCGGGGCGGGTTTGCACCAGCAATTCGTTGCAGCCCTCGAACGCGTCGCCGCCGAAGTCGGCGGCAGTGAGATGGCGCTGCTGGATCATCGTGCCCATCGCGCCGTCGAGCACGAGCAGGCGCTCCGCGAGCGCGGCGTGCAGCGCTTCCAGGCGTTCGGCGGCGGTGAGCATCTATCAATTTTAAGCGGCGTTTCCGGCCCGCATCGGCCCGCGGCCGGCAGGGGGCCATCCCGGCAACCAGGGCCGGCGCCCTCGCATCCGGCGCGGCGAAGGCAAGCATCGGCGTGGCACAATGATGCTTCCATGCGCATTCGGACTTTGCCGGCGGTGCTCGCGGTCGTGGTGGTATTGGCGGCCGCGCAAAACTTCGACTGGCTTGGCTCCGCGGTCTTGCCCTTGCCGATCGACCGCGGCGCCGCCGGCACTTGGCAGATGCTCAAGCAGCTGGCGACCACCGCCAGCGCCTTGCAAATCACCGCTCATCCCGACGACGAAGATGGCGGCATGCTGACCTACGAGGCGCGCGGCCAGGGCGTGCGCATGGGGCTGCTGACGCTGACGCGCGGGGAAGGCGGCCAAAACGTCATCAACGACGATTACTTCGATGCCGCCGGCCTGCTGCGCACGCGCGAGGTGCTGGACGCCGATCGCTTCTACGGCGTTTCCACGCAGATGTTCACTCGCGCCGTGGATTACGGCTACTCGCGTTCCGTGGACGAGGCGCGGCGAAAATGGGGCGAGCAGCGGGTGTTGGGCGACGTGGTGCGCGCCATCCGCACCTTCCGGCCGCTGGTGATCTTGTCGCGTTTTCAGGGCAAGCCGCGCGACGGCCACGCGCATCACCAGATGGCCGGCATTCTAGCGCGCGCGGCTTTCGCCGCCGCCGCCGATCCCCGGCAATTTCCCGAGCAATTGCGCGAAGGCCTGCGGCCGTGGCGCGCACGCAAGCTGTACATGGATAACGTTCGCCGCCAAGAAGTCTGGAATGTGGCGGTTCCCGAGGGCGCCTACGATCCCGTGCTCGGCGAGACCTATATCGAGATCGCGCGCCAAGGCTGGTGGCAGCATGTCAGCCAATACGGCGGCGGCGCGATCGCCCACCCCGGCGCTTACGACAGCTATTACAAGCGGCTGGCGCCCGACCCGGCCGGCGCCGATCACGAGCGTGGCTTCTTCGCCGGCGTAGACACCACCTTGCCCGGGCTGGCCGCCTGGGCCGGCTCGCATCCGCCAGCCTGGCTGGCCGCTGGCCTGCGCCGGATCGCGGAGCAGGTTAGCGCCGCCACCGCCGCCTTCCGCATGACCGCGCCCGCCGATTGCGTCCCCGCGCTGGCGCGCGGGCTGGAGCAAACGCGCGCGCTCGAGCAGCGGCTGAGCGCGGCGACCGAGATCGCCCCAGAACCGCGAGCCGATATTGGCGCCGAGTTGGCGCTGAAAGAACAGCAGTTTCAAACGGCGATCGCCGACGCGCTGGGCGTGCAAGTGCTGCCCATGGTCCAGCCGGAACGCCAGCCGACTGGCTTTTTCGCCCGCTTCGCCTGGAGTGACACGCTGCGTATCGCGGTGCCGGGCTCGCGGTTCGGCGTCACCGTCGATGTTTCCAGCCGTTCCCCTCTGCCGGTGCAGGTCAGCTCGGTCGTCTTGGATGCCCAGTGGAAGCCGGGGCAACGCGCCACGATCTCCGCCCTGCGCCCGGCAACGTCCGGTGCCATCTCCGGCGAAGACGTCTCGAGTTGGTCGTTTCAAGTCAATGTGCCCGCCGATGCCGCTTACACGCGGCCCTATTGGAAGCCGCGCGCTTCGGTCGAGGAGTCGTGGTATCAACTGGCGGTGCCGCAGGACATTCTGCGGCCGTTCGCGCCTTACCCGCTGCACGCAGTCGTGACTCTCTCCGTGGACGGCGTGCCGGTAAGGGTGCGCCGCGTCGTGCTTACGTCCCGGCACGAGACGGGTCTCGGCCAAGTCCTTCTGCCTCTCCTGGTCGGTCCGGAGCTCTCGGTCTCGTTGCTGCCTCGCGCCGCCGTGGTTCCGATCGGCGGCGGCGGCGCCACTGCGTCTTTCACCGTCACCGCGGAATTGGCGAGCAACGTCAACGGTCCGGCGAATGGGACTTTGCGCTTGCAGCTCCCCCCCGGCTGGAGAAGCGCGCCGGCCGCGGCCCAATTCACGCTGCCGCGATTGGGCGCGGAGGCGACGCAGCAGTTCGTGATCTCGCCGGGCGCTATCGCCGCCGGCACGTACGTCCTATCCGCGCAGGCACAACTCGGCGGCCGCGACTTCGGCGAAGGCTACCGCATGGTCGGCTATGACGGCATTCGCCCCTATCCCTTTTATCAGCCGGCGGCGACGCGGGCCATTGGCGTTCCCGTGCGGGTCGCACCCGACCTGCGCCTCGGCTACGTCATGGGCACCGGTGATGAAGTGCCGCAAGCGCTGGCGACGCTCGGCGTCAACGTTCATCTCATTGGCCCGCAGGAGTTGGCGAGCGGCGACCTCCGCCGTTATGACGAGATCATGTTGGGGGTGCGCGCTTATGCCGCGCGCGACGATCTGCGCCGCTTCAACCAGCGGCTGTTGCAATACGTCCACGATGGCGGCGTGCTGGTGGTGCAGTACAACACCGGCGAAATGAATCACGATTACGGCCCGTACCCTTACGACATGAGCGGCGGCACGCGCGTGACGCAAGAAGAAGAACCGGTGCGCATCCTCCAGCCCGCCTCGCCGATCTTCACCTACCCCAACCACATCACCGCCGCCGATTTCGACAACTGGGTCGAGGAGCGGGGGCACGGCTTTTGGGATCGTTGGGCGCCGCAGTACGAGCCGCTGCTCGAAACCCACGATCAGGGCCAGGCGCCGCAGGAGGGCGGGCTGCTGGTCGCGCATTATGGCCGCGGCGTGTACGTTTACGTGGCGCTGGCGCTCTATCGCCAGTTGCCGCAAGGCGTGCCCGGCGCCTTTCGCCTGCTTGCCAACCTTGTTTCGTTGCCCAAAGCGCCACACGCCGCTGGCCGGGATCGCGTGCAAACCACCCGCGGAGGGGCGGAGGGGCGCTAATTGCCGGTCTTGGCGGGCGTGGCCGGCAGCTCGGCCAGAACCATGAATTCTTGCTGCTTCTTGCTGTCGGCGCGGCGCAGCTTCATTTTGTCTTTGTCGATATAGAACTCCACCGCCGCGTTGACGGGAAGCAAATCAGCGTT
Source organism: Terriglobia bacterium (assembly GCA_021323595.1). Classification (GTDB taxonomy): domain Bacteria; phylum Acidobacteriota; class Terriglobia; order Terriglobales; family SCQP01; genus JAJPKR01. Next base: position 581 of record JAJPKR010000050.1, on the reverse strand, counting down.
TTGCTACTTGGGCCGGATTGTGTAAATGGTCGAATCGGTGCGCAAGGTGTAATCCTTGCACAGCACGACCTGGCGCTTGGCCGATTCCCCTTGCGTGCCCAGCACGGTACCCAGAACCGAATTGCCTGCGCTCACGTGAGCGCCGCACTCGGAGGACTTCATGGCCACGATGGTGCCCGGCGCCCAATCCCGTTTATGACCCGCCCAGAGACTCGTCGTCAGCCCGGCCACCAAGCAGAACACGGATAATCCCGCTACCGGTAATTTGCCCATGCACACCTCCTCACGGAAAAGGGTACGCTGGCCGGCTGTTGATGGCGGAATTCTTGCTTGTGAGTGATCGATTTGGTTCGGCCGTCCCGCCTATCGCCGTGCTTGCTTCGAACTGGCCGCCCGGCCAGACTTTGAAAGCACAGCGGCGGGCAGTTCTAGACGGCGGCGACGGGGGGATAGGGACTGACCCTGCGATTTGCGGGTGAGCGGCCCGAGACATGGGTGACAGTTCGTACCGGACACATGGGTGACACTGGCTCCTTCTCTGGGAGGAGGGGCCATGCCTTGGAAGGAGTGTTCGGTGATGG
>JAJPKR010000032.1 GCA_021323595.1 Terriglobia bacterium | reverse complement strand
TCTGGTGACAGTCCATTCGATCCTCTTCCTTGAAGCCTTCGGTTTGGTCACCATCAGCTTCTCCGATCCGGGTCGAGTGGACAACCTATTGAAACTTCACAGCTAGCTGCGGGGGCCGGCGGCGGCAAGCGTCACTTCGTCCTCGGCCAAAAATGTCTTGAGAACGGGATCGTCGCTGGCGTCCATCTCCGCGACCGTGCCGATGAAGCGCAAGCGGCTGTCGTGGAGCAGCACCACGCGGTCGCCCAAGCGGCGCGCCAGGCGGGTGTCGTGGGTGACGACGACGCTGGTGAGCTTGACCTGGTGCTGCACCTTTTGCATCAGATCGGCGATGGTCTGCACCATCAGCGGATCCACCATCGTCGTCGGTTCGTCGTAGAGGATGCCTTCGGGGCGGGCGGCGAGGGCGCGGGCGATGGCCACCGCGCGCTTCATACCGGTCGAAAGCCGGGCGGGCAACTCGTCGCGGTAGCGGCGGATCTCCAGCATGTCCAGCAGGCCGTCCACCACCGTGGCGATTTCCTCTTCCGAGAGGCTGCCGCGCTGCTCGAGCGGAAAGGCGACGTTTTCGCCCACCGTAAGCGAGTCGAAAAGAGCGCCGGATTGGAACACCATCGTCACCTTTTCGTGCAGCCGCGTGAGCTGGGCCTCGCTCCAATCGGTGATGTCGTTTTCGGCGGCGATGACGCGGCCCTGATCGGGTTTCAAGAAACCCATGAAGAGGCGCAGGCTCACCGACTTGCCCACGCCGCTGCGGCCCATGATGCAGAGCGTCTCGCCGCGCGCCACGGTGAAGCTCACGTCTTCCAGGACGCGGTTCGCGCCGAAGGCCTTCGAGACGTGCTCGAAGGCGAAAAAGGGTGGCGCGGCAGGCGCGGAAGGAGCGGAAGGCGCGGAAGCGGCGGCCATGGCCCTATGTCAAGGCTAGCAGTTGCCGGAACATGTCGAGCGTCATTGCGTCTTCGCTCCACTCGCGCACGACCTCCTGCGGCCCGGCGGCGGCGATGAGGGCGGCAAATAGGCTTTCGGCCGCTTCATCGTCGTTGGCCAGGATCGTGAACACTCCTTCCCATTCGATGCGGGCGGCGGCAACCGCCGCCCCCTGGTCGAAGGCGCGCCGCAGCACGAAGTAGGGCTCGCTCTCTTCGCCTGTGAGCTCGTCGCCGCCCATGTAGAGCAGCGCGAGGTCCCATTTCTCCTCCGCCCGCGGGCAGAGCTGGCTCGGCAGCCGGAAGCGCGCTTCGGCGGTCAGGCCGGAGATCACGAAGACACGCGCCGGCGATGACGCGCCGCCGTTCACCGGCTGCGCGGGCAAGGGAATGCGCACGCGCCGAGTCTAGCAGACCGCCGGGTCGAAGGAGGCGAGGTGGCGAGGCGGAGGGCGGGCGGCGGGTTGGGCGAAGCTCCCGGCGGGCTGCGGCGAAAGCCCCGGTGCGGTTTGAGCTTCCCGAATGACGGTAAAGTGGGAAGAGTACGGCAGTTCGGGACGAACAGGTGGCAAACGTTCATCGCTTCGCGATTCATAATGGCGCGCTCGTCGTAGCCACTGACATCCGGCTCTCGCCGTTTCAAACCGGCTTATTGTCGGGCTGGGGCCTGTTCAGCACCTTGCGTATCTATGGCGGCGTACCGTTTGCCCTCGAGGATCACCTGCAGCGGCTGGCCGCCGACGGCGCGCGGCTGCGGGTGGACGTAGAGGATTGGCTGGCGCGCGTGCCCGAGCTCTTCGAGCTTCTGATCGCGCAGAACCGCGCCGCCGAGGCCATGGCGCGGGTGTATTTGATCCGCAACCACGGCGGGTTGCTCGACCGTCCCGTGGAGCGCAAGACCGATTTGCTGATCTTCACCGCCGACCTGCGCGATTGGGGCGCGAGCGCCAAGCTGCGCACGATCCCCCACGCGCGGCATGCCGCCGCGCCGCTGGCCGCGACCAAATCCCTCAGCTGGGCGCACAACTTGGCCACGCTCGAGAGCGTGGCGGCGGAGGGCTTCGACGACGCGCTGCTGCTCAATGAGCGCGGCGAGATTGCCGAGTGCACCTCCGCGAACGTGTTCGTGGTGAAGGACGGCGGGGTATTGACCCCGCCGCTGTCCGCCGGCGCGCTGCCGGGAATCAGCCGCAAGACCATTCTCGAGGGCGCGGCGGAGGAAGGCCTGCCGGTACGGGAAGCGCCGCTTTGGCCCTCGGACTTGCGCGCTGCCGACGAGGTCTTCATCAGCTCTTCCACCCGCGAAGTGCAGCCCGTCGGGCAGGTGGATGACTTCCCGCTGCCGCCGCCGGGCGCGGTGACGGCGCGCGTCCGCCGTATTTTCGCCGCTGCGGTCAAGCGCTACGTGGAGGCGCACGCGAAGCCCGCGCGCGCGACCGGTGCTGCTCCGGTCGGCGGTTCGCGGGGCTAGCCTTGCGGGCCGAGCGCGCCCGCGGCGGATGGCTGCCGCTAGCCTAAGCCTTGGAGCGCCCGGGGAAGGGCGCGCGCCATTGGCTTTGTTCGTAGGTGAGGTCGAGCCGCGCCAGCACGGTATCAGGACAGCCTTGCCAATGCGCCACCATGGTGTTGCCGAGGTAGCCGAGGTCGGCCACGCCGATCTTGCTGGAGTAGAAGGCGGAGACCACGGCGTCGCGCAAGCGGCTGAAGAAGGCGGCGGCGTTGGCGTCCTCGATCGTTGCGCGGTCCGGCCAAGCGATGCGGTCGATCAACTCCTTGTGCTCGCCCGCCGTGCACTCGGCGAAGTCGTGTCCGTAGTGGCGGCGCGCCTCGACATCCAGCCAGAGAAACCCGCCGCGAATCTCGTCTAGCCAGCGCTCGCCGCGAATCGTGAGCCAATCGTCGATGCAGGCGGGCACGCCGGCGGCTTGGGCGCCGGGGCTGCGCTCGTCGGCCGGCAAGATCAGCTCGGAGAGGATTTCCAGCATCCGGTATTCGTGCGCGGTGAGCGCGCGCGGCTGGTACTCGCCCGCCGGCGCCGCCGCCGGCGGGCGGGCGCTGGGCATGGCCATGCCGCTTGCGTGATCGAGGGCGGCCGCCGGGGCGCTGGCGACCAGGGCCGCCGCCGGCGCTGCGCCTAAGACCTTGAGGGCGTCGCGCCGTCCGATGCGGATCGGCGCTGCGGATTCTCTGTCTTGCTCGCGGTTCATAGTTCCAACCTCTTGCCCAGTTCGACGATGTGCTCGGAAGTGCGCCACGCCAGCGCCATGATCGAGAGCGTGGGATTCTTGTCGGCGTTGCTGACGAAGGGCGCGCCGTCGGTTACGAACAAGTTCTTGCAATCCCAGGCTTGGCAATACGAGTTGAGCACGGATTCGCGGCGGTTGGCGCCCATGCGCGCTGTGCCGACCTCGTGGATGATTTGGCCGCCTTTGGAAATGCCCCAGTTGTCCGCCGCGCCTTGCGCCGCGTAGGTGACGGTGCCGCCGGCGGTCTCGATGATTTCGCGGAAGGTCTCCTGCATGTGCCGGGCCTGCAAGATCTCGTCCTGGCTCCATTGGAAATGGAATTTGAGCACGGGAATTCCGTACTCATCCACTACGTCGCGGTCGATCTCGCAGTAGCTCTGGTCGTTGGGAATCATCTCGCCGCGGCCGGAGAAGCCGACGAACGAGCCCCACAACTTGCGCAACCCGCGCTTGAGCTCGACGCCGTAGCCGCCGCCGAGAAAGCGCTCGCTGCCGCCGAGCACGCCGGCTTCGGGCAGGCCGCGGCCGCCGCCGAACTCGATGTGGTAGCCGCGAGCGAAGGGCAGTTCGTGGCGCAATTGCCTGCCGTAATTCCACCAAGGCATGTAAAGGTGCATGCCGCCGACGCCGTCTTCGTTGTGCGACGGCAGATCCATCAATTGCGGCAGATGGCCGCCGACGTCGGAGCCGACCGTATCCATCAGATAGCGGCCGACGAGGCCGCTGGAATTGGCCAAGCCTTCGGGGAAGAGAGTGCTGCGCGAATTGAGCAGCAAGCGCGCCGTTTCGCACGCGCTGGCCGCGAGCACGACTACGCGCCCGCGCACCTGCACCTCGCGCCGCGTCTTCTTGTCGATGTAGGAGACGCCGGTGGCGCGCCCGTCGCGGCCGACCAGCACCTCGCGCGCCATGGCGCCGGTGCGAATCTCCAGCCGCCCGGTCTTGAGCGCGGGCGGCAGCAGCACCGTCGGCGAGCTGAAGTTGGAGAAGGTGGCGCAGCTCCGCCCGCACTGTCCGCAGTAGTGGCAGGCGGGCCGGCCGTTGAGCGGCTGCGTCAGGATCGAAAGACGCGAGGGAATGCAAGGAATGTTCAGCTTGCGGCAGGCCTGCTGAATCACCAGCTCGTAGCAGCGCGGGCGCGGCGAGGGTAGGAATTTGCCGTCCGGCGTGTTCTCCCAATTCTCGGCCGAGCCGAAAACGCCGATCAGCTCCTCCGTCTTGTCGTAATAGGGCGCGAGATCTTCGTACGTGATCGGCCAGTCGAAACCCTTGCCGTCGCGGCTGTACGGCTTGAAATCATAGGGACCCATGCGCAGCGAGATGCGGCCCCAGTGGTTGGTGCGGCCGCCCAGCATGCGCGCGCGCCACCACATGAAATCGGTGCCGGGCGCCTGCGTGTAGGGCTCGCCCTTCACCGTCCAGCCGCCGACGCAGGCGTCGAAGTAGCCCCACGACGAGGTGCCGCCGCCGACCCCGCGGTGCGGGGCGTCGTACGGCCACATCAGCATGGTGGACTGCTTCGCGGTGTCGTACCAGTCCCCGGCTTCGAGGATGAGACACTTCAAACCGGCTTGCGTCAGCACATAGGCGGCCATGCCGCCGCCGGCGCCGGAGCCGACGATCACTGCGTCATAGACGTGGGGCGAGGGGCTGAGTTGGGCCATCGGAACTTGGGAGCAATGGCAGCTTACTCCACCCGGACAATATCACAGGAAAGCTCGCGGCGGCCTAGAAGATTTTCTTGCCCAAGGCGCTGGCGATCAGCTCGACGGCGAGCTCGGCGGTGCGGTTGCGATCGTCGAGCACGGGGTTGACTTCGACGACTTCCAGCGACAGCATGTTGCCGCTGTCACAGAGAATCTCAAGCGCCAGGTGCGCTTCGCGATAAGTCACGCCTCCGCGCACCGGCGTGCCCACGCCCGGCGCGTAGGACGCGTCCACGAAGTCCATGTCCAAAGAGACCGCGAAGCCTTCGCAGCCGTTCCCGGCAATGGCGATGGCTTCTTCCAGCACCGCGCGCATCCCGCGCTCGTCCAGGTCGCGCATCGTGAAGACTTTGACGCCGGCCTCGCGCAGGAGCTGCTTTTCGCCGCCGTCCAGCGAGTGCACGCCGACCAACACCGTGTTCTCCGCCGCCACCTTGGGAGCGAAGCCAAGAAGCTGCGATAGCTCCTTGGGACCATAGCCGAGCAGGCACGCCAGCGGCATGCCGTGAACGTTGCCGCTCGGTGTCGTTTCGGGCGTGTTGAAGTCGCCGTGCGCGTCGAGCCAAATCAGGCCGATGCGCTTTTGCTGCCGCCGGTAAAACTCGCTGACGCCGCTGGCGGTGCCCATGGCGATGGAGTGATCGCCGCCCAGGACCAGCGGGAAGGCGCCGTCTTCGAGGGTCTTGATGACCCATTCCGCCTGCTTCTTGCAAGTGCTGGCGATTTCGCGCAGATACTTGGCGCGCGGGTTGCCCGGCGCCTTTTGTTCCGGCGTCGCCACCACCACATTGCCGGCGTCTTCGACTTTAAAGCCGAGGCTCTCGAGGCGGGCGGTGAGGCCGGCGACGCGCAGCGCGGAAGGCCCTATGTCCACGCCGCGGCGGTCCTGGCCGAGATCGAGCGGCACGCCGATCACGCGGATGCGGTCTTTCATACGCGCTCAAGGATAAATGCGGTAGATGGTGCGCGGGAAGGGGATCGTTTCGCGGACGTGCTCGATGCCGCACAGCCAGGCGACCACGCGCTCGATGCCCATGCCGAAGCCGCCGTGCGGGACGCTGCCGAAGCGGCGCAGGTCTAGATACCACCGGAAGGCCTCTTCCGGCAGGCCCTGCGCGGCGATGCGGGAGCGGAGCAAGTCGAGATCGTGGATGCGCTGGCTGCCGCCGATGATCTCGCCGTAGCCCTCCGGCGCCAGCATGTCCACGCAGAGCGCCAGGTCCGGCCGGACGGGATCGGGCTGCATGTAGAAGGCCTTGACCGCGGCGGGGTAGCGGTGCACCAGCACCGGCCGGTCGAATTGCCGCGCCAGCAGCGTCTCGTCGCCGCCGCCCAGGTCGGTGCCGTACTGCATGGCGCCGCCGGCGGCGTTGACGCGCGCCACCGCGTCGTCGTAGCTGATGCGCGGGAACGGGAGTTGCACCTTTTCCAGCGCGGCGGTGTCCCGCCCGAGCACTGCCAGCTCGGGGCGGCGGCGCGCGAGCACCCGCTCGACCACGTGCGCCACCAGCCGCTCGGCGAGGTTCATGATGTCGTCGAGCTCGGCGAAGGCCACCTCCGGCTCGACCATCCAAAACTCGGTGAGATGGCGGCGGGTCTTGCTCTTCTCCGCGCGAAACGTCGGGCCGAAGCAATAGGTCTTGCCGAGAGCTAACGCGCAGGCCTCGGCATAGAGCTGGCCGGACTGGGTGAGATAGGCCTTGTCGTCGAAATACTCGACTTCGAACAGCGTCGTCGTCCCTTCGCAGGCCGCCGGGGTGAGGATGGGCGCGTCGGCCAGCGTGAAACCGTCCTCGTCGAAGAATTCGCGCACGGCGCGAATTACCTCGTGGCGCACGCGCAGGATCGCCACTTGGCGCTGGCTGCGCAGCCAGAGATGGCGGTGCTCCATCAGGAACTCGATGCCGTGTTCCTTGGGAGTGATGGGATACGGCTCGGCGGCCGCCACCGCTTGCAGCACGACCAGATCTTGCACGTCAAGTTCGTAGCCGCCCGGGGCGCGCGGCTCGGCGCGGAGCGTGCCGGTGACTTCGAGCGAGGATTCCTGCGTCAGTTGGCGAACACGCTCGAAGAGTTCGGGCGAGGCCGTCTTCTTGAAGACGACGCCCTGCATCAGCCCGGTGCCGTCGCGAAAGATGGGGAACAGCAGCTGGCCGCTTTCGCGGAGGTTGTAGAGCCAGCCGCGCAGGCGCACGCTTCGGCCCACGTGGGCGGCGGCATCGCGGATGGCGATGGCGGGAGCGGCTTGCGAAGCGGTTTCGGCCATGGAATGGGTCTATTGCCGGCGCGCCGCGTGCGCGGCGGGCGCCGGGGTGGTGAGCTCTGCGCCCCGCAACTCCCTGCCGGCGGCGAGGCGGCGCGGTTCGTAAAGGCGTTCCGCCATTAGCCTATTCTACGCGGCGGCCCAGCCCGCCAGCCGCCGCCAGCAGTCCGCGAGGCGAGCGCAGACCGTCTCTTCGGGCGCGTCGTCGCCGATCTCCACCACCCACGGCAGATCGGGGATGCCCGCCAGCCGCGGCATGAGTTCGGGCCATGCGATCGTCCCCTCGCCGGGCCAAAGGTGATCGTCGCTTTGCCTGCGGTTGTCGTGGAGATGGGTCGAGCGCAGCCGCGGGCGCAAGCGCTCGAAGGCGGCCAGCACGCCGCCGCCGCCGCAGAGCGCCGCCGGCAGGTGCGCGTGGCCCGAGTCGAAGCAGACGCCGATGTCGTGCAGGTGGGTGCGATCCAAAAACTCCATCAGCGGGTCGGGAGTCGCCAGTGCGTTGGGAATGTTCTCGACCAGCAGGGTGACCCCGGCGGGCTTGGCCAGCATGCGCAGCCGCTCGAGGCTGCTGAAGGCGGCTTCGGCGCGGCGGTCGTCGCGCTCGCAGCCCCTCACCCCCAGATGCAGCACCAAGAAGCCGTAGGGCATTTTGTCGGCGAGTTCCAGCACGCGCTCGATCTCGGCGACCGCCGTCAAGCGGCGGCGGCGGTCGGGCTCGGCGATGTCGAGCGGCGGCGCGCCGCCGCCGGCCTCGGCGTGCAGGGGCGCGTGCATCGAATGCAGCCGCAGCGGCGAGTGGCGCAGCCAGGCGGCCAGTTCCTCGACCTGCGCGAGATCGGTGTAATCGAAGCTTTCCCGCGCGCAGAACAGCTCGATCGCCTCCGCCCCCGCCTGCGCCAAACCGTCGAGCAGTGCCGGTTGCAGCCGCCGCCGATGAAACAAGTACGTGGAGACGACCCGCATCAGTAGGCCGCCGCGGCGCCGTCGGCGCGAGGGTCGGTCGCCGCGCGATAAGCGCCGGTGGCGGGATCGACGGCGATGGCTTCGGCGTCGCACCAGGCGCCGCGCACGCGCAGTTGATAACCCATCTGCCGCAGCAGCGCTTGCGTGTCGGCCGAGAAACCGAGGCCTTCGAGATCCAGCACGTCCGGCATCCATTGATGGTGGAAGCGGGGCGCATCCACCGCCTGCTGCACGTTGAGGCCGAAATCCACCATGTCGGTGATGACCTCGAAGACGGTGGTGATGATGCGCGGCCCGCCGGGACTGCCGACCACCAAAAACAGCTTGCCATCCTTGGTCACGATCGTCGGCACCATCGAGGACAGCGGCCGCTTGTAGGGCTGGATGTCGTTGGCCCGGCTTTGGATCAAGCCGAACATGTTGGGTACGCCCGGCTTCGAGGTGAAATCATCCATCTCGTCGTTGAGCAGGAAGCCGAGGTTCCCCGCGGTGACCCCGGAGCCGAAGCCGTTGTTGAGCGTGGTGGTGACGGCGACGGCGTCCCCGGCCGAATCCACCACCGAATAGTGGGTGGTCTCGGTGGATTCCTGCGGGGGCAGGGGCCCGGCGCCGACCTCGCTGCTGGGGGTGGCGGCATCGGCCTTGACCGTGCTCCAGCGCTCGCGCGCGTAACTGGGACTGAGCAAAGTGCTGAGCGGCAAGGCATTGAAGTCGGGATCGCCCAGGTAGGCGGCCCGATCGGCGAAGGCGCGGCGCATGGCCTCGGTCTCATCATGGATCGCCGCGGCGGAGAGAAAGCCGCGCTGTTGATAGCCGCTATCGGCCAGCATGTTGAGCATCTCGAGCAGCACGACGCCGCCCGAGGAAGGCGGCGGCGAGGTGACGATCCCGTAGCCGTGATAGGTGCCGGTCAGCGGCTGACGCCATTTCACCTGGTAATGGGCCAGGTCCGCGGCGGTGATCAAGCCCCCATGGCTTTGCAGGAAGGCGGCGAGCTGGCGCGCAATGGCGCCGCGATAGAAGACCGCGGCGCCGCCCGCGGCGATGGCGCGCAGCGTCGCCGCCAGCTCCGGCTGCCGGAAGACATCGCCGGGCTGGTAATAGTCGCCGTCGCGCTGGAAGATGCGATGGCTGATGGGAAAGACCTTGAGGTTTTCGCTATGCAGCGCGCGCGCCTCGGCGTAATCGAGGCGGTAGCCCGCGGCGGCTAGGCGGATCGCCGGCGCCATCGTCGCCGCCAGGCCTAGCCTGCCGAAGCGCTGCTCCGCAGCGGCGAGTCCGGCCACGCTGCCGGGAATGCCGATGGCGCGGTAGCCGAGGATGCTGGAGTTGGGAATGTAGTTGCCGCGCGCGTCCAAGTACATGTTGGGGCTAGCCGCGCCGGGTGCTTCCTCGCGGAAGTCGAGAAAGTAGCTCTCGCCGCCGGACATGCGAATCAGCATGAAGCCCCCGCCGCCGAGATTGCCGGCGAAGGGATGAGTGACCGCCAAGGCGAAGCCCACCGCCACGGCGGCGTCCACAGCGTTGCCGCCTTCGCGCAGCATCTCCAGGCCGGCCCCGGTGGCCAGCGATTCCGCGCTCGCCACCGCGCCATGCGTGCCCCAGGCTCCGCCCGGCTCGCTGCGCACCGTTGACGACCACGGCGGCGGCGCGGCGGCGCGGCGGCGCGCGCGACTCTGTCCCGCAAGAACGGCGAAAAGGCCGAGAGCGACCGCAGCGGCGGCCAGCAAGCGTGCAAAGCGCATGGCGCCAGCATACCAAGTCACTCGCACCAGATCACCGCTTACCCCGCCGCTCCCGCGCAACCCCGCCCTCGCGCCGCCCGCACGGCGCTCGCACGCGCGGAGGGTGCCAGTTCGGACCGATAAACTGCGGGCAGTGGAGCCCGCCGTGAGCCGGACGATCAGCGAGTTGTTTCGCAACGAGAACCCGGAGCCGAACCGCCAACCCGCCCGCGAGCCGCGCGCCGCCCTGCTCGCCGCCAGCTGGCAACTTGTTATAGGCCGCCGCCGTTGAACTACAGCGGTTTGGCCGGACGCCATCTGCGGACCGATTGCGCTGGGCTCCGACAAGGCATTGGGAAAACACTACCTGTCGTACCGCATCGCCCCTTGTTCGGCCGCAGGGTGGGCATGCGATTGATATCGCGGTGCGTGCCTTCTTGCCGCAAGTTTCGCCCGTGCAATTTCCGGGCGTGGCGCCGGCCCAACCGCCCATGGGAAGCGGGTATCCGCCCGGCGGAGAGCGGGACGCTGATGTTCCGCGAGCGGAATGCGGAGGGTGTCGATCATCAGCTTGCCCCTCAGGATTTCTTGCGGCTGGCGTTTCCACGACACGTCTAAACCCGTCGAATGGATCATCGCCCGTTGGGCCCTTCGCATTGCGATTTGCGGGCTGCAGTTGACTTATCAGGCACCCTTCTTGCGGCACTTTACCGCCCGCCTTCGCCCGGCAGCGCTCCCGGCACCCCAATAAATTGTGGTTCGATACCAGCTTTGCCCCTTGAATTGGGTCATCGTTTCGCGTATGAAGTAGTTGGGCTGCTTCGAGGACGGGCCCATGGCCGGGGAGCGACCAAGTTTGCCAAGCTGTGTCGAATACTCGCGGCCGCGTGTCTTGCGGCTGCTCAGCGTCTCCGCACGCCGCTTGAGCCGCTGGGAGCGCACGGGGCTGGTAGCGGCGAAGCGCCGCTACGGTTATCAAGACCTGGTTTCACTGCAGAAGCTGCGGCAACTTTCGTCGCGGCTTTCGCCGCACGCGCTGCGGGAAGGCTTGGCGGCGCTGCGCTCCCGGGTGCCCGACCTCGATCCCTTAACCGATTTGGGTCTGTTCGCGTCGCGCCGGCGGCTGGAAGCGCGGGTGGGCGGGGTGCGCATGGAGGCCGTGTCGGGCCAGCTCTTGCTGGCCTTTCCCGCCGACAAGGGAGCCGTTGTGTTCCAGCACCGGTCGCGGCCCGCCGCGGTGGAAGCGGAGGAATGGTTCGCCTATGGCGTTTCGCTGGAGGAACGGCCGGAAAATCGCGACTTGGCCGCCGCCGCCTACCAGCGGTGCCTCGAGCTCGATCCGCGGCACGCAAGCGCGTGCATCAATCTGGGGACCTTGCGGTATCACCAGGGCGATTTTCTCAGCGCCGAGGAATATTATCGGCGCGCGATCGCGCTGGACCCCTGCTACGCGCTCGCGTACTTCGATCTCGGCAATGTGCTGGATGAGACGGGCCGGATGCGCGAGGCGATCGCTGCCTATCGCCAGGCGGTGCAACTGGCGCCCGATTATGCGGACGCGCACTACAACCTGGCATTGGCTTGTGAGAAATCGGGAGAACGGCGGCGCGCGATCCCGCACTGGCGTCGGTATTTGCAGCTCGATTCGACTAGTCCCTGGGCGATGCACGCGCGGGCGCAGTTGCGCCGTTCGCTGGCGCGCGAGCCGTTGGCGATCGTCTATTCCAGGCGCCGCAGCCCCGGCGGCGAAGGGCGGGCCCGCTAGCGCCGGGCGACGCCGCTGAACTAATGGGCGGCCGGCTGCGCCGCTGCCGTCGGTGCGGGCTTCTGCGCCGATTTCTCCAGTAAATCGAGCATCGGCTGCAAGCTGGTGGCCACCGCTTGGTTGGCGGCCGCGAACTGCGGCGCCCCCGGGCCGCGGTTGCTGATCCAGACCAAATCGCCATCGGGCGCGATCAACTCGAGATCGAGGTGATATTGATATCGGCTGAGATCGGTGGGGCCGGGATTGAGCAGCGAGCCCAGCGAGGGTAAATTCGGGTCAAGGTCCAAGGCAGTGTCGGCGCCCGGCATGCCGCTCGCACTGTATTCGGACGCCGGGGGCATGGCCGCCCCGCCTCCCGTCCCCGTGCTGGCATCCGGAATCGCCTGCGGATTGATGTAACTGACGTCGCCGGAGGTGCCGACGGGCTCCGATACCGCCGTCGCGCGATGCGTGGCGGCACGGCGCTGGGCGCGGCGGTGCGCGGATTTCGCCGTCGCGGGTACATCCAGCCGCCGGTAGATCACGCCCTTCAGGATCAGATTGGCATTGCTCGCGTTCTCGGTCACGACCACTTGCTTGGACTGGAAGAGGTCCTGGGCGATCAGGCCCGCGATTTGCTCCGCGTCGGGGCCTTGCAGTCCCTGGACGTAGATGCGCAGCGCGTTCGGATTCGGTGCCAACGCCGCCGGCAGCGACGGCTCGGGGGCGCTGGCCGCGGGCATGGGCGCCGGCGGCGCCGCAAGCGGCGGGACCGGGTTGGCGGCCGAGTTGGCTGGCTGTTGCCCGCCCAAGGCGGCGGCGAGCAAGAAGACAGGAGCAAAGACCAATAGCGGCTTCATGAGTTCATCGGCCTCCGGTACCACTCTGCTAGGGCGCCTTTTCCAGATGCAAGCTTCCCACGTTCATATCCACGTGCACCACCGTGCCGTGGCCGTCGCCCAAGACCATAACGTGCTCGTCTCCCTGCTTTTGGAAGATCGCGTTGGTGAAGTCATTGTGCAGGAAGCCGAGGTCTTTTTGCGCCAGAATGCGCCCGCTCGCGCCCGGGTGCAGATAAAAATACGTTCCGCCGAAGTCGGTCTTGACGGTGATGTCCTTGACGGCGCCGAAGCCGTCGAGAAACTTGACCGCGCCGTAATCGCTCTCAAGCTTCATCGCCGACCAGCGGGGATTGTGAATCAGGAAATCGCCCACGTCGGTGAAGCCGTCGAAGGTGCCGCTGCCGGCCGCATCGGTGTCGGTGCCGCGGAGTTGCACGTCGCCGTATATATTGCGGACGACCACGCCGAGGCTGCTCGGCAAGCGGAGGCGAATTTCCGCCCACAGCTCGACGGAATGTTTGTTGCCGGCGTGGCGGATGCGCACCGGCTTGCCGTCGGGGCCGGGAGGATAGAGGTTGTTGTCGGTGCCGTGGATGCCGAGAATGCTCTTCATGTGCGGATAGCCGTAATCATGAAAACGGTCCACGGGATATTCGCCGATGATGCGCAATTGCGGCCCGATGCGCTCGATCTTGAATTGGAGCTGTTGCGTGAGCGTCTGCGCGAAAACTTGGTCCAGCCCGCCGCCATGGATCAGAATCTGAATCCCGATCTCATCGTTGGGCGCGGTTTGAATCGAGATCGGCCCGACCAGATTGACCAACACGACTTGAGTGAGGCCGGCGGCCGGCACCTCTTGGACGATGGGGCGAATATATTCCGCGTGTTTAGCCCAAGCGGGGGCGGCGGCGAGCAGCAGGGCGGCCGCCGGCACGCAGATCCAACCGGCATAGCGAGGCATGGCGTATCCGATTTTAGTCCAGAGCGCGTCGCTCCGAGGTATGGAGAATCACCTTATCCCCGGCGCGGCGCGGGGAAGACTAGAATCTAGAAAAGGGGAGGAGAGCGATGACCGTTGGTTTCCGGGCAAGGAGGGGGTGGGTTCTGCTCGGCGTGCTCGCCGGCTGCGCGCTCGCCGCGCAGGGCCAGGTCAGGCTCGGGCCGCAACCGATCACCGCGCCGCCGATTCCCGTGCCGCCGCCACCGGCGGTGCGGTTGGCCGATCCGCCCGCTGCTCAGATTCCTGAGATCATTCGCAAGTTCGCCGCCAACGAGGCGGTCTCGCGGCAACTGCTGAAGCACAGTTACACCTACACGGAATCCATCGACGTCTACCTCGTGGATGACGACGGCAACCCCATCGGGCAGAGCTTCCAGCAGACCGACGACATCAATTTCACGCCCGACGGCCAGCGCGAGATCACCTGTACCTGGTGTCCCCAGCCCACGCTGCGCGATGTGCGGGTGACCGAGGAAGACCTCGACGACTTCTTCAACATGGATATGTACGCCGTGGCGATCCAGGACCTCAACGACTACGACGTCAAGTACCTGGACCACGAGAAACTCGATCAGTTGACCGCCTACCGCTTTTCGGTGCGTCCCAAGCGAATCCTCAAAGGGCATCGTGATTTCGCCGGCACGATTTGGGTGGATGACCAGTACTTTCAGATCGTCAAGAGCGTGGGCAAGGCGGTACCCGATGAATTCGACAAGCACGGGCAGCCGGAGAACGTGTTCTTGCCGTTCACGACCTACCGGCAACTGATCGACAAGCAGCATTGGTTTCCCGTCTACACCAGCACCGATTCGATGCTGGGCGATTCGCACGTGAAGATGGTGATTCAGTTCAAGAACTACAAACGCTTCGGCTCGACCGTGCGCATCATACCGGTCGGTCCGTAACAGCAGCGCCGGGCCGGCATTCGCGCCCGGGCGCGTCATCGTCACGATCTCATACAGCAGTCCGTCGCCGTCTCGTCAGCGGCGGCGCCCGCTTGCGGTGCGTCCGGCGCCTGTACTCTGTCTCTATGGTTCGCGTTCGCATCGCACCCAGCCCCACCGGCGATCCGCACGTCGGCACGGCCTATATCGCCCTGATGAACCTGATTTTCGCGCGCCAGCGCGAAGGCAAATTCGTGTTGCGGATCGAAGACACCGACCGCACCCGCTTCGTCGAGACCTCGGAGCGGATGATCTACGAGGCGCTGCGCTGGCTCGGGCTGGAGTGGGACGAAGGGCCGGACGTGGGCGGCCCGTTCGCTCCCTACCGGCAATCCGAGCGTACCGCGCTCTACCGCGAGCGCGCGGAACAGTTGCTGGCGGCCGGCAGCGCGTATCGGTGCTTTTGCACCGCCGCCGAGCTCGAAGACATGCGCCGGCGGCAGATGGCGGCGCATCTGCCGCCTCGCTACGACCGCCGCTGCCGCGCCTTGCCGCCCGCCGAAGCCGCGCGCCGCGCCGCCGCCGGCGAAGCCTGCGTCGTCCGCTTGGCGGTGCCGCTCGCGGGCGCCACCACCTTTCGCGACGAGTTGCGCGGCGAGATCACCTTCGAGCACGCCAACGTGGACGATCAGGTGCTGCTCAAAAGCGACGGCTATCCCACCTACCACCTCGCCAACGTCGTCGACGACCATGAGATGCAAATCAGCGACGTCATCCGCGCCGAGGAGTGGATCAGCTCGACCCCCAAGCATGTGCTGCTGTACCAAGCGTTCGGCTGGGCTTTGCCTCGTTTCTGGCACATGCCCCTGCTGCGCAATCGCGACAAGTCGAAGATCTCGAAGCGCAAGAACCCGGTGTCGCTGATCTATTACCGCCAAGCCGGGTTTCTGCCCGCCGCGCTCGTCAACTTCTTAGGCCTGATGGGCGGCGGCATGCCCGCGCCCTCGGCCGAAGCCAAGGAAGTGGAGCGCTTCACCTTGGCGGACATGATCGCGCAGTTCCAGTTCGAGCGGATCAGCTTGGGCGGCCCGGTGTTCGACCTGGAGAAGCTGAAGTGGCTCAACGGTGTCTACCTGCGCGCGCTTTCCCCCGAGGAGTTCTTTCGCGCCGTCCGCGCCAACGTCGTTCCCGACGAATACCTGCGCGCGGTCTGCCCGCTGGTGCAAGAGCGCATCGAGACGCTGGCGCAATTTTTCGACTGGGCCGATTTCCTGTTTCGCGACGAGGTGCTGCCGGCGGCGGAAGTGCTCATTCCCAAGCAGCGCGATTTAGCGGCGACGCGCAAGGCGATGGAGGCCCTCGCCGCCGCGCTCGAAAGCGCCGACTGGAACAAGGAAGCGCTCGACAGCGCGCTGCGCGCGCTGGCCGATGAAATCGGCTGGAGCGCGAAGGAAGTGTTCATGCTCGCGCGCGCCATCCTCACCGGCAAGAAGGCCTCGCCGCCGCTGCTCGAGAGCCTCGTGGTCTTCGGCCGCGCCCGCAGTCTCGACCGGCTGCGCCGCTGCCTGGCCGCCTTCCGCTAGCCGCGCCGGGCGCGCCCAGCGGCGGCCGCTATCGGTTCGGCCGGTAGAGGCCGGCGCGGTAAATGTATTCGAGCACGCGGGCAGGCACCCGGCGCCGCGCCGCGGGGCGGCGTTCCGCCAGCAGGCGGCGCAGGTCGGTGGAGCGGCCGGGAGCGCGAAACTCGCCGAGCCAGTGGGCGCGGCCCACCCGGAGCCGCAGACTCTCGCCCGCCGCGCGCGCGCCCAACTCCCGCGGCAGCGCCGCGGCCAGGGCGTCGAGATCGAAGCCCGTGCGCGGCGCAATGATGAACTCGACCCGGCGCAGCAGGGCGCGGTAGGACTTCCAAGTCGCGATCTCGGCGAACGCGTCGGCGCCGATCAGAAAAAACTGCCGCGCGCCGGGAAAACGGCTGGCGGTCCAGGTCACATCGTCAATCGAATACGTGAAGCCCTCCCGCGCCGGGGTGGCCAGCGGCAGCATGCGCGCCTGGCCCGCCAGTGCCAGCGCCACCATCGCGTAGCGGTCTTCGAACCCGGCTTCGGGCGCGGCTTTGTGCCCGGGACGCCGCGCCGGCAAAAAATAGACGCGATCGAGGCGGAAGCGGCCGAGCGCCGCCCGCGCCAGGGCGACGTGGCCGCGATGGATGGGATCGAACGTGCCGCCGAGCAGGCCGATCCGCCGCGGCGCGGGCGGTGCGGCCCGCCTCATGCGGAGCGCTCCGCGAGCGGCGGCGCGGCGGGCGGCAGGGCGGCGAGCGTCTTGAATAACGCGCGTTTCAGCGCGGCAATGCCCTCGCCGGTCGCCGCCGAGATCATGTGCAGCGGCAGCTTGCGCCGCCGCGCCAGCGCCTTGAGCGCGCGCACCTTCTCCGGCGCGGCGACATCGAGCTTGCTGCCGACCAGCAGCAGCGGCTTGCGTTCGAGCCCGGCGCCGAAGGCGCGCAATTCTTCCCCGATGACGCCGAAATCGGCTTCGACCTCGCGGCCGGTGAACGCGGAGAGGTCGATCATCTCCACCAGCAGCCGTGTGCGCTCGAGGTGCCGCAGAAACTGCGTTCCCAAGCCATGGCCCAAATGGGCGCCGGCGATCAAGCCGGGAATGTCGGCGAGGACGAAACTCGCGCTCTCGCCGTCGGTGACCATGCCCAGGTTCGGCTCCAGGGTGGTGAAGGGATAGTCGCCGATCTTCGGCCGCGCCGCCGAGATGCGGGAGATCAGCGTGCTCTTGCCGACGTTGGGAAAACCGACCAAGCCGACATCGGCGAGCAGCTTCAGTTCCAGCCGCAGCCGGCGGCGCTCGCCGGGCTGGCCGGGGTCGGCGCGGCGCGGCGCTTGGTTGGTGGCGGTGGCGAAGCGAGCGTTGCCGCGCCCGCCGGCGCCGCCGCGCGCGATCACCACGCGCTGGTTGGGCGCGGTGAAGTCGGCGACCACGGCTCCGCTCTCGGCGTCTTTGGCCACCGTGCCCACCGGCACCTTGAGGATCACATCCGCGCCGTCGCGGCCGTGGCGCAGGCTGCCTTCGCCGTGGCGGCCGCGTCCGGCCTTGTGCTCGGGGTTGAAGCGGAAATGGACCAGGGTGTTGTGACGCTCCGAGCTCTCGAGAATCACGTCGCCGCCGCGGCCGCCGTCGCCGCCGCTCGGGCCGCCCCGGGGCACGAATTTTTCGCGGCGAAAAGCCAGACAGCCATTGCCGCCGTCGCCGGCTTGCACGCGAATTTCGGCTTCGTCAACGAACATGCCAGGTCAGGGTACAGGGGTCCCCGCGCCGGAGCCAGCGCGCCCGCGGCGCCGCTTCCGGCCTTGCCGGGCCGCCCCGGCGCGCGTCGCCTGCGGTGGCGCCGAACCGGAAGGAGAGCAACGGGGTGGAGCTAAGGACGGACGTGGACGAATTTGCCGGCCCGGCCGCGGTTCACGTATTCGACCCGGCCCGCGGCGCGGGCATACAGGGTATCGTCCTTGCCGCGGCCGACATTGGCGCCGGGCTTGATCGGCGTGCCGCGCTGCCGCACCAAAATCGCGCCGCCCAGGACCGTCTGCCCCGCGAAGACCTTGACGCCCAGGCGCTGGGCGTTGGAATCCCGGCCGTTGCGCGAACTGCCTAAGCCTTTCTTATGAGCCATGGGTTACTGCTCCGTCGCCGATTCGGCGGCGTAGGTCTTGCCGTTCACTTCGATGCCGGTGATGCGCAAGGCGGTAAACGGCTGGCGGTGCCCCGCCAGCTTCTTGTATTGCTTCTTGCGCTTGTAGTGAAAGACCAGCACTTTGCGCGCCCGCCCTGCTCGACGACTTCGGCGGTGATGCGCACGTCCTTGGGGGCGACGCGAAGCCCGCCGTCGTCGCGGACCGCCAGCACGTCGCTGGTCTCCAGGCGCGGGCCGGCGCCCGCCAGCTTCTCCACTTGAATGACATCGCCCGGCGCGACGCGATATTGCTTCCCCCCGCTGCGGATCACCGCATACATGATGAAATCCCTCTCTCGTCGGAAAAACTCCATTTTACCGGGGCGCGAGCGCGGCCGTCAAACTCACCGCGAGGGCGGGGGTGCCCATCCGGGCTGCGCCGCCAGCGCCGGCCAATGGCGGGCGACGAGCGCGGACCAGGTCTCTAACTCCACCCCGGCCGCGCTCAGCGCCCCGACTTCGATCCACCGGGGCGCCGCGATCTGCGCCTCGCGCCGGCGCGCCTCCTGCCGCCGCAGATCGCACACATGCACCACGCCGAAGTGCACCCGCCCGACTTCGACGCTGTCGTCGTTGATGACGCCGACAATGCGCTCGCCGGCGATCGCATCCGGCGCGAGCGCGACTTCCTCTTCGAGTTCGCGGCGCGCGCCGTCGAGGTAGGTGCGCCAGCCGCCGGCGAACAGGGTTTCATCGCCGCTGGCGACGTGGCCGCCGAAGCCGATGGAATGCAGCGCGTGCAGGCGCGCTTCACCGCCGTGGGCGCCGCGGCGATAGAGCAGGACGCTGCCGGCGCAGTGCAGGACGATATACGGAATGATCTGCTTCCACGCGGGGTCGGTTTCCGCGGCGGCGCGGGAGATGAACCGGGTATTCTCCGGTTGCGCCAGAAACGCCAGGTATTCGCCGCCGCCCACCGCCAGCCCCTGCAGCGGCCGCCCGCCCAGCAGCGCCTCGGTGCGCGCCGCCAAAACCAATTCGTGCATGGTTTCAGACTAGCGGCATCCGCCGCGGGCGCGGCCGGCTCCGCGCCCTGATTTCCGATCCGCGTCTAGTACCCTAATAGCCTATGGTCCTGGGACTGACGGGCGCCAACGGCTCGGGGAAGACCACGCTCGCCGATCATTTGAAGGCCAAGGGCTTCACTTACCTCTCGCTCTCCGATGAACTGCGGGCCGAGCTGGAGCGCCTGGGCCTGCCGGCCACGCGCGAAAACCTGATCGCCAAGGGCAACGAACTGCGCCGCCAGTTCGGCACCGCCGTGCTGGCCGAGCGCACGATGGCGCGCATGCACCCGGATCGCAATTACGTCGTGGATTCGATCCGGCATCCGGCGGAGATCGAGGCGCTGCGGCGGCTGCCGCGCTTTCGCCTGCTGCACATCGAAGCCCCGATCGCGGTGCGCTACGAGCGCGCGCGGGCGCGCGGCGGCGCGCGCGTGCCCAAGTCATTCGCCGAGTTCGAGGAGCTCGAGCGGCGCGAGCGCGGCGGCGCCGGCCCCGACGCGCAAAATCTCGACGCCGCCGCGGCCATGGCCGACGCCACCCTGGCCAATGACGGCGCCCTGGGTGAATTCCTGGCGCGCGCCGAGACGCGGATCTCCGCCTGGCTGCAAAATCAGGCGCGGCCGGATTGGGACGAATATTTTCTGCGCATCGCCCGCATCGTGGCGCTGCGCTCGAACTGCATCAAGCGCCAGGTCGCGGCCGTCATCGTCAAGGATCGCCGCATCATCTCCACCGGCTACAACGGCACCCCGCGCGGCGTGGCAAACTGCAATCAAGGGGGGTGCCCCCGGTGCAACGCCCTCGCGGACAGCGGCACGCGGCTCGACGAGTGCGTCTGCTCCCATGGCGAGGAGAATGCCATCGTGCAGGCGGCCTACCACGGCATTGCCATCAAGGGGGCGACGCTGTATTCGACGTTTTCCCCCTGCCTGCAATGCACGAAAATGATCATCAACGCCGGCATCCGCGAGGTCGTCTACAACGCCGACTACCCGCTCGGCGCCGCTTCGTTGCGCATCTTGCAGGAGGCGGGCGTCGAGCTGCGCCGGGTGACCCTGCCCGGCGATCTATGAATCGCGGTAGCGAGCGCGGCCCCGCCGGCCACGGCGTAGCGGATCCCCTCGAGCGCTTTTCCGGACGCGCGGAGAATTATGCGCTGTATCGCCCCGGCTATCCCGCGGCGGTGATCGAGCTTCTGCGGCGCTGCTGCGGGTTGGGGCCGTCCGCGGTCGCCGCCGATGTCGGCGCCGGCACCGGCCTGTTTACGGAACGGCTCCTGGAGAGCGGCGCGACCGTGCTTGCCGTCGAGCCAAACCCCGCCATGCGCGCGGCGGCGCAACAGCGGCTCGCCGGGCATCCGCGGCTGCATTGGAGCGATGGCCGCGCCGAGGCGACGGGATTGCCCTCCGCCGGCTGCGATCTGGTGGCGGCGGCGCAAGCTTTCCATTGGTTCGCGACGGCTGCCGCCCGTGCCGAATTCGTCCGCATCCTGCGGCCGGAGGGATGGGTCGTTCTGGTCTGGAACTGGCGCAAGGCCACCGGCTCGCCCTTTCTCGCCGACTACGAAGCCCTGCTGCGCCGCTTTTCCCGCGACTACACGCAGGTTGCCATCGAGCACTGGGAGGAGGAACGAATCTCGAGCTTCTTCCCGCCCGGCGGCTGCCGCAGAGCTTGCTTCCCGAACTTCCAGGCGCTCGATTGGACCGGGCTGCGCGGCCGTCTCCTCAGCGCCTCCTATGCGCCCCAACCCGGCGAGGCCGGCCACGAGGAGATGATGGCGGAACTCAACGTCCTGTACCAACGCCATCGGCAGCACGATCTGGTGCGGCTGGATTACGAAACCCGCGTCTATTACGGTCAATTGCGTTGACCTCTGCCGCTCGCTCCCCCTCCACTCAGCCGCCTTTATGTACCCTGTTGCCATGCGCTGGGTAAAATTCCTGCAATGCGGCCAGCCCGCTTGGGGCCACCTGGAGGGCGACATTGTCACCCTGCACTCGGCCTCGCCCTTCGACGGCGGGCGGCATGAAACGCTGGAGCGTCTGCCTCTGGATACGCTCGATCTGCTTCCACCTTGCCAAGCCACCAAGATCGTCTGCGTGGGGCGCAACTACGCGGCCCACGCTCAAGAGCTCGGCAATCAGCCGCCGCCTGAGCCGCTGTTGTTCTTGAAGCCGCCCTCCGCGCTCTTGCCGCCGCGCGGCGCCATCTGCCTGCCGCCGCTCTCGCAACAAGTCGAGCACGAGGCGGAATTGGCGGTGGTGATCGGCAAGCGTTGTCACGGGCTCAGCGGCAACGAGCCGCTTTTGCCCTACATTCTCGGCTTCACCTGCTTGAACGACGTCACCGCCCGCGATCTGCAAAAGCGCGATGGACAATGGACGCGCGCCAAGGGCTTCGACACGTTCTGCCCCTTGGGCCCGTGGATCGAGACCGCACCCAAACCCGGTCCGCGGCCCTGGGACGGCTTGTCCGTGGAATGTCAGGTCAACGGCGAGCGGCGCCAGCACGGCAACACGGCGGATTTCCTTTTCAGCCTGGAGCGCATCTTGGTGGCGATTACCGCGGTGATGACGCTGGAGCCGGGCGACGTGATCGCTACCGGCACGCCGGCCGGCGTCGGCGCGCTGCGAGTCGGCGATCGCGTTCAGGTTACGATTGAGGGGATCGGCACCCTGGAAAACGTGGTCGCGTCCTAGCCATGGCGTTTCGCTGGTGGCAACCCGTGTTGCATTCGCGCCTGGAATGGCTGGTGTGGGCCGGCGGCGGCTGTTTGGCGATCGCCGTCGCGGCGGCGGCGTGGCGGCGTTGGCGGCCGCGGCCCGACGAGGCGGAGCGGGAAAGGCAGCGGCGCGTTCGCGTCAACCAAATCGGTCGGCTGACTTCCGGCGAGGTCGTGGACGTGCTCGATGACCTCGGACCGCGCGGCGCCGGTGTGCAGCCGGGGCTCAGCCGCGTCGTCGTGTACCGCTACACCGTCCGCGGCGTGCAGTACGAGGCGTCGCAAGAGATCGCGTCCTTGTTGTCGCGCATCCGGCCGAAAGGCTGCCAGCCGGGCTTGCCGGTGGACGTCAAGTTCGATCCCGCCAATCCCGGCAACTCGATCGTGGTCTGCGAAACTTGGTCGGGACTGCGCTGAGCCGCCGCGCGCGGCGTCTGCGCCCGCGTCCTCGTCCGCCCACTGCGCCTAACCCCGCGGCTCATACCGGCGGGCCGGGCGGAGCGCCCGCCGGGTGCAGATGCGGCGCGTTCTGGCGGGGATTGCGCAGGAACAGCGCGATCTGACGCTGCAACGCCAGCGCCGCCGGCGTCGTCCGGGTCGCGACCAGCGCCTGCACCCGGCTCACGCCCTGCCAGGCTAAGGCGCGCACCTCCGGGGTGGCTTCATCGTTGACGGCCAAGTCCATCAGCACGTCGGCCACCCGGGTCTGAACGACGCCGGCCAGCGGCGCCTCCGCGGCCGGCAGCGAAGCCGGGAACGCGCTCGTGAGCAGTTGGCCGACCACGGCGTCGGCCGATAGCGCCCCCGCCTGCTCTTGGTGCTCGCTCATCAGCCGCTCCAAGCGCTGCGGATCGAGCAAGCCGTCCACGACAATCTCGGCCACCGATCGCGCCGCGTCGAAGGGGCTGAGCAAATACCCCGCCGAGGAGCGATAACGCTCCGCGGCCATGATCGGATCGTTGGCGTTTTGCGGGCCCAGCCAGGGCCACAAGCCGGCGGGGATCTGCAGCGCCGCCGGGCTCAGCGCGGCAAGCTCCAAGGCCAAGGCCCGCCGCTGGCTGGCGGCCGGCCAAACCTGCACCGGCACTTGCCCGTCGCCACCCCTCGCCGGGGGAATTTCGGCCCCGCCGATGGTGTTCAACGCGGCGCGCAGCGCATATTGATGGAACAGATAGACCAGCGCGAAGCGCGCCGCCAGGTCGGAGGCGGGCTCGCCCGGGCGCAGCAAGGAAGCGCCGTAGCGCCGCAGCAGCGCGTCGCGCACCGGCTCGACCGTGGCCAGCCACGACACCGGGTCGGGGCCGTCGTCATAGGCGTTCCAGCGTGCGTCTTGGCTGTTGCCCCAGACGATCCCCTGCCGCCGGGCCGCCTCGACCAGCGCGTTGCGCTGCGCCGCCGTGCCCGGCGCATATCCCCATTGAATCGCGAAGCGGTCGTAACTGCCCACGCCCTGCATGTACGCGTCGCTCAGATCGGCTGTGCCGTCCGCCCGGATCGTGATCCGCGGCGCATAGTAGTCCATGACCGAGCCGCGGCCGAAGGTGCTGGCGATGAAATTGTGCTGCAGGCCGAGCACGTGCCCCATTTCGTGGCAGGCGAGCAGCGCCAGCCGGTTCAGCATGAGCTGCTCCTGCGAAATGTGCGGGTCGAGACTGTCGAGCGGGGCGAAGAAGCCGAAGGCCGCGCTATCGTCGAGCCGGCCCGGGGGCACGAGCGCATCCCAATAGTTGTGCACCGTGCGCATGCGGAAGGAGTCGAGCTGCACCACTGCGTGCAGGATTTCGCCGGTGCGCGGGTCGGCTTGCGCCATCCCCACCGACCAGCCGCGCCCGCTTCGGTTCGTCCACTGGATTGTCGGATAGCGGAAGTCCAGGGGATCGGCGCCCGCGGGCAAGTCCTCGATGCGCAGCGCATCCTTGAAGCCGGCCTGCGCGAACGCCTGATTCCACCAGAGCGCGCCGCGGCGAATCGCCGAACGCATGGGCTCGGGTATCGCCGGATCGAGATAGAACGTGATCGGCTTCACCGGCTCGCTCAGCGCCGCGCTGGGATCTTGCTTGACCAGCCGCCACCGCAGGATGATTTGCCGCGCCAAGGGACGGTCATAGGGCTGGGAGAAGTCCTCGAAGCTTTCCGAGAGATACCCGACGCGGGGATCGTAGGCGCGGACCTGATAGCCGGGCGGCGGCAGCGCCACGAACGACTCGTGCTCGCGCACGGTCAGCGCGGAGGCGTCGGCCATATGCTGCGCCGCGTCGAGGCTGGGCCGCTCGGAAGTGAAGGTGAGCAGCGCCTCGGTCTCCGTATTGCCGGGGAACGCGCGCGTGTGCGCGATCGCCACCGCGCTGCGCGCCACATCCAGGCGCCAGCTGGCGGGCGCCGCCGCGCCGCGCTGGATCTGGCCGTTCACCACCCGCGCCGGCGTCTGGAGCTGCCGGATCAGATCGAAGGCGTCGCGCACCACCAGCGGGTTGGCGTCCACGATGAGATCGCCGCCGGACTCGCCTTCGACCGGCAGCGCGGCCAAAACCGCGGTGGGGAAGCTCGCCGCCACCGAAGCCTTCAGAGCCTCGCTGCCGTTGGGAGCGCGAAAATGCTCGTTTTCGGCGATCACCAGCACGCGCGGACCGATGCGCTCGAACCGGCACACCGCCGCGCTGCCCACGGTGGAGCGGTCCGCGAACATCGCCAGCGAGCCGACGCCGCTGCCCAGGCCGGTGAAGAGCAGAAAACGCTGGCCCAAGCGCTCGGGCGAGAGCGCGAACAGCAGATGGCCCGTGCGCGCGTTCCAGTAGAAGGGAATGAAGCCTTCCTGCCGCTCCAGCCCGGCAGTGGGCCCGGGCGCTTGCGCCGCCGCGAGCGCCGCCAATAACAGAGCTGCTGCAAACACACGTCGCATCACGTTCAAGTTCCTTTCTCGTAGAGCTTGAGGTCCGCCGCCGCTGCCTCCCGCTCCTGCGGCTCGGCGGCGTGGGCCGCTTGCGCGGCGATAAAGGTCCGGAAGCGCGCCAGCTGCAATGCGGCGGCGGCATGTTCGCCCGCTTCCCGCAGATCGGGGAAGGGATCGCCGAGCGCGGCGCCGATGATGGATTCAAGATGCGCGCGATCGCCGCGCAAGAGCGCCTGGCGCTGCCGCGGCAGCCCCGCCAGCGCCGCGGCGCGCAGCGGGTCCGGGACGCCCGGGGCGGCTTGGGCGAGCAGCAGAGCGGCGGCGCGCGGGTCGTGGCTTTCGGCCAGCGCCGCGATCAGGCTCGCCCAGACATGAATTTCCGGACGCCGCGCGATCGCCGCGGCCAGCAGCGTGAACGCCTCGGGGTTCTCACTGCCGCCCAGCACGCGGGCCGCGGCCGCCTCCACGCGATAGCTGGGATCGTCCTGCAAGGCGCGAGCGAGCTGCGAGAACACCGCCGCTTCCTTCACGCGCGGCGCCAGCGCCTGCACGGCCGCCGCGCGCACCCGCGCGTCCGGCTGCTGCAATGCCTCCTCGAGCGCGGCTTGCGCCCGCGCGCCCGGCGTCGAACCCAGGGATCGCGCGGCGGCGGCGCGCACCGGCGGGAAGTCGTCATGTTCGAGCACCGCCGCCAGCGCCGGCGCCGCGGCGGCGCCGCGCCGCCCCAGCTGGCGGGTCGCCCACAGCCGGCTCATCATCGCCGGATCGTGCTCGGCTTGCGCCGCCAATTCCTCGAGCGGCGGCTGATAATCCAGGGCTTTGTAAACGAAATCGTGGGGATCGACCGCCACCCATGCCGGCGCGAACGCCAAGGGCACCGCGAATGCCTGCGCCGCTTGATCGTCGCGCACGACCGTGGTGAACGCCTGCCCTTCGGCGCCATGAAACGCCAGCTCGATGGGCATCGTGAAGATCGGCGTCTGGTCGTCGGGCGTTTGTGTCTGCCGGATCGAGACCGACTCGACGCGCCGCGCCGCATCATAGCGCGCGCTCACCCGGTATTCCGGGTACCCCGCCCGGAAGACCCACTCGTGAAAAAACCAATCGAGGTCGCGCCCCGTCGCCTGCCGGATCGCCTCCGCCAAGTCGTGCGTATCCACGTTGCCGGCGCGATGCGCTTGCAGATAGACGCGCAGCGCCTGAAAAAGCGGCTCCTCCTGCGACGCCGGGCGCAGCGCGGCGGAGGAGCCGTCGAGCACGTAGCGCAGCATGTCGAGCACCGCCGCCCCCTTCGCATAGGTGGTGCTGTCGAACATCTGCTCGGGATACGCGTAGTGGCGATCCACGATGGGCCGGCGATAGCGGTTTTGATCCTCGGCGCGGGCAGCGGCTTGCTCGCCGCCGATCGCGAACCGATAGGCGTCGTTGCCTTCGTGGTGCTGCGCGTAGAGGTCGCCGATAAAGTTGGCGAAGCCTTCGTTGAGCCAAAGGTTCGACCAGTCGCGGGTGGTGACCCAATCGCCGAACCATTGATGCGCCAGCTCGTGCGCCATCAGCGGCCAGCTCGGAAAATCGGCCTCGGCGCGGTCGCTCTCGAGCGCCAGGTCGGTCTGTGTCGTGGCGCTGATGTTTTCCATCCCCCCGGCGGTGAAATTGCGCACCGCGGTTTGGGCATATTTTTCGTAGGGATACGCGACGCCGAAGACCCGCGAATAGAAGCCGATGGCATCCGGCGTCAAGCCGAAAGCCGCCAGCGCCGTCTGCGGCGAGATCGACCGTGGCACATAGATGTCCACGGCCTTGCCGCCGTAGCTCTGGTGCACTTTGCGCCACGGACCGGCCGCGATCGAGATCAAGTATGAGCTGTGAGGAACCGATTCGATCCAGTCGTAGGTCGCCTGGCCGCCGCCATGAGTCACGCTCGCCAAGCGTCCGTTGGAAACGACGACTTGATCCGCGGGCACGGTGGTGATCGTCTCGCTCGTCGCCTTGTCGTCCGGGTGATCCCAGCAGGGAAACCAAAAATGGTTGAATTCGCTTTCCCCCTGCGACCAAACCTCCCGCGGGCGATCGGGATAATCCGTGTTGGGGTTGATGAAAAACAAGCCGGTCCGCGGAAAACCGTGATAGACGATTTCCACTCGCACGATGGCGCCGCGGGCATAGCGTTGGTCGAGCGTGATCCACAGGCGGTCGGCGGCGGTCTGGAACTGCACCGGCGTCTTCGCCCCGCCCGCGTGCAGGCTTTCGACCGAATCAATGGTCAACTCTGAACTGTCAAGGTAAAATCGTTGGAAGTCGGAGGTGAAGGGGACTAGCGTCACCGTCTCGTCGCCGAAGACTTCGCCTTTCGGCTCGTCGAAGTGCAGGACGAGCCGATAGTTCTCGGCGTGATACGTGCGGCTGGGCGCCCAATCCCAGACCCCTGGGTTGCCGAATGTGCCGCGCGTCTTACGCTGGGCCATGACCGGCAAGACCAGGGCCACCAACAAGAAACCAAGGACTTTCCGATTCATCGTGACGATGGGACGAAAGAGCAACACTCTCACACACCGGCGGCGCCGGGCCACAAAAATTAGTGCGAAATCTCACTTCCACTCGGTGCGGGGGCAAGCGCCGGAAAATTCCCTGTAGCGCTTTTCGCGGTGTCTACGTTAAAGAAAATAGGGACTGAGTTGAGCGCGCGGCAAACCATCGCGGCTTGGGCGCTCGGCGCGGTGGCCTGTCTGGCTTTGGGCGCCGCAGGCTGCCGCACCGTTGCGGCGCAAGGCGCCCGGCAGGGCGCCGCGGCCGCTGCCGCGCCGGTCTCGTCCCCATGGGTGGCCACGGTGCGCCGCGGCCGGCTCGTGCGGCTGGTGCGCGCGACCGGCAAGACCGTGGCGGCGCAGTCGTACACGGTGCGGGTGCCGCGCTTTCGGCATTCCGGCGGCGACCTGACGCTGACCTACATCATCGCCAACGGCGCCACCGTGAACAAAGGCGACGTCCTGGTGCGGTTCGACGAAACCGTGGAGCTGCAAAACGAACAGGCGGCGTTGGCGCAATACGACGATCTCAGCCATCAAGTGCAAGACAAGATGGCGCAAAACCGCAGCGCCGCCGAACAGCGCGCCGCCGCCCTGCAAGCGGCGGAAGCGGCGCTGGGCAAGGCGCAATTGGAGCTGCGCAAGGCGCCGATTCTCAGCGCCATCGACGCCGAGACCGATCAAGTCAACGTCGAGGACGCGCAGGCGCAAATCGCCAGCCTCAAACTCTCCAATCGTGAGCAGGACATCGCCGACGCCGCCGCGCTCCAGATTCTCGAGCTCCAGCGCGATCAGCAGTATCGGGAATACCAGCGCGCCAAGGATGCGGTCGAGCGCATGACCGTGCGTGCGCCGCTGGCGGGGATGGTCGCGCTCATTTCCAGTTGGCACAACGGCACCTTCTCGCGTCCCCAAGAGGGCGATCAGTTGTGGGGCGGCAGCCCGCTGCTGCGCATCTTCAACCCCAGCAAGATGCAGGTGCAGGCCGAGATCAACGAAGCCGACGGCGGCTTGCTGCGCGCCGGCGGGCCCGCGATCGTGCACTTGGACGCTTATCCCAACGCGCATTTTCCGGCGTATTTCGAGTCGGTCAGCCCGGTGGCGACGGCGCCGATGCGCAGCCCGGTGCACAGCTACACGGCGTTGTTCGATTTGCGGCAGCAGGATCCGCGCCTGATGCCCGATCTTTCCGCCGCCGTGGATCTGCAAGTCGCGGCCGGGGCGGAGCAGTTGCTGGTGCCCCGCGCCGCCGTCCATTTCAAGAACGGCGCCGCCTACGTCACCCTGATCGGCGCCGGCGGCGCGCGCCGCGAGCAGCGGGTCGAGTTGGGCGAGTTCGACGCGCATAGCATCGTCATCACCTCCGGGCTGAGCGCCGGCGAGCGCGTGCTGCTGCCCGCGGCGGAGGCGGGCGCGTGAGCGGGCGGCGGATGCGCGCCGGCTGGCCGTGGGCGGCGGCCGGGCTGGTGGTGGCGGCGGTGCTGGCGTTGCGCTTGCCGGCGCACGGCCGCGGCGGCAGCTCCGGTTCCATCGCCACCGCCGCCGCGCAGCGCGGCGAGTTCTTGGTGCTGGTGCGGGCGCGAGGCTCGCTGCAGGCGCAGCGCTCGGTGCCGATCATCGCCCCGCACATCCACAATCTCACCATCGTCTGGCTGGCGCCGCCGGGCAGCCATTTGCGGCCCGGCGATCCCGTCGTGCGCTTCGACTCCAGCCCCGCCGAGCAAGATCTGGGCGAGAAGCTCAGCGCCTTGCAGCAAGCGCAAGCGACGCTCGCGCAGGCGCGCGCGCAGGCGCAAATCTTGGCGCAGCAGGATCAGTTGGATCGCGCCACGGACGAGAACAACGTCGAGGTGGCCAAGCTGAACGTCGTCAAGCAATCCATTTTGGGGGCGATCGCGGGCCAGGAAGCGCAAATCGACCTGCAAACCGCGCAAGAGGCGCTGCGCGTCGAAAACGCCAAGATCAACTTGGACGAAAAGTCGAGCCAAGCCAAGATCGCCTCCGCCCAGCGCGAGGTCGCCAAGGCCCAGTTCGACGTGAATCTCGATCGCGACTATCTCGCGCACATGGTCTTGCGCACGCCCATCGCCGGGGTCGTGACCTACATGATGAACCGCTCGCAGGGCTGGATGAACGCCAAGCCCTTCAAGGTCGGCGACGCGGTTTGGCCCCGCGCCACCATCGCCGAGGTGCCCGATCTCGATACGCTCGAGATGGAAGGCAACTTGGAGGAAGTGGATCGCGGCCGCGTGCACGCCGGCCAAGCCGTGCGCGTGCACGTGGACGCCTTGCCCGAGGCCACCTTTCGCGGGCGCCTGGCGGCGATCTCGCCCCTGGCCGAGGCCGACATGGACGGCGGCTTTCCCCCCAAGGAGGCCTTCAAGGCCTACGGGCAAATGACGCGCGTCGATCCCCGCCTGCGGCCGGGCATGAACGGCACCTTGGACATCGTCGTGCAGCGTTTGCCCGATGCCATCAGCATTCCCAGCCAGGCCTTGTTCACGCGGCAAGGGCGGCCGGTGGTGTTCGTCCAGCAAGGCGGGCAGTTCCGGCCGGTTTCGGTCCGGGTGCTGGCGCGCAATCCCGACGCGGTGGCCGTGAGCGGCATCGCGGAGGGCGCGCGCGTGGCGCTGGCCGATCCTACCCAGGCGAAAGGCGCCGCCCGGTGACCAGCGTCGCACCCAGCCCGCTCGTCGCGCCCCCGCAGCCGCGCCGCCGCTCGCGGCGGGCGCTCGGGCGGTACCTTGTCGCCCTGGCGGTGCTGGCGGCGGCCGCGTGGGGCGGCTGGCGCCTCTATCAAGGATTGGGCGGCGGTCCCACCGGCGGCGTGCCCGTCGCCAAGGTGCGCCGCGGCGACGTCACCATGACCGTCTTCGCCACCGGCACCCTCGAAGGCGGCGATTCCGAGCTGCTCAGTGCGCCGATGATCGCCGGCGGTGATCTCAGCATCACCGAACTCGCCAAGCCCGGCTCCTTCGTCCGCCCCGGCGACGTCGTCGTCGCGTTCGATACCTCGGTGCAGGAGTACAACCTGAAGCAAGCCGAAACAGCGCTGGCCATTGCCCGGCAGCAGGTGATCGAGGCGCGGGCCGCGGCGGCGGCCACCGAAGAAGAAAACCGCTACGCCCTGATCAAGGCGCGCTACGACGTGCGCCGCGCCCAGCTGCAAGTCCGCAAGGATCCCATCCTGGCCGCGATCGACGCGCAGACCAACGACCTGAAGCTGCGCGCCGCCGAGGATCACTTGCGGCAGCTGCAAAGCGATTTGGCCAGCCAGCAAGCCACCGATCGTGCCTCCATCGCCATTCAAGAAGCCGCGCTGCACAAGGCGCAAGTCGAGGCGGCGACGGCGCGGCGGAACATCGCCGCCATGACCCTGCGCGCCACCCACGCCGGCTACGTGGACATCAAGACCAACACCAGCACGAATTTCTTCTATCCGGGCATGCAGTTACCCGATTACCAGGTCGGCGACACCACCCGCCCGGGCATGCTCATTGCCGAGATTCCTTCCACCGACCATTGGCAGGTGCTGGTCAACATCAACGAGCTCGATCGCGGCCATCTCAACGTCGGCCAGCCCGCCCGCATCGAGTTCGTGGGTCTGCCGGGGCAGACCTTCTCCGGCAAGGTCGAGTTCATGGGCGGCGTCTCCGGGCCGCCGTGGGCGCGGCAGGTGGTCACCACCGTGGCGCTGGACCAGTCGTCGCCGCAACTGCATCCGGGCATGAGCGCCAGCGTGCAACTCATCACCGACCGGCTGCGCAACGTGTTGTGGGTGCCGGCCCAGGCGGTCTTCACCGCCAACGGGCAGAGCTACGTCTATCTTCTCGATCACGGCGAGTTCCGCCGCCAGCCGGTGACCATCGTGCGCCAGAGCGAGAGCCAGGTCGTGGTGCGCGGCTTGGCCGAGGGCGCCAAGATCGCCTTGGCCAATCCCGAGCAGACGGCCGCGCCGGCTCGCACCTCGCGAGGGCCGATGCAGGCGGTGCCGGGCGGCGGCGCGGGAGCGCGCGGCCGATGAGTGCGCCGCCCGCCGCCCCCGTGCGCCGCCTGCCGCCCTGGAGCCGGTACCTAGGCGACTTGCGCCTCGCCGCCGAAAACTTGCGCTCGCAGAAGACGCGCACGCTGCTCACCGCCCTGGGCATGATCTTCGGCGTGGGCGCGGTGATCGGCATGCTCGCCATCGGCGCCGGCGCCAAGCAGGAGTCGCTGCAGTTCATCGAGCGGCTGGGCGTGCGCAACCTGCTGATCGAGTCGCTGCCCGCCGCCAGCGAGCAGGAGATGCAGCAGCGCCGCCGCATCTCGCCCGGCCTCACCGAGCGCGACGTTCGCATCCTGCAGGACAACATCGCCGGCATCGATCAGATCTCGCCCCGCCGCGAGCTCCACCCCAGCTCGGTGCTGCCGTTGCCCTCGCACGCCATGCCCGATCTCTACGGCGTCCTGCCCGCCTACGCCGCGATTCATCATCTCGTGCCCCAGGAGGGGCGCTTCTTCGACGACTTGGATGAGGCCGCCAGCGCGCCCGTGTGCGTCCTCGGCCTGGGCGCCAAAGTGAGTTTGCTCGGCTACGGTCCGGCGGTCGGCCGCTACGTCAAGATCAACGACACCTGGCTGCGCGTCATCGGCGTGCTGGGCCAGCAATTCTCGGGCGGCGGCAGCGGGCCCGCCGCGCACGACTGGAACAACGCCATCTACACGCCCTTGAACACCTTCGATTACCGCTTCTGGGACGAGAGCTTCGGGCTCAAAGACGACCTGGACGGCGTCGATCTCAGCCTCAAGCCCGGCGTGGATAGCGTCGCCACCGCCAAGGTGGTGACCGCGATCCTGAACTCGACGCACCACAACGCCCAGGACTTCACCGTCATCGTCCCCGCCGACCTGCTGGCGCAGCAGCAGCAGACGCAGCGCATCTTCACCTTCGTCATGGTCGCCATCGCCGCCATCTCGCTGCTGGTCGGCGGCATCGGCATCATGAATATCGTGCTCGCGACGGTGCTGGAACGGACGCGCGAGATCGGCGTGCGCCGCGCCATCGGCGCGCGCCGCGGCGACATCCTGCGCCAGTTCCTCACCGAAGCCGTGCTGATCTCCCTCTCCGGGGGAACCCTGGGCATCATCTTCGGTTACCTGCTCTCCTGGACCATTGCCGCCGCCGCGCAATGGACGACGATCGTCACCAGCGCCTCGATCGTCGTCGCCTTCGGGGTTTCCGTGGCGGTGGGAGTGATCTTCGGCATTTATCCCGCGCGCAAGGCATCGCGCGTCGATCCCATCGAGGCGCTGCGCTACGAATAACCCGCGGCGCGCCCCGATTCGCTTGCTCACGATGCGACGTCTTCGATTTTCTTGTTTGCCGCTGTTGGCGGCGCTGCTGGCCGCGAGCGCGGCGCCGGCTTGGGCGCAGTTCGTGCGCCCCTTTCATCAGCCCTCGCCGCGCATCGAGCCGATTCGCGGCCTGCAAGGCTACGTGCGCGACGGCAAGCTGCATCTGCGCCTGCGCGATTACCTCGAGCTGGTGCTGGCCAACGACACCAACATTCATCTCGCCCAGCTCAGCGTCCCCGCCGCCGAGGCCGGCGTCGTGGCGGCGCGCGCCCCCTTCGATCCCGCCTTCACCGCCGCCTTCGGCGGCACGCGCACGGTGGCGCCGCAGTATTCGCAGATCAGCGGCGCGCAAACCCTCGACAGCCTGGCGCAGAACGGCAGCGTCGGCTTTCAGGCCAGCCTGCCCAGCGGCCAGTCGTTTCAGGTCGGTTTCAGCTCGAACCGCAGCTCGACCAATAGCGCCTTCGCCTACTTCAACCCCAGCTATGCCACCGGCCTCAGCTTCAGCCTGGGCATGCCGCTGCTGCAGAACCGCGGCTTCTTGCTGCAAAACGCGCCCATCCAGCAGGCGCGCATCGCGTTGCTCGTGACCACCGATCAAACCGACGCCCAGGTGGCCAATCTGCTGGTGAGCGCCGCCGATCAGTACTGGAGCACCGTGCAAGCCCGCGACAGCATCACCGTCCGCCAGCAGGCGCTCGATTTGGCGCAAAAGCAATATCAGCGCGACGAGCACGCCCTGCAACTGGGCGCGCTGCCCAAGGAGGACATCTACCAGGACCAGACGCAGATCGCCACCGATCAAGTGCAGGTCTTGCAGGCGCAGGCCAGCTACCAGCAGCAGCTCGACCAGTTCCGGCGCTTGATCGGCGCCGATCTCGAGGCCGCCACGCGCGACCTCGACATCGTCCTCGAGGACGATCCCGCCGCCTTGCCCGCCGCGCCCAATCTGCCGCCCGTCAACGAGGCCATCGCCGCGGCGCTGCGCCGGCGGCCGGAGCTGCGCGCCGCCGAGCGCCAAACCGCCGAAGACGACCTGGGCGTGCGCATGGCGCATAATGCGCTGCTGCCGCAGTTGAACTTGACCGGCAGCTACGGCGCCGCCGGCTTGGGCGGCAACCAGGTTCCCGTGAGCAGTTCGCTCGGCAGCGGGCCGACCGCCTTCGTGCCCGGCGGCTTCGGCGACTCCATCCGCCAGCTCTTCGGCTTCGGCTATCCCTATTACGGCTTTTCGCTCCAGTTCACGCTGCCGGTGCGCAACAGCGCCAATACCGCCCACCTCACCAATTCGCTGCTGGCGGTCAAGCGCGATCGCTACAACGAGCGCCAGCAGCGGCAGCAGATCATCCAAGACGTGCGCCTGGCCGACACCCAAGTGCGCATGGCCGCCGAAGAAGTCAAGTCGGCGACGCTGGCGCGCGACCTCGCCGAAAAGAACGTCGCCGCCGAACAGCAAAAATACCAGCTCGGCACCACCACGATCTTCGAGCTGCTGCAGGCGCAGGTGCAGCTCAGCCAAACCCAGGAAACGCTCCTCGACGCCAACGTCAGCTACCAGGAGGCCTGGATCGCCTACCAGCGCGCCGACTGGACGCTGCTGAGCTCGCTGCACCTGGTCATCACTCACTGACGCCGCTCGCAGCGGCGATCGAGCGCGGTGCCGGCTCAGCTTTCCGGATGCCCGTTGCGCGAGACGAGGCGGTCCCCGGCGGCGATCCGATGGCGACTGGTTTTGGTGAGGATCTAGACGATGCGGAACGTCTGGCGGCAGCCCCCGAGTCCACCACTGAAAATCCAGCCAGCCGAGATCGAGTGCGAATGCGCAGCGCAGCGGCGCGCCTTGGGGCGGGAGAGCGAAGCCCTGCGAAGCTTATCGCCCCGCCGCCTACCATAAGGTTCGCCGCGCGTGCTACTCGATGCGCAGCGCGGTGACCGGGTCGGAACGCACCGCGCGGTGGGCCGGCAGCCAGCAGGCGGCGAGCGCGACCATGCCGAGCACGATCACGA
>JAJPKR010000024.1 GCA_021323595.1 Terriglobia bacterium | reverse complement strand
TTGACGCTGCCGTCGAAATCCCCGAGCCCGGCACGGTCCATGAACTGGCCCAGATGCACGCGCCGGGTTGCCGCGGGCGCCAGCACTTGAGTCGGAAGAGGCAGCGTGCGTGGCGCCTCCCCCTCCATCCAATTCAATCTTAGCGCCACCGGCAGCGCGCGGCCGGTGGCGTTGCGCAGGACCAAGTAAGGCCGGAAGGAGGCGTTCAGCGGAAAGCCCATGCCCGCCATCGGACAGCGCGTGCGCCTCGCGCCCCGAATTTTCCAACGCTTCGCCGCGTCTGCAGCGGCCGAAGAGGATCGTTCGCGATAGCGTCAGCCGCCGCGTGCGCGCCGTGCGCGGCCGCGCTTGCCTCCCGCACGCGCGGCAAAGCCGCCGCGATGGCGCCAGCTTCGGGCAACTCCGCCCGGCCGAACGGAATCCTACCTTTGGGGCCCCCCAGGGGTCGCCCCCGCGGGCCGCGTATTTCGCGGTGACCCGCCGCTGTTTGACAATCGAACTTATCCCGCCGCCCTAACCGCGTGCAGGTCCAGGAGGGGTTCGCCGTCTTGCGCGTGGCCGGCATCCCCTCCTGAGGGGTGGCCCCTCTTTAGGCTTCCCACGTTGGGAAGCTTAACAGCGCGAGCCTTTTGCGCGGGGCCGACCACCACCTGTAAGTTGCAGCGCCCCAATGCGTTAGGTCTCCCGTCTCGCCCGCCGCCGCAACCCCAGCGTTGACCTGTACTTTCGACCAGGAGACCATTTTTGAGCAGCGTATCAGCCCCGCTCGCCCCGGCTAACTGATTGACTTAACGGCGCTTTCGTCTCCAACTCTGCCGCGTAAGCTGCGCGGGGTGGTCTCACCGTCATCAGACGCGGCGACGGGCGCCGTCTCGGGCCGGCAAGAGCGACGCGGCGTTCGCGAGGCGGCTCGTTCCGCCGCTTGGGGTGCAGGAGCGGGCACCGGCGCGGGCTAGCGCAGCGCCTCGTCCACTTCCGCGAGCCAGTCGGGCCGCTTCAGCACTTCGCGGGGCTTGGGCCCGTCGGCGGGGCCGACGATGCCGTCGTTGTACATCAGGTCAATCAGGTGGGCGGCGCGGCCATAGCCGATGCGCAGCCGCCGCTGCAGCAGGGAAGTGCTGGCTTTGCCGTATTCGAGCACGACGCGCACCGCGTCCTCGAACATGGGATCGTCGCCGCCCGCCTCACCCGCGCCGCCCGCCTCGCCGCCGCTCGCGCCTTCGAGGCCGCTGGGCGCTTCTTCCTCGGCCGGCGGCCGCAAGAACGTCTCGTCGAACTCGGGCTGCGCCTGCTGCGCCCAGAACTCCACCACGCCGGTGATTTCGCGCTCGGTCACGTACGCGCCGTGCACGCGGTGGAGGCGCGAGGTGCCGGGCGGCAGAAAGAGCATGTCGCCCTTGCCGAGCAGCGATTCCGCGCCTTGCGCGTCGAGAATCGTGCGCGAGTCCACTTTCGTCGCCACGCGGAAGGAGATGCGCGCGGGGAAGTTGGCTTTGATCAGGCCGGTGATCACGTCCACCGAGGGCCGCTGCGTGGCCAAGATCAGGTGAATGCCGACCGCCCGCGCCATCTGCGCCAGGCGCGTGATGGACTCCTCGACGTTATTGGCATCCACGATCATCAGGTCGGCCAGCTCGTCGATCACGATCACGATATAGGGCAGCGGGCGATTGTCGGGATCGGCTTCGAGCTGGTCGAAGAGCCCCGGCGCCGCCTTCTCGAACAGTCGGTTGAACTGGGCGATGTTGCGCACGCCGTGCGCGGCGAGCAGCTTGAGGCGGCGCTCCATTTCGCGCGTGGCGTTGCGCAAGGCACTCGCCGCCAGCTTCGGCTCGGTGATGATCGGCGTGTAGAGATGGGGAATCCCGTCGTAGAGCCCCAGCTCGAGCCGCTTGGGATCCACCAAGATCAGCCGCACCTCGTCGGGCGTGGACTTATAGAGCAGCGAGACGATGATGCTGTTGAGCGCGACGCTCTTGCCCGAACCCGTCGAGCCGGCGATGAGCAGGTGGGGCATCGCCGCCAGATCGGCGGTGACGATGCGCCCGGCGATGTCCTTGCCCAGGGCGACGGTGAGCGGCGAAGCCGAGGCGTGGAATTCGCTCGATTCCACCACCTCGCGCAGGAAGATCGTCTCGCGGCGGCGATTGGGCACTTCGATGCCGACCGTGCTCTTGCCGGGAATGCGCTCAATGTAAATGGATTCGGCTTCGAGCGCCAGGCAGAGATCTTCGTTGAGCGCGGTGATGCGGCTGTACTTGATGCCCGCCTCCGGCTTGTATTCGTAGGTGGTGACGACCGGCCCGGGATTGATCTGCACCACCTGGCCGCGCACGTCGAACTCGCTGCATTTGCTGGTGAGCGCGGCGGCCAGCGCGCGCAGTTCGTTCTCGTCCACGCGCTCGCCGAGCGCCGCCTCTTGCAGCAGCGCTGGCGAGGGCAGGCGGTAGGCGCCCGCCGCCGAGCGGATCTTGGCCCGCGCCGCCGGCGCCGCGCGCGGCGTCACCGGCGCCACCACCGGATCGGAGTCCGGCGGCGGACCGGCGGCAACCGGCGCCAGCGCCGCCGCTTCCTGCGAGGCGTGCGCGGCGGCCAGGCGCGCCGCCACCGAAGCCGGCACGAGCGTCTCGCCGGCGCCCGCCTCGCCGGGTCGTCCGGGCGAGGGAATGAACTGCGAAACGATCTTCGCCGGCCGCCGCGCCGCGAGCGCGGCGGCGCGTTCGGCGCGGCGCGACTGAATGCGTTGCCGCCGAGTCTCGCGCCATGCCGTCCAAGCCCGGTACGGCGCCAGCAGCGGGCGCATCGCCGGCGCCAGCTTGGGACCGGCGTGCAGCGCCAGCCAGTCGGCGGTGGCGGCGAACGAGAACTTCGTGCACAGAAACACGCCGACGAGCAGCGCCGTCAGCGTGACGATGAACCCGCCGATGGGATTGAACCAGCCGACCAGGACGCTCGCGAATAGCGCGCCGGCCATGCCTTGCCAGGGCACCGCGGCGCGCCAGGCGAATTGCCACGGCGCCTGCGCCAGCACCGCCCCGAGCGCGATCATGGTCAGCAGCAAGCCCGCCGGCGGCGCCCACGCGAAGGCCGGCTTGGTTCCTCGCGCGGACGCGGGCCTTTCCACTAGCCACGTCCGCGCCCAGGCCCCCAGGCCTGCCACCAAGAGAAATGCCGCGATGCCGAAGCCCTGGAAGAGCAGGTCCGCGAGCCACGCGCCGACAGGTCCCACCCAATTCTCCGGGCGCTGCGCCCAACCGGCGGTGTCGAGCGAAGGGTCGGCGGGATGATAGGAAAGGAGGGCGAGCAGCAGCAGCGCCGCGGCCACGCCGAGTAACAGGCCGATCAGCTCGTTGAACCGTCGATTGGCCGTCGGACGAAGTGAGACCATGTGTGCCGACGGAGAGGCAACCAGAGCGTTCTTATTGTACCCCAGGGCGACTCACTCCGCGCCTTTACCGACACCTCGCCGGACTTGGCGTCCGGCCGCCGCCCGCCGGCCTTCCCGCCGCCCGCCACCGCCCGCCAGCCGCGCGTTCGCGCCGCGCCGCCGGCGATGGACCGCGTTCAATTCGCCGCCTGTGGATCGACGTCGATCGTCAGAGCCGCGGCCGGCAGGCGCTCGGCGGCATAGCGCCGGATCTCCCCCAGCAAGGCCGCCAGGCTGCGTCGCCGGGCGGACTTCAGCAAAAACTGCAGGCGGTGCTCGGCCTTCAGCCGCGGCACCGGCGCCGGCGCGGGCCCGAGGATGCGGATATCCGCGTGCGCGGCGCGCCGTTCTTCGAGGAAGCGGCCCAGATCGGCGCTCCAGCGCAGCGCTTGCTCGTAGTCCCGGTGGCGAATCCGCGCCAGCGCCAGCGCCGCGAACGGCGGGTAGTGCAGCAGGCGGCGATATCGCGCCTCCGGCTCGTAAAACAGCTCCGGCTCGCCGCGCAGCACCGCCTGCACCGCGTAATGCTCGGGGTGCATGAGCTGCAGCACGACTTCGCCGGGCGCCTCGCCCCGGCCCGCGCGCCCGGCGACCTGGGTGAGCAGCTGGTAGGTGCGTTCGGCGGCGCGAAACTCCGGCAGCGTCAGCCCCCAGTCCGCCTGCAGCACGCCCACCAGGGTCACGCCGGGCAGGTCATGCCCTTTCGCGATCATCTGCGTGCCGACCAGCAGATCGTACTTGCCTTCGCGGAAATCGCCCAGCACGCGCGCGAAATGCCGGCGCTCGCGCGCGGTGTCGCGGTCGAGGCGGGCGATGCGGGCGCGCGGAAAAAGTCCGGCCAACGCCTCTTCGATCTTTTCGCTGCCCGCGCCCAGAAAATACAGGTGCTCGCTGCCGCAGGCGGGGCAGTGCTTGGGCACCGGCAAGTTGAAGCCGCAGGCGTGGCAGAGCAGCCGGCCTTCGCGCTTGTGATAGACGAGTGACAGCGAACAGTGGCGGCACGTCACCGGCTGGCCGCAGGCGCGGCAGACGACCGCCGGCGCATAGCCGCGGCGGTTGATGAGCACGACCGCCTGCTCGCCGCGCGCCAGGCAAGCGCCGAGCGCGGCCACCAGCGGGCGCGAGAGCGCGTCGGCCGGCGCGCCGCGGCCGCGGCCCGGGCGCGGCGCGGCCGCCGCCTGGGCGCGGAACTCGGCGCACATATCCACCATGCGCACCGCCGGCAGCGGCCGGCTCTCCACCCGCGACCGCAGCCGCGCCAGCAGATATTTGCCGGCGCGGGCGTTCTCGTGGGATTCGAGCGACGGCGTGGCCGAGCCCAGCAGCACCGTTGCGCCGCTCAGGCGTCCGCGCATCACCGCGAGATCGCGCGCGTGGTAGCGCGGCGACTCCTGCTGTTTGTAGGCGGCGTCGTGTTCTTCGTCCACGATGATCAAGCCCAGGCGCGGCAGCGGCGCGAAGATCGCCGAGCGCGTCCCGATCACCACCGCCGCCTGGCCGCGGCGCGCGCGATGCCAATGCTGGGCGCGCTCGGCCGGCGTGAGGCCGGAGTGCAGGATCGAGACTTGTTCCGGGAAGGCATCCATGAAATCGGCGAAGAGGGCCGGCGTCAGGCCGATCTCCGGCACCAGCAGGAGCGCGGTTCGCTCCCGCGCCAAGGCGGCGGCGATCGCTTCCAAATACACCGCCGTCTTGCCGCTGCCGGTGACCCCGTGCAGCAAGATGGGCGCGGGCGCGCCCTCCGGGGGCAGATGCTCGAGAATCAGCGCGAGCGCGGCGCGTTGCTCGGCGTTGAGCGCGGTGATGCGCGGGCGCGGGTGCCAGAGCGGCGAGGCCGGCGGCGCCGGCCGGGTCCCGGCGGCGATGGCGCCGCGGCGGCGCAGCGCGGCGAGCGCCGCGCCGGCCACCTGCGCGCGCAGGGTGGCGGCATCCATCTCGCCGCCGGCGGCGCGCAGCAGCGCCAGCGCCGCCGCCTGCGCCGGCGCGCGTGCGGGAACCGTGGCGCCGGCGGCCAGGCGATAGGTGCGGATCACTGGCTCGGCCGCCGCCGCGGCCGCCGGCGCTTCCAGCCGCAGCCAGCCTTGCGCCAGCGCCTGGCGCACGGCGCGCGTCCCATGGCGCCGCAGAGCGCCCGCCAGGCTCAGCCCCCGTTGCGCCGCGCGCAGCAGCGGCGCGCCCTCCGCCGCCGGCGCGAACAGCGCGGTTTGCGCCGGCGCCCGCAGCCGCTCGTGGCCGGCGGCGGTGAGTGCGAGGCGCTGCTGGTCGCGGACGCCCGGCGCCGGCGGCAGCACGCAGCGCAGCACTTCGCCCAGCGGCGCCTGGTAATAGGCCGCCGTCCAGCGCGCCAGCGCCAGCAAAGGCGCGTCGAGGATCGGTTCGCTGTCGAGCGCCAGCTCGATCGGCCGCAGCTTGGCCTCGGCCACGCCCGGCGGCGCCTCGGCCGTCGCCTCCAGCACCACGCCGACCAGCCGGCGCCCGCTCCAGGGCACGAGCACGCGCATGCCCGGCGCCAGGGTCAGGCCGTCGGGCACGACATAGGTGAAGGCGCGATCGAGCGGCACCGGCAGCGCCACCGCGGCGTAGCCGGCGCTCGCGGCGCTGATGCGGGCGGAAGCCACGGTTCGAGTGTACCTGCGCGCACGGCGGCGGCAGGCGCGCCGCGCCCCGGCGCGCGCCCGCTCTGGCTCCGGCGTCGGCCGGGTATGAGATGATGGCGGGCGAAGCGGTCAGAAAACGGGGGATGCGATGAATAGGAAGACCTTCGTCCGCGCGGCGCTCGCGTTCATGCTGCTCGCGGCCTTCGCCTGGGCCGCCGATCTCAGCGGCACGTGGAACGGCAGCTCCAACAGCAATCAAAACGGACAGCGCGATTTCACGATGACCTTCAAGCAGGTCAACGGCGCGCTGGCCGGAACGCTTTCCGTTGCCGACGGCGGCGACATGCCGATGGAGTATTTGAAGTTCGACGGCAAGAACATCAGCTTCCAGGTCGAGACCGAAGGCGGCGTCTATACCATCAAGGGCACCGTCTCCGGCGATAAGATGAGCGGCACATTTTCCAGCGATCAAAACGACACGGGTACCTGGACCGCCGAACGCGCCAAAGCCGCTGCCGGCGGCGCCGCCGGAATCCGCTGACGGGTCGGCCGCGGCGCACCGGGCGCGCTTCGCGGCGAAAAGGACCGCGAGGAGTTGGATCGGAGACGCGCCTCCGTTCAGCGCCGCGGCCGGCCGTCCCGCCGCCGGCTCACGCGCCGGGCGGCGCTGATTTTCGCGGAATGTTCTAGGTCGTCGCCGCGGGCTGCTGCAGATAAGTGAGAATCTCGTGCAGCATCTCGTCGCGCGGGGCCGGCTTGCCCGTCCAGATCTCGAACTGGCGCGCGCCCTGGATGACGAACATTTCGAGCCCGGAAATCACGCGCGCTCCCCGCGCCCGCGCCATCCGCAGCAGGCTGGTCTCGATCGGGTTGTAAACGAAATCGAAGACGAGGGGCGCGTTGATCTCCTCCGCGTCCAGCGGGCT
Source organism: Terriglobia bacterium (assembly GCA_021323595.1). Classification (GTDB taxonomy): domain Bacteria; phylum Acidobacteriota; class Terriglobia; order Terriglobales; family SCQP01; genus JAJPKR01. The sequence continues at coordinate 35,054 of JAJPKR010000024.1, read as the reverse complement.
CGCTTGCGGCTTGGGGCTTTGCCCCACCGGGGTGGCGTTGATGATGAGATCGAAGCTGGTTTTCCTGAGTTCGCGGCGCCGCGCGACCTTGGCGCGCGCCTGCTTCGCCAGCCGGTGCGCCTTGGCCGCGGTGCGATTCAGGATCGTGACGCTGGCGCCGCGCTCGCGCAGCCCGAAGACCGCCGCGCGCGCCGCGCCGCCGGCCCCGATCACCAGCACGCGCGCTCCGGCGATGCGCATCTGCGCCTCGAGCGGTACGAGGATGCCGGCCAGATCGGTGTTGTAACCGTAAAGCTTGCCGCTGCTGCGGACGACGGTGTTGATGGCGCCGATCTTGCGCGCCATGGGATCGATTCCGTCGAGCTGCTTCAAGAACGCCGACTTGTGCGGATGGGTCACGCTGAATCCGTTGAGGTCGAGCGCATCGAGCTGCGACAGCACGTCGTTGGGGTTGCGCGTCGGCATCGGCACGTACACGGCATTGACGCTGGTCCGGCGAAATGCCGCGTTCAGCATCAGCGGCGACAGCGAATGGGCCAGCGGATAACCCAGCACTCCATACACCCGGGTCGCGCGGTTGATGGTCTCGACGCGATAGATGCGCCGCATGCTGGCGATATCGAGCTGTCCCGGCGCCGTGGCCAACCCCGGAGCCAAGCTGGCGAACGTAAAAGCCGAACCGAAATGCGGGGCCAAGATGCGGCTGGCCAGCCCGGCCTCGCCCATGCAAAAGGCGACGATCGGCAAATGCGCGCTGGTCTCGGCCAGAAACCGAAGTATGCGCCCGTTGTCCGCGAAGTTACGGGCACGCGCGGCGACTTTATACAGGTCCGCCGGAATCTTCGCGAACCGCGCCGCCAGCCCATGGAGATACCGCGGCCCCTCGAAGTCGTGCCAGGAGACCATGAGGTTGGCATGTAAGTGCAGCTTTTTCAATATATTGGCATTGACCCTTTCCGCACTCGGCAAGCTCAGATCCAGCCACTGGCAGCCCGCTTGCGCGGCCTTGCTTAAAATGGCGCATTCCGCCTCAGCGCTGCCGCGAAACTTGCCTCCGCTGCGGGTCGGACGGCAGGTGGCGATCAAAATTGCCGCCGGGTGGGAATCTGCAAAGTCACGGAGCCGGCCCAGCGCTTGCGCAGGCGTTTTCAGATGGTCTAAGCGCAACTCCAGCAACGAGTTGTCGCGCGCCGCCCGCTCTGCTTTGGCGAACAGGTCGGCGGGTTGCGTGGCTTCCAGCGCCACGCAAAGCCGCGGCAGCCGCTCGGGCGGAATGCGGTTGGGAACCGGATTGCTGCTTGCGGCTGGGATTAGAACCATCGGTGGAGCATAATACTCACGCCGCTTCGCGCTTGGCAATGAAAAGCGGAAGCCCGACCGGGGGTGATCAGACATGTCACTGTCATTAAAGGCTTTGTCGAAATCGGTGGCCGTTACCGCAGGACTTTGCGGGCTGGCATTGCTGGCGGCGGCGCAAGGGCCGGGTTGGCAGGTCGAGATTCAGCAGGAACCCTCCTTCAGCGCCTCGCAGATCGAATGCGCCGACATGTATTCGACTCAGGGCTATTCGCGAGTGTCTTGGGAGGTGGGGTCGGAAGACGAGCTGCAGATTCCCAATAAGACGCAAGGCGAGATCATTTACCTCAGGGGCGGGGAAGCCTTGCAGCCGGGAGAGAGCGTGCGGCTCATGCGCGTGGAATCCGCCGTGCCTCACACCGATCAATTCCCCGGCCAGACCGCCTACTTGAACGGCATGGGGCGGCTTTTCGCGATGGTCGGCCGCGCGCGGGTCTTGAGGATCAACGCCGCCGGAGTGGCGACCGCGCGCATCGAGCTGTCCTGCCGTGAATCCCAACGCGGCGATTTCGCGATCGCGTGGCAGCCGCGGGCCAGCCCCAAGCTGGAACCCTCCGAGACCATCGACCTCCTGCACCCTGTGGAAGGCCGGTTGCAGATGGTCGCCGCCGGCCGCGATCTGGGCAACGAGTTCGCCAAGGGCGACGAAATCTTCCTCACCGGCCGCGGCGTTGCGACGGCGGTGGGGCAGCGTTGGCTCATCTTCCGCCGGACGCACAGCCCCAGCATGGCCGTCTTCCGCCGTGCCGCCTACGGCGTTGAGGCCGAAGTCGCGGCGGCGGGCGAACCGGCGAAGATCGTCGGCGAGGCGGTGATCATCTCCACACGGCCGAATTCGAGCGCGGCGCTGATTACCTATTCGCGCGATGTGATTCTGCCCGGCGACGAAGCCATGCTCGAACGATAGGCGGCAACCCTCGGCCGGCCGGGCAATTCGCCAGCGGGCGCCGCGGGAGAATCCAGGTGTCGGGGGCGCGGGTTTAGGCGCCAGCCTTGAGCCCGGCGGGCGGCTGCGCGGCGGGTTGCGGCTGCCCGGCTTCGTTCGCCGCCGGGGCGGCGGCGATCTGCAGGCCGAAGAGTTCGGCGGCGCTGTCCAGGATCGCCAAGTCGCTGCGTTCTTCTGCCGCCGCGCGGATCGCGGTCAGCGGGCGATGCAGCCATTTGCGCATCAGCGCGCGCGTCAGCTCCTCGACCGCGGCGCGCTGCTCGGGCGGCAGCGCGGCCAGCAGCGAGCGCCAGCGCTCGAGTTCGCGCCGGCGCAGGTTCTCGCCGTGCGCCTCCAGCGCGCGCAGCGTGGGCAGGGCATCGCGCGCCTCCCAGCGCCGCCAGAAGCGATCCAGTTCGGCTTCGATCATCGCCTCCGCGCGCGCCGCCTCGCGCTCGCGGTCGGCGCGATGGCTGGCGACCACGCTTTCCAGGTCGTCAACGTTGTAGAGGAAAGCGTTCTCGAGCTCTTGCACGTCGGCGGCGATATCGCGGGGCACGGCGATGTCGAGCAGCAGGATCGGCCGCGACTTGCGGCGGGCGAGCAGGGCGGCGATATCCGCTTTCGCCAGCAGCGGCTCCGTGGCGCCGGTGCAACTGATGATGACGTCGGCGCGGTGCGCCTCGGCCCGCAGATGCTCCCAAGGGATGGCTTCGCCGCCGTATTTGGCGGCGAGCGCTTGGCCGCGCTCTTGCCCGCGATTGGCCACCAGCAATCGGCTCGCTCCCTGACGCACCAGATAGCCCGCCGCCTGCGTCCCCATCTCGCCCGCGCCGATCAATAAAACCGTCTTGCCGCCCAGGCCCCCGAAGATGCGCTTGGCCAATTCCACCGCGGCGTGGCTGATGGAGAGCGAATGTCGTCCCAGCCCGGTTTCCGCGCGCACGCGCTTGGCGGCGATAAAGGCGGCGTTCAGCAATGCGCGCAAGCCGCCGCCGGCGGCGCCGGCACTCGCCGCCGCTTGAAATGCGGCCTTGTATTGCCCGAGGATTTGCGGCTCGCCGACGACCAGCGAGTCGAGGCTCGCGGCGACGCGAAACACATGGCGCGCCGCCGCCGCGCCCGCATGCAGATAAAACCGCGGCGCCAATCCGGCCGGCTCTTGCCCGTACCAGCGGCGGATAAAGCTCCAGAGCGCGTCGCCGCTCGTGGTTATCGCCAAGTACTCGACCCGGTTGCAGGTGGAAAGGACCAGTCCCTCGGCCACGCCCGGCTCGGCCGCCAGCGCCGCCAGCGCTTCCGGCATGCGCGCATCCGGCACGGCGAACCGCTCGCGCAGCTCCAGCGGCGCGCTGTGATGGCTCAAGCCGAGCAGGTGGAAGTTCATCGCCCTAGGAAGTGATGCAGGCCCGTTTGATTGCCGCTCACCCAGCCGGCGGCGGCGACCAGAAAGCAAAGGATCGTGACGTAGGCCGCCTTGCGCCCGCGCCACCCGGCCGACCAGCGCGAAAAGAGCAAGATGAGATAGATGGCCCAGGTCAAAAGCGTGAGCAGCACCTTGGGATCAGTCAGGCTCAATCCGCCGAACCGCCTGTCGGCCCAGTAGAGTCCGATCAAGATGCCGATGGTGAGGAGCGGAAACCCGGCAAGCAGCGAACGATAGCCGATGGCATCGAGAGTTTGCAGCGAGGGGAGCCGCGGCCCGCCTTCCGGACGCAGCGGCAGGCGCTTGAGCCGGCGCTCGGCGACCAAGTACAGGACCTCGCCCGCGAAAGCCACCGTCAGCGCGGCATAGCCGACGGCGATCAGGATGGCATGGCCGTAGATCCACCCGTTGCCCGGAGCGCGTGAACTCGCGGCGGCCAACTGCGTGACGCCCGGGCTCCCGTAGATCGAAACCAGCGTCAGCACGAAGACCAGCGGAAACACCACCAGTGAAAGCGCGGCCGGCGAATAGAAGCGATAAACGACGAGGAAAAAGGCGACGATCACAAAGGCCAGCAGACTGCTGGCCTGGCTGTATTGCGCGGCCGGAAAGCGATGCAGGGCCACGCCGGTTTCCACGATGCTCACGAAGTGAAAGAAAAATCCCAACGCCACGGCGCCGCGCGCCACTCGGAATAACGATTCGCGACGCACGGCCAGGGTAATGAGCGCGGTCGCCAGGCCGAAGGTGTAAAGGCTGAGCGCCAGGCGCGCCCAAAAGAGGCTCAAGGTCAGCATCGAAGGCCGGCAAACCCGCCGTTTCCCCGATTATACGGGCCGTGCCGCGGCCAGGCCGGCCAACCCCCCAGGGCCCCAGGCTCGGCGGCGTGCCCGGCGCCGGGTCCTTGGGTCACAACGCGGGCGCGGGGCCGCCGGGGCCTGGCTCCGGCCGTGAGAGATCATCGGCGCGCCAGCGGATCCAGAGCACGCGCAGGCTCGCGACCACGGGAACGGATAGAAACACGCCCAGCACCCCGGCCAGCTCGGCGCCGGTGAGCACCGCGAAGATCACGAGGAAAGGATGCAGTTCCATATGCCGGCCCATCACGCGGGGCGCGATGGCGTAGTCCTGCACGCCGCGCCAGATCCCGAGAAAGATCAAGATGACCAGCCAATGTGGATACCCGAACACGAAGGAAACGCCCAGAATGACCACCGCCGCGATGATCGGCCCCAGGGTGGGGATGAACTCTAACAGGCCCGCCGAGAACCCCAGCACGAGGCCGTTGGGCACCCTGATCGAGGTCAGGAAGAGCACGTAAGCCGCCATCGCAATCAACATCAGCAGCAGTTGGGCGCGGATGAAATGAGCCCAAACGTCGTGCAAATCCGCCAGCAAAGCGTCGAGGAACTGCCGGCGGCGCCGGATCAACGCCAGATCGATGATGCCGCGGCCGAGTTCGCCGCCGCTAACCAAGAAAAAGACGCTGATGATCGGAATGATGGCGATCCACCAAAGATTCTGGGCGAAGGCGGCGGCGTAACTTTCCAGCTCTTGGATCAGGCGCGTGATGTCGTTGCGGTGTTCGGCGATGATGCGGGTGACTTCACGCTGCGTCTCGACGCTCCATCCGCGCGCGCTGCCGACTTGGGCGACCAATTTGCCGCTTGCCAGCTTTTCCGTGAGCCCCGGCAGATCCCGCCCCAGCTTGACGCTTTGCCGCAGCAAGCCGGGACCGACCGCGGTGAAGAAAAGGACCACCGCCAGCGTGAACAGCAGGTATAGCAGCGCGATGGACCAGCCGCGCGGCAGCCGCAAGGCCTTCTGGATCCAGCCCACGACTGGCTCGACCAAGTAGGCGAGCAAAAGCGCGAGCAGGAAGGCCACCAGCACATGGCGCGCCATGTAAAGGAAGATCAGGGCCAGGGCATAGACCAAGATCGTGGTCAGCACCCGAAAGGCGCGTGGTTCGAAAATCGCCAAAGACTTTCCGCCTACCCCGAAAATTCGGGTGCATCCCCCGCTTCGCTCGTTTTGAGTGTAGCAACCCTGGCGCGGCGGTCGCTGCCCTTCGCGGCAGCCCGCCGGTCAACCGCGCACCAGGGGAGCGCAGCTCGCGGCGCGCCATGGATCGGCGGCCGCGGGACGTAGCCGAAAGCACCAGTACCGGCGCGAGCGGCCGGTAGGCTCGTCGCTTGCGCGCCGGCGCGCAAGGAAAGAGAACCCCGGCACCACGCCAGCCGTCATCTGTGTTTTCAAGCAGCGCGCAGTCGCGCGCAACCTTACCGCGGAACCGGGCCGGTTCCGGTAATGGTGGCGACCTCTTGCAGCAGCGGCTGCGCCGCGGCGGGAGCACGAACTTCACCGCTCAAAATTTGCTGGTGGCGCGCGGCGCGGCCGTACATCGCGATATTGCCGGATTCGTCCGGCTGCACGATGGCGCCATTCAAGCTGACGCCGGCAAACGCGCCGCGGCTGCGGGCGTACGTGAGGATTTCGGCGTTGAGCGTGGCATCGGTGGCGGCGGCGGCATGGCGGCCCACCGGACCGGCCGCGGCCGAAGCGTCGGCGCCGATGCGCAGCTTATTGCTCAGCAGCCGCTCCACGCCGCGGCGATTGCGAAACACCATGACGACGTCACTGGCTTCGCCGCCGATCTGGAATCCCCAACTGCCGCCGCCGACGGTGATGAACGCCGGCGCCGACCAGCGATTGCCGTTGCGGCAAGTCACCAGCCCTTTGCCGTAGGAGCCGCCGATGCCCAGCGCGAATTTCTTTTCGCTCGGAATCACCGCGATGCACGCCGCTCCGCTCAGAATCGCATTCGGGATCGCCTGATCCGGCACGGACTGAATCTCGTGCAGCACTTGCGTCGCGCTCCGAATCCGCGCGAGATCGTCATCGCGGTTCGATTGGGCGGCGAACAGCGGAACCAGCAAGCCGAGCAGCAATCCGAGCACGTACAGACGGCGCATGGGGAACCCTTACCCCGATGTAGAGGCGGCGGCGCAGCCCCAAGTTGCCCAGGCAGTTCCGCGTCCTGGGGAGCACCTCCCCGAGCGGGGCCGCGCTGCCTCCGTTATCGGCCCTCGGTTCCTGTCCCGCGGACCAGGCGGAAAAAGCTGCAACCGTCGCGCTACTCGCAAACGTATAATCCCCAGAGAGGGTTGAACAGCGCGACGAGAGCGGCGGCGCGCCTCGGGGTTTCCCCATGAAAAAGTTCGGAATGCAAGCAGTGGCTCTTCTCTTGCTCGCCTGCGCAGCCGGATTGCCGGCTTGGGCAGTGCTGGGCCAACCCGTGCAATCCGTCGAGGCCGACCGCGCTCATCTGAAAGGCCAAATTCGTCTGATCCAGCGCCAAGGCTACTCCGTGCAGCGGATCGCGGCCGCCGATGGCGGCATCGTGCGCGAGTTCGTTTCGCCCGACGGCATCGTCTTCGGCGTGGCTTGGAGCGGACCCGCGGCGCCGGATTTGCACCAACTCTTGGGGGCCTACTTCAGCGCATTCCAGAAGGCCGCGCGCCAGACGCAAACCCTGCGCCGCCGCCGCGGTCCCTTGGCGGTCCAAGTGGATGGCTTGGTGGTGGAGGTCGGCGGCCACATGCGGGCTTACCACGGCCGGGCGTACGTTGAAAACCTGATCCCCTCGAACGTCAACCAGGCGGTCGTGCAATGAGGCGCAAGGTGCTGCTGGCCGCTGCGCTGGCTGCCACCGCCGCGGCATGGGCCGGGTGCGGCGGCGGCGGCAGCCCGCTGCCGATCAATCCGCCGCCGCCGGTCGTCAACAATACCGTTCCCGTGCAGGTGACGCTCGGCCCCACGGGCAATTACGTCAACGGGCTGTTTGTGACGGTTACGATCTGCGCGCCGGGCACGGCGCAATGCGATACCATCCCCAACGTCTTGGTGGACACGGGCTCGTTCGGACTGCGGATTTTGGCGTCGCAAACCACGCTGAACTACCCGCAGATCAACGACAGCAACGGCAATCCCCTCGGGAATTGCGGCACCTTCGCCGATTCCTTCGTTTGGGGCCCGGTGGCCGCCGCCGATGTGATTTTAGGCAATGAGAAGGCAAGCAGCGTGCCGATCCAATTGATCGGCCAGGGCGCGATCAACGGCAACGCCAATTTTCCGCCGCCGCCGGCGGCATGCACGAACTCCGGCTTGCCGCCCAACGATACCGTCCAGTCGCTGGGCGCCAACGGCATCCTCGGCATTGGGGTCTTTCGCCACGACTGCGGGGCCGGCTGCGCGCCCGGCGGCGCCAGTCCGATTCCGCCGGTCTATTTCAGTTGCCCCAGCACCGGCTGCACCGCGACTTACGTGGATTTAGCCGACCAATTGCAAAACCCCGTCTGGCTGTTCCCGCAGGATAACAACGGCGTCATGGTGAATCTGCCCTCGATTCCGGCGCAAGGCGACACCACCTCCGCCGGCACGCTCACCTTCGGGATCGACACGCAAAGCGACAACGGCCTGGGCACCGCCCAGGTTTTCACGGTGGATTCCAACGGTGAAATGACGACGACCTTCAAGACCACCACCGTTCCCAGCGTCATCGACACCGGCTCGAACTTGCTGTTTTTCCTCGATTCGGCGACGACCGGCCTGCCGCTCTGCAGCAGCAACAACGCCTTCTACTGCCCCACCAGCACCGTCAACTTGTCGGCGACCAATATCGGCGCGGCCAAGGAGACCGGAACGGTGAATTTCAGCGTCGGCGACGCCGAAACCCTGTTCAATTCCGGAAATGCCGCCTTCAACGATGTCGGCGGACCCAGCGCCGGCTCCTTCGATTGGGGCATGCCGTTCTTTTTCGGGCGCAAGGTCTTTTTCGCGATCAACACGCTGCAGACTCCCGTCGGCCCCGGTCCCTATTTCGCCTACTAGGTGCTCCGCGAGGCCGCGAGGCCGCCCCGGCGCTCGCGCGGAGTGCCCAGCGCCTCGCGCCGATTCGGCGCGCCGCCCACCCCCGGCTTTCGGCCTTTGCCAACTGCCCTCCGCCGTCTGCTAGCATCGCCAGACATGCGCAAACTTCCTAGCGGCGCGCCCCTGGCGGCGTTCACCCTCGCGCTGTGTCTCGCTGCCGTTGCGCAGTCCCGCGTTTCACTCGATGGCTCCTGGCAATTTCTTCCCGATGTCGCGGAGCGACTCTCGCCGGCGACCTTGCCGCGCGCCGGATGGCGCGCGGCGCAAGTGCCCGTCTCCATTCAGGCGCAGTTCTCGGACTTGCGCGACTTCAAAGGCGCCGCCTGGTTCCGGCGCACCTTCACGGCGCCGCCCGTGAAAGCCGGCAATCGTCTGCTGGTTCATTTCGGCGCGGCCGACTATGAGGCGCGAGTGTGGCTGAACGGCCGCATGATCGGCGCACACGAGGGTGGTTACACGCCCTTCGATCTCGACGCCACGGCAGCGTTCCGCGCCGGCCGCAACGTGCTGCTCGTGCGCATCGCCGATCCTCCCGGCCCGCCGGCGGCGTTTCGGGCGAGCTACGCGCAAATTCCGCACGGCAAGCAGAACTGGTACGTGCAGACTTCGGGAATGTGGCAGAGCGTCGCGCTCGAGCTCAAGCCGCCGGCCTATCTCCAATGGGTCCACGCCCTGACCGAAGGCGCGAGGCTGCACGGCTTCGAGCTGCGGCTGGCGCATCCCGATCAGCTCCCGGCCGGCTCTCGCGCCACGATCACCGTCACGGCGCCGGATGGGCGCGCCGTTCGCCGCGTCTTCCCCATATCCGCACGGCCGGATCAAGAGCTCCCTTTCGACCTGGAGCGCGCGTGGCTGTGGTCGCCGTCGCATCCGCGCTTGTATCGTTTTTCTGTCGTGCTGTCGAATGGCGACCGGCTCGACGATTCCTTCGGCCTGCGCACGATCGCCGTCCACGACGGCCGCATTTTTCTCAACGGCCAGCCCATCTATCTTCGCGGCGCGCTCGATCAAGCCTTCTACCCAGAAGGGATCTATTCGCCCCCCTCCTTGGCGTACTTGCGCGCGGAGATGACGGAAGGCAAGAGGCTCGGCCTGAATCTGCTGCGCCTGCACATCAAGACCCCGGATCCCCGCTATCTGCGCGCCGCGGATGAGACGGGAATGCTGCTTTGGTATGAGATCCCGAACTGGGATAGCCTGACCGCCCTTTCCCGGCAGCGCGCGCAGGCGCTGCTGGTTGCCGCCATCGCCCGCGATTGGAACCATCCGTCGCTGATCTTGCAGAGCATCATCAACGAGAGTTGGGGCGCGGATTTGAAGCGCCCCGGCGATCGCGCCTGGTTGCTGGCCGAATCCGATTGGGCGCGCCGTCATCTGCCCGACCGTTTAGTGGTGGATAACAGCCCCTGTTGCGACAACTTTCACCTGGCCACCGATCTCGCGGATTTTCACAATTACGACTCCATTCCCGACGATCAGGCGGCGTGGGATGCCTGGGTGCGGCGATTCGCCGCGCGCCCGCGCTGGCTGTTCTCGCCCTTCGGCGATGCGCGCGAACGCGGTGACGAACCGCTGGTGGTGAGCGAGTTCGGCAACTGGGGGCTGCCGGACCTGCCCGCGCGCCTGCCCTGGTGGTTCAAGCTAGACTTCAATGGAAATCGGCTGACGCTGCCCGCCGGGGTCTTCACGCGGATGCGCGCGGCGGGCCTGACCCGCGTCTTCGGCAGTTACGCGAACCTGGCGGCGGCAACGCAAGAGCACGAGTGGGAAGCCCTGCGGCACGAGATCGAGAGCCTGCGGCTGCAGCCGGCGATTCAGGGCTACGTGATTACCGAGTTCACCGACGTGAATTGGGAGAGCAACGGTCTCTTGACCATGTGGCGCCGGCCGAAGAACTTTGCCGCGCGCTTGGCCGTCTTGCAGCAGCCGGTGGTGCTGATGGCGCAAGCCGATCGCGCAGATTACCAGCCCGGCGACACGGCCCGCATCGCGGCATGGGTTTCGAACGAAGCACCGGCGGTGCTGCGCGGCGCCGCCGCCGTCGTCGCCGGTGAACGCCGGCCGGTAGCCGCCGTCGCCAGCGGCGCGCTGGCCGCGGCCGGGACCTTTACCGTGCCGATTCGCCGGGCGCAAACCGGATATCAGACCGTCGCATTGGAGCTGCGCGGCGCACAGGGCGCGCTGCTCGATCGCCGCGTGCTGCGCCTCGCCGTGGTGGCGCCCGCCTCCTCCGCCGCTGCCATCGCCCTCGATGACTCCGTGCCGGCGGACTTGGCCGCCGCGCTGCGCGCCCGCCATCCCGCCGCCGGCGCCGCGCCGGTGCTGATCACGGCGCAGTGGAACGCGCGGGCGCGGGCAACGGCGGCGGGCGGCGGCGCGGTGATCGTGCTGGCGAGCGGCGCCGCCGCGCTCCCGGCCGGCGCGCGCTTCCGAATCGAGCCCAGGCGCGGCAACCTGCGCGGGGACTGGATCTCGAATTTCAACTGGCTCGATTCGACGCGGCCGCCGTTTGCGGCCTTCCGCGCTTTGGGCCCGATCCTCGGCGAAGCGGCGCGGGCGATCACGCCGCGTTCGGTCATCGCAACGCCGCGAAACGGCGAGAGCAGGGAAGTGCTGGCGGGCTTTTTTCTCGGCTGGGTCCACCAGGCGCGCGCCCTCGCCGTCCAGGCGCGCGTGGGGCGGGGCCATGTCGTCGTCACGACGCTGGATCTAAGCCAGTACGGCCGTGACCCGCTGGCCACGGCCATACTGAACGAACTGATCGGTTATGTGAAAAGCGCGGACTGTGCGCCGCGGCTTTCGCTACTCGCCGAAGTGGAAAACCATCAAGACGCGGAAGTTGCTGCGGTTGAGCAGCACCAGGTGCCCGGTCACGAAGGCGTAGTTGTAATCGGGCGGAGGCGGAGGCAGCCGGCGCCATAAGCTGGCCGGGCAGGGCTCGATGTGGCGGCGCAGCCCCGGCGGCAGCTCGCCACGCTCGTCGAGCTGGCGCTCCAACCCCGGCGGCAGCCGGTCGCGGCGGGCCAGGCCGGGAGGCAAATCCTCGCGATGTTCGCGATACCAGGCCTCGACATACTCCCGGTCGCGATCGCTCCAGTGATAGTCGTCATGATCGCGGTGCCAAACTTGCACGCGATCGCGGTCGTGCCCGCGACCGTGGCCGTGGCCATGGTCGCCGTGATCGTGGTCGTGGTCGAAGCCGGCGGCAAAGGCCAAGCCGGCGGCGATCGTGAAGACCAGCGCGCAGCGTAAAACGCTCGCCGAAATATTCCGCATGGTCTCTATTGTGAGCGCCAAGTTGCAATGGGGCAACTGGCCCGGTGAGCAGGTGCCGCCGCCGCCGTTGCCGCCGCTGGCCGGCCGTTGCGCGGCTCCCGGAAAATGTCGAGGGCAGCCGCAGTAAGGCCGGATGACGGCTTGGCGTGCCGGGCGACGTCTGCTCCACTCCAGGCCGGTCCGCGTTGCGCCGCCGGCAGCTATGACGGCCGGCGCTCGCGCCCGAATGTATCCTGGAAGTCATGACTGCCGCCCTGCTGCTGGCGTTGGGCTTGGCGCTGCCGCCGCAGCGGCGGCCGCCGGTGATTCTGGCGGTGACGCCCGCCTGCGCTCAGTTGCGCGAGATCGCCGCGCACGAACCGCCGGAGTACGTGTTTGCCTCCAACGGCGCGCATTGGCGCGAGGAAACCGGCACTGCGGTGCCCGAGTCGGCGCAGGCGGTGGCGGCGGCATGGGAGCGCGGCCGGCGCATCCGCTTCGTGGCCGTCACCCGCAGCGGCGGCGCCGCGAACACGATCGAGTACGACGACTACTGTTTCGATCCCGCCGGCCGGCTGCGCTATCTGCGCGAGGAGTTCCGGTCCGTGGCGCAAGACTTGATCGCCGTGCGCGAGCGCGGCTGGACGGCGGCCGGACAACTGAACGGCCAAGAGCGGCACTATTTCTGGCTGGCGAGCGGCAAGCCGCGCCCGGCGCCGCCCGGTGCCGGCCGGCAGCCCGCGGCGCCGGTGTACGCGCACACGAGCGAGTTGCCCTTCGCCCGCTTCTTGCCTAAGACCTGAACGAGGCCATGCAAGCGCTGATCTATCGCGAATTCGGGCCGCCCCGCGTTTTGCGCCTGGAGGAAACCCCGCCGCCGCTGGCCAAGACCGGCGAGCTGCTGGTGCGCGTGCATGCGGCTTCGCTCAACCCCAGCGACCTCGCCATCGTCGCCGGCCGCCTCGGCCGCCCCGAGCTGCCCAGCACGCCCGGCCGCGACCTGGCCGGGGTGGTGGTCGCCCCGGAGGCGCGCCGCGGCGAAGAAGTCTGGGCCGCCTCCGGGCCGCTGGCCCAGCGCATCCCCGGCAGCCATGCGGAACTGGTGATCCTGCTGGCGGAATTGGCGCGGCCCAAGCCGGCGAGCCTGGGCATGGCCGAGGCCGCGGCCGCCGCGCTGGCGTACATGACCGCGGCGGCGGCGTTGCTGCGCGTGGCGCGCTTGCGCCCCCATGAGACGGTGCTGATCACCGGCGCCGCCGGCGCCGTCGGCGGCGCCGCCCTCCACATCGCTCGCTGGCAAGGCGCGCGTACCATCGCGCTGGACCGCGAGCCGCCCAAGGAAGGCGACTTGCGCCTGGCCACCGCCGGCGATTGGCCCGCGCGTGTCGCGGAGTTCACCGGCGGCGCGGGCGCCGATCTCGCTCTCGACTGCGTTGGCGGCCCGCTGTTCGAACCGGTCTTGCAGTCCTTGGGGCCGCACGGCCGGCAGGTCGCGATCGCATCGCCGAGCCAGCCGCGGGTCGAGTTCAACTTGGTCGATTTCTACCACCGCAACCTCGCGCTGCTCGGCCTCGATACGCTCGCCCTCGATGCCGCCACCTGCGGCGATCTGCTGGACACCTTGCGCCCGGGCTTCGAATCCGGCGCCTTGCGCCCGCCGGAAATCGCGCGCCTGGTTCCGCTGGCGCAAGCCCCCGATGCCTTCGCGGCCTTGGCCTCGGGTCACACCTCGGGCAAGGTCGTTCTGACCATGGTGTGATTGCAATCTAGCGTGCGCCGGCCACCAGCGTGCCGCAATCGGGATGACGGCAGTTGCAGTTCAGCTCCAGGCTGCCGCGCGCGTCTTTGCAGTAGTCGCTGCAGTAGCGGCTGCCTTTGGCGGGGGGACAATCACAAGCCGGATGCGCGCATTTCGGCACGGGCTTTTTCTTCTCGTCACCCATAACCCCTCCAGGTACGAGCGCCTTCAATATACTCCACTTCCCAAGTAGTCAACCCGCCTGCCGTCGGCCTCCCTTTTTGCCCCGTCCGGCCGTCTTTCGTCCCAGCACCAATGCTCCCGCCCCTAAAATAGAAGGACATGCGTTACGACGTCGTCATTGTCGGCGGTGGACCCACGGGTCTGGCCTGCGCCATCGAGGCCGGAAAGAACGGGTTGAGTGCGGTCGTGCTCGAGAAGGGCTGCATCGTCAACTCGATCTACAACTATCCGAACAACATGGTGTTCTTCACCACGCCCGAACTGCTCGAGATCGGCGACATTCCCATGAGCTCGGCCGCCGCCAAGCCCTCGCGCCAAGAAGCGATGGAATACTACCGCAGAGTGGCGCAGCATTACCGCCTCGATATTCATCAGTACGAAAAGGTTGAAAGGGTCGAGCGCGAGGATGAGGGCTTCGCCATCACCACCACGCGCCGCAATGGCGCGGCCGGCCACTATCGTGCCGGCTATGTCGTGCTCGCCACCGGCTACTACGATCTCTACAACGAGCTGGGGGTACCGGGCGAGAACTTGCCGCACGTCTTTCACTACTACAAGGAGGCGCATCCCTTCACCGCCTCCCGCGTCGTCGTGATCGGAGGCAAGAACTCGGCCGTGGAAGCCGCGCTCGATCTTTACCGGCACGGCGCGGCAGTGACGCTGGTGCACCGGCGGCCGGAGCTTTCGAAGAGCATCAAGTATTGGGTTCGCCCCGACATCGAGAACCGCATCAAAGCCGGCCAGATTCGCGCGCTGCTCGACACCGAGGTCGTGGCGATCACGCCCGAATCCGTGCGCGTCCGCCACCATGGCGACGGCAGGGAAGAGGAGCTGCCCGCCGATTTCGTCTTCGCGCTCATCGGCTACCACCCGGACTACGATTTCTTGCGTGCGGCGGGCGTGGAGTTCGACCCCGAAACCCGCCGGCCGAAGGTCGATCCCGCCACCTATGAAAGCAATGTGCCGGGCCTCTATTTGGGCGGCGTGGTCGTCGCCGGGCCGTTTACCGGCGAGGTCTTCATTGAGAACGGGCGCTTTCACGGCAAAGTGATCGCCGACGACATCTTGAAACGACGCGCGCGCCTCGACGCGGCGGTGGCGCGCTAGGCGGGCGGGGCGCGATGCGCGTCGGCTACGTCGACTGCAGCCAGGGCTTGACCGGGGAATTGCTGCTTGCCGCCGGGTTGGCCTGCGGCGCGAATCTCGAGCGCGTGCGCGCCGGCTTGGCGCGTCTGGGTTTGGACGTGGCCGCCGATAAAGCCGAAAGCGACGCCGGACCCGCGCTGCGCGTGCGGCTGCCCGAGAGCGGGGCGGGCCGCGCCTGGAGCGAGGCCGCGCGGCTGCTGGGCCGCGCCGGGCTGGCGCCGGGGCCGGCGGCGCGAGCACGCGCCGTGGTGCAGCTACTGTCGCAGGCCGAGGCGCGCGGCGGCCAACTGGGCGCGGCCGACGACGCCGCTCTCGCCGAGATCGTGGGCAACGCGTTGGTGCTGGAAGAGCTGGGCATCGAGCGGCTGACCTGCTCGCCCCTCAACGTTGGCGGCGCCGCCGCGCCCAGCGCGGCGCTGGTGGACCTGCTGCGCGGCACCGCCATCTACTCGAGCGGCGCTTCCGCCGGCCTAGTCACCGCCGTCGGCGCGGCGCTGGCGCGCAGTTGGGCGCAAGGCTTTGGTCCCATGCCACCGCTGCGCCCCGAAGCCTCCGGCCTGGGTTATGCCGCGCCGGGGAAAGCCGGCGGACCCTTGCGCTTGATCGTCGGCCGCGCCGTCGAGCATCCGGCCGCCGAGAGCGTCCCAGCGGCGATGGCGGTCGAGCGCGCCGGCACGCCCAACGTCGCCGTGATCGAAGCCACCGTCGACGACCTCAACCCGCAGTTCTACGGCTATTTTGCCGAACGCGCCTTCGCCCTCGGCGCGCTCGAGGTCTTCGCCGTCGCGGCGCAGATGAAGAAGGGCCGGCCCGGGCTGCTGATCACGATCTTGGCTCCGCCCGAGCAGGCGAGCGAGTTCGAGCGGCTGCTGCTCGAAGAGACCACCACGATCGGCGTGCGCAGCCATCTTGCCCGCCGTGCGGTCCTCGACCGCGCCTTCACCACCGTCGAAACCGCCTATGGGCCGATTCGCGTCAAGGTGGCGAGCGCGGGCGGCCGCGCGCTCAATGCCGCGCCCGAATATGAGGACTGCCGCGAAGCCGCCCTGCGCCACCAGGCGCCCCTGAAAGCCGTCTTCCAAGAAGCGATGCGCGCCTATGCCGAGCACGCCGCCCGCCCGCTCGCGGCCCCGGAATAGGCCGTCGGCCTTCAAGGCGATCCGCGAACTCGGATCCCGGTTGCGGGCCGCGATCATGGGATGATATGGGTTCGCCGTTTTCGTCCGCGATCATGAGCCGGTTCTTTCTCACCACCCCCCTCTATTACGTCAACGCGCGGCCGCACCTCGGCCACGCCTATTCCACCATCGTTGCCGATACCCTGGTCCGCTATCACCGCCAGTTGGGCGAGGATGCGGCGTTCCTCACCGGCACCGACGAGCACGGTCAAAAGCTCCAGCGGGCGGCGGAAGCGGCGGGCGTCTCGCCGCAGCAATTCACCGACGAGCAGTCGGCACGCTTTCGGCAGGAGTGGGACCGGCTGGGTTTGAAGTACTCCTACTTCATCCGCACGACGGAACCGCGCCACCAGGCGGCCGTGCTGGCCATGTTCCGCCGCATCCAGCAGGCCGGCTACATTTACAAGGGCCGCTATAGCGGACTCTATTGCGTTTTCGACGAGCTGTTTCTGGGCGAGGGACAGCCGGGCTCGCCCTGTCCCGAGTGCGGACGCCCGACGGAAACCGTCACCGAAGAGAACTACTTCTTCAAGCTCTCGGCCTTTCAGGATCGGCTGCTGGAGCTGTTCCGCCAGCAGCCGGATTTCATCCGGCCCGAGCAGCGCCGCAACGAAGTGCTGGCCTTCGTCGAGAGCGGGCTGCGCGACCTCTCGATCAGCCGCACCTCCATTCACTGGGGTATCCCCGTGCCCGGGGATGAACGGCATGTGCTCTACGTCTGGTTCGACGCCCTCATCGGCTACATGAGCGGCATCGGCTTCGGCTCGGAGAATCCGGAAGATCAGGAGCGATTCCGCCAATGGTGGCCGGCCTGGCATCTGGTGGGCAAAGAGATCGTCCGCTTTCACGCCGTGTATTGGCCGGCGTTCTTGATGGCGGCGGGCCTGCCGTTGCCGCGCGGCATCGTCGCCCACGGCTGGCTCCTCTTCGAAGAAGAGAAGATGTCGAAATCGCGCGGCAACGTGGTGCGGCCCGAGCCGGTGCGCCAGGTGCTCGGCGCCGACGCTTTGCGTTACTTCCTGCTGCGGGAAGTCAGCTTCGGCAATGACGGCGCGTTTTCCTACGACGCCTTGGTGGCGCGCTACAACAGCGACTTGGCCAACGATTGGGGCAATCTCGCCAATCGCACGCTGACCATGATCGGCCGCTATTTCGACGGCAAAATTCCTTACCCGGCAGGCGCGAGCGCATGGCTGCCGGCCGATCACGAGATCGTCAAGCTCGCGGAGGCGGCGCGCGACGGTCAGCGCAAGGCCTTTTTGGATTTTCAGTTTTCCCGCGGGCTGGAAGCCGTCTGGCAGCTCATCGGCGGCGTCAATCGCTATTTGGTCGAGAGCGAGCCGTGGGCGCTGGCGGAAAAGAGCGACAGCCAAGCACGCAGCCGTCTCGCCACGGTCTTGCATTTTTCCGCCGAGGCGCTGCGCTTCACCGCCGTGCTGCTCTCCTCCGTGCTGCCGCAGAGCGCGGCGCGGCTCTGGCGGCAGCTCGGCCTTCCCGGTACGCCCGCCCTGCCGCTCGAAGTCTTGACCTGGGGCCAGCTTCCCGTGGACCAGCCGCTCGGCGCTCTCGAGCCGCTGTTTCCCCGGCTTGAGAAAGGACCAACGGTGGACCTATTGCGCCAAAAAGAAAAGGAAGAGTCCGCCGACGGCGCGCCGGCGGCTCAGAAGGCCGTGGCTGCCGCGCAGCCGGCGGCGGCGGTCGCGCCCGGCGCGCCGCAAGCATCCGCGGCGGCGGAGACGCGCATTGCCATTGACGATTTCGCCAAAGTCGATCTGCGCGTCGGCGAGATCAAGACGGCCGAGCGCATCAAAGGCGCCGACAAGCTCTTGAAGCTGACCGTGGACATCGGCAGCGAGGTGCGCCAGATCGTCGCCGGCATCGCCGAGGCCTATGCGCCGGAAACCTTGCCGGGGCGCAAGGTCGTCATCGTCGCCAATCTCCAGCCGCGCAAGCTGCGCGGCGTCGAGTCAAACGGCATGATCGTCGCCGCCGCCGTCGGCGACAAAGGCACGCCCGTGCTCGTGTCCGTTCCCCCCGAAACCCCTAACGGCGCCCGCCTGCGCTGATCGGCGGCACACGCTTCGGCAAAGCGAAAGCGATCCCTTCCGGCCGTCGGGCCTGCGGACCGGCCTTGTGCGCCAGGCGCTCCCAGGCTGGCCTAGCCGCGCGGAGCTTCCGCCAGGCTCACGGGCGGATCGGGGAAAGCGCCCCGCAGCCGCTCGTAATGGTGCGCCAGGCGCAGCAGCCGCGCTTCTTCGAAATAATTGCCGAGCAACTGCAAACCCACAGGCAGACCCGAGGCAAATCCGCACGGGACAGAAATCCCTGGGATACCAGCAAGATCCGCGGAAACCGTAAAGATATCGTTGAGGTACATCTGCAGCGGGTCGGCGATCTTCTCGCCCAGCCGGAAAGCGGGCGTGGGCGTGGTCGGCGTGGCGATGGCATCCACGGACTCGAACGCTGCGCGGTAATCGCCGGCGACGAGGTTGCGCACGCGTTGCGCCTTCCGGTAATACGCGTCGTAGTAGCCGGCGCTGAGAACGAAGGTGCCGAGCAGAATGCGCCGTTTCACCTCGGCGCCAAACCCGGCTTCGCGGGTGCGCCGGTACATTTCGCCCAAGCTGTCGGCTTCCACGCGCAGCCCGTAGCGCACGCCGTCGTAGCGCGCCAGATTCGAGCTGGCCTCGGCCGTGGCGATCACATAGTAGGTCGCGATGGCGTACGGCGCGTGGGGGAGCGAAATTTCCACGATCTTGCAGCCGGCGTGCTCGAGCTGGGCCAAGGCGGCCTGAAATTGCGCGGCGACCGCCGCATCCAGTCCCGCACCGGCGGCCATCGCCTCACGCGGGACGCCAATGCGCAGGCCGGCAATGGGTTCGTCGAGCTGGCGCACGTAGTCCGGCACGGGCGCGTCAGCGCTGGTGGCGTCGAGGGGATCGCGGCCGGCAATCGCGGCGAGCACCGCGGCGGCATCCTTGGCGCTGCGCGCCAGCGGGCCGATGTGGTCCAGCGAGGAAGCAAAGGCCACCAAGCCGAAGCGCGAGACGCGCCCGTAGGTGGGCAGCAGCCCGACGACGCCGCAAAAGGCGGCGGGCTGGCGAATGCTGCCGCCGGTATCGGAGCCCAGCGCGGCGACCGCCAATCCCGCCGCCACCGCCGCCGCCGCGCCGCCGCTCGATCCGCCCGGCACCCGCTCCAGGTCCCAGGGATTGCGCACCGGTCCGAAGGCGGAGTTTTCATTCGACGAGCCCATGGCGAACTCGTCGCAGTTCAGCTTGCCGAGGATGATGGCGCCCGCCGCTTCCAGCCGCTCGACGGCGGTGGCGTCGAACAGCGGCGTGTAGCGCTCGAGCGCGCGCGAGCCGCAGGTGGTCCGTATGCCGCGCGTCGAGATCACGTCCTTGACCGCGACCGGCACTCCGGC
This sequence comes from Terriglobia bacterium, assembly GCA_021323595.1. GTDB lineage: Bacteria > Acidobacteriota > Terriglobia > Terriglobales > SCQP01 > JAJPKR01. Next base: position 15,428 of record JAJPKR010000024.1, on the reverse strand, counting down.
CAGCGGCGGCAGGGGCTCGCCGCGCTCGGCCAGGGCATCGAGGCGCGCCGCCTGCGCGCGGGCGCGCTCCGGCGCCATCGTCAGGTACGAGTGCACGCGCCCGTCCACCGCCGGGATCGCGCGCAGAAACTCCTCCACCAGCCCGCGCGCGCTGATCTGCCCTTCGGCCAGCTGCGTGCGCACGGTTGCGGTGGTGAGCGTGTGCAGGTCGGTCATGACGCGGGTTGGATCACGCGGGGAACTTTGAAGCAGCCGCCGCCCGCCTGCGGCGCATTGGCGACGGCCTCTTCGGCGGTGAACCAAACCCGCGGCCGGTCGTCGCGGGCACGATCGCCGGGCGCGGCATTCGGCGCCGCCACCTGCGCCATCGGCTCCACGCCGCTCAACTCCAGTTGGTCGAGCTGGGCGACGTATTCGAGGATGCTCGCCAGATCGCGCTCCATCGCCGCCATTTCAGCCTCGCCGAGTTCGAGGTTGGCGAGGGCGGCAATATGCGCCACGGTCGCGCGGTCGATTTTCATGCCCGGCCTCCTGCCTGGAGCGCGATTTGCCGCACCGCGCCGGGCGGCAGCAGCGCCTGCAGGGCGCGCAAGAGCTCCGGACGCATGCGCTCGATTTCCGCCCGCCAGGCGGGATCGGGCACGGCGACGGCGAGCGTGCCCGCGCGGCAGCCTTGCGCGCGCGCGTGCGCGGCCAGCATCGGCCCGGCGGCCAGGGGCCAGGCCAGCATCGCGGAGATTTCCGGGGGCAAGCCGCGCAAAACCGCGGCGCAACTGGAGGCGATCGTTTCCATGGGGCGCCTCGACGATGTTAGCGCACGCTGGCCTCACGCCATGCTAAAATTCGATATTGCAATGCACAAAGACGTCGAGACGTTGCTCGAGGTGCAGGCGCTCGAGCAACGTTTGAAGGAACTGGATTCCGAAATCAACTCCCTGCCTCGCCGCCTCGCCGCCATCGAAGCTCAAATCGCCACCCAAAAGTCAGCCCTCGAATCCGCGCAAGCCGCCCAGGCGGCCTCGCAAGCCGAACGCCGCAAGCTGGAAAGCCAGATTCAAGACCTCAAGGCCAAGGTAGAAAAGTCGCGCAGCCATTCCAGCGAAGTCAAGAACAACCAGGAGTATAAGGCGCTGCTCGATGAGATCGCCTTCGGTGAAGCCGAGGTGGCGAAGAGCGAGGAGCGCCTGCTTCAATTGATGGAAGACGGCGAAGTTCGTGCCGCCGCGGTGAAGGAAGCGGAGCAGGCGCTGGCCGCCGCCCAGGCCGCGATCGCGGGCGAAAAGCGCGCCATCGAAGAGCGCGCCGCCGCGGATCGCGCCGAGCGGCAGCGCGTCGCCGAGCAGCGCGCCGGACGCCGCGCCACGGTCGCGGAAGATACCCTGCGCCGCTACGACCGCGTCGCGCGTTTGCGCGGCCAGGCCGTGGCCGTACTCGATCAGAACGCCTGCGGCTGCTGCCGGGTGCGGCTGCGCCCGCAGTTTTTGCAGGAGATCTTGACGCCATCCGATCGGGTGTTTTTCTGCGAGTCCTGCGGGCGACTGCTCTACGCCGCCACCGCCGCCGCGGAGCCGGAAGTCGCGCCGGTCGCCGGCGCCGCCCAGCTCGCTTGAGCCCGGCACGCGCGGCGGGCCGCCTGATCGCCCGCGTGGATGGCGGCTCCCGCGGCAATCCCGGTCCCGCTGGCTTCGGCGTGGTGCTCGAAAACGAAGCCGGCGCCGTCTGCGGCGAGTTGAAGGCCTATCTCGGCCGGCAAACCAACAACTACGCCGAATATCAGGGCCTGTTGGCCGCGCTGCGCTGGGCGCGCGAGCATGGCGTCGGCGAGATCGAAGTGCGGGCGGATTCGGAATTGATGGTCCGGCAGATGACCGGCCGCTATCAGGTCCGCAGCGAGGCGTTGCGCCCGCTCTTCGAAGAGGCCCGAACGCTCGCCGCCGGCTTCGCGGAGTTCCGGATCGTCCACGTGCCTCGCGAAGAGAATCGCGCCGCCGACCGCCTCGCCAATGAAGCGATGGACGATGGTGCCGCCGCCTATCATGCCTAACGTTCCGGCGCCGGGGCGCAGCGCGGAGCGGACGGCCGGCGGCTGCGCTCGGGGCGGGACTTAGCCGGCGAATCATGGCGGGCACGCTGTACCTCGTCGCGACGCCGATCGGCAACCTCGAAGACTTCTCGCCCCGCGCCCAGCGTGTGTTGCGGGAGGTGGCGGCGATCGCGTGCGAGGATACGCGGCAAACGCGCAAGCTGCTCGCCCGCTTCGCGATCGCGACCCCGCTCGTCAGCTACCACGAGCACAACGAACGGCGGCGCGCGCCGGAATTGGCGGCGCGGCTGGCCGCGGGCGAGTCGCTGGCGCTCGTCTCCGATGCGGGCACGCCCTTGCTTTCCGATCCCGGCCACCGCCTCGTGCAAGCGGCGCTCGCCGCCGGCGCTGTCATCACGCCCATTCCCGGTCCCGCGGCGCTGGCTGCCGCGCTGGTGGCCAGCGGCCTGGCGGCAGCGCCGTTCTATTTTGCCGGCTTCTTGCCCGCTGCCCCCGGCGCGCGCCGCAAGGTCTTGGCCTCCTGGCGCAACCGCGGCGAGACCATCGTGTTTTACGAAGCGCCGCATCGTTTAATCGCCAGCTTACGCGATGCGGCGGCGGAACTGGGTGGGGAACGGCAATTGGCGCTAGCGCGCGAGCTGACGAAACTGCACGAAGAATTCTTCCGGGGCACGATTGCTGAGGCGCTGCGGCACCTCGAGGCCGCGCCGCCTCGCGGCGAATTCACGGTCGTGCTGGCGCCGGCGCCGGCGGGGGAGAGCGGCGCGCCCGCACCGCTCTCCGAGCCGCCGAGCGTCCTCCGGATGCGGGAGCTGCTGGCGGCCGGCCTGTCCCAGCGCGACGCGCTCAAACAAGCGGCCCGCGAGACCGGCCAGCCCAGGGCGACGGTTTATCGCGAATGGCAAAGCGCGGGCCGGTCCCGCAGCTGACGGGCGCGGCGCGCCGCAGCGTCAGGTAAAATAAACCAGCGCGAAAGGAGGTGAACGAAACTATGGCCGAGGTCCGGCTGCAAGAAGGCGAATCCTTGGAAAACGCCCTGCGCCGCTTCAAACGCAAGGTGCAGCAAGAAGACATCATCAAAGAAGTCAAGCGCCATTCGTTTTACCTCAAGCCCGGTGAAAAGATGCGCATCAAACAGGCTCTCGCGCGCAAGCGTAACCGCAAGAAGGCGCGTCGCGAAGGCGAGTAAGTCCGCCTTCGGCGCTCGATCCCGGCCGGGCCGCGGCAGCGCGGTCCGGCCGTTCTTGTCTTGCGCCGGCCTGGCGCGGGCGCGTCCCTGTACGCTTGGATACTGGATAAAAGCCCGTTCTCTCCGGCAGGCGGGGGCAAGCATCGCCGGCACTACAACTTCAGGTTTGTGCCCAACCGTCCGGTTGCGGCCGCATATACGGCTTGGCGGCCGAAACATTTTCTCCTCATGCCGTGTCTAAATGGATGAGGCAAGCGGTGCAGTTAGCCTCACGGCAGCGGCTTCCGAGGGCAACCGGAGCGCGGCCGCCAATAAGGAGGCGCTATGGACACGATGACGTGCGCTGAGCAAGACAAATTTCCGGTCGGAGATCTCGTGACCCTGCGCAGTCAATTGATGTCCATGGGCGCGGATTACGACGGCGCGGCTGAGGTCATTCAAGCCTTTCTTTCGGGCCGCGGCTACGGCATCTCGCCCCAGACGGCACGCGATGCGGTGCTCAATTTCGGCACGCAGGGCTTCAGCCTCGAGGCAATTCGCCAAGCTTTGAACGAGGCCGCGCTCGCCGCTTGAGGCTGTGCGCGAGGCAAGGTCATTCTTGACGGCGCTGCCGGAGAATGGCCCGGCGCCGCGCGCGGCGGGGGCCGAAGCGGCGCGGGGCAACAGGGTGCCAGCCCCGCCGCGAGAACTCCGGGCTTCTCTTGCTCGCCGCCCGCGATTGGCGCCGGTGCGGTCCACCGCGTGGCGCCCCCGGCACGAGCGGTGCGCCATACTATAATCGTTATCTGCGGACCCAATGGCTCGATCCCGCGGCTTTGCCGCGACCTCCCGGCCGCGCCGCTCAGGGCGCGTTCAATCCGAAAGCCGTCTGCGCATTCGCTCGACCACGGTGCTGTGTGTGCGTCTCGGCGACAAGGTGGTCATGGGCGGGGATGGCCAGGTGACGATGGGCGATACCATTACCAAGCACCACGCCCGCAAGATCCGCCGCCTGTACAACAACCGGGTGCTCGCGGGTTTCGCGGGCTCGACCGCGGACGCCTTTTCGCTCTTCAGCCGATTCGAAACCAAGCTGGAGCAATATCACGGCAACCTCAGCCGCGCGGCGGTGGAGCTGGCCAAGGACTGGCGCACCGACAAGGCGCTACGCCACCTGGAGGCGCTGCTGATCGTGGCCGACGAGCACGACACGTTTCTGCTGAGCGGCCACGGTGACATCATCGAGCCCGACGATGGCGTTTGCGCCATCGGCTCCGGCGGCCCGTACGCCCTGGCCGCGGCCCGCGCCCTGATGATGCATACGCAACTCGGCGCCCGCGCCGTGGTGGAAGAAGCGCTGCGGCTGGCGGCCAAGATTTGCATTTATTCCAATAACGAGGTCACCATCGAAGAGGCGGCCTCGGTCCGGTCCGCGCCGCCGGCGGGTCCGCCGGCTTCCGCCTAGAATCGCTCGGGCGGCCCGCGCCGCACGGTTTTTTGATCATGGCCCTGTATTTGCCCGCATCCATCGAAGAGGAAGCTCCCGCGCTCGATTCCCTGACCCCGCGCGAGATCATGGCCGAGCTCGACAAGCATGTCGTCGGCCAGCAAGCGGCCAAGCGCGCGGTTGCGGTGGCGCTGCGCAACCGCATCCGCCGCCAGAAGCTGACTCCGGAACTGGCGCAGGAGATCATGCCGAAGAACATCATCATGATCGGCCCCACCGGGGTCGGGAAGACCGAGATCGCGCGCCGATTGGCACGCCTCTCCAACTCGCCCTTTCTCAAGGTCGAGGCTTCCAAGTTCACCGAAGTCGGCTATGTCGGGCGCGATGTCGAGAGCATGATCCGCGACCTGGTCGAGATCGCCATCGACATGGTGCGCGAAGAAAAGCTGCAGGAGGTCGAGGACAAGGCCGAGCAGAACGCCGAGGAACGACTGCTCGACATTCTATTGCCTCCGGCGCCGGCGCCGGTCCCCGCGTCCACGGTCGCTGTGCCCGTGCTCGTCCCCGCCGCGCCCGCCGCCGGCCCGGCCGCGGGCTCCGGCGCCGCCGCCGCCGGCCCCGCCAACGACAGCCAGCGCAAGACGCGCGAGAAGCTGCGCCAGCAACTGCGCGAAGGCAAGCTGGACGACAAGATGGTCGAGATCGAGACTCGGGAGCGCAATTTCCCCTCGTTCGAGATCATCACCAATCAAGGCGTCGAAGAGATGGACATCAATATCAAGGACATGCTGCCCAATCTCTTCGGACCGCGCACGAAGAAGCGCAAGATGCGGGTGTCGGAGGCCATGGATTACCTGATCCAGGAGGAAGAGCAGCGGCTCATCGACATGGATCAGGTCACGCGCGCGGCGGTCGAGCGCGTCGAGCAGGGCGGGATCATCTTTCTCGATGAAATCGACAAAATCGCCGGGCGCGAGGCGGGCCATGGCCCCGATGTCAGCCGCGAGGGCGTGCAGCGTGATATCTTGCCGATCGTCGAGGGCACGACCGTGAATACGCGCTACGGCATGGTGCGCACGGAGCATATCTTGTTCATCGCCGCCGGCGCTTTCCACGTCTCCAAGCCCAGCGATTTGATTCCCGAGCTGCAGGGCCGCTTTCCGATTCGCGTCGAGCTCGATTCGCTGACGGTCGAGGATTTCGTCAAGATCTTGAAGGAACCCAAGAGCGCGCTGATCAAGCAATACACGGCTTTGCTCGAAACCGAGGGCATCCGCCTCACCTTCACCGACGATGCGCTGGCGGAGATCGCCCGGCTTTCCGCCGAGGTGAACGACGCCACCGAGAACATCGGCGCGCGGCGTTTGCATACGATCATGGAGCGAGTGCTCGAGCAGATTTCCTTCGAGGGCTCGGAGTTGCAGGACAAGGACATCACCATTGACGCCGCCTACGTCAAAGCCCAGTTGCAGAGCATCGTCAAGGACCAGGACTTGTCCCGCTATATTCTCTAAGCGTTTTCCCTTGTCGGCGCGGTGCTCCGGCGCGGGGGCTTCGCGCCCGCGCGCCGCCCGCGGCTGCTGGCTCGCCGGCGCGGCGCTGCTGCTCGCCGGCTGCGCGCAGGTCGGCCCTCCGGCGCCGCCCAGCGCCAATCTCCCCGCCGCTCCTGTGGCGTTCGTTCTGATGCGTGCCGGCAACGCGCTGCAGCTCTCGTGGCGCTCGTCGGCGCGCACCAGCGATGGCGCCGGCCAGCGCGGGTTCATCCGGCCGGTGCTTTGCTTGTGGCCCACCAGCCGCCCACGGGTTCCGGTCCCGCCCAATGTCCCTTGCCCGCGCCAAGTTCCAATCGGCAGTGCCGGGCGGCCCGGCAGCGAGGGCGCCGAAAGCGTGCCATTGCAGCGCCTGCGGTTGGAGCTGCCGGGTGCCGGCAATGCGGAACCGGCGGTTGTGGCGCCGTTCATGTACGTCGCCCTCGCATTCGCGAACGCCAACCGCCAAGTGGGGACCTGGTCGCCGTTTGTGCTGGCACCTTGGACGCCCGCGCCGCCGCCGCCGCCCCCGCCGCATGCCGTGATCACGCCAGAGGGGGTGCGCTTGGAGTGGCCCGCCCTCGCGCCCCCGCCGCCCCTTCTGCGCCTGTACCGCAGTCAAGCCGCGCCGGAGCCGCTCCCCGCGCAGCCGCTCGCCGATCTTCTCGGCAGCGCGACGACGTATCTGGATACCGGTATCGTCTGGAACGCGCGCTACTCCTATACGCTCCGCGCCGTCGCCGGCGCCGGCCAGGCCGAAGTGGAGAGCCTGCCTTCGCCGGCGGTCACAATCGTCGCCGCCAACCGATTCCCGCCTCCCGCGCCCGCCGAGTTGCGGGCAGTGCTCGCCCCCGGCCCGGGGCCGGCGGCGGTGGATCTTTCCTGGCTCCCGGTGACGGCGCCTCGTCTCGCCGGCTATAACGTTTACCGCACTGCCGCCGGTGCCGAACAATGGCAGCGCTTGAACGCCGTCTTGTTGCCCACCCCGATTTTCCGTGACGCCGGGGTTTCGCCCGGCACCTACCAGTACGCGGCTACCGCTGTGGATGAAGACGGCAATGAGAGCCCGCGCTCCGCGCCGGTTGCGATCACCATCCATTAGCCGCGCCGGGCCGGAAGCGTGCCGTTCGCGGACGCGCGGCGAGCGCGGATGGAACGCCGAGAAAGGCGGGGCGAACTCCCGCGCAGCGGCGCGTCGGGCCGGCTCGGCGGCGGGCCGGCCGGAATCGCCATGCCGCTTGCCGGTCCGCCGCTGCGGTGGCATTTGCCGCCGCTCGCCGCTATGATCGGGCCATGGCGCGAGGGGCGCTTGGGGTGGTGCTGCTGCTGGCCGGTCTGCTCGGCGCGCAGATCGAGGCGTCGCCGGCCCAGCAGGCCCTGGTGCGGCGAGCGGCAGAGAATGAAGCCGCCTACGTGCGCGCACGCGGCGAGTACACCTACGTCCAAGATTTTCGCTTCTATGCTTTCGATCGCCGCCATCAGCCCGGCGGCTACTATCACGTCACCACCGATATCACGTTCACGCCCGCGGGCGGCAGGCTTGAGCGCATTTTGCACGGCCCGGTCAACACGCTGAGCTTGGTCCGCTTGACCAATGAAGATTTCGTCGATCTCCGCCGCGTCGTGCCGTTTCTGCTGACGCCGCAAGTTCTGCCGCGTTATCTCATCCGCTTCGACCGCGTCGAGACGATTTACCTATTCAACGAGCAGAAACGTCCGATCGGCCGGCTCGAGACTTGGGTGTATCGCGTCTCGCCCCGCCAGATTTTTCCCGGCCAGCGCTATTTTCACGGCGAAGTCTGGATCGATCCCGTCTCCGCGGGGATCGTGCAAATCTCCGGCAGGCCCGAACCGCAGATTCGCAAATGGGTCCGCGGGCAAGAGGAAGAAAATCTGTTTGGTCGGTTCACGACTTATTTTCAGCAGATCGACGGTCGCTTCTGGTTCCCGATCCTGACCGAAGGCGACGATTGGCTGGATTTCACTGCCGGGCCGGTGGAGATGAAGGAATTCGTGCGCTTCAGCCGCTATCGCCACTTCGGAGCCAGCACCAGCATCAAGCTCCTGCCCGCCCCCAGGCGCTAATCCGAGGAACTACGCCGGCGTCCCGCCGGTTGCCGCCGGCACCATTAGCCATCCGCCCGCCAAGAAAAGCGTCAGCCGCGCGTCTCCAGATCCGCGAGGTAATCTTCGATGCTGGCGCCGACGCGCGAGCGAAACCGCTCGCCCAGAGCCGCGATCTCGCCGATGCTTTCATCGAGCGAGACTCGCTCGACGCGGTGCATGGGGAAGAAACTGGTGGGGAAGGGAAGGCGGCCTTGCCGGTATTCGAGAATTTGGGCGATGAAATCGTCGAAGGAATTGAGCTCGACGCCGCGCACCGTGAGCCCGCCGGGATTCAGCGCCAGGAGTTGGCCCCAAATCTTCTCGCGGGGATTGGCGAGCGTCACGACCACGATGGAGGGTATGCGCATCGGCGTCGCTAGCTCGCCATCGGCCGAAGCGCCCCCGAAACGATCAAACGCGCTTCCGTCGCCGCTTGCACCCGCTCGACGGTGAGCTCGGGCGCGATTTCTTCGAGCACCAGTCCCTCCGGCGTCACGCGGATGAAACCCATTTCGGTCACGATGAAGTGCACGACGCCGGCGCCGGTCAACGGCAGCCGGCAGCGGCGGAGAATCTTCGGCTCCCCGGTCCTAGTCGTGTGTTCCATGGCGATGTAAAGCCGCCGCGCCCGCGCCACCAGGTCCATGGCGCCTCCCATGCCCTTGATGAGCTTGCCCGGAATCATCCAATTGGCGAGGTTGCCTTGCTCATCCACCTCCATGGCCCCCAGCACGGCCATGTCGATGTGGCCGCCGCGAATCATCGCGAAGGAATCGGCGCTGGAAAAATACGCCGCGCCCGGCAGCTCGGTCACCGTCTCCTTGCCGGCGTTGATCAGGTCGGGGTCTTCTTCGCCCGGGTAGGGATAAGGCCCGACTCCGAGCATCCCGTTCTCCGACTGCAGCACGACCTCGATGCCAGCCGGCACGAGGTTGCTGACCAGCGTCGGCAGCCCGATGCCGAGGTTGACGTAATAGCCGTCGCGGAGCTCCCGCGCCACGCGCCGCGCGATGACCAAGCGCTTGTCTTCGCTGCCGGTTGCGCTCATGGGCGGGCTCCTTCCGGCCGCGGCCGCGTGGTGCGCCGTTCGATCGGTTTGACGTAGTGCGCGCCGCGCACGACGCGATGCACGAAGATGCCGGGCGTGACCACGGCCTCCGCGTCGATTTCGCCCGGCGCGACCAGTTCTTCGACTTCGGCGATGGTCACGCGGGCTGCGGTGGCCATCACCGGATTGAAGTTCCGCGCGGTCTTGCGATAGATCAAATTGCCCCAGCGGTCGCCTCGGAACGCTTTAATGAGCGCGAAATCCGCGCGCAGCCAGCGCTCCATCAGGTAGCGCTGGCCGTCGAAGTCGCGCTGCTCCTTGCCCTCCGCCACCACCGTGCCCACGCCTGCCGGCGTATAGAACGCCGGAATGCCGGCGCCGCCCGCGCGAATCCGCTCGGCGAAAGTCCCTTGCGGCACCAGCTCGGTTTCCAATTGGCCCGAGCGCGCCAGTTCCTCGAACTTCTTGTTTTCGCCGACATAGGTCGCGATCATCTTGCGGATTTGGCCGGCCGCCAGCAAGACCCCGATGCCCACGTCGTCGATGCCGGCATTGTTGCTGATGATCACGAGATTGCCCACACCCCGGCGCGCCAGCGCGGCGATCAGATTCTCGGGATTTCCGCACAGGCCGAAGCCGCCGATCATCACCGTCGCGCCCGCGGGAATATCCGCGACCGCTTCCTCGGCCGTGGCGATCACTTTGTTCATGGCTCGTTTATTCTATTGCGCCGGGGAAAGCTGCGGGGGCGGGCGCGAGGCGGTCTCCAGGGCCGGTCACGGCCGCCGCGCGGCTGCGCGCACTTCGTCTTCGGCGGGATCCTCGGTGATCAGCGGCTCGCGGTATAGGCGCGCCAGCAGCGCCTGCGCGAGCGAGAACACGCCCGCGATCAGCAAGACCGCGCCGAGCCCGTACACCAAAGCCTGCAGGAATTGCGGAACTCCGCCCACACCCTTAGCCTACCGCGCCGCCCGCTACTGCACGTTCAACGTCAGATTCATGCTGGTCGTCGCTCCGCTGCTGTCGGTGGCCACGATCCCCACCAGGTATACCCCGGGCGGCGTCCCTGGATCTGTAATCGGGGAGCCGCCGCCTGAAGAGCTCGAGCCGCCGCCACCGCCACCGCAGGAGGCGAACGCCATCGTCAGGAGCAGTGCCGCCGCCAGACGCCGGCGGCGCCCGCGATGGGGTAGCGCCGCCAGGGCGGCGCCCAGGGCGGCGAGCGCGAGGAGGAATAGCCCGAACCCCAGCGGGCCATCCTTGGGCGCGGCGGGCGGCGGCGCCATCAGGCTGGGCGCCGTCGTCTTGATCGTGAGCGTGGTATTGCCGCTGGCCGAAAGCGTGGCCGGGGTGAATGAACAAGCGGCTTCGCTGGGCAGACCCGTGCAAGTGAACTGGGCCGAGCCGCTGAAGCTGCTGGCGAATGTGGCGGTAAGGGTGTCGGTGCCGCTGCCGCCGGGCGCGGAAATAATCACGCTGGGTGCGGCCGCCGCTAGCGTCAGGTCTGGGTTCACGGTGATACTGACCGACATGAATGACGAGGCGTAGTTGACGTCGCCGCTATAAGCCGCGGTGATGGCTCCCGAGCCCACCGGCAACTTCGAGGCTGTAAATTGGACTTGGCCGCTGCCGACCGGCACGGAGCCCAAGGAGGAGCCTTGGAGATCCGAGAAGTTGATGGTGCCGCTCATCGGCGCGGGTCCGGTTTGGCTCGGAGTAACTTTGGCCGTGAGCGTGACGCTCCCGCTCTGATTGATCGTCGTCGCCGAACTCGAAAGCGCCATCACCGTCGGAATTTGGACATCGATGTTTTGCGGCGGCGCGCTCGCGGGGGCATAATTCGAATCGCCGCTGTAGGCGACCGTGATGGGGTTCAGGCCGACGTTGAGCGCCGCCGCGGGAATATTGAGAATGGTCTGCGACGAAATGTAATTGTTTGCTCCGACGCTGGTTGCACCGCTCACCGGCACCGGGCTGCCCACGGCCTTGCCCCCGTTCTGGATCGTGAGCGTTCCCGTCGGCGCGGCGCCCTGGCTCTGCGTGTTGATCGTGACGTTGCCGAAGCCGTCCACGCCGACGCTGATGTTCGCCGGCAAATAGAGCGACAACGAGGTCGGTCCGGGCGTGATGATGAACTTCACCGGCGGCGACGTGCTGGCGTTGAAACTGGCATCGCCCGAATACTGCGCCGTCAGGGCGTCCGTGCCGCCGGGCAGGAGAAACGTGCCGTTAGGCGCGGCCGCGGTGCCTTCGCTATTGAGGGGAATGGCGCTGCCGAAGGCCTGGCTATTGATCGAGAACGTGACCGTGCCGGTGGGCACGCCCTGTTTCGACGCCCCGGCGACGTCGGCGCGCAAATAGGCGTACTCGCCGTAAGGCTGCGAGGTGATGGCGATGGGGTTGCCATTGGCATCCGCGGTCAACACTTGCGCGGTGGTGTTGCTGGCCTCGGGCGCGACCGTGACGGTGATGGGAGCGGAGTCGGCGGGCGCGAAAACGCCGTCGCCGGGATAGTGCGCGTGCACCGCGTAGGTGCCGCCGGGGAGATCCGAAGTCGTTCCGCTTACCGCGCCCGATATCAGGGAAAACGTCGCGACCTCCTGGCCGCTCGCGGTCAGCAAAGACACCAGCCCGGTTGGCGTGCCGCCGCCCGAGTTCTGCGCCGCCACGCCGATCGTGACCGCGACCGGCGCGCCGTGGGTGATGCCGCTGGTCGGGTTCAGCGTCAGCGTCGCCTTGGCGGGTGCGAACGTCACTGCGGCCCACGCATTCACCAGGTTCTCGACGTTGGCCGAGCCTAGCCCGGTCGCCAGGTCGAAGCCGGCGGCGGCGTCAAATCCCGAGAGCACGCCATATCGGTCGGTCGCCACCTTGGTAATGCAGCTCGGCGTGCCCGTCGAGCAAGGCTGCGCGATCGTGCCCACGGTGATGTCAGGGAAGATGCAAGTCGCGCCCGGCGGCAGGTTGGCCGCGCAGCCGCTCGCGGGCTGCTGCGAGGCCAGATGATAGAGCACGTAGTGAGGGTCGCCTTGCGCCGCACCCAGCTTTTGATCCACAAGAAGCTGAATCGCCGCCCACGCCGGCGCCGAAGCCGACGTGCCGCCCACCCCCAAGAACTGCGCGTACTGACCGCCCTGACAAGAGCCTTGGACATCGGCCTCGCAAAGAAGATAGAACGCGTTCTCGAGGCCGTCGCCGGCAAAGAGGGAAACATCGGGCAGATCGCGCCGCGCATCGTTGCCCGGTTGCCAGGCGGGCTTGGCATAGCCGCCGGCGCAACTGGTCAAGGCCAGTCCGTCGGAAGTCGTGCAATTGCTGGCGCCGCCGCTCCCGCCCACAACGCCGATCTGATATTGCAGAAGCTGCGCGTTGTTGCAGTTGGTTTCCGCATCCATCGAGCCGGTGAGCAGCTCCCAAAGCGAATCGGTGCAGGAATCGTTCCACGTGATCTCGGGGATATAGCCCTTAGCCGAAGCCAGGGTGGTCGGATCATTGGTGGAACTCCAATAGGCCGAAGCATTATTGAATTCTTGAAAATCCGTCCCGCCCACGGCCACGGCGTTGGGCGGCGACGCCAAACCGCTGACGCTCAGGCCATGGGTCGCCGCGATTTGCCCGTAATCGCAAACCGCCGAGCCGGCATCGCCGGCCGCCACGAACACGCTGATCCCTTCCGCCGCCGCTTGCTGCCAAAGCTGGTCGTAAAACTGGTTTCCGGCCGTGCCCATCTCCAACTCGCACGCGCCATAGCTGACGCTCATCACCGGCGCCAGGTCGTTATCCACGATGTACTCGGACGATAGATCGATGCCGGAGGTCGTATCCGTCGAAGCGGACACGACGAAATCGATGGCGGCCCCGCGCGCGATGCCGCCCGCCCACTCCAGGTCCAAGTCGGATTCGGTTTCATCGCCTTGCAGGATTCCGGGCGTTGGTCCGTTGTAAATGACGTTGATGACCGGCGCCGGCATCCCGAACATGCTGCGAAAGCTCGTCATGTCGGCCACATTGACGTCGCTTTCGCCGGCGATCGCCAAGGTCCAGCCGGTGCCGTCAATGCCCGCGTTCCATAGCGGCAGCAGGTTGTAAATCGTCGCGAAGTCGTACGGTCCCAGGGCATAACAAGGGAAGCTTTGGCCGCCGCCAGAGCATTGGGTCGTGAAGGCGGGCTGTATCGGCGTCGCCAGCGCGCTGCCGCGCTGCTTCTTGAAAACTCCCGCCACCACATGCTGTGGATGCCGCGGAAAATCATTGAGGCTGACGATGCCGGCCACCGCCGGCGCCAGCGCCGCCGGAATCGAGGGATCGCCGGCATTAGCCCAGTGCGCCCGGCCGCGCACGACATAGCGATGGATCTCGGTGTGGAAGGCGGCGGCGACTTTTCCCGCGTCGCCCGAGAACTCGATCACGTTCCCGCCGCGGGCGATGCGGTTGACGATAAATCCCTTGCCCTCCAGCCACCCCACAATCGCATTCCGATCGGCGGCGTCCAAGCCGAAGCGCTGGGCGAACTGCTCCGGCCTGAGCCATCGGTGAAAATCCGGCGAGGCGGCGTCTTGCTGTTGCGCCAGCAGCGTTCGAAGCTCGGCTTGCTGCCGCGGCGAGCGTTTGAGCACCAGCAGCATGCGCTGCAGAGGCAAGCTCGCCGGCGCCGGCCCGCGATCGTATCGAGACTGCGCCAGGGGATAGGTGTTGCCGACCAGCTTAACCACGTTCGCATCGCTGATTGGTGCGGTCACCAAGCGACGCGGCTGTTGACCGAAACAGGCGAGAGAAAGTGCGGTGCATATAAGCCCGACAAATTGCCCGCTAAAGCGCCAGCCAGTCATGCGAAACTGACCGCCAATCTAATGGAAGGAATCCACTCTGTCAATGGCGCCCAAGCGATCGGAGCCTATGCACTTGCAAGTTGCAGATAAGAACCACGATTGTGGCCATCCACAAATCCCAAACCAGAGATGGCGGCGAATCGCCGCAAACGCCGCGCCTCTGGGCCTTCCATGCGAGGCGACTTGACACCGGCCGCGGCAGCCTGTGACATGGCGCTCGCAAGCTAAAACAATTCGAGCGGCCGGCGCATAGCCAAGCCGGCACAGTGCCTCGTAGCGCGCAGCCGAAGGCCGCGCCCCGTTGGCGCGGATAGCGTGCGCAAAGCGGAACAAACGCGGCCCGCGGCCGTATAGCGAGCATATGGGTGCCTTCGGCCAAGACCTGCGCTATGGCGCGCGCCTGCTGCGCCAGGCGCCCGGCTTCGCGGTGATCGCCATTTTGACCTTGGCGCTGGGTATCGGCGCCAACACCGCCCTGTTTTCCGTCGTCAACGGAATCCTATTGAATCCGCTGCCCTTCGCCCGTCCCAGCCAGTTGGTTTCCCTCTACACGAGCACTCCCAACTTTAAACACGGTTCGGTCTCCTACCCGAATTTCCTCGATTGGAAACGCCTGAACCACACCTTCTCCGGCATGGCCGCGTATCGCGGCGACAGCTATGATCTCACCGGCGCCGGCCGCCCCGAGCACGCTCGCGCCGAGATGATCTCGGCCGGCTTCTTTCATTTGCTCGGCGTGCCGATCGCGGTGGGCCGCGAATTCACCTCCAGCGAAGATCAGCCCGGAGCGCGGCCGGTGGTGATGTTGAGCGAGGGCTTTTGGCGCCGGAAGTTCGGCGGCTCCGGCGCGGTGATCGGTCGCAGCGTCGTGCTGGATAACGTGTCCTATACGATCGTCGGCATCGTCCCCTCGCGCTTCGATCGCTCCTTCACGTTCGGCTCGCGCGACGTGTACATCCCCATCGGCCAATGGAATGATCCGACCTTTCGCCAGCGGTCCGTCAGCATGGGCACGCGCGTGGTCGGGCGGCTCCAGCCCGGCGTCTCCGCCGAGCAGGCGCAAGCCGATCTGGACACGGTGGCGCGCCAACTGGCGACCGCCTATCCCAGCGACGATCAGCGCAGCGGCGTCAATTTGGTGCCGCTCAAGGACGATATCGTCGGGGGCGTGCGCACGCTGCTCTTGACCCTGCTTGGCGCCGTCGGCTTCGTTTTGCTGATCGCCTGCGCCAACGTCGCCAATCTCGTGCTCGCGCG
>JAJPKR010000043.1 GCA_021323595.1 Terriglobia bacterium | reverse complement strand
GGAAAGGTTGGCCGCCGGCAGGGCGCACGGAGCGACGCCGGACGCCAGCAGAGGGAGACGGGAGTCGGAGGACGAAGCAGAGGTCGAGGCGGCGGCGTGTCGCCGCCCAGGGCGGACGCCCGACGCTAGCCCCGGATCTGTCCCCGTTTTCAAAAAGATAAATAGGGAAATATCAGGCTGTCCCCTTTTGCAAAAAGGTAAACGGGGAAATATCAGGCTGTCCCCTTTTGCAAAAGGGTAAATGCGGCGGGGGCTAGGCGCCGGCGGCTTCGGTGGCGCCGTGGCAGCGTTTGTACTTCTTGCCGGAGCCGCAGGGGCAAGGATCGTTGCGGCCGATCTTGGCGCTGCCGCGGATGACCTGCTGCACCTTTTCGCCCGAGCCGTCGCCGCCGGAAAAGCGCAGCTCGCGCTCCTGCCGCTGCTTGCGCCGCTCCAGTTCGCGCTCGTACTCGCGCATCTCCGCGGCCTCCTGCGCTTGCTGCTCGGGGGTGCGCACCTGGGCCAAGTACAGCGTGCGGACGCTTTCGTTCTCGAAGCTGTCCATCATCGCCTGGAACATATCGAAGGATTCCTTCTTGTACTCGATCAGCGGGTCCCGCTGCCCGTACCCGCGCAGGCCGATGCCCTCCTTGAGGTGGTCCATGGCCAGCAGGTGATCCTTCCAGTGGTTGTCCAGGATTTGCAGCATGACGACGCGCTCGAAGCGCCGCATGACCTCCGGGGTGAGCTGCTGTTCCTTCGCGGCGTATTTCCGGCGGAGAAGGTCGAGCAGCGCCGCTTGCAGGTCGTCGAAGTTGAGCTCGTCGGTTTTGAGGCCCTCGGCCTGAATGTCGACGCCGAACTGCTCCTTCACCGCCTGCCGCAGTCCCGGCACGTTCCATTGCTCGGGATGGGCCTCGCGAGGGCAGTGATTCTGGAGGAACTCGCCGACGATGCCTTCGATCACGCCGTGGAGGTATTCGCTCTGGTCGCGGGCGGCGAGCAGGTCGTGGCGCAGGCCGTAGACGGCCTCGCGCTGCTTGTTCATGACGTCGTCGTAGTCGAGCAGGTGCTTGCGCGACTCGAAGTTCTGCGCCTCCACTTGCTCCTGGGCGGCGGCGATGCGGCGGGTGATCAGCTTGGATTCGATGGGCACGCCCTCATCCATGCCCAGCCGCTTCATCAGGCCGGAGATGCGCTCGCCGCCGAAGATGCGCAGCAAGTCGTCTTCGAGCGAGAGGTAAAAGCGCGACGAACCGGGATCGCCCTGGCGTCCGGCGCGGCCGCGCAACTGATTGTCGATGCGGCGGGCTTCGTGGCGCTCGGTGCCGATGATGTGCAGCCCGCCGAGCGCCACCACTTCGTCGTGCTCGCGGTCGCACTGCTCTTTGAAGCGCTCGAAGGCGGCGCGGTAGGCCTCGGGGTCGGCGTCGGGATTGATGCCCTGCTTGCGCAGCTGCTCCCGCGCCAGAAACTCCGGGTTGCCGCCCAGCAGGATGTCGGTGCCGCGGCCGACCATGTTGGTGGCGATGGTGACCGCGCCGGCGCGGCCCGCCTGCGCGACGATCTCGGCCTCTTTCTCGTGATACTTGGCGTTCAGCACCACGTGCGGCACTTTGGCCTTTTGCAGCAGGGCGGAGAGCCGTTCGGATTTCTCCACCGACACCGTGCCCACCAGCACCGGCTGGCGGCGGGCGCGGCACTCCTCGATCTCCTGCACCACGGCGTTGAACTTCTCCCGCTCGGTGCGATAGACGAGGTCGGGATACTCGATGCGGATCAGCGGGCGGTTGGTCGGGATTACCACCACGTCGAGTTTGTAGGTTTTGAAAAACTCGTTGGCTTCCGTCTCGGCCGTGCCGGTCATGCCGGCGAGCTTCTTGTAGAGGCGGAAATAGTTCTGAAAGGTGATGGTGGCGAGGGTCTGGTTCTCGCGCTCGATCTTGACGCCTTCCTTGGCTTCGACGGCTTGGTGCAAGCCGTCGCTCCAGCGGCGGCCGGGCATGAGGCGGCCGGTGAACTCGTCCACGATGATCACCTTGCGCTCGACCCGGCCGGTCTGCGGATCCAATTCGTCCTTGACCACGTAGTCCACGTCGCGCTTGAAGAGCGTGTGGGCGCGCAGCGCCTGATAGACGTGGTGGACGAGCTCCATGTGCTGGAGGTCGTAGAGGTTGTCGATGCCGAGCGCGCGCTCGACCTTCTCGACGCCCGCCTCGGTGAGGGTGGCCGTGCGGTGCTTTTCGTCGAGAAAGTAGTCGCCGGTGGCGGGCTTCTCGTCGCCTTCCGGCGGGTCGCCGCGCTCGAGGCGGGGGATGATGCGGTCGATCTTGTAGTACTTATCGGTGGATTCTTCCGAGGGGCCGGAGATGATCAGCGGCGTGCGCGCCTCGTCGATCAAGATCGAATCGACTTCGTCCACGATGGCGTAGGCGTGCCCGCGCTGGACGCAATCGGCGAGGTCGAACTTCATGTTGTCGCGGAGATAATCGAAGCCGAACTCGTTGTTGGTGCCGTAGGTGATATCGGCGGCGTAGGCGGCTTTGCGGTCGGCGTCCTCCATGTCGTGCACGATGGTGCCCACCGTCAGGCCCAAAAATTTGTACAGCCGCCCCATCCATTCCGCGTCGCGGCGGGCGAGATAGTCGTTGACGGTGACCACGTGCACGCCGTGGCCGGCGAGCGCGTTCAGGTACACCGGCAGGGTCGCGACCAGGGTCTTGCCCTCGCCGGTCTTCATTTCCGCGATCTTGCCCGCGTGCAGCACCATGCCGCCGATGAGCTGCACGTCGAAATGCCGCATGTTGAGCACGCGCCGTCCCGCCTCGCGGACCAGGGCGAAGGCGGGCACCAAAAGGTCTTCGAACGCGGCCTTCTCGGCTTCCGCCCGCGCTTCCTCGTCCTCGCCGGCGGCGTCCACGCGCTCGCGGATCAGGCGCCGGAACTCTTCGGTCTTGGCGCGCAGCGCCGCGTCGTCGAGCGCCTGCAGCTCCGCCTCGAGCGCGCCGATGGCCGCCACCTTGGGATACAGACGCTTGATCTCGCGATCGTTCTTGGTGCCGAAGACCTTGGAAACAAGAGAAGGCATGGTTCAGAGGACGCGGATGCAGGCCGCGGACCGCAAGCCAAGGAAGATGAAGAGGGCCCGTTGCACCGCGCCGAGGCCTTGGCAACTTCAATTTTATCATGCGAGTACGCGGCCGCTCCCCGGTGCCGCCGCCGCGGCGCCGAGCCGCCGACCCTGCGCCCCCCGCTGCCTTGCCCGGCTCGGCGCGTTGCACGGCGCGACAGGACCGGCGCACTATGAAGGAACAAGGGCGCGCATGTATTACTTCACCGAACTCTTGGGCTTGCCGATTCACGACGCGACCGGGCGCCGCCTCGGGCGCCTGCGCGAGATCGCGCTCGAGCCGGGGCGCGACCCCACCTTGGCGCAGGCGCTGATCTTCCGCCAGGGCGGGAAGCGGTGGCAGGTGGCGGCCTGCCTGGCGGCGATCGACCGCGATCGCTTGCAACTCGGCCCCAACGCCGGAACGCCGCAGCCGCTCGCAGGCGACAACGCCTACCTGCTCTTGGGCCGCGACGTCATGGACCAGCAGATCATCGACGTCAACGGCCGCAAGGTCGTGCGCGTCAACGACGTGGATTTCGAATTGCTGCGCCACAACGGCTGCCTCGATCTGCGGGCCGTGCAGGTGGATGTGGGCCTGAGCGGGGCCCTGCGGCGGCTGTTGCAAGGCGTGCTGCCCCGCCGCTGGATGGTCAAACTATCGTCGCTGGTGCGGCCCCGCGTCATTCCTTGGCACATCTTCAATCTGATCGAGACCGATCCGGCGCGGCGCGTGAAGCTGCAGATCAGCTATGACGCGCTGGCGCGGCTGCACCCCGCCGATGTCGCCGACATCGTCGAGGATCTGGCGCCGGCCGAGCGCGGCGCCGTCTTCGGCGCGCTCGAGGCCGGGGTCGCCGCCGATGTGCTGGGCGAGGTCGAGCCGAAAGTGCAGCGCTCCTTGCTCGAGGGCCTGGGCCATGAGAAGGCCGCCGACATCGTCGAGGAGATGGAGCCGGATGAGGCCGCCGACGTGCTCGCCGAACTGCCCGAAGAAGTCAGCGAGGGCATCCTGCAAGACATGCAGCCGGAAGAGCGGGAAGAAGTCAGCGATCTGCTGGAGTTTCCCGAGCATACCGCCGGCGGCCGCATGACCACCGACTTCATCGCCGTGCCCGAAACCGCGCGCGTCAGCGACGCCGTGCGCGCCATGCGCGAAGCCGGCAGCCCGGTCGAGGGCGTGAACACGATTTTTCTGCTCGACGAGAATCAGCGCCTCAAAGCCATGGTGCCGCTCGCCCGCATCGTGATGGCCGCCGGCGACACCCCCTTGAGCGCGCTCGCCGCCGAGGCCGTCGCGGTGAAGGAGAACGAAAAGGAAGAAGACATCGCCGAGCTGTTCGACAAGTACAACCTCATGACCTTGCCCGTCGTGGACGAGCAGCACCGGCTCGTCGGCATCATCACCTTCGACGACGTGATCGCTTTGTTGCGCGAGCGCCGGTGACGCCCGGGATCGCCGTGGGCCGCGGGCCCCGCCCGCGCCGCAGCATTCCGGACTGCCAGTCATGGTCCCGCCCGTAAAGCAGGCATTCTCGCCCGCCAGCTTAGAGCCGCCGCGCACCGGGCGTCCGCGCGCCGCGCACGGCCTGGCGGCAGCATCGGGCGGTTTCCACGCCGTGATCCCGTGCCGCCGGGTCCCGTTCTGTTCTGTATGATGACCGAATGTCCGAGGTGGCGGTGAGCGCGGAAGCGCCCCAGGGCAGCGGCGCGCGCCGAGTGCTGACGGCGGCGGCGCTGATTCCGATCACGCTGGCGGTGGTGATCTTCGCGCCGTCGTGGCTTTTCGCCCTATGCCTCTTCGCCGTGGCGTGGCTGGCGCAGCGCGAGTTCTATGGCTTGGGGCTTGCCGGCGGCGTGCGCGCATATGGATGGATCGGCATCGCGGGCGCGGCGCTCCTGGCGGCCGCGCTCACGTGGCCGGATGCGCTGGGCGAGACGGCAATCTGGCTGGGCCTGGGGCTCGCGGTGATGGTGCGCGGTCTGGCCGATCCGGAGCGCATGGAACAGGCGCTGGGCCGCGCCGGGCTCACGTTCCTGGGCATCTTTTACCCGGCCTACTTAATCGCCTTGCTGGCGAGCGTGCGCCGCTTTCCGGGCGGCCGCGCCTGGATCGTGCTGCTGCTGGCAGTGGTTTGGTGCGGCGATACGGCGGCGTATTACGCCGGCCGCGCCTGGGGCCGCCACCGCATGGCGCCGCGCATCAGCCCCAAGAAGACGTGGGAGGGCGCGGCGGCTTCGCTGGCCGCCGCGATCATCTTGGGAGGGCTTGCGGCGCTGGCGGGGAAGAGCGCGTGGAATGCCGCCGGCTTTTCCGTATCGATCGGGACGGGCGCGCTCCTCGGGCTGGCGCTGAACGTCGCCGCGCAGGCAGGCGACCTCGCTGAATCGGTGCTGAAGCGGGGCGCGGGGATGAAAGACTCGGGCGCGCTGCTGCCCGGCCACGGTGGCGTTTTGGACCGCATGGATGCGCTGCTGCTGGCGATTCCAGTGCTGTGGTACTATCTGGTTTTGAGGTTTTGAAGCCCGCCTCCGCCTAACTTGGCGTGACCCCTCTTTCCCCGTCCTCGGCCTCGAATCCGCGCCGCATCGCGCTTTTGGGCGCCACCGGCTCGATCGGTGACAACGTGCTCCGCGTTGTCGAGGAACTGCCGGGACATTTCGAAGTGACCGCGATCGCCGCCGGCAGCAATGCCGGCAAGCTGGGCGAGCTCGCCGCCCGCCTGCGGCCGCGCCACGTGGGCCTGAGCGACGCGGCGGCGGCGCCGGACCTGCGCGCGGCGCTCGCGCAAGCGCGGGTCACGGCCGAGCTGCATTGCGGCGGCGAGGCGCTAACCGCCATCGCGCGCGAAGCCGACTACGACGTCTTGGTCCTGGCCACGGTGGGCACGGCGGCGCTGGCCGCCTGTTGGACGGCGCTGGAGCGCGGCGCCACGGTGGCGCTGGCCAACAAAGAAGTGCTGGTGGCCGCGGGCGCCTTGCTCATGCCCCTCGCCGCCGCCCACAACGCGGCGATTCTGCCCATTGACAGCGAACACAGCGCCCTGCACCAATGCCTGCGCGCCGGCCGCCGCGAAGAAGTCGCGCGGCTGATCCTGACCGCCTCGGGCGGCGCGTTTCGCGACCGGCCCGCGGCGCAACTGGCGGCGGTGACGCCGACCGAGGCGCTGCGGCATCCAACTTGGAGGATGGGCCGGCGCGTGACCATCGACGCCGCTACGCTGATGAACAAAGGCTTCGAGATCATCGAAGCCTGCCATTTGTTCGCGGTCGGACAGGAGCAAGTCGAGGTGCTCATGCATCCGCAGTCGCTGGTCCACTCGCTGGTGGAGTTCCGCGACGGCTCGATCCTGGCGCAGCTCGGTCCCACCGATATGCGCACGCCCATCCAATATGCGCTTACCTATCCCGAGCGCCTGGCGACGGCGCGGGAGCGGCTGGACCTGACGGCGGCCGCCAAGCTGGAATTTCACGAGCCGGATTTGCGGCGCTATCCCTGCCTGCGGCTGGCGCGCGAGGCGCTGGCGGCCGGGGGCACGATGCCGGCGGTCCTGAACGCCGCCGATGAAGTCGCGGTGGAGGCCTTCTGCCAAGGGCGGCTGGGTTTCCTGGAAATCCCGCGCGTCGTGGAACAGACCTTGGCCCGGACCCAGGCGCGGCCGGCCACCGGCCTGCGCGAGGTGATGGAAGCCGACGCGGAAGCGCGCGAGCGCGCTCGCGCCGCCGTCGCGGCGCCGGCGCCCGCCCTCGCCGGCGCCGGAAAGGCGCGCGCATGAACGTACTGAGCGACATCATTGCCGTCACCATCGTGCTGGGGGTGATCATCTTCCTGCACGAGCTCGGGCACTTTTTGGCGGCCAAATTCTTTCGCGTGCGCGTGGAGACGTTTTCGCTCGGGTTCGGCACCCGGCTCTTCGGCTTCCGCGCCGGCGAGACCGATTACCGCGTCAGCGCGCTGCCGCTGGGCGGCTACGTCAAGATGGCCGGCGAAATGCCCGGCGAACTGGCCGAACAAGCGGTGGTGCGCCCCGGCGACCTGGCCTCGAAGCCGCGCTGGCAACGGCTGGTCATCATTCTCGCCGGCCCCGCCATGAACATCGTGCTGGCGATCGCACTCTTGGTCGCGGTGTACATGGTGCAATTTCCGCGCGATTCCGTGCTCGACCAGCCGGCGGTGGTGGCGAGCGTGGAGCCGGGCACGACGGCGGCGCAGGCGGGCTTGCAGCCCTTCGACCGCATCATCGCCGTGGATGGCGTGCAAGACCCCACCTGGGAGCAGGTGGAGATGCGCGCGGCGGTTTCCGAGGACCACCCGCTGCCGCTGACCATCGAGCGCGGCGGCCGCATCGTCCATGCGACCGTGGTGCCCACCTCCGCGCAGCAAGCCGCCTTCGGCATCGGCGTGATCCCGGAAATGCCGGTCGTCTTCATTGCCGTCACGCCGGGCTCGCCGGCGCAGCGGGCCGGCCTCGAGCCGGGCGACCGCGCCATCGGCATCGACGGCAAGCGCCTGGGCAATCCGCGCGAGCTGACCGACGCCCTGCAAAAGGCCGCCGGCAGGCCTGTGACGCTGACGCTGCTGCGGCACGGCCGCATCGTGGAGAAGCAGGTTTCGGCCCAGAAGCAAAAGCAGCCCGACGGCAGCGAGCGCTGGATGATCGGCGTCGAACTGCAAACCGTGCGGTTCGTGCACTTGCCCTTCGGCCAGGCGCTGCGGCAGTCGCTCGCCGACAATCGCCGCTATTCGACCTTGATCATCGATTTGGTCGGGCGCTTGGTCACGCACCAAGCGTCGCTCAAGACCTTGCAAGGCCCGGTCTCGATCGCCGACATGGCGGGGCAGCTCGCACGGCAGTCCTCGCTGGTGCCGCTGGTCGGCTTCACCTCGATGATCAGCCTCAACCTCGGCATTCTCAATCTGCTGCCGATTCCCATCCTCGATGGCGGCACGATCCTATTGCTGCTGGTCGAGAGCCTGTTGCGGCATGACGTGAGCCTGCGCGTCAAAGAGCGGATCTACCAAGCCGGCTTCGCGTTCTTGGTGCTGCTGATGACCTTCGTCATCTACAACGATATCGTTCGCGTCGTCACGCAGCGGCATCAGTGAGCGCGGGGCGCGGGAGCAGCGGACCCGGGGCAGGAGCCGGGGGAGCGCGGCGCCCGGCGCGCGGCGGCCGCCAGCGCCGCGCCGCCCGCATCCGGCTCAGATCGCGGGCTGGCGGCTGCGGTCCCGCAGCAGCAGCGCCGTGATCGCCGCCAATAGCGCCGCGCCGGCCAGGTACGCGGCCGCGGCCATGGGCGCGGCGGCGGCGCGAATCAGCGCGACGGCGACCAGCGGCGCCGAGCCGCCGGCGACGCCGATGCCGATATTGAAGGCCACCGCGTGGCCGGTGACGCGGTAATCGGGCGGAAACTGCTCCGCCAGCATCGCCGGGCCGGCGCCCATGATCAGCGCGAGCAGGCCCGCGAACGCCAACTGGGCGAGGTAGAAGCCGCCGGGGCCTTGCCGCGCCCAGGCGAACGCGCTCCAGGCGATGGCGGCTTCGGCGAAGAACGCGGCGGCCAGGATCGTGCGCCGCCGCGCGACGCGATCGGAGAGCCAGCCCGCGACCGGCACGACGAACAGGGCGAGCGCCTGCCCGGCGGTATTCGCGCGCAGCGCCGCGGCGATGGAGACGCGCCCGAACTCGTGCGCGAAGGTGGGCAGGAAGACCATGGTCAGGTAGTCGGCGATGCCGTAGCCGGAGGTGAAGAGAGTCACCAGCAGCATCAAGCGCGGCGCCTCGCGCAAAGCCTGGCCGAGCGGCGAACGCCGCCGCGGCGGGGCCGGGGCGACCTCGCGCTCGGGCAGATGGCGGCGCAGCAGATAGGCGGCGAGCGCGATCACGCCGCCGAACAGGAACGGCCAGCGCCACACGCCGGCGGCCAGGCGCGCGGCGCCGGCCCAGCTCGCGGCGCCGGCCGCCGCCGCGGCCGCCAGCAACAGACCGGCGGTGGCGCCCAAGTTCGCGGTGCTGCCGGCGAGGCCGCGGCGGCCCGGCGGCGCCTGCTCCACCAGATAGGTCACCGAGCCGACAAATTCGCCGCCCACCGAAAAACCTTGCAGCAGCCGAATCGCGACCAGCAGCACCGGCGACCACAAACCCCAGCTCGCATAGGCCGGCAGCGCGCCCAGCGCCACCGTCGCCGCGCCCATGAGCACGACGGAGAGCACCAGCACCGACCGCCGCCCGATGCGGTCGCCGACCCGCCCCAGCACCGCCGCCCCGATCGGCCGCATGGCGAAGCCCGCCGCGAAGCCGCCGTAAACATCGAGCAGCGCGACCAGGCGGCTCTGGTTGGGAAAAAACAGCGACGCCAGCACCGGCGCCAGCAGTCCATAGAGACCGAAGTCGTACCACTCGAGGACGTTGCCCAGCCCGCCCGCCCACAGCACGCGGGCGCTCCAGGCGCGTTCCCCGCGCGGCGGCGCCGGGCGCGGCGCGGCGGTCCGCTCGCCGGAGGCCGAGGAATCGCTCCTCATCCGCCTAGCATCGCATTGCCGGGCCGCCGCATCCTCGCGGCTCGGGAATCAGCGAGCGGGGGCCGGGCGCGGGGGATAGCCGCGGCTGTCTCCGGTGCGCGAGTTGAAGACGACCATGCGGCCATCGCGCCAGGCGCTGACGCGGAGGAAGCGGCCGTCGGCGGAGCCGGGCAGATTGGCGAGGTAGGCGGGAGCGGCGTTGTGCGCGGCGCCGCCGGCGTTGGAGTAATGCAGCTGCCAGAGGCCTTCCAGCCCGGGCGCCTTTTCGATGATCTCCCAGGTCGAGGGCGTGCCGCCCTTGTCCGCGCCGTTATCCATGACCGCGACGCGGGGGCGGATGCCATCCACCAGCGCCGGGCTGCCGCTGTGGTCCCAGCCGTGGTGGGAAACGACATAGAGATCGATCGCACCCAGCTTGTTCACGGGACACATGAGCTGCATCTCTTTGTCCCAAGTGAGATCGCCGAGGTCGAGAATGCGCAGCTTGCCGAACGTGATCACCAGCCCGAGCGAGCGCGCGTTCTCGGTCTGATCGGGCGGCCGCACGGCGGAGGCGGCGCAGGCGGCGGCGTTCGGCTGGCCGGCGCCGGGCAGCGGGCGCGCGAGCAGCTGGCCGTCGGCGCTCACGACTTCGGCGCGCAGGCCGCGAATCGGCAGCAGTTCGCCCACGCGGGCGGTCTGATGCCCGTAACGGCCGGAGGCCAGCACGCGCTGGTAGGCGGCGTAGGCCGCCGCGGTCGCGGCGTCGCCGCTCTCGCGATTCGGCCCGTGGTCAATGAACGCGCCCACCGGGAAATGCGCGACCAGGTTGGGCACGCCGCCGGTATGGTCAACGTGAAAGTGGGTCAGCACGACGTAGTCGATCTTGGAGAGTCCGGCATCGCGCGCGGCGGCAACGATGCGCAGGGCGTCGCGGCCGCCGTGGTCGGGCCAGCCCGTATCCACCAGCAGCGACTGCCCGGCGGGCGGCACGAAGAGCGTCGCTTGCCCGCCCTCGACATCGATGAAATACACCCGCAGCGCGCCGCGGGCGGAGCCGCCGGCTTGCGCCTGCGCGGCCGCCGCCGCGACCAGCAGGCACGCCGACAACAGCACCGGAGCCGCCCAGGCTCCGAACCCACCGCAGGGAAGACGCCGCCGCATGCGATAACTCTATCCCGAGCCGCCCCGAAATGGTGACACGGCCCGCGAGATTGCCCCGGGGGACAACGGTGGCCGCGGTGGATTCGGCGCGAGTGTCGCTACCCGGCAAAGGATCGAGCGAAACGCCGCGTGCGCGTTTCGCCTTGGGCGGCAGCCTCCCCGAGTCCACCGCCCAAAATCCAGCCAGACGAAGTCGAGGGGGAATGCGCAGCGCAGCGAAGCGCCGAAGGAGACCCGTGCAATTGAGCAGGGCGGGGCCCCGCCAGCTAAGTACGCCGAAGCGGGGCGAGAAGCCAGCAGGGCGAGGCCGCAGGGCTGCGAGGGGGGGAAGAATACACCGACGTATCCGACCGCCCCGAGCAGCCGAACCGGGGTCCCCCGGCGCGCGATGTTGGCGCGCTGGGGTGGGAGAACGATGCCCTGCGAAGCTGATCGCCCCGCCCCCCATCCGGCGGGCGCTGTCAGGCGGCGGATTCGTGTACGCTCTTGCCCATGAGCAAGCTGCAACTCAGCGCCACGGCAGCGCTGGCGCTGGTGTGCGCCGGCGCGCAACTCGCGTCCAGCGGGCGGGGCTCCGCGCGGAGCCTGGCGGCGGCGCCGGCCAACGAAATTCCACCCGCCGTTCCCGCGGCGCAGGCAACGGCGGCGCGCTCCGGCCACGCCGGCCCGCCCTTCAGCCTTGACCTATACCAAGCGATGCGATGGCGGCTGATCGGGCCCTTCCGCGGCGGGCGGGTGGTGGCCATCGCCGGCGTGCCGTCGCGGCCCGGCCTGTTTTATTTCGGCGCGGTGGACGGCGGCGTCTGGAGGAGCACCGATTACGGCACCACCTGGCAGCCGATCTTCGACCATGAAGACACCGGCTCGATCGGCGCGCTCGCGGTGGCGGCGTCGAATCCCGATATCCTCTACGCCGGCAGTGGGGAAGGGCTGCACCGCCCCGACCTCTCGACCGGCGATGGAATCTATAAATCCACCGACGGCGGCCGGACCTGGACTCACCTCGGCCTGCGCGACGCGCAGCAGATCGGCGCGATCGCCGTGGACCCGGGCAATCCGAACCGGCTCTTCGTCGCGGCGCTGGGCCATCCGTACGGCCCCAATGCCGAGCGCGGCGTGTATCGCTCGACCGACGGCGGGCAAACATTCCAGCGCGTGCTGTACAAAGACGAAAACACCGGCGCGATCCAGGTGGCGCTCGATCCGCGCGACCCGAATACGGTTTATGCCGTGTTGTGGGCGGCACGCTATACGCCCTGGGCTTCGCTCGAAGGGCCGGGCAGCGGTTTGTACAAGAGCACGGACGGCGGCGACACTTGGCGAGCGCTGACGGCGGGCCTGCCCACGTGGCAAAGCGGCCGGCTCGGCCGCATCGGCATCGGCATCGCGCCGAGCGATCCCAACCGGATTTACGCGCTGGTGCAGGCGCGGCCCAACGGCGGCCTCTACCGCTCCGAGGATGCCGGCGAGCACTGGCAGCGCGTCAACGAGCAGCAGCGCATCTACGGGCGGGGCGACGACTTCGCCGGCGTCGCCGTCGATCCCCGCGACGAAGACACGATTTACGTCGCCAACACCTCGACCTATCGCTCGACCGACGCCGGCCGCACGTTCGTGCCCATCAAGGGCGCGCCGGGCGGGGACGATTACCACTCGATCTGGCTCGATCCGCAGCATCCCGGCGTGATCTTTCTCGGTTCCGACCAGGGCGCGACCGTCAGCGTCAACGGCGGCCGGACCTGGAGCAGTTGGTACAACCAGCCGACGGCGCAGTTCTATCACGTGGCCACCGACCGGCATTTTCCCTACCGCGTGTATGGCGGCCAGCAGGAAAGCGGTTCGGCGGGGGTGCTGAGCCGCGGCAACGACGGCGAGATCACGTTCCGCGACTGGCATCCGGTGGGCGCCGAGGAGTACGCGATGATCGCGCCCGATCCGCTCAATCCCGACATCGTGTACGGCGGCAAGGTGACGCGCTTCGATTGGCGTACCGGGCAAGCGCAGAACGTGGCGCCGGTGGTGCCCGGCCACGGGCGGTTCCGCTTTCGCCGCACGGCGCCGCTGGTGTTTTCGCCCGCCGATCCGCACGCGCTGTATCTCGGCGCCAACGTGCTCTTCAAGACCACCGACGGCGGCGCGAGCTGGACGATCGTCAGTCCCGACCTCACCCGCCCGGCGCCGGCGGCGCCGCCGACGCTGGGGCCGTTCGCCGCCGCCGAGCCCGAGGCGGCGCGGCCCGCGCGCGGGGTGATCTACTCGATCGCGCCGTCGCCGCTCGACGCCGGGCTGCTGTGGATCGGCACCGACGACGGCCTCATCCAGGTGACGCGCGACGGCGGCAAGACGTGGCGGAACGTCACGCCCGCCGGGCTGCGGCCCTGGAGCAAGGTGGCCGCCCTCGAAGCCTCGCATTTCGACCGCGCCACCGCCTATGCCGCCGTGAACCGCTTCCGCACCGACGATCTGCGGCCCTACATCTATCGCACGCACGACGGCGGGAGGACTTGGCGACTCGCGGTGAACGGCTTGCCCGACGGCGCCGCGGTGAACGTGGTGCGCGAAGATCCGGTGCGGCGCGGCCTGCTCTATGCAGGCACCGAGACCTCGGTCTATGTGTCGTTCGACGACGGCGACCACTGGCAATCGCTGCAGCTCAACCTGCCCCACACCTCGATGCGCGATCTGACGATCCACGAGAACGACCTGGTGGCGGGCACGCACGGCCGTTCGTTCTGGATCTTGGACGACCTCACGCCGCTGCGCCAGATCGGCGCCGCGGCGGCGGCGCGCGGCCCGTATCTGTTCGCGCCGGAGGCGGCGTGGCGCGTGCGGCGCGACACCAACACCGACACGCCGCTGCCGCCGGAGGTGCCCGCCGGGCAAAATCCGCCCGACGGCGCGGTGATCGATTATTACTTGCCGGCGCCGGCGAGCGGCACGGTCACGCTGGCGATCTATAGCGACACCGGCCGGCTGATCCGGCAATATTCGAGCGCGGAACGCGCGCCGGCCTCCATCGCGCAACTGAACGCCACGCTCAACGTGCCGGTCTATTGGGTGCGCCCGTTCCAGCCGCTGGAAACCGGCGCCGGCATGCATCGCTTCGTGTGGGATCTGCACTATCCGCCGCCGGCGAGCCTGCGCCGCGACTACCCGATCGCGGCCGTGCCCCACGATACGCCGCTCTACCCGCGCGGCCCGATCGTGCTGCCGGGGCGCTACGTCGTGAAGCTGACGGTGGGCGGGGAAACCGCGACGCGGCCGCTAACGGTGCGCATGGACCCGCGCGTGAACGCATCGCCCGCCGCCTTGCGCAGCCAGTTCCGGCTGGCGATGGGGGTCTATCGCGACCTCAACCGCGACGGGGCGGCGATCCCGCGCGCGCGATCGGCGGCGACGGCGGCGGCCCTGCGCCAGCTCAATCTGCAGCTCACCGAATTGTTGGCGGGCGGCGAGCAGACCGGCGGCATCGAAAGCGTGGACCGCGCGCCCACCGCGGCGCAAGCCGCCGCCGCCGCCGCGCTGCACCGCCGGCTCGACGCCGTACTGCGCGCCGGCCGCTAGCCGCAGCGGCCGGTTCGGGAAGGGAAGCAGCCCCCGGCGCCCGGCCATCCGCCAACCGTGCGCGCCAACCGCGCGGCCCCGCGCGCTCATCGGACCCAGAGGCGCTTGAAGGAGGCGCCCGCCCATGACTCTCGCCGAGGGGCAAAGCTTGATCGCCGCCGCGATCCGCAAAGCGAGCGAAATCGGACGGCCCAGGAACATCGCCGCCGACGGAGGCAGCCACCTGGCGGCCTTTTCGCGCATGGACGGCGCCTGGCTGGGCAGCATCAACATCGCCATCAACGAGGCCTAGACCGCGCGCGCCTTCGATATCAGCACGCAGGAACTGGCGCAGCTCGCCAAGCCGGGGGAAGAGTTTTACGGCATTCAAGTCTCCGACGATGGCCGCAGCATGATCTTTGCCGGCGGCATTCCCTCGCGGCGCGAGGGCGCCGCCGGCGCGATCGGGGTCAGCGGCGGTCACGGCGCGCAGGATCCGAAGCCGGCGCGCGGCGGGTTGCGGCGCGCCGGGCGCAGGCACGCTGCCGGCGTCGGGGACCGGGCGGCCGGCGTCCTTCGTCCCGCCACCGTTTCGCGGGCGGCTCGAACCGCCGGCGGCCGCCAGCGCCTGGCGCCGGGCGGCGGGTTGCGTCAGGACTCGCCTCCCGCTACCCTAGTTCGGGTTCTTGAATCCCGACAGCCCCCGATGTTTTCCGCGATGCAGCACGTGGTGGCGCGCATCCCGCGCGGCCGCGTCGCCACCTACGGCCAGATCGCGCGGGTGGCCGGCTATCCCGGCCTTGCGCGCCAGGTCGTGTGGGCGCTGCGCGCGGCGCCCAACGGCCTGCCCTGGCACCGCGTCATCGGTGCGGGCGGCCGCATTCTGCTTTTGGGGGCGGCGCGGGTCGAACAGACGATGCGGCTGCAGCGCGAAGGCGTACAGGTGCGGCAGGGCCGAGTTGCCTTAGAAGCTTTTCAGGTCGGCGATGAGAAGCTGCGAAAGCCTGCCGGCGACTCAGGGAAGAAACCGGCAGGATCCCGAGCCCAAACCCAAGCTCCGCGAGCACGTGCGGCGCGCGCAGCCGGGCCAGTTACCCGGCGCAACGGCCAGCGGCACCGATTCCGTTCCCACGTCCAGTAGCCCGTTCCCCCCGGGGCCGTCACAATCAAAGCGGCTCTTCGACCTGCATCGAAGGCCACGGTCCCTGCCATGTCCCTAAAACTATTGACCATCAGCTCCGATCCCACGGTCATTCGCCAGGTGCAATCCACGTTTGAGCCGCTCGGCTGCGAAGTCGGGGCCTGCCCCGATCGCGCCGAGGGTCATGCGCGCGTCGAGCGCGAAAAAGTGCACGGCGTGCTGGTCGAGCTGCGCGATGAGAACGACGATCTGGCGTTGATTCGCCGCATCCGCCGCTCCCGGCTGAACGCCACCACGCCGGTGGTCCTGGCCACCCATCGCGAAGACGCCACGCTGATGCGCACCGGCTTCAGCGCGGGCGCCAACTTCGTGGTGGGCACGCCGCTCTCCACCGATCGCCTGCGCAGCCTGTTCGTGGTGCTGCGCGTGCTGATGACCCGGGCGAAGATTTGGCATGTGCGCTATCCCTTCGCGACGACGATTCATTGCACGTACGGCGACCAGAAGTTCGATACCAGCAGCGTGAATCTCAGCGAGCGCGGATTGCTGTTGGAAGGCGAAGGGCCGCTCGGCGTCGGCGAGCGCTTTCAGCTCGAGTTCGCCTTGCCGCGGTTTCCGCGGCGGATTCAGGCGCGCGCCAAAGTCGTGCGGCGCGATGCCGCCGACCGCTTGGGCGTGCATTTCATGGAAATCGCCTCCGATCATCACCAGGCGCTGCAGCACTTCCTGAGCGAGCAGCTGCAAAACTAGGCGCCGGGCGCCGGGCGCGAGCCAGCGGCGGGCGGCTCATGGCTGACAGCCCACGGCTCACGGCGGAGGGCGCCGCGTGTCACTGAGTCCGGCCGCCGCGCAGCCTATTCATTCCGGCAAGCGTTTCCGCGCCCGCGCCGAGCTCCGGCAACGGGGCACCGGCACGGCAACGCGCCGAAGCCGCGGCTGGGCCGCCGGGCCTGCGTTCTCCGCTAACCGCCTTCCGCGCTCGATTGGCTCGCGGCTCACGATGTTTGGCCGCCGACTGCCGGCCGTGATCCTGATATGCTGTGAGCCATGCTTACCCGTCGCGCTTTCTTGAGGCGCGCCAGCGCGCTCGGTCTTGCGTGGACCGCCGGCCGTTCCTTCGGCTATGCCGCCGAACCGCTCGCCTGGCCCGGGCCCATCGGTTTGCAGATCTACACGGTGCGGGCCGAATATGCGCGCGACCCGGCGCGGACTCTCGACCAAGTGGCGGCGATCGGCTATCGCGAAGTCGAGCTGATCAACCTGAATGCGTTTCCGGCGCGGCAGCTCGCCGCCGACCTACGCCACGCCGGCCTCCGGGCGATCGGCGGCCATTTCGGCGTCCCCGGCAAGGATTGGCCGCGCAACATCGAGCTGGCGCGCCAGCTGGGGCTGCAGTACACGATCTGCTCCTTCTCCATGGCCAACAGCGTGGACGGCTGGCGGCGCCTGGCCGACCGCTTCAATGAAGCCGGCCGCGCCTGCCGGGCCGCCGGCTTGACCTTCGGGTACCACAACCACATCCAGGAATTTCGCCCCGTGGGCAACACCACCGGTTACGAAATCCTGATGGCCAACACCGATCCCGCGCTGGTGAAGTTCGAGATGGACGTTTTTTGGGTCACCTATGCGGGACAGGATCCGGTGGCGCTGTTTCACCGCTATGCCGGCCGTTACCCGCTGCTGCACATCAAGGACATGAAGAAGGGATTGCAGGTGAATCCGCGCCAGTTTCCGGCCGCCAATGTCAACCCCTTCGCCCCGGTCGGCCAGGGCAAGATCGACTGGCGCCGGGTCTTTGCCCATGTCAAGGAGGCGGGCACACGCCACATCTTCGTCGAACAAGACCGCTGCGACGAGCCGCCGATGAACGCGGCCGCGATCAGCTATCGTTATCTGCGCGCCCTGCGCCTCTGACCCCGTCCCATGCATCGCGTTCGGCTGGGCATTGCCATCGCGCTGGCCGCAGGCGCCGCCGCGGCCGCCGCGGCCGTTCCCGCGGCCCGAGGCCGCTTCGGGGATGCGCGGGTCTGGCAGTGGCCGCCGAGCCGCGCCTATCACGTCCGGCGCTATAAGATCGCGCTGCGCGTGGACGAGCCGAAGCGGGAGATCTTCGGCGATGAGACCGTCACGCTCACGCCCTTTCCGCCCGGCCTCGCGAAGTTTTATCTCGACAGCTCGGGACTGGTCATCGATCGCGTGGCGCTCGAGCCCGCGAACGCGCCGCTGCGATTTCAACTCGCCGCCGGCCAGCTTTGGATCACTCTCGACCGCCGCTACCTGCCGGGCGAAGCCATCAGGGTGCGCATCCGGTATCATGGGCGGCCGCGCGCCGGGCTTACGTTCGTGACGCCGGATGCGCGGCATCCCCGCCGCCCGCTCGAGGTGTGGTCCTACGGCTGGCCGGAGAACAACCATTACTGGTTTCCCTGCTGGGATTATCCGAACGACAAGGCCGCGAGCGAAACCATCGTCACCGTGCCCGCGGACCAGTCGGTGGTCTCGAACGGCAGGCTCGCCGGCATCACGCGCCACGGCGGCGAAGTCACCTACGATTGGATCGAGAGCGTTCCGCATAGCGCCTATCTGGTTTCCATCGCCATCGGCCGCTGGCAGCGCTACGCACAATCGTTCGCGGGCAAGCCGGTCGCGTATTACGTGCCGCCCGGCACCAGCCGCGCCACCGCCCTGCGCTCCTTCGGCTTCACGCCCGACATGCTGGCTTTCTACTCACGCGTCTTTGGCGTCGCCTATCCTTACGCCGGTTACGCGCAGACCGCCGCCCACGACTTCGGCGGCGGGCTGGAGAACAT
This sequence comes from Terriglobia bacterium, assembly GCA_021323595.1. GTDB lineage: Bacteria > Acidobacteriota > Terriglobia > Terriglobales > SCQP01 > JAJPKR01. The sequence goes on along the minus strand of JAJPKR010000043.1, from coordinate 55,191 downwards.
CGCCGCGACCACGCTGACCGACGCCACCCTGCATGACGCCCGCGCCGAGCCCGAGTACTCGAGCGTTCCGCTGGTCGCTCACGAGCTGGCACATCAATGGTTCGGCGATCTCGTCACCGAGCGCGGCTGGGACAGCGCGTGGCTGAGCGAGGGCTTCGCCACGTTCGCCGCCGCGCTCTATGCCGGCCATCATCTCGGCCCCGAGGCCTATCGCTATCAGATCTGGCGGGACCAGCAGGCAGCGCGCGCCGAAGACGAAACGCGCTATCGCCGCCCCATGGTGGACCACCACTATCTGCTGCCCTGGCAGATGCTCGATCGCACGACTTACGAGAAGGGCGCCGTCGTGCTCGACATGATGCGGGCCGTGCTCGACGGCGGCGCGGCGCCGGCCGCGGCGAGCCCGCAAGAGCCGTTTTTCCGCGTTTTGAAAGCGTATCTCGAGCAGTACCGCGCGCAGAACGTGGGCACCCACGACCTCATGGAAGTCATTCGCGACGTGACCGGCCAAAATCTCGACTGGTTTTTCCATGAATGGGTCTTTCGCGGCGGCTATCCCGAGTTCGCGGTCGCAGCGCGCTATGACGCCGCGCGCTCCCGCGAAGTCGTCACCGTCCGGCAGCGCCAGGCCGTGGACGCGGTGACGCCGCTTTTCACCATGCCTGTCACGCTGAGCTTTCACGGCGCGCAGGGCCAAGCGGCGGTGAAGACCGTTTGGGTATGCGAGCGCGAGCAGAGCTTCCAAGTTCCGCTGGACTTTGCTCCGCGCTGGGTCGATTTCGACCCGCACGACGCCGTTTTCAAGAGCGTGGATTTTCCCCGCCCGGCCGCCGTGCTGGCGGCGCAGGCCGAACTGGATCCGGCGATGATGGCCCGCCTGGAGGCCGTCGAGCAGCTCGCGAACGCCGCGCCGGCCGATGCCGATGCCGCCCGCTCGGCCCTGGCGCGGGTGTTGGACGGGGACGCCTTTTACGGCGTGCGCGCGGCGGCCGCGCAGTCGCTCGGCGCCCTCGGCGGCGCCGCCGCGCGCGACCGGCTGATCGCCGCGCTGGCGCAGCCGGACGGCCGCGTGCGCGCCGCCGCCGCCGCGGCGCTCGGCCGCTTTGCCGGCGATGCCGCCGCGATCGCCGCCCTGCGAGGCGCCTTCCTGCACGACTCCGATTACGCGGTGCAAGCGGCCGCGGCCCAAGCCTGGGGCGCGGCGGCGGGCGCGGACGCCTTCACGGAACTCCGCACCGCCGCCGAGCGCGGCCCCGAGATCCACGTGCTGGCGGGGATCTTGGCGGGACTGAAAGCGACCGGCGATTCCCGCGCGGCGGCTGTGTTCACGGCGCTGGCGGCGGCGGCGCAGCCGGATGACGTGCGGCAGCTGGCGGCGGGGTACTTGCGCCCGCGCTCGGGCGCCACGCCCGGCACCGCGGTCAATGCGCCGCGGCCTCCGCATCTGGCCCCGCCCCCGCCGGCGAGCCCTTAGGTTCCCGCCGGGCCGGGCGGTCGGCTCCCCGAACCGGCGCCCGCTCCGGGCGAGTTTGCGAGCAAACTGCGGATAGCGGCGTGCGCGCGGGCGCCGCTAAGCTGGAGCCATGATTTCGACCCCCCTCGCGAATCGCCGCTGGCGGGCGGTGCTGGCCCGCGATCGCGGCCAGGATGGCCGCTGGTTCTATGCGGTCAAGAGCACGGGCGTCTATTGCCGGCCTTCCTGTCCCAGCCGCCGTCCACGCCGCGAAGCGGTGGTGTATTTCGGCAGCGCCGCGGCCGCGGAAAAGGCCGGCTTTCGCGCCTGCCGCCGCTGCTCTCCCGGGGGAATGACCCCGGCCGTGCGGGCGCTGCGCGCCGCCTGCGCGTATCTCGAGCAGCATCTCGACGAGCCGCTGCGCCTGGCCGCGCTCGCCGCCGCCGCCGGGGTGAGCGCGCCGCATCTGTGCCGGCTGTTTCGCCGCGAGCTGGGCCTGACGCCGCGCCAGCTGTTGGCGGCGCGGCGGCGGGAGCGGTTCGCCGCATCCGGCGCCGCCTCGGTCACCACGGCGCTCTACGAAGCCGGCTACGGCGCGCCCAGCCGTCTCTATGACCGCGCCGCCGCCCCCGACGGCTTGACGCCCTTGCAGCTGCTGCGGCGCGGCGCCGGCGCCGAGATTGGCTATACGCTGACGCGGTCGCGCCTCGGCTGGATCCTGCTGGCCGCGACCGCGCGCGGCGTCTGCGACATCCGCCTCGGGGCCGATGCCCGGCGCCTGCAGCGCGAGCTCGCCGCGCGCTTCGCCGCCGCCCGGCTCGAGCGCGCCGACCGCGCCCTCGCCGCCTGGGCCCGCGCCGCGCGGGCGCTGGCGGCCGGGGCGAGCGACCACCCCGACTTGCCGCTCGACCTGCGCGGCACCGCGTTCCAGCGCCGCGTGTGGGCGCTGCTGCGGCAGATCCCGCGCGGGGAAACCCGCACCTACGCGCAAGTAGCGCGCGCGCTCGGGCGCCCGCGCGCCGCGCGCGCCGTCGCCGCCGCCTGCGCCCGCAACCCGGTGGCGCTGGCGATTCCGTGCCATCGCGTCGTCGCGGCGCGCGGGCTGGGCGGCTATCATTGGGGCGTCGCGCGCAAGCGGGCGCTGCTGCGGCGCGAGCGCGCCGATTAGGAGAGAACGATGCGGCAACTGTTGGCGGCCCTCGCCCTGGCGCTGTGCTGGCCGATGCTCGCGCGCGCGCAAGCCTCGGCGCTGCCCTGGGACGGCGCGGCCGGAGTGCGCGCCGAGCAGCAGCGGCTGCTCGGCGCGATCGAGCGCATTCCCATCTTCGACAATCACGGGCACCCCGGTTACGCGGGCGATCCCGACGTGGACGCCATGCCCGGCGTCGCCGCCAACCTGCCCTTGCGGCTGCGGCCCGACAATCCCGAGTGGGCCGCCGCCGCGCGCGCCTTGTGGCGCTATCCCTACGACGATCTCGCGCCCGCGCACGCCGCCTGGCTCGCCCGCCGCAAGCAGCAGCTCGAGCGCGGCGAAGGGCGCGCCTATTTCGACCGGATTCTCGATGCCCTGGGCATCGAGACCGCCGTCGCCAATCGCGTGCGCATGCCGGCGTATCTCGATCCCCAGCGCTTTCGCTGGGTCTTCTTCGTGGATTCGCTGCTGTTTCCGTTCGACACCCGCGAGTACCAGTCGCGCAATCCCGACCTCGCCGTGTATATTCCCGCGCAGGTCAAGCTGCGGCGCGAGCTGATGGCGCAAGCCGGCGCGGCGGCGCTGCCAGCCACGCTCGGCGGCTACGAGCAGCTTGCCGCCGCCATCCTCCGCCGCGAACAGGCGCGGGGCGGCGTGGGCATGAAGTTCGAGATCGCCTACTTCCGCTCGCTGCATTTCGCCGATCCGCCGCGCGCGCGGGCGGCCGCGATCTACGCGCGCTGGGCGCGCGGCGGCGCGCCGCCGGCGGCCGACTACGCGGCGTTTCAAGACTACTTTTTCCGGTTTCTGCTGCTCCAGGCGGCGCGCTTGCGCCTGCCGGTGCAGATTCACACCGCAGTCGGCCCGGGCGACTATTTCAGCCTGACCGGCGGCGATGTCCTGAATCTCGAAAATATCCTGCGCGACCCGCGCTACTCCGGCGTCACGTTCGTGCTGCTGCACGGCGGCTATCCCTTCGATCGCCAGGCGATCTGGCTGGCCGCGCGCAAGAATGTTTATCTCGACTCGTCGCTGATGGAGTTCTATCTCTATCCGGGCGCCCTGGCGCGCACCCTCCGCCGCTGGCTGGAGCTCTATCCCGACAAGATCGTGTTCGGCAGCGACGCCTATCCCTTCGATCCGGCGATCGGGGCGGAGGAGTGCTACTGGCTGGCGGTGAAGAGCGTGCGCGAGGCGCTGGCCGCCGCCTTGGCCGGCATGGTCGAGGACGGGGAGGTCAGCGAAGCGCGGGCGCTGCAGATGGCGCGCGCCTACCTGCACGACACCGCCGCCCGCTTGTACGCGCGGCCCTAGCCGGCGAGGGCGGCTTCGGCTTGCCGCCGCTTCGACTGGCGGCCCGCCGCCATGTAGAATTCGCCCGGATAGCGCTCGCGCACGGGCCCGGTCTTGCGCGCCAGCGCCAGCGTGGTGTCGCCGCGCCAGGCGAGCGAGCAGCCCTGCGCCGCGAGGCGGGCGCGCACGGCGGTCGGCCGCCGCCAATAGAAATTGCGCGTTTGCAGCCGCTCCGGCGAGAAGCCCGCCGCCGCCAGCAGGCGCGCCACCTCGCTGGTCGTGTACTCGCGATTGTGGCGGTCGGTGGCCAGGCCCTCGGGCTCGTATTGACTCCAGCAGTAGGGCGATTCGCCGTTGGCGATGTACTCGACCGCCTTGGCGCTGGCGATGTTGGGCGTGGTCAGCAGCAGGCGTCCGCCCGGCCGCAGCACGCGATGGATCTCGGACAACATGGCCATCGGGTCGAAGCTTAGGTGCTCCAGGATTTCGCAGCAGAGCACCAGGTCGAAGCTGGCGTCGGAGTACGGCCAGGGCGCCTGTTCGACGTTGAAGTTATCCACGGCGAAACGGAAGGTCTCCTGTCCGTCGCTGCTCCGCACCCAGTGTTCGCCGCGCCGGCCGCCCTTCCAGACGTCGGAGCAGGCGATATCCCCGTAGCCGCGCAAGCGCATGAGCGCCGGCGTCAAGTGATGAAAGGCCGCGCCGAGTTCCAGCAGGCGATTACCGGGCCGCGCCGGCGGGGTCAGCTCGAGCGTCGCCACGTAGCGCCTAAGATGGGTGTTGAAATAGTCGAGGGTATTGGGGTCCTGGCCGGCGAAACGCCGCAGAAAGGCGCCGGCGGCATCGCCGTCCCACAGCTCGGGCGCCTGTTCCCGCGCCACGTTCAGCCACGACTCCGGAGTGGCGGCGGGATTGCCGGCACGAGCCAGTTCGAGCCAGGGCCGCGCTTCTTGCCAGCGGCCGAGCGCCGCCAGGCCGACGGCCAAGTTCGTCAGCGCCGCCGCATGGCTCGGATCGAGCTCGAGCGCGCAGCGAAAGCCCTCGAGGGCCTCCTCGACCTGGCCCAGTTGCCACTGCGCCCCGGCCCAGTCATTCCAGGTTTCGGCCGATTCCTCGAGTCCGAGAACGCAACCGAACAGGCGCGCGGCTTCGTGGAAACGGCGGGACTGCATGGCCTCGGAGGCCGCAAACCGAAGCTGCTGTGGGAGCGAGAGCACGGCAGGTAAGCGCGCACTAATCGAGACGCGTTGGTCACTGTGCTTGCTGCACGCCGAGGACCAAAGCCGCCGGCTTGCCAGCGCGACGCGCCTCACGCGGACTGCCGCTGTAAAGGGCCGGGGCCGAAAGACGCCGGCGCGCGAACCGGCGCGCCGCTCGCGCCGGTGCGGCGCCCGGTCTAGTGCTCAGCAACGGCTCTTGCCGCGCCGCCTGCCGGGAACCGTCATCCGGGGTCGTCTCCAGCCGTGTATGCTGACAAATGTTCGCTATACTGACTGTCAGCACTACAAATTGTCCCGCACCGCACAACCCGGCGATCTCATGCTCCTGCGGCTGATCCGCGCCATGCTGGCGCTGCGCCAAGTGCTGGACCGGCGCCTGGGGGCGATCCCGCTGCGCGTGCGCGAGTTCGGCCTGCTCTTCATCCTGGCCACGCAGGGGCCGCTCTCGCAGCGCGCCTTGGGCGCCGCCATGCAGGTGGATCGCAGCAGCATGGTGGCACTGCTGGACCGGCTCGAGGCCGCCGGATATGTGGAGCGCGCGGCCGAGCCCCGCGACCGGCGGGCGCACCGCATCCTGCTGACGGCGTCCGGCCGCCGCGTCTTGCGGCGCGCCTTCGCGCTGGTGGCGCGGCTGGAAGCCGAATTGTGGCCCGCGCCCGAGACCGCCGCCGCGCGGCAATTCCGCGGGGAGTTGGCGCGGCTGGCGGCGTGGGCCGTGGCCGCCGCCGGCGGGCGCGACGATACTAGCGCGCCGGCTGCGGCGTACATACCGAGTACGAGAAGAAGATGACGCCGAGAAAGTTCGCGATTCTCTTCCTGGCGCTGGTGGCGGGTTGCGTCGTCTTTTACCTGCGCACCACGCCCCACGGGGACAATCTGGTGCTGACCGGGGTCGTGGACTGCAATCGCGTCGTGGTCGGCGCCCAGATCACCGGCCGGCTGCAGACTCTGAACGTAGTGGAGGGCGATCCCGTGCGGGCCGGCCAATTGATCGCCACCCTCGACCCGCGCGATCTCGAAGCCGCCGCGGCCGGCGCCGAAGCCGCCGCCCGCGCCGCCGATGCCCGCGCCGCGGAAGCGCGCGCGCAATACCAGGTTGCCGCGCGGAGCACCCCCACGGTCGTGGCGCAGGCGCAGGCGCGCCTGGCTTCGGCCCAAGCGGCGCTGGCCGCGGCCCAAGCCAAGGCGGCGCAGTCCGCCGCCGTTTACCGCCGCACCGCGCCGCTGGCGGAAGCCGGCATCGTCTCGCAGCAGGCGCTCGACGATGCCCGCGCCGGCCGCGATGCCGACGCCGCGCAGGTGGAGGCCGCGCGCCGGGACGTCGCCGCCGCGCAGGCGGCGCTCGACAACGCCCGTGCCCAGATGCCGCAGGTCGCCGCGGCGCTGGGGGCGCTGCGCGCCGCCGAGCGCGCCGCCGCGCAAGCCGACGAAGCCGCGCGCCAGGCCCGGGTCCAGCTCGGTTACACCCGCATCGTGGCTCCGATCAGCGGCGTCGTGGGGCTGCGCATCGCCCGCCAAGGCGAGATCGTGACTCCCGCAAGCGGGATCGTCACACTGCTCGACTTGAGCGATACCTGGGTGCAAGCCGACATTCCGGAAACCTATGCCGACCGCATCCGGCTGGGGGAAGCGCTCTCCGTGCGTCTGCCCTCGGGCCGCGAGATCACCGGCCATGTCAGCTATAAGGCGGCCGAGGCCGATTTCGCCACCGAGCGCGACGTGAGCCGCACCAAGCGCGACATTCGCACGGTGCAGTTCCGGGTGGCGGTGCCCAATCCGGGCGAAGAACTCGCCTTGGGCACCACCGCGTTCGTGGTGCTGCCCTTTGGAGCCCGTTAGCCATGGAACCGACGCCCGCCATCGAGGTCGAGCACATCACCCGCCGCTTCGGCGATTTCACCGCCGTGGACGACGTCTCGTTTACGGTGGCGGCGCACGAGGTCTTCGGCTTACTGGGGCCCAATGGCGCGGGCAAGAGCACACTGATTCGCATGCTCACGACCTTGCTGGAGCCGAGCGCGGGCACGGCGCGGGTCGCCGGGTTTGACGTCCGCCGCGAGCCCAACCGCGTGCGGGACGCCATCGGCGTGATTCCGCAGGCGATGACCAGCGATCCCGACTTGACCTGCGAAGAAAACCTCGACATTCACGCCAAGCTCTACGGCGTGCCGCGCGAGCAGCGGGTGAAAAAAACGACGGAATTGCTCGCCGCCGTCGGCCTGGTCGAGTGGCGCAAGATGCTGGCGCGCACGCTCTCGGGCGGCATGCGGCGCCGTCTCGAGATCGCCCGCGGCCTGGTGCACAACCCCAGCATTTTCTTTCTCGACGAGCCGACCACCGGGCTCGACCCCAACTCCCGCGCCGCGGTCTGGGAGATGATCGAGCGGCTGCGCAAGGAGTTCGGCCTCACCGTGATCTTGACCACGCATTACATGGACGAGGCCGACAAACTCTGCGACCGCATCGCCATCGTGGATCACGGCAAGCTGGTGGTGCTGGATACGCCCGCCGCGCTCAAGGCTTCGGTGCCCGGCGCCGGCGTGATCGAGGCCCGCTTTCAGCCCGATCCGCCCGATTGGCAGCAAGAACTGGCGCGCTTGCCGGAGGTGGCGCGCGTAACCCCGAGCGGCGGCGGCGTCTATCGCATCTTCACCGACGAGGGATCGAAAACCGCGCAGGCGCTGATGCTGCACGCGCAAGCGCGGGGCATCGATCTCGCCCATCTGACCGTGCAGACGACGACGCTCGACGATGTCTTTCTCCATTTCACCGGCCACGAACTGCGCGACACCGTGAACCTCAATGCCCGCTACGATCTCTCGCACCTGTACCAGCGCTAGCACGCCGTTCCGGGCCGCCCGCGCCGCCGCCGCGGCGCCCGCGAGGAAATAGCCGCATGTTGCGCGTCTGGGCCATCATGGAGCGCGACCTGCGGAAGTTTTTCCGCAGCCCGACCCTGATCATGGTCGCCACCGTGTTCCCGCTGTTCCAGCTCGTCATCCTGGGCAACGCCTTCGGCGGCAACATCAAGAACATCGATCTGGCCGTGGTCAACGAGGACCAAGGCCCGCGCGCGGTGGACGTTCTGGAAGGCCTGCGGGCCATTCAGGCGACGGCGAAGACCTTGCGCGTGATCCCGTATGCCGACCGCGCGCGCGCCGTCCACGATCTGCGCATTTCGCGGGTCCAAGGCGTTTTGGTCATTCCCATCAACTATTCCCGCAACGTGGATGCCGGTTTGCGCCCGCGTTTGGGCTTGGTCGAAGACAACACCGACCGCTTCATCACCGGCACCCTCGACGGCGCCATCGCGGGCCTGGCCGCGCAGTTGAACGTGCCGCCGGTGGTCAGCCGCGAACCGGCGACCATTGACGTCGCGCAAGTCGAACTTTATCCCTACATCGATTACATGAAATATCTGCTGCCCGGCTCCATCGCGCTGGCGATCTTCGTCACCGCGATGATCGGCGGGGGCATCATTTACATCGACGACAAAGCGCGAGGCTTGCACGAGGGCTATCTCGTCACCCCCATCACCAAACTGGAACTGCTGCTGGGTTTCAATTTCGCCGGCGTGATCAAGGCGATGGCCGCCGGTCTGACGCTGGCTTGGCTGGGCGCCCTGCTCAGCGGGGTGCCGAATTTCTACCAGCCTGCGCAGATGCTTTGGGTGGTGCTGATGACGGCGGTGACGTCGGTCGCCTTCATCAGCATGATGTTCTTCATGATGGTGCGGGTCAGCGATCCTTTGGTGCCCCGCGCCATCTTCGGCGTGCTCAATACCTTGCTGTTCTTTCCCAGCGGGGCGATTTATCCCATCCAGGCCTTCCCGCCCTGGCTGCGCGCTTTGGCCAAGGTTGATCCTTTCACCTACGCCGTCGCCGGCTATCGGAATCTCATGCTGAAGCAGGCGGGCTTCGCAGCCATCGGCTGGGACCTGCTCTTCCTAGGGGTCTTTTCCATTCTGATGCTAGCCGGGTCCTGGGCCCTGTTTCGCCGCGGCCTCTAATCCACGGCTCGCCGGTGCCCGCGAGCGCTTCCGGGCGCCCGGTTTTGAATCATTCGGCGCCAGTTTTCCTGCAAGCCAGCTACACTTGAAGCGTTCAGCCCCTAAGGGCGCCTTTTTGTGTGACCTTCAATCTCTTGGCGCATCCCATGAGCAGTGAAGCGAGAGCGGCAGCGCCGCAACTGGATCAGGACTGGACCTTGGTCCAGGCCATCCGTGCCGGCGCGCGCGAGCGCTTCCACGAATTGGTGCAGCGCCATGAACGGGCGATCTACCGAGCGGCGTTAGCGATTCTGCGCAACCATGAAGACGCGGAGGATGTTTGCCAGGAAACCTTCCTGCGCGCGTTAGCGCATCTCGACCAGTTTCGCGGCGAGGCCAGGTTCAGCACCTGGCTCACGCAGATCTGTGTCAATACGGCGCGGATGCGGATGCGCAAGAATCACGCGCAGTTGTGGGAATCCCTCGACGAGCCCGTGCCGACCGAAGAAGGAAGCGTCAGCCTGGAGGTGGCGGAGTGGCGTGAGGACCCGGAGGAGCAATATAGTCGGGAGGAGCGGGAGAGGATCCTGATGGAAGCGCTGGGGCGATTGCACCCCAGCTATCGCGAGGTGGTGGTGTTGCGCGACGTTCGGCAACTTTCGACCGAGGAAACAGCCCAAGTGCTCGGGCTGAGCGTGGCCAATGTGAAGACGCGCTTGCTGCGAGCGCGCCTGCAATTGCGCGATCGGCTGGCGCCCTATTTCGAGAGGCGGCGGCCATGATGAACTGCACGGAGTTCCGGCTGCAAAGCTCGGCTTTTCTCGACGGCGAGCTGGCGCCAGGCGAGCGGGCGCGGGCGGAAGAGCATCTGGCCGCTTGCGCGCCCTGCGCCGCCAGCTTGGCGTCGCTTCGCGCCACCGTCGCGCTGGCCGCCGACGAGACCCTTTTGGCGCCGCGCGAGGGCGCAAGCCAGCGGCTGCACGCGGCCATCGAGCGTGCCTTGGCCGGGGGCGCCTCCGCGCCGCCGCCGCTGCCTTCGCGGCCCGCGCGGCGCCTAAGCTGGCAGCCTTGGCTGGCCGCTGCCGCGCTGGTGCTCATCGCGCTTGGCGGCCTGCAATGGTGGCAGCAGTCGCGTGTCCGCACCTGGCAGGGATGGCTGATCGACGCCCATTGCGCCGTCAAGTACGAAGCCGCGCATAAGCTGCCGGCGCAGCATCCGCGATGGTGCACCTTGCAGCCTCCCTGCGAGTCGAGCGGGTATGGCATCTTCACCCTCGCCGGCGCTTTCGAGCGGTTCGATTCGGCCGGGAGCAGCGAGGCGGACCAGATGCTGCGGGCGCGCGGCGATGAGCAATCCCTGCGCATCACCGTGCGCGGCCGGCAGGAAGGCGGAGTCATTCATCCGCTGCGCCTGGCCTTCGATACCTCGGGCCAGACCCTCTCCGTGCGTAGCGATAGCGCGGCGCCCGGGGCCGGGGCAGTGCTGGTTTCTTCTCGCTAACCAAAAATTGGCGCGCCCAGGCGCTCCATGCCCCGCCCAGGCCCATGGCGCCGCGCCTCCGAGGACGGGCGCCGGCCGCAGCGGCGGCTTTAGCCCGCCTTCGCGCCCCGGGCGGGAATGAGGTCCCCGACGCGACGGATCGCCGCGCCCGCCGCGCGCAGCTTCTCCTCGAGCTTTTCGTAGCCGCGGTCGAGGTGGTAGATGCGATCGATGATGGTTTCGCCGTCGGCGGCCAGCGCCGCCAGCACCAGCGAGGCACTGGCGCGCAGATCGCTGGCGAGCACCGCCGCGCCGCTGAGCGGCGTCGGCCCCGCGACCAGCGCCCGCCGGCCTTCGAGGCGAATGTTGGCGCCCATGCGGTTCAGCTCCAGCGCGTGCATGAAGCGGTTCTCGAAGATGGTCTCGGTGATCGCCGCCGTGCCTTCCGCCTGGGTCATCAGGGCCATGTATTGAGCCTGCAAGTCGGTGGCGAAGCCGGGATATTCGGCCGTGGCCACCGGCACCGCCCGCAGCCGTTCGACGCCGCGCACCTGCACCTCGTCCTCGCCGACGCTGACCTGCGCTCCCGCCTGCTGCAAGACGACCAGCAGCGCCTCGAGATGCCGCGGCTCGCAGTGCGTGACCTTGACGTCGCCGCCCGTGATCAGCCCTGCCACGATGAACGTGCCCGCCTCGATGCGATCCGGAATAATGCGGTGGTCGGCGCCATGGAGCCGCGCCACGCCCTGGACCGTGATCGTGGGCGTGCCGGCGCCGTGGATGCGGGCGCCCATTTTTGTCAAAAGCGCCGCGAGATCGACGACTTCCGGTTCTTGCGCGCAGTTCTCCAGCACCGTCTCGCCTTCGGCGAGCGTCGCCGCCATCAGGACGTCTTCGGTGCCGGTAACGGTGATGCGGTCGAAGCGGTAATGCGCGCCGCGCAGCCGGCCGGCCCGCGCCACCACGTAGCCGTGATCCTGGGTGATCGCCGCGCCCAGCGCTTCCAGGCCTTTCAGATGCAGGTCAATGGGGCGCGCGCCGATCGCGCAGCCGCCGGGCAGCGAGACCCGCGCCTCGCCCTTGCGCGCCACCAGCGGCCCCAGCACCAGCGTGGAGGCGCGCATGGTCTTGACCAGTTCGTAGGGCGCCTCGGGGTGCAGGATGAACTCGGCATGGAGGCCGATCCGATGCTTGGCGCGGCCGGCGCCGGCATCGGTGGCCACGCCCATGGTTTCGAGCAGCCGCCGCGTGGTTTGAATGTCGCGGACGTCGGGAATGTTCTCGAGCGTGACGGGATCGGCGGTCAGCAGGCACGCGGCCATGGCCGGCAAGGCGGCGTTTTTCGCCCCGCCGACGCGCAATGTGCCTGCAAGCGGCCGTCCGCCGCGGATAACCAGCTTATCCATGAGCGTCGTTCCCCGCCGAATTCCTACGCGATGGCGGGCGCCGGAGCGCGCCGCCCGCCGACGATGGTTTCCACCACTTCCCCGTCGCTGGTCAGCACCACCAGATCGGCCGGTCCGCCCGCCTGCAACGCGCCCTGGCCGCCGCTGAGCCCCATCGCCGCGCAGGGGTTCACCGTGGCCAGCCGCAGCGCCTGCTCCAGCGGCCAGCCCGCGAATTTCACGATATTGCGCACGGCGCGGTCCAATGTTAGCACGCTGCCCGCCAGCTTCCCTTCATAGGTGCACGTGCCGTTGCGGACCTCGACCTCGAGCGGCCCGAGGCGATAGCGGCCTTCGGGCATGCCGGTGGCGCTGATGGCGTCGGTGATCAGCATCACGCCCTCGGCGCCCTTGCAGCGCAGCAGGAGCTGGACCACCAGCGGGTGCACATGAATGCCGTCGGCGATCAGCTCCGCGCGCACGCGCGCGTCGCTGAGCACGGCGATGAGCAGGTTGGGAACGCGGTGATCGAGCGGCGGCATCGCGTTGAACGTGTGCGTCGCCTGGCGCGCGCCCGCCTCGATGCCCGCGCGCGCCGCGGCCAGGTCGGCGTCGGAGTGGCCCAAGCTGCAGCGGATGCCGAGCCGCGTCGCGGCAACGATGGTCTCGGCCGCGCCCGGCAGCTCGGGAGCGATCGTCAGAATGCGAATTTGTCCCTGCGCCGCCTGCCACAGACGCTCAAGCAGCGCCGGCGTCGGCGCCAGCAGATTTTCCGGGGGATGCACGCCGCGCCGCGCATGGCTGAGAAAGGGGCCTTCCAGGTGAATGCCGAGGCGTTGCGCGCGGCCCGGCTCGGGCTCGCGGCCAGCGCCCGCGGCGATGGCGCGCCCCAGCTTGTCGAGCGCGCGCAAAATCGCATCCAGCGGCGCGGTCACGGTGGTCGGATAGTAACTGGTGACGCCATGGCGCGCGAGCAGGGCCTCGATCGCGGCGAGCGCGTCGCCGTCGCCCTCCATCACGTCGCGGCCGGCGCCGCCGTGAATGTGCAGATCCACCAGGCCCGGCGCGAGCAGCCGGTCGCCGAAATCGGTTACGGGCGCGCCGGCGGGAATCGCCACCGCCTCGCGCGGTCCCAGCGCCTCGATGCGGCCGTCGCGAATCACGACGACGGCGTTCTCGATGGATGTCAGGGGCGTCGCCAGGCGCGCGGCGGTCAAGACGATCCGGGATGAGTGGGCCACGAGATTAGCTTCGCACGAGATGCCGTGGCCGGCGCGGCGGGCATCGGGTCGGTGGCGGCCGGTCTCGAATTGACCGCGGGCGCGAGTCCCAGGGTCAAGGCCTCCACGTCCTTACGACCCGGCCGAGGAATACGCCGGATCGCCCCATTCGAGCCATTCGCTCAGCGCGGGGGCGGTGAAATCGGGGACGATCAGTTCGGCGCCTGCGCGCTGCAGCTCCGCGGCGGGGTAGGTGGTCGTCAGCGCGACGCAATGCGCGCCGGCGGCGCGGGCGGCGATGACGCCCGCGACCGCGTCTTCGAAAACCACGCATTCGCCCGGCGGCCGGCGCAGGCGCGCCGCCGCGCGCAGATAAATTTCCGGATCGGGTTTGCCGCGCGTGACATCCGCCTCCGTCAGCACCGGCGCGAACGCGCCTTCGAGCTGGAGCGCCGCCAAGAGCTTGGCGACGTTCGCCGGCGGCGCCGAGGTGGCCAGAGCGCAGCGGAGCCCGCGCTCCCGCGCGCACGCCAGCAGCTCGCGCAGGCCGGGCAGCGGCCGCACTCGGGGCTCGAAAATCTCCCAGTACAAGTCCTCGAGCCGCTGCGCCAGCGCGGCTTGCTCCTCGGGCGGCGGCGGCGCAAGGAAGGCGTCGGCGAAGAGCTCGGCATTGCGGCGGCCGAAGGTTTGCTGCGGGGAAAAGCCCGGCCGGACGCGCGCGCCTTGCTCGGCCAAAAACCGCGTCCAGGCTTCGGCGTGCGCGGAGCTGTTATCCGCGAGCACGCCATCCATGTCGAAGATCAGCGCCGCGACCATCGCCGGCCGCTAATCCACTTCGATCTTGTTGAAGACGTGCACCTGCGGCCAACCGTCGCGCGCCGCCACTTTCCGGGCCACGCGCGTCGCTTGGCCCTTGTTCTCCGCGCGATGGACATGGCCGGTCAGCGTGATCGCATCCCCGGCGAAGGTTGCCGCCACGTCCTCGTGCGCGAGCAAGCCGGCGTGCAACTGGGCATTGAGGTCGGCGAGCAGCTCCGCCGAAGTGCGCGGGGTTTTGGGAGTTGCCGTTTCCGCGGCGGCATGGTGGCGGGCATGCGCGTGCCGCGATGCGCGCTTGGGCGCCGCGGCCGGCTGGGGCGCGGCGGCGGGCTGAGGCGTGGCGGCGGGCTGCTGGGCGGCGCCGGCCGCCGCCGGGGCCACCGCCGCCGGCGGCAGCACCGCCGGAACGCGGGCCGGCGCCACGGACACGCCGCCCGCCAAGGTCAAGACGAGAAACCAAGCCGTCATGGAACTCAGGCTAGCATGCGATCGCCGTGGCCCTGCGGTCAGGTTCCGCGGCAATCACCCGCGGAAGGGCTCAGGGGCTAACAGCGATGCAGCTACGCTCGGGCGGCGCCGGAAGCCACGCCATACCGCCGGGCGACGTATTCCTCGAGGATGTCCAGAAACTCCGCCACCAGGCCTTCCCCGTACAAGGTGCGGAACAGCCGCCCATCTACATAGACCGGCGCCTTCGGCTCTTCGAAGGTTCCGGGCAGGGAGATGCCGATGTCGGCGTGGCGCGATTCCCCCGGCCCATTGACGACGCAGCCCATGACCGCGACGCGCAGCTCCTCGACGCCGGGATACAGCGCACGCCATTCCGGCATGCGCGCGCGCAAGTGCGCTTGGATCTGCCCGGCCATTTCTTGAAAGAACGAGCTGGTCGTGCGGCCGCAGCCCGGGCAGGCGCTCACCTGCGGCGCGAAATGCCGCAACCCCAGCGACTGCAAGATCTGCTGCGCCACGCGCACTTCCTCCGTGCGATCGCCGCCGGGCGCCGGCGTCAGCGAGACCCGGATGGTGTCGCCGATCCCCTCCGCCAGCAGCACCGCCATGCCGGCCGTCGAGGCCACGATGCCCTTCATGCCCAGGCCGGCCTCGGTCAGGCCCAAGTGCAGCGGGTAATCGCAGGCCGCGGCCAGCTCGCGATAGATGGCGATCAGATCGGGCGCCGCCGAGACCTTCGCGCTCAGGATGAGGGCGTCGTGGGGCAGGCCGTAGTTTTCGGCCGCGCGCGCGGATTCGAGGGCGGAGAGGACGATCGCCTCGCGCAGCACCGCCGCTGCCTCGCGCGGCTCCGGCCGCCGCGAATTCTCGTCCATCAGCCGCGCCAGCAACTGCTGATCGAGCGAACCCCAGTTGACGCCGATGCGCACCGGCTTGCCGCGCGCGGCGGCCACCTCGATCATGGCGCGGAAGTTTTCGTCGGTCTTGCGGCCGATGCTGACGTTGCCGGGATTGATGCGGTATTTGGCGAGCGCGGCGGCGCACTCGGGATAGCGGGTCAGCAGCAGGTGGCCGTTGTAATGGAAGTCGCCCACCAGCGGCGCGCGCACGCCGCGGCGGTCAAGCTCTTCAGCGATGCGCGGCACCGCGCGCGCGGCGGCCTCGGTATTGACCGTCACCCGCACTAGCTCGGAGCCCGCCTCGGCGAGCGCCTGCGCCTGCGCGACCGTGGCCGCGACGTCGGCGGTGTCGGTGTTGGTCATCGCCTGCACGACGATCGGCGCCGCGCCGCCGACGACGACCCCGCCCACCGCCACAGGAATGCTCTTGCGCCGCGCCGCCATCACATCTTGTAGCGGCCGGTCTCTTCGTCGCCCAGATTTTCCAGCCAGCGCCGCAGTTCCTCGCTCGAGCTGGGGTCGGCGGCGGCGGCGGCCACCTTGGAGCTTTTCAGCACGTCCTCCTCGACGTAGATCGGGCAGTCCATGCGCAGCGCCAGCGCCAGCGCATCGCTCGGCCGCGCGTCGAGGGCGAAGGTTTCGCCGTCTTTTTCCATCCAGATCAGCGCATAGAAGGTGTCGTCGCGCAGCTCGTTGACCACCACCTTGCTGATGCTGGTGTTCAGTCCCAGCATGAGGTTCTTGATCAGGTCGTGCGTCATCGGCCGCGGCGTCTGCACCTTCTCGATCTCCAGCGCGATCGCGTTGGCTTCATAGATGCCGACCCAGATCGGCAAGACAGTGGAGCCGCTGCCGTCCTTGAGAATGACGATGGGCGTGTTGGTCGAGGCGTCCATCATCAGCCCGCGGATCTTCATCTCGATTTCCACATTGCCCTCCCTGCCGCCGCCGGCGCCGCCGCTTGCTCGCCGACCAGGCTGTTCGCTCCGGCCTTCGTGATCCTTACCCAAGCGTAATCCCCCGGACGCAGCGGCGCGGCAAAAATCGGCAGCGCCGCGGCGGCCGGCTCGCGCAAGCCGCTGCCGGTGAAGTTGACGGAACGGTTCGTGCTGGCCCGCCCGATCCACTGTCCCAGCTTGGGGTTGTGTCCCTCGACCATCACCTCGAGCGTGCGGCCGACGAAGCTCTGGTTGTCGTGCTGCTGGATCTCTTGCTGCCGCCGCTGCAAGATCATGAGCCGCTCGGCTTTGACGGCTTCGGGCACGCTGTCGGGCCAGGCGCCGGAGGCAGTGTTGGGCCGCGGCGAATATTTGAAGCTGAACGCGCCGGCGTAGCGCACTTCGTCCAGGAGCTCGATCGTGGCGGCGAAGTCCTCGTCCGACTCGCCCGGAAACCCGACGATCAGATCGGTCGTGATCGCGAGCGGCCGGCGGCATGCGCGGATCGCCGCGATCCGCTCCAGATATTGCTCGCGCGTGTAATCGCGCCGCATGGCGGCGAGCACGCGCGAGGAGCCCGATTGCACGGGC
Source organism: Terriglobia bacterium (assembly GCA_021323595.1). Lineage (GTDB taxonomy): Bacteria > Acidobacteriota > Terriglobia > Terriglobales > SCQP01 > JAJPKR01. The sequence goes on along the minus strand of JAJPKR010000043.1, from coordinate 38,263 downwards.
AAGTGCACGTGATCGCACAGCGTCTCGTGCTCGCCCAAAACGCGCACGATCTCCGGATGGAAATCGCGCGGGTGCGAGGTCGTGAAACGCACCCGTCGCAGGCCTGGCACCTCGGCCACGGCCGCCAGCAATTCGGCGAAGCTCAACCGCGCCGGCGAGGGGTCGCGGTAGGAATTCACGTTCTGTCCGAGCAGCTGCACCTCGCTGTAGCCCGCCGCCGCCAGCTGCCGCGCCTCGGCCAGGATGCTGGCGCTGGCACGGCTGCGCTCGGGCCCGCGCGTAAAGGGCACGACGCAGTAGGCGCAATGCTTGTCGCAGCCCTCGATGATGGTGAGGTAGGCGCGGAAGGGATGATCGCGGCGGGTCAGTTCGGTCTCGAACGCCTCCTCCGCCGATCCCAGGCCGGTCACGCGCTTTTCGCCGGCTTCCAGCCGCGCGATCAGCTCCGCCAGCCGCGGATAGCTCGCCGAGCCCGCGACCAGGTTCACATGCGGCGCGCGCTGGAAGATCGCCTCCCCCTCCTGCTGCGCGACGCAGCCCAGCACCCCGAACTGCTTGCCTTCTTTCGCCAGCGGCCGAAACTGCGCCAGCCGCTGAAAGACCTTTTGCGCCGCCTTCTCGCGAATGCTGCAAGTGTTGAAGAGGATCAGATCGGCTTCTTCCGCCCGCTCGACCGCGGCGAAACCGTGGGCGCAGAGCGTGCCCGCGACGCGCTCGGAGTCGTGCACGTTCATCTGGCAGCCGAACGTCTCGATCCAAAATGTCTTCTTGGCCGCGGGCATGAGGAGCGGGGATTTACCAACGCTTGGGGGCAGTATAACAAGCCCGCTTCCGAGTTCCTGCACGCTCGCGGGGAAGCCGGGGAACGGCGCGCCCCTCCCAGCCTGCGGCCTCGCCCTGCTGGCTTCTCCCGCCCCAAGGTGCGCTGCTGCGCCTTGGGGTCCCCGGCCGCCCCGCTCCGGCGTGGTCAGCTGGCAGGGACCCGCCCGGCGGGGTCTCGCGAGTCTTCGCTTGGCGCTTCGCTGCGCTGCGCATTCGCTTGGCGCTTCGCTGCGATGCGCGCTCCCCCTCGATCTCGGCTGGCTGGACTTTCTGTGGTGGATTCGGGGGCTGCCGCCAGTGAGAAGCGGAAAAATGGTGGAGGCGGCGGGAATTGAACCCGCGTCCGAAAGTGCTGCCAACCGAGAGACTACGTGCGTAGTTCGTTCCGGCGTGTCTCGCGAACGGCGATCAGAACGAACAAGAGCCGCCGTCCGCCAGCCGGTAAGATCTCGCCGACAGCGCCCCGGCACGCGCCATCAGCCAGTCCGCAAGGATGACGCTTGTTCCGGGCCTGCGAACGAACCCGGGCAAGCGCGTTGCTTAATTAATTAAGCAGCGTATGCCAGTTGTTGATTGGCATTTCAGGGTTTCCACGCGATTACGGGTGCATGGGTCCCGACACGCCTCTCGATCTCATCCACTCCCGTCGAAACCGGGACGCCCCCTCGGATCATTATACCGTGCCTGCCTTCCGTAAGCCGGCTCGCTCCGCCGGCCCCGCCGCGCCCGCGCGCGGCGTTTCTGCAGCACGGCGGCCGCCCGCCGCGGACCGCGCACGGGCCGCCCTCCGCTGCGCCGCGCCCTGGCCCCTGGTGCGGAGCCCTGTCATTGGGACAGGAATTAACTTGGGTCAACTCCGGCAAATTCCCGTTCAATTCTCGCCAGCGGCGGCACGAAGCGGCCTATAATGCCCGCAATGAGCGCTGCTGAGTCACTCTCCACCGCCATGCAAGATTGGGAGCGGTCCGTTCGCAGCGACCTGGAAACGGCGCTGCACGACGCGCTGCGTTCGCTGCGCGCCACGCTCGAAACGCGCCTGCAACAGGAACTTAACGCCGGCCTGGCCAACGCCTTGCACGACGCCACCCCGCCGGTGCAGCAGGCCTTGCAACGGCGCATTCGAAGCTGGTCGGCGCAACTGCCGCCGCCGCCGGTGCCCCTCGATCCTTGGCCGGGGTGGCTGGCGGCGCTGCTCGACTCGGCGCAGCCGCCGCAGCTTCTGCAAGCGCTTTTCATGGCCGCCAGCAACCTGGCCCCGCGCGTCGCGATCTACGTGATCCGGGGCGGCGCGGCGGTCAACTGGCGCAGCGCCGGCTTCGACGCGCCCATTCGCATCTCGCTGGATGGCCATAACGCCTTCGCTCTCGCCGCCGCCGAGGCGCGCGCGCTGAGCTGGCGCACCGACCGCCCGCTGCAAGAGCCCTTGCCGATGGGCTTCGTGACCTCGCTGGCGGGCGGCCTGCATCCGCTCGTGGTGCGCGACAAGACCATCGGTTTGCTCTATTACGAATGCGGCTCGGAGATGCCCGACGGCCAATTGGAACCGCGCTTGTCGGCGCTGCTCCGCGTCGCCGGCCTGGCGCTGGACCAGATCATGCGCCGCACCGGGCGCTCGGCCGACGATTCCCCCGCGCCCAGCCCGGTTACGGTCTCCACCACGCGCTTTCCTGCCGTGCCGCCGCCGGCGACTGCAGCCGCGCCCGCCGCGGCAACGGCGGTGGCCGCCGCGCCGGCGCCGGCGCCCGTGCGTCCCTCGAGCGCCACCGAGGCGCGCGCGCGGAGGTTCGCCAAGGTTTTGATGCAAGATCTCGAACTCTACTTGAAGCGAGACCGCCCGCAAGATTTGAACGAAGCCCGCGCCCAGCGGGACGTCTATCAGCGCCTGCGCGAGGACCTCGACAAGTGCCAGCAGTCGTTCCTCGAGAAGTTTCCGGCCGGTTCCGGCGTGGACCTCTCGGTTTTGGAACAACAGATCATCGAGATCCTGTGCCAAGGCGACCGCGGCATGATGGGCGCCTCCTACGCCGGCCTCCACTGACTTTTGCCTCCCCGCTCGCGCCCGCGCAGGCGCGGAGCCCAAGCGACCCGGCCGCCGGAGATGAGCGGCCTTGCCGTGCGCTCGGGCGCGTGGGACGAGGTTCGTGATGCCCGCTGATGGCCCGCTGTCGCCCAGCCGAAAGCCCTCGCTTTCGCGCGCCCTGTTGCCTTTTCTTGTCCCGTGCCGATCCGTTCTTGCGTTCCCTCCGCTGCGATGTTCTACTGAAAGCACGCTAGGAAAGGAGGTGGTCCAGTGGAAAGTTCTGGCAGTAAACGCAGCGCATTTTGGACTAGCGAGGTGGCTGAAGCCTAGGCGCTCGCCGCGCCTAGAACCGCTTCAGGGCGATCCATACGCCCTGATGCCGAGGCGGCGAGCCGCCCTCGGCTAATCCCAATCAGTTCACCGTCCGAACCCCGCCTCCGGCCGCGCCTCTCGGGGCTACGCATACGGAGGCGGGGTTCGCTATTTGCGCGCAAGATTCTGGCGGCGCGGCCACAACTTTTTTTTCGCCCCCGGGTTTTTCTCGGTAACCCGTTAGCGCACGGCGGGGCAGGGTGGGCTTGGACCCGCCTTGCCCCGCTATTTGAACGTCCGCGGCGCCGCCCGCGCGTCGCGCTGCCGGGCAGCCGCTCCGCTTCCGCGCCGCGCTCGGCCGCCGTTTGCGCCCCACTGGGCGCCATGCTAAATTGAAATTCCGAGCGTGCGGGAGTAACTCAGCGGTAGAGTGCGACCTTGCCAAGGTCGAAGTCGCGGGTTCGAATCCCGTCTCCCGCTCCATGCCTTGCGCGGCAGCCTGCAATTCCGCTGCCGCCAGCGTCGCCCATCCTCAGGCGCGGTAGCCAAGTGGTAAGGCAGAGGTCTGCAAAACCTTTATTCGTGAGTTCGATTCTCACCCGCGCCTCCAACCCTGCAACGACCGGCGGGCTGCCCGGCCGCGAGCCGTCGCGCCGCGCCGGCAAGGGCGCCTGCTCATCCACTTCGCTTCTGAGCTGACGCGCCTCGCCCCGCCCGCGCCGGTGCGCCCAGGCGTTCGGCCGGCCCGCGCGACGTCACCGGACGCCTGCTGGTCCGCGCTGCGCCCGCGCCTCGATCTTCTGGATCGCCTGGAGCGTCTGCCGGCAGAGGGTGATTCCCTTGGGGTTCTGGGCGCAACTGGGATCGGTGGCGGCGATTCGGCGCAGCAAGCCTATATCGGCTGTATCGCCGCCGAAGCCGAGCGACTGCACGGCGGCATCGCGCACGACGAGGCTTTTGTCCCGAGCTCCCGCGAGGACCGCTCTTCGCACAAGATCCTCCTGGGCGGCCGAGAGCGGGTGCAGTAGCTTTCGGTCGCGCCCGTCCGCCAGCATGAAGCCGAATACGCCAATGGCCTGTGCTTTGACGGTTGGGACGCCACGGGCCAGGAAGACTTCCAGTTCGGGGACCACAGCGCCGCCCTGACGGGCGATACTTGCCGCGAAGGCGCTCTGCGGCTGGTAGGAAGCGCGGACGAGGGCGCGCGCGATGTCGGGGTCGGCGAAGCCGAAGTTTGTCTCCAGAGTGGCCGCCAGGCTGGCGTCGAATTCCGCCCAGTCTTCGTTGTACGGCCCGCGCCAGATCCGGCTCGAGTGCGAAAGCGGATCGGTGTCGGCGCTCAGGATTTTCGCCATGGCTCGGCCGACCTGGGGGTCCTGGAGGAGACGCGGCGTGGCGCGGATCTGCCGCAGCGCTCTCACGCGCGAAGCCAGGCCGGCGGCGCCGAGCTCTCTGATGAGGGCGCTGCTCTGCCGCGGGGGCGGCTGACGAGCCGGGGAAGCGCTCGCCGCTGCCATAATCGCCAGCATCGACGAAGCTACGGCAATCATGAGTCACCGCCGCTGGATCCGCTGCCGCCGCCGTTAGAGCCGCGCGGCGAGCCCAACGGGCAGCAAGTTAGGACAAAAGCGGCCTGCTTGTCCAGGAGAAGGAGTTGACGCTATGCCGCAATTAGCGGCGCCGCGCCGCAGTTGTTGGTTCCCGGCGGGCGCAGCGCGCGATGGGCGAGCGGGCGGCGGCGGTGGCGGCAGGCGCGCCGCCACTGCCATCGCGCTCCAGAAGGTCTTCCCACACCGGGCCATCGCGGACCGCGCTTCCCAATTTGTCGCTCGGGCAGGCCCGTCCTCCTCGGATCGGTTGCGGCTCCCCCTTGGGCGCGAAGCGCAGCGGGCTCCACGAACGGAGTTGACGCAGCGGGCGAGGTCTGATATGTTGCAGTTCGACATATGGCACTGCGCGCGTTCGCGGCGGAACTCAAGAAGGGCAGCGCGGGACTGCTGTTGCTCGCGTTGTTGGAGGCGCGCCCGCGCCACGGCTACGAGCTCAGCCAAATGATCGCCGCCCGTTCGGGCGGGGAGCTGCGCTACAACGCCGCCTCGCTGTATCCCCTGCTTTACCGCTTCGAGGAGCGCGGGTGGATTCGCGGGCGTTGGGTGGAGAAGCCGGGCGAGCGGCGGCGGCGCTTTTACCGCCTGACCGCCGCCGGACGGCGGATGCTGGCGGCGCAACAGTCGGAGTGGCGGAGTTTCGTGCGCGCCGTGGAGCAGGTGACCGGGGGCGAACATGCCTGAACCGCCGCTGCAAGGGCCAGCCGGCCGCGCGCCGGATGCGGAGCCCCGCCTGCAAGACTGGCTGGCGGCGGCGCGAGCCCACCTGGCCGGCGCCGCACTCCCGCCGGCACGCCGCCAGACCGCCGAGGAAGAACTGGCGCAGCATCTCGAGGCCTGCTACCAGGCGCAACGGGCGGCCGGCGCCGCCGAGGCCGAGGCGCGAGCCGCGGCGCTGGCCGAGCTGTCCGCGCCGCCCGGCGGGCCGAGCCGTCAGGCATGGCGGCCGGGCCCGCCGCTGCTGCGCGACATTCGGGATGCCCTGCGGTCCCTGCGCCATGCCCCGGGCTTCACCCTCGCGGCGGTGCTCTGCCTGGGTCTGGCGATTGGCGCCAACGCCGCGATTTTTGCCCTGGCCGATGTCCTGCTGCTGCGGCCCCTGCCGGTGCCCAATCCGGGGCAGTTGGCGCAGGTGGAGATCGCGGATCACCATGGCGGCGGCGGCAGGGCGCCCTACGGTGCGGTGAATTACGCCCTTTATCAGCACATCGCCGCGGCGCAGGAGGCTTTCACCGACTTGGCCGCGTGGGCCGGGTCGGCGGGTGGGCCTCTTGACGCCGCCACCACCGGAAAAGCGCGGTTAGTCCAACAGATTTGGGTCACCGGAAATTTCTTTTCCGTGCTGGGCGTGCAAGCGGCCGCGGGACGGCTGCTGGCCCCCGCCGACGACCAGCCCGGCTGCGGCGCGCCCGGGGTGGTGCTGAGTTATAGCTATTGGCGCCGGGCGTTGGACGGCGTGCCCATCGCCGGAACGTTCATTACCCTGAACCGCCACGCGTTGCCGATCCTGGGCGTAACGCCCAAGGGCTTTCGCGGCGTGGACGTTGGCGGTTCCTTCGATGTGGCTTTGCCGCTGTGCGCGGAACCGCTGCTAGATGGCGATGGAGCCTGGCTGCACGCACCGTACGCCTGGCTGCTCGATCCCATCGGCCGGTTGCGGCCGGGCTGGGACCTCGAACGGGCCAGTGCGCAACTGGCGGCGATCTCTCCGGCCATGTTCGCCGCCACCGTGCCCTCCGATTACGGGCCGCGAGCGCGCAGCCATTACCTTAAGCGCCGGCTCGAAGTCTTCAGCGCCGCGCGGGGCGTTTCCAGTTTGGGCGGGCGCTACGCGTCCCCGCTTTGGATGTTGTTCGCACTGGCAGCGGTGGTGCTGCTGATTGCCGCGGCGAATCTGGCCAATCTGCTGCTGTCTCGCGCCGGCGCCCGGCGGCGCGAGATGGCCGTGCGCCTGGCTCTGGGCGCCGCGCAGGCGGCGCTGGCGCGCTCGGCATTGGCGGAGAGCGCGGCGCTGGCGGTGGGCGGCGTCTTGGTGGGCGTGGCAATCGCGGCGGCGGGCACCCCGGCACTGGCGGCGGCGCTGCAAGCAGGCGCGCAGACGCCCTGGTTTGAATTTTCCCTGGACTGGCGGTTCTTGGCGCTCTTGGCGGCATGGGCTACGGCGATCTGCCTGCTCGCCGGCCTGGCGCCGGCGCTGGCGGCAGCCAAGACCGCCCCCGCCGAGGCGCTCCGCTCGGGCGGGCGGAGTCTAGCCGGCGGCAGCGGCTTGCGGCGCGGTTTGGTGGTCGCGCAGGTGGCGCTGGCGGCGGCGCTGCTGGCGGCCGGGCTGCTGTTTGCCGGCTCGCTGCACCGCTTGGCGGCGGTGCAGCCGGGGTTCCGGGAAGACCATGTGCTGGTCCTCGACGCCGATCTCAGCCCCTTGCATCTGGCCCCGGAAGCCCGGTTGGCGTATCAGCAGCGGCTGTTATCCCGTCTGCAGCGCATTCCCGCGGTGCGCGCGGCCACCATGGTCAGGGTCATGCCGGTCGCGGGCATCGGCGTGGACGGTGTGATCCGCATCGCGCCGAGCGCAGGCCATGCGGGGGTGACGCGGGCGACGCCGTGGTTCAACCAGATCAGCCCGGGATTTTTCCAAACCTTCGGCGCCAAGCTCCTGGCCGGCAGGAACTTTTTGGACTCGGATACGACGGCTTCGCCGCCGGTGGCCATCGTCACCCAAGCCTTCGCGCGCCAATACCTGGGCGGCGCCAGCCCCATCGGGCGGTGGTTCCAGATCGAAAACATGGCGGGCAAGCCGGGTCCGGCGTACCGCATCGTCGGCCTCGCGGCCGACGAGAAATACGAAGCCCTGCGCGCGCCCTTCGTGCCGATCGTCTTTCTCGACGCTTTCCAGAATCGCCACCTCGACCCGGATTTCGAGGCGGCGGTCTACTCGACCATGGACCTGGCGACGCTGGAGCACGAGGTGGTGACGGCGGTGGATGGCGTGGCGCCGCAGTTGACGGTGCAGTTCACGCCCTTCCGGCAGAAGATCGAGGGCGGCCTGCGCTCCAGTCTGTTGCTGGCCTGGCTCGGGGCGGCATTCGCCGTGCTGGCGCTGTTGCTGGCGGCCATCGGCATCTACGGGGTCTTGGCGTATCGCGTCACGCTGCGGCGGCGCGAAATCGGCGTGCGCATGGCGATGGGGGCGACCCGCCGCCAAGCGGCGGGGGTGGTGGTGGGTACGGGCATTGCGCTCGGCCTGGTTTTGGCCTTTGCCGGCGCACGCGCGGTGCGGGGATTGCTGTTTTGGATAACTCCCGCCGATCCCTGGGTGCTGTGCGCCGTGGCGGTGGGCCTGGCGATGATCGGCGGCGCCGCAGCCTGGGTGCCCGCGCGCCGCGCCGCGCGGCTGCCGCCCATGGAGGCTTTGCGCGAAGATTAGCCCTCAGGCGGGCGCTTACGACGACTTCGCTTGTCACCCGCGCCGGCCATCCCCGCCGCATCTCAAAGCTTAGGGCCTGCCATGAAGGCGATCACCCCGCATCTCTGGTTCGACAAGGAAGCCAAGCAGGCGGCCGCCTTTTACGTGTCGCTATTTCCGGGCTCGCGAGTGGACAGCGTCACGACGCTGCGCAACACCCCTTCCGGGGATACCGACGTTGTAGTGTTCACGCTCGCCGAGCAACCGTTCATGGCGATCAGTGTCGGGCCGCGGTTTCGCTTCAATCCCTCCATCTCGTTTGCGGTGCGGTGCGGGAATGCCGCCGAAGTGGACGAGCTCTGGAGCCGGCTCTTGCCGGGCGGACGGGCGTTCCTGCCCATCGGCAGCTATCCCTTCAGCGAGCGCTACGGCTGGCTGGAGGACCGTTACGGACTTTCGTGGCAGTTGATGTACGCGAGCGACGGCGCCGAGGGACAAAAGATCACGCCCGTTCTCCTGTTCACCGGCCCGGTCGCCGGCAAGGCGGAAGAGGCCATTCAGTGCTATGCCGGCACGTTCCCGCGCTCCCGCGCCGCCGTGCTGGCGCGCTATGGCGCCGATGAAGCGCCGGAGGCGCCCGGCACGGTCAAGTTCGCTTCGTTCACGCTTGCCGGCCAGCAGTTCGCGGCGATGGACAGCGCGCGCCCGCACGGCTTCACGTTCAATGAAGCGATCTCGTTCCTCGTCCCATGCGATACGCAGGCGGAGATCGACGAATTCTGGGTCCGGCTTTCCGCCGATCCTCGCGCCGAGCAGTGCGGATGGCTCAAAGACCGATTCGGCGTCTCCTGGCAAATCGCTCCAGCCATGATGGGCGAGCTGATGGGAAGCGGCGATGAAGCCAAGATCGCGCGCGGCACCCGCGCGTTTCAGCAGATGAAGAAGCTCGACATCGCGGAACTGCGGCGCGCCGCCGCCGGCGCTGTCGAGACTTCCCGCGAATGAGCCGTCTACGGGCGCAAGCGCGCCGGGCCCGAACCGCGAGCGAGCGGACCTTGCCCGCTCCTTACGCGGCGCAGCGGCCGGCGAAATGGCCATGAAGGCTCGCGCGCAGCAGCATCCCTCCGGCCATGCCCAGCGGCGGGCTCAGCGCCGACCGCCGCCGCACGGTGCCGGCAATCAGCGCCGCGCCGCCCGCGAGGGCGGCGGCGCGCGCCGGCCCGGGCAGCGACTTGGCGCCGCGGCATACGGCGAAGCGAGGCCGCTCGCGCGGCGGCATGCGCCCCTCGGCGCCGCTGCGCAGCAGGAACCCTCCCGCCATGCCGAGCGGAATCGCCGTGCTCCGCCGCCGGCGAAATCGAATGGCGTTCGCGACCAGGAATCCCCCGCCCGCCACGCAGGCGATCCGCAACGTCGGCGACATCTTCTTGCCCATGCGCCATGAGATGCGCTGGCCTCCCGTCTCGCCACTTCTGCACCGGCGCCGCAATCAGCCGCGCCGCGAAAAGGCGCCTTTCGGACGGCCTGCGCCGCGGCGCCCGCGGCGCCGCGAACCCGCCGCGAGTCACCGTCGCCGGCTGCGCTATATTATTGCTGCCGCTGGGCCGCGGCTCGAGCCTGGCGCGGGAGGCACGCGCAGAATGAGCGCCGGCTCGCAATCGACTTCGCTCGCAACCGCGGTACGCTCGGCCGGCGCCGGCACGCTGCTCTGGATCGGCCTGCTGGCGGGCGTCTTCGATATCGCCGACAACATCATCTTCAATTTCTTCCGGTCCATCACTCCGTACCAGATCTTCCAGTACATCGCCTCCGGCCTGATCGGCCCGCGCGCCTTCCATCTCGGCTGGAGCTCGGTCGCGCTCGGCGTCGTGCTGCACTTCACCATTGCCCTGATCTGGACGACGGTCTTTTTCCTCGCCGGCCGGAAACTCGTGTTCCTGGTGCGCCGGCCGGTGCTTTGGGGGCCGGTGTACGGCATCATCGTTTACGTCTTCATGGAATGGGTGGTGCTGCCGCGCTCGGGCATCCCGCAGCCGCGCGTGATCAGCCTGGTCAATCGCGTGAACGGCGTCCTGGCGCTGATGTTCTGCATCGGCTTCGCCGTAGCGATGTTCATCAGCCGCAAGATTCCCGTGCCGCAGGATTGAACCTAGGCGCCCGCCCCCGCGCGCTGGCGGAACCGGGGCTTTGCATCGGGCAGGGCGATCGCCGCAGTGCCGGGCGCGGCGTGCGCCTCAAGGTTCGGATTGCACCGGCGCCACGGCGGCGAGGGAGCGTTCGAAATCGGCCAGCAGGTCCTCGGCATCTTCGATGCCGATCGAAAGCCGCACCAGCCCCGCGGTCACGCCCGCCTGCGCGAACTCCTCGGGGGTGAACCCGGAGTGGGTCGTAGTCATGGGATGGCAGGCCAGCGTCTCGACGCCGCCCAGCGAGACGGCGTCGCGCCCGACGCGCAGGGAGCGCAAGAAATCGAACGCCGCCGCCTTGCCGCCCTTCGCCTCGAAGCTGATCATCGCGCCCGGCGCGTCGCATTGCGCGCGATAGATCTTGATCTGCTCGGGATCGGTGAACAGCGTCGGATAATGCACCCGCGCCACCGCGGGGTTGCGCGCCAGCGCGGCGGCGATGCGCTGCGCATTTTCGCAGGCGCGCGTCATGCGCAGGTTCACGGTGGGCAGATGGCCGTCCAAGATCCAGCACTCATCCGGCTGCAAGATGTTGCCGAGCAAGCTGCGCAGCCCCTTCATCTTGGTGATCAGGCTGCCGTCGGCCGCGATCGCCATGCCGCCGATGAGGTCGCTGAAGCCGGACAGGTACTTGGTCGCCGAGTAGAGGCACAAGTCGGCGCCGCAGGGCAGCGGATGCTGGAAGGCCGGCCCCAGCAGGGTGTTATCCACCATCAGCACCGGCTTCGGCGTCCGGGCGTTGCACGCGGCCGCCGCGGCGTGAATGTCGGTCATGACCAGGGTTGGGTTGGCCGGGGTCTCGACCAGCACGACCGCCGGATCGGCTTCCCGCTCGATCGCGCGCCGCAGCGCGGCGGTGTCGCCGGCCGGCACCTTTACGCCGCGCACCCCCAGCGGCTGCAAGAAATCCTGGATGAAATGCTGCGTGCCGCCGTAGATCGGCACGGTGTAAATGATCGCCTGCCCGGGCTTGGCGAAGGCCATCAGCGCGGTCGTGATGGCGGCCATGCCGCTGTTGAAGACGAGCGCGCGCGTGGCGCCGGCTTCGAGCGGCACCACCTGATCCTCGAGAATCTCCGCGTTGGGATGATTCATGCGCGAGTAGATCAGCTCCGGCTGCTCGCCCGGCTCCGGCTGCAGACGGCCGCTGGTGATCGCGAATGCGCGCTCGGCCGCTTCCGGGCTCGAGAACACGTAGGTCGAGCTGCGAAACACCGCCGGCCGCGCCGAGCCCACCGACAGGCGGGGATCGAAGCCCCGCGTCAGGACCTGCGTCGGGGGACGAAGATGCGCGTGACTCTCGCGCTGATGAAGTTCGGTGGAATCGGAGTTGCGGGGCGCCATGGGCGGAGTTTAGCACCGCGTCCCGCTTCGCGACCGTCCGCGCGGTCAGTGGCGGGCGCGTGTCCGCCGCCGCGCTGGGCCGGCTAGAATAGCCGCGGCACAAACATGCCGGTCTGCCGGCTGTGTTCGGCGAAGGCGGCGCCGAACTCGCTCGCCAGCCAGCGCTCCTCTTTCCGCGCCTTCAAGGCCTGCGCCAGGGCCAAGCCGCCGAAGGCAAGCAGCGCCCGCCACTCGCCCACCGCAATGGCGGTGCCCAGCATGCCGAGTTGGATGCCGGCATAGATCGGATGGCGGACGCGCGCATAGGGGCCGCGGCGGACCAGCTCGTGGCCTTCCTTCAGCGTGACCGCGCCCGACCAGTTGGCCGCCAGGCAGTGCCGCGCCCAGGCCGCGACCGTGATGCCCGCCGCCGTCAGCCCCACGCCCAGCCAGTACGTGACCGCGCCGGCCGGCACGAAGCGCCCTCCCAGCCAGCCGATCCGGCCCCAGGGCGAAAACACGAACTCGAAGGCGGCGGCCAGCAAAGCCAGCCGTCCCCAGGTCCGCCAGCGCGCCTCGCGGCGGCGCGTCGCCTTGCTGTGCCGGGCCGCGAGCAGCCAATAGGCGCCCAACGCCAGCCACAGCGCTTCGATCGGTTGGATCATCTCCGGCCTCCCACGGATTTCGAATCTGTCGCCAAGCGGGCCAGGCGCTCGAGGAAGCGCCGCTCGGCGGTGGTCTCCCGCAAGCGAAAGCGCAGGACAGCGGCGGGAAAGCCCGCCGGCCGGAAATGCGCGAGCATCGCCCGCAGCTTTTGTTCGCGCCCGGCGAGAACCTGATCGCCCGCCGCCAGAATGCGCCGCCTCTCGGCCGCCGTCAGCATGCCGAACAAGCCGGCGCGAAGTTGAAAGGCGCCGGCGGTTTGCGCGTCGCGCGGCGTGAAGCTCTTCAGCCGCCGCTGCACCTCGCGCCGCCCCGCGGCCGAAAGCGCGTAGAGCTTCCGCGTCCGGCCGCGCGCGCCCGCCGCCGCCCGCGCCCGCACCCAGCCGCGCGCCGCGAAGCGCCGCAGCAGCGGATAGATCACGTTGTTGTGCAGCGGCCCGCGCGCGAGAATCAGCCCCGCCTGCGGCGCCAGCGCGTAGCCGTGCCGCGGGCCGTCGAGCAGCAGCGCCAGCACGATTCTGTCATTCATGACAGTGTCATGATCTTGCTCTAAGGGGCGCGGCGATCGCGGCCGCTGCCGTGGAAGAGTGCCGTCAAGGTTTCGTTCGTCGCCGCGCGGCGGGACGAGCGGCCCCGGCAGCAGCAGTCGAGGCCGCGGTCGTGCGGGCGGGCGGCATTCGCGCCCGCGATCGCGCGCCGCCTAGGGCTGGGGAATCGCGTCGGCGGCGCGGTCGGGCGGCGCGAAGAAGCGTTCGATCTCTTCCAGCGTCCGTCCCTTCGTCTCCGGCAGCAGCAAGAGCGCGACCAAGAAGTAGAGGACGGTGAACGCGGCGAAGGCGAAGAACATCGAGGCGTAGCCGTAGTGGCCGACCGTGGGCAAAAAGATCGCCGCGATCAGCGTCGAAACCGCCTCGTTCAGCAGCAACGCGATGCTCATGCCGGTGGAGCGGATGCGCGTCGGCATCAACTCCGAAAGCGCCAGCCAGACGACGATGCCCGGTCCGATCGCATAAAAGCCCATGAAGAAGAACAGCGTCACCGCCGTCACCCAGCCGTTCTCGGTGCTGGGCAAGGGGGTGAGGGTGGCATGGCGAATCACCAGCGGCGCGCTGCGGGCAGGGCCCAGCGCCGCGAACGGATCGGTGAAGAACGCCACCACTCCGTTCGCCGGCAGCGAGTCCTGCCGGTCAATCGCGATCGGCTTGGCCGCGGTCTGGTCCGAGCGCACCACCGGCGAGGCGAACTGGAAGTCGCCGTACGCGTAGATGACCGAAAGCGAGGCGGGACGGCCGCCGAAGGCCGCCGCCGGCCGCCCGGCGGCGGCCAGCAGCCGCGCTTCCAGCGCGCGGTTGAAGTCGAGTGTTAGCGTTTGATCTGGGCGCACCAGCGCCTGCACCGCCGCGCGCACGTCCACGTTGCCGCGCTCGTTGCGCGCGAACAGCACGCCCGTCGCCACCAGCGACACCACCACCCCCGCCGTGCCCAGCGAGAGCAGGAACTTGCGCCCGCGGCGGTCCACCAGCATCACGCCGACGATGGTGAGCAAGAAGTTCATCAGCGTGAAAACGATGTAGCCCCAGTGCGCCTGCAAATCCGAGAGGCCGCTTTGCAGCAGGATGTTGGTGTTGTAGCCGATGAGCGAGTTGATGCCGGTGGTCTGGTTCAGGCACAGGATCACGCAAGCGAGCAGGAAGGGCAGCACGTACTTGCGCTTGAGCAGCGATTCCTTGGCCTGGCCGCGCTGCGCGCGCTCGGCTTGCAAGGCCGCTTGAATCTCGTCCATTTCCAGCCGCACTTCCTGCTCGGTGCGCGAGCGGCGCAGGGCGGCGGCGGCGGCTTCGACGCCGCGCCGCCGCGCCAGCCAGCGCGGCGACTCGGCCAGGAAGAATCCGCCCACGAAGAAGAACAGCCCCGGCGGCAACGACACCCAAAAGATGCTGCGCCAGGCGAAGTCCTTGAAAGCGAAGAGCCGTTGCGCGTCGCCCAGCTTGGCCACCGCGTCCACGCGGTAGCTGAAATACATGCCCACCAGCGCCGCCGCGACGATGCCCAGCGTCAGCAGCCACTGGAAGATGGCGGTGCCCTTGCCGCGCGTCGCCGCGGGCAGCGACTCGGCCAGATACAGCGGCACCACCACGCCAATCAGGCCCGCGCTCACGCCCTGGCACAGCCGCCCGATCACCAGCGGGCCGTAGCCGTGCGCCAGCGAGATCATGGGGATGCTGACCACGAAGATGGCGCCGGTCACAATCATCAGCCAGCGCCGCCCCATCCAATCCGCCAGCCAGCCGGCAAACAGCGTGGAGATGGTTGCGCCCAGCAGCACCGCCGCCACGACGACGGACAACTGGTCGCCGTTCAATCCCGAGGTCGCCTGGAGATAGGGCAGGGCGCTGGCGATGATGCCGACGTCCACGCCGTAGAGCAGGCCGCCCAGGCCGGCGACCAGGAGCAAAAAGCGGTTGTAGCGCCGCAAGCGTGCGGCGGCATCATCGCCCCTCAAGTCCGTCATGCGGGTTGTCCGTCCCTCACCATAGCAGCGTTTCCGGTCGCGTGCGCGGGCCGCGATTGCGAGCCGGCGCCGTTCGCGTTCGCGGCAGCGCCCGCCAGCGGCGTGCGCGCGCCCTCGCTGAATGCCGCGAGTATACTCGAAGCCCTGAGGGGAGCTTCCTGCCGCTGGAGCGGGGTCGTCGCGAAACAATAATCGTCCTAGCCGGGCACTCCACGGGTCTGTTCGGCGGCGCCGCCAGGGCCGGCAAATGCCTCGGCGCGGTGCTGATGAGCGGATCCCGGCAGTTGGCGGTATCGCCGCCGACCGCGACTTGGCGCTGGCGGTGATCGGCCCGGCGTGGATCCCCGCGCCCTGCGGCTGCGCGAAGTGACGGCGAACGCTGGGTCCCACATCTCATCGCCGCGGAGCCCGCGGGCGTGGCGCGTGGGCCCGGGAGCCGCCCGCCGCCGCGCCGCCGCCATCGTACGCTTGTTGGCCGAGCACGTTTCCCCCCGCCAGGTCGCTGAGTTCAGGGGGCAATGGCCGCAGGATCTGCGCGGTCTTTTCCCTGCGGCCGCGCCGCCCGCCGCCTCGGCCGGGAGCGCGGAGCGGGGAAAGCGGCGGCCGGATGGAGCTGGGAGCTTAGGCCTTGCCGGCGGCGGCGCGCAGCCGCGGCAGCATCACGACGTCGGAGGCGGGCGGCACCGCCGGCGCGCCGGCGCGGTGCCGGATCACTTGCTGCGTGTAGCTTTCCTGGTCCACCTCGTCGCGGATGTGCCGCCAGCGCTCCTCGGGAACGGACAAGAACACGTCCACGACGGCGGGATCGAATTGCCGCCCCGCCTCGCGCACGATCTCCGCGCGCGCGATCGCGAAGGGCAGCGCCGCGCGGTAGGGGCGGTCCGAGGTCATGGCGTCCAGAGCGTCGGCGACGGAGAAGATGCGCGCCGCCAGCGGAATCTCTTCGCCCTTCATCCCGCGCGGGTAGCCCAGGCCGTCGTAGCGCTCCTGGTGATTGAGCACGATGTCGGCCGCCGCTTCCAGGAACTCGATGCGCTGCACCATGTCGTAGCCCAGGCGCACGTGGCTTTCCATCACCATCTTTTCCTGCGCCGTGAGCCGGCCGTTTTTCAGGAGGATGGCGTCGGGGATGCCGAGCTTGCCGATGTCGTGCAGGAAGGCGCCGCGCAGGATGTTGCGCAGATCTTCGCCTTCGAACCCCATGCGCCGCGCGATCTCCTCGGAGAAACGGCTGACCCGCAAGGAGTGGCCGGCCACCTCGGTGGCGCGCATGTCGAGCGCCGCGCCCAAGGCTTGCAAGGTGGCGTCGTAGGTGCGCTCGACCTGCCGCATCGCCTCCTGCAACTGCCGCGTCCGCTCGCTGACCATCTGCTCCAGCCGCAAGCGGTAGTTCTCGATCTCGTTTTCCAGCCGCTTCTTTTCCAGCGCCCGGGCGATGCCCGCGGTGACCAAATCGAATTGAAAGGGCTTGAGCAGATAATCGGCCGCCCCCTGCTTCATGGCTTCGATCGCCACCCGGATGTCGTTCTCGCCGGTGGCGAGGATGACGGCGGTCTTGGGATAGGCGCGCTTGACTTCATCGAGCAGCGCCAGCCCGGAGCGGCCGGCCATGCGCAGGTCGCTCACCACCACGTCGCAGGGCGTCTGGTCGAGATAGCGCAGGGCGGCTTCGGTTCCCGCCGCCTGGGCGCACTCGTAGCCCTCCATTTGCAGGCGAGTCAGGAGGAGGTCACGAATCTCCGCCTCGTCGTCCACGATCAAGATGCGGGCGCTTTGCAGGGATGTCATAGCGGATGCCCGGATCACGCCGGGAGGGAGACGGCGCGGGATTGCACCGAGACTACCGCAAAATCGGCCTTCGCGCTAGTGATTCTTCCGGCAATACCGGCCTACCCCTAACCCCGGATATACATCCGCAAGAAATTCAGCAGCAAGGACTTACCCTCACTGGTCAGGATGCTCTCAGGGTGGAACTGAACCCCCTCCACCGGCCATTGCCGGTGGCGCACCCCCATAATCAGCTGATCGGCAGTTCGGGCGCTGACTTCAAGGCAATCTGGCAGGGACTCAGGCTGAATCACGAGCGAATGGTAACGAGTGGCGGCAAACGGGTTGGGTAAGCCCTGGAAGATGGTGCGCTCGTCGTGAGTGATGGCGCTGGTCTTGCCGTGCATGACCGCCGCCGCGCGCACGATCCGGGCGCCGAAGGCCTGGCCGATCGCCTGATGGCCGAGGCAGACCCCCAAGATCGGGATCTGGCCCGCGAGCGCGCGCACGGCGGGGACGCTGATGCCGGCCTGGTCGGGCGTGCAGGGGCCGGGTGAGATCACCAGCGCCGCGGGGCGAAGCTCCAGGATCTCCGCGACCGTCGTCCGGTCGTTGCGGCGCACGACGACCTCCTCGCCCAACTCGCCGAAATACTGCGCCAGGTTGAACGTGAACGAGTCGTAGTTGTCGAGCAGGAAGATCATCGGCGCCTACCCGAGCGCAGCCCGTCTTCCGCCATGGCGATGGCGCGCAGCAGCGCCCCGGCTTTGTTGCGGCACTCCTCGTGCTCGCGCTCGGGCCGCGAGTCGGCGACGATGCCCGCTCCCGCCTGGACGTGCGCGACGCCGCCGCGCATGAGGATGGTGCGGATGGCAATGCAGGCGTTGAGGTCGCCGGAAAAGTCCAGGTAGAGCACCGCGCCGCCATAGGCGCCGCGGCGGGTGGGCTCGAGCTCCTCGATGATTTCCATGGCCCGCACCTTGGGCGCGCCCGTCAGCGTACCCGCGGGAAAGCAGGCGCGCAGGGCGTCGAAGAGATCTTGCCCGCGCGCCAGCCGCCCGCGCACGTCGCTGACCAAGTGCTGCACGTGCGAGTATTTCTCCACGTACATGAGCCGCGGCACGCGCACCGAGCCGGTCTCCGCCACCCGGCCCACGTCGTTGCGGCCCAGGTCCACCAGCATGACGTGCTCGGCGCGCTCCTTGGCGTCGGTGCGCAGCTCGGCTTCCAGGGCCTCGTCGTGCGCCGGCGTCGCGCCCCGCGGGCGCGTGCCGGCGATGGGCCGGTAGAGAATCTCGCGGTCTTCGATGCCGACCAACAGCTCCGGCGAGGCGCCCACCAGGTGCAGGCCGTCCAGCTGGAGATAAAACATGTAGGGCGAGGGATTGATCGTGCGCAGCGCGCGATAGACCTGAAACGGAGGCGCCGCGGTGGGCCGGTCCCAACGCTGCGAGAGCACGATCTGGAAGGCGTCGCCGGCGAGGATGTATTCGCGGGCGCGGCGCACCGCCGCCTGGTACTGGGCCGGCGTCAGCGTGGCGCGGGGGCGGGCGGCGCGGCGCGGCGGCCGGGCGGGCCGCGGCAACCGCGGCGGACGCCGCAGCCGCCGCTCCATCGCCTCCAGGTCGCGGCGCGCCCGCGCATATTCCGCCGCCAGCGAGCGTCCCGGTTCGGCCATGACGCAGGCCACCAGCGTCATCTGCCGCCGCACGTGATCGAAGATCACCTGCCGCGAGAAAAACATCAGCAGCGCTTCATCCACGCCCAAATCGTCTTGCGCGCGCGCCGGCAGCTTCTCGAACGAGCGCACCCAATCGTAGCCGAGATAGCCCACCGCGCCCGCCAGGAAGCGATGGCCCTCCACCGGGGCCAAGCGCCGGCGGGCGACTTCGGCGCGCGCCGCCGTGATCAGGTCTTCGGCGAGCGGTTTCCAGCGCCGTTCGGGCGGCCGCAGCTCCTCAACCCGGCCCTGCCGCTGCCGCAACAGGCGATAAGGCGCCCAGCCGATATAGGAGTAGCGACCCACGATCTCGCCGCCGGTCACGCTTTCAAGCAGGTAGGAGTAGCGTCCCTGATCGCCGGACGCGAGCTGGAGATAGGCCGCCACGGGCGTCTCCAGATCGGCTAGCAGCGTGCGCGTCAGCGGGATGACGTTGTAGCGCGCCGCCTGCCGCCGCACCTCCGCGAAGCTGGCTGGGCGGCTCGAAGTCGCAACAGACGGGGCACTCGCCATGGGGAGGAACTTCGATTGTACCCTCCCGGATCGGGCTCTTGACCGCTGGCCGCCGGCCGAGGCCGTTGGAGCCCGGCGCCGGGCGAGGCGAATTGCCTTTTGCGCGGCATCGGGTCCCCGGCGTCAGGCCGCCAGGGTCAAGAGCTTGGGGATGCCCGGGAACGCCTCGAGCCTGACCGGCTCACGCTTGCAACACGGCGCATGCGCCGCGAGACGCGCCCCCGACGGCGGCGCCAGCGTCCCGCCGAACGACGCCTAGGCTCCGGAGTGGACCGCAAAAAGATTGAACCAGCTCACGGAATCGTCGCTGACGCATTGCGCCGGCGAGAGCCACGCGTGCCGGTTCGCGCGAAACAGTTCATAGCCCCGCTCGCGAAGAAACCGCCCGAGCTGGCAGGGCAGGACGCCGTGCTCATGCAGGGCTTTCTTATCGACCTCGAACATCAGGCTAGGCCGGAAGCGATGCAGACAATCCTCGGCGCCGCGCAGCACTTCGAGCTCGTAGCCCTGCACGTCGATTTTGATGAAATCAACGCGCCTGAGGTCGAGCCGCGCGATCTCGCCGTCGAGCGTCGCGCAGGGCACCTCGAAGCCGCCGCTCTCGGCGACGCTGAAATGCCCGAGCCTGGCTCCCGATGGATTCGTCATGCGCACGCGGCCGGCTCCCGCGCCGAGCGCGCAATTGACCGGCGTGACATTATTGCCGCCATTACGCGCGAGGTTGCGCTGCAAGAAGGAATAGGTGAACGGCACCGGCTCGAAGCTGATAACCCTGCCCGCGGAGCCGGTCCAGCGCGCCAGCAGCAGCGAGTAATAGCCGATATTGGCGCCGGCGTCGATGGCGATGCCGCCCGGGCGAAGGAGGCGGCGCATCGCCTGCTCGTCGAAATAATCGAGGCAGCCGTAGGAATATAGCGTCCACCCCACGTCGTCTACCGAGAAATCGCACAACAGCCGCAGGCCTCGCCGGGTGATCGTGCGGACGCCGGTCCAACGCGTGCGCGCCCGCCGCTCCAAGAACGCGACCAGTCGATCCCGGCCGCGATGGGGCACGGGGATCGAGCCGTACGCGGCCAGAACACCATCGCAAAGCGCCGCCAGCATCGTTGCCGCCTCTTGGATCGGCGCGCCCCATGCGCGCCCTCCCCGCCGGGGGTGAGGGTAAGCAAACGGGCTGCCGTCGCGCACTTGCTGGCTCCCTGTGGCGATTCAAAGATTCAATGAGCTTTAGGCCGTGCCGGTGGGCAAGGCCGGCGCGGAAGTAATGCTCCCAAGTGCAACCGATCTGCACACCGCGCAAGGAACGTCGCTTCCCGCCAGCCGGCCGCCGGCCGATCTTCCCGGCGGCAAGCCCGCGCTGGCTTGGAGCCCTGCTCGGCGCCGCACGCCCTTCCCCATGGCGCCTCGTGGCCGCAGAGGTTTGGTCGGCCGCGCCCGAATCAGACCCGGTCGCGAAGGCTAGGCGTCGCCGCGCAGCGACTTGAGGCGGTCGAGATTGCGGCGGTCGTCGCCGGGGCGATCGATCGGGGTTTCGAGAATGAAGGCGGCGTGCTTGAGGCGCGGATCGTGCAACAGGCGGCGGAATGTTTCATCGCCGAGGTAGCCCCGGCCGATGTGCTGATGGCGGTCGAGATGCGAGCCGAGCTTGCCCTTGGAATCGTTGGCGTGAACCACGTAAACGCGCCGCAATCCGACGGTGGCCCGGAGCTCCTGGATCGTGGCTTCGTAGCCGGCGGGATCGGTCAGGTCGTAGCCGGAAGCGAAGCAATGGCAGGTGTCGATGCAGGCGCCGACGGGGAGGCCGCGCAGGGCCTCGAGGATGGCGGCGACCTCGGCGAAGGTGCCTCCCAGGCGTGCGGCGCCGCCGGCCGTGTTTTCGATCAGCAAACGCAGCCGGCCCCAGCGCATCCCTTGCGCGCAGGCGCGGATGGCCGCGGCGAGGCGGGCGATGGCGGCGGCATGGCCGCCGCCGCCGGCGCTGCCGGGATGCATGACCAGAAACTCGGCGCCGAGCGCGGCGGCGCGGCGCAGTTCGCCGCGGAAGGCCTCGCGCGAGCGCGTTTGCAGCGTGGCGTCGGCCCCCGCGAGATTGATCAGGTAATTGTCGTGAATGACGACCGGGCGCAGCTTCCACTGCCGCCGCCGCGCGGCGAACAAGCGCCCGGCGGCCGCAGAGATCTCCGGCGCCCGCCACTGCCGCGGGCTGGCGGAAAAGATCTGCAGCGCCTCGCAGCCCAACTCGTGCGCGCGCTCGGGGGCATGCTCGACGCCTCCCGCGACGGAGACGTGGTTTCCCAGCCGTGGACGCAACGGCGCAGCCGGCACAGGCTAGAATAAAACTCTTTGTGAGTGCCGCAAAAACTCGAACGAGAAAAGGGGAACGAAAAGGGATGCGAGTGGGGATTCTCACCGGCGGCGGTGACTGCCCGGGGTTGAACGCCGTGATTCGCGCCGTGGTGCGCAAGGGCACGATGTTTTACGGCGATTCGATATTGGGCTTTCTCGAGGGCTGGCGCGGCGTGCTGGAAAACCGCTTCCAAGCCCTGGATCTCGATTCGATCCCCGGCATCGTCCATCGCGGCGGCACCATTTTGCGCACGTCGCGCACCAACCCCATGAAGCAGCCCGACGGCGTGGACCGCGTGCGCAAGACCTTCGCCGAAAACCAGCTCGACGCGCTGATCGCCATCGGCGGCGACGACACGCTGGGCGTGGGACTCAAGCTCTATCAGGCGGGGCTGAAGATCGTGGGCGTGCCGAAGACCATCGACAACGATCTCGCCGGCACCGATTTTTGCTTCGGCTTCGACACCGCCGTGAATATCGCCACCGAGGCGATTGACCGCCTGCACACGACCGCGGAGGCGCACAATCGCATTATGGTGGTCGAAGTCATGGGCCGCGACGCCGGCTGGATCGCCACCTACTCCGGCATCGCCGGCGGCGCCGACGTGATCTTGATTCCGGAGCGGCGCATCGATATCGACCAGGTCTGCGATCTGCTCAAGCGGCGGCACGCGCGCGGCAAGTACTTCAGCATCGTGGTCGTGGCGGAAGGGGCGCGGCTGGCCGACGGCGCCGACCAGGTGACGCAGGGACAAAAGCTCGATGAGTTCGGCCATGTGCGGCTGGGCGGCATCGGCTCGACGCTGGCGGCGGAGATTCAGGCGCGCACGGATTTCGAGACGCGGGTGGTGATTTTGGGGCACATCCAGCGCGGCGGCTCGCCCACCGCCTTCGACCGCGTGCTCGCGACCCGCTACGGGGTGCAGGCGATCGACATGGTGCACCAGGGCGAGTTCGGGCGCATGGCCTCGCTGCAAGGGCAGCGGCTGACCTCGGTGCCGCTGGCGGACGCGCTCGGAACCAACCGCAAGGTGGATCCGGAACTCTATGAGATCGCGTCGGTGTTTTTCGGCTGAGCGGAGGCGGGCGGCATGCTGGTGGTAATGCGAGCGGACGCGACGGCGGAGCAGATCGCCGCCGTCTGCCGCCACATCGAGAGCCTGGGGCTGCGCGCCCACGCCATTCCCGGCGCGCAGCGCACGGCCATCGGCATCACCGGCAACAAGGGCGCGCTCGAGCCCAGCGACCTGGAAGTGCTGGAGGGCGTGGCCGAGGCGATCCGGGTCTCGAAGCCTTACAAACTGGTCAGCCTCGAGGTCAAGCCGGAACCGACGGTGGTGCGCGTGGGCCGCGCCGCCATCGGCGGCGGGGAGCTGGCCTTCATCGCCGGGCCGTGCGCGGTCGAGAACCGTGAGCAATTGTTCCGCATCGCCGACCAGGTGGCTGCAACCGGCGCGCAACTGCTGCGCGGCGGCGCCTTCAAGCCGCGCACCTCGCCGTACGCCTTTCAGGGCTTGGGGGAAAAGGGGCTGGCGATCCTGGCCGAGGCCCGCGAACGCTTCGGGCTGGGCATCGTCACCGAGGCGATCGACACCGAGAGCTTGGCGCTGGTCGAGCAATATGCCGACATGATCCAAATCGGCGCGCGCAACATGCAGAACTATTCGCTGCTGCGCCGCGCCGGCCAGTCGCGCAAGCCGGTGCTGCTGAAGCGGGGCATGGCGGCGACGCTGGATGAATGGCTGATGGCGGCGGAATACGTGCTGTCCGAGGGCAACTATCAGGTCGTGCTGTGCGAGCGCGGCGTGCGCACGTTCTCCGACCATTCACGCAACACGCTCGATCTCAGCGTCGTGCCGGCGGTCAAGGCGGTCAGCCACTTGCCGGTGATCGTGGACCCCAGTCACGGGACCGGACGCCGCGACCGCGTGCTGCCGCTGGCGCGCGCGGCGCTGGCGGTGGGCGCCGATGGCCTGATCGTGGAGGTTCACGACCAGCCCGAGCACGCGGCGAGCGACGGGCCGCAATCGATCTACCCCCGGCAGCTCGAGCAACTGATGGAGCAGGCGCGGCGGCTGGCGCCCCTGCTCGAGCGTTCCGCGCCGGGCGCGGCCGCGGGCGCGGGCGCGCATCCCGCGTACGGCGCCGGCGAAGGCCGCTAGCAGTTGCCATGGCGGCGGCGCAGCAGTTGACGAAGGCCGCGGCCCTGACGGCGCTGGCCGCGGCGCTCGCTCTCGGTGCGGCTTGCCGCGCGGCGCACTCGGCGCCGATGCTGCCGACTTGGGTTTATGTCACCGGCGCCGGCCCGGAGCTGCGCCTGCTCGACGCGCTCGATCTGCGGGTCGCGGGCACGATGCCGTTGCCCGGCGATGCCACGGCGATGGCCTGGGACCGCGCCCACGATCGCCTGTGGCTGGCCATGGCTACCGGGCCCGCGAGCGGGCGGCTGGTGGCGCTGGCGGCGGGCTCGATGCGCCGTCGGCAGGCCCGCGCTCTCGGCTTTCGTCCCCAGGCGCTGCTCGCCGGCGCCGACGCGCTCTGGGTGGCCGGCGGCGGGGCCGCGAACGGCGCGTTGGCGCGCCTGGATTACAAGTCAGGACGCTGGCGGCAGGCGGCCTTCGGAGGCGATCTGGTGGCGCTGGCGGTTGCGCCCGGCGGCAGGATCGTCGCCGCCGATGGCGGCGGGCGTGCGCTCTTTATTGTTGACGCGAAGACGCTGGCCGTGCCCGCGCGCGTGCCGCTGGCGGCCGCGCCCGCGGCGGTGGTGGCGCTGCCGTACGGGGCCAAGGCCTTCGCGCTCTGCCCGGCCATCGGCCAGGTCGCGGCCGTGGACCTGGCGCGCGCGGGCGTGCTCACCTATTTGCAGGTCGGCGCCGATCCCCGCGCCATGGCGCTCAAGCCGGATGGCGGCGAGCTGTACGTATCGAGCTTCGCCGCCGGCACCATCAGCGCCATCGATACCGGCGCCAATCAGGTGACGGACACCATGCTCGCGGGACGCCAGCCGATCGGCCTCGCCGTCTCCCCTGACGATCAATGGCTCTTCGCCGCCAATTCCGGCGACAATACCGTCGCCGCCATCAGCATTTACGACCGCAAAGTCGTCGCCACGATCCCCGTCGGGCTGGGGCCGGCGGCGCTGGCGCTCGGCGATGACGGCGCCTTGCTTTTTGTCGAAGATCGCGGCTCGAGCGACATCGGGGTGATTCGCACCGGGCCGCGCAATTTGTTGTCGCTGCTGCCGGCGGCAGCCAGCCCGACGCTCATGCTCGTGGCCGGCGGCCAGCCGCCGAAGGAGAATTCCAACTGATGGCCAAAATCACGATTCGCCGCAACGGCTCCTACTTTGTCGAGGGCCCGATCACGATCATCGATTCGAACGGGCAAGAGATGCACATCGAGAAGGCCGCGTTCTCGCTCTGCCGCTGCGGGCAGTCGGCGAACAAGCCGTTCTGCGACGGCACGCATAAGCGGTGCGGTTTCGAGGGCGCGGAGGCGCATGTTCTCGCCGCCGAGGCCGCCGCGCGGGCCCAAGCCGCCGGCGGCGGCGCACCGGAGCAAGCGCCCAGTGACGCCGGCAGCCCGAAGTGATGCGCTAAGCCGGGGTGAACCGCGGCGCCGGCGGCGGTGCGGCGCGCGAGCCGCCGCCGCGGCGCTGGGGCTGGCGGCGGCGGCGATGGCGGCGAGCCCGCCGCGCTGGCAGACGCTCGTCAGCAACACGCAAGCCTCACTGCGGGGGCTGGCGGTGGTGAACCGCGCCGTCGCGTGGGCGAGCGGCACCGGCGGCGTCTGGCTGCGGACGGAAGACGGCGGGGCGCATTGGCGAACGGGGCACCCGGCCGGCGCCGAGCGCCTGGATTTTCGCGGCGTCGTGGCCTTTTCCGCGCGTCGGGCGGTGCTGATGAGCAGTGGGCTGGGCGCGGCATCGCGCATTTATACGACGCGCGATGGCGGGCAAAGCTGGCGGCGGGCGTGGCAAGCGTCCGCGCCCGCCGCCTTTCTCGATGGCATCGCCTTCTGGGACGGGCGGCGCGGCTTGGCGATCGGCGATCCGGTGGCCGGTCGTTTCCTGGTTTTGGCCACAAAAGACGGCGGCGCGCATTGGCGCACCGAGCCGGCGGGCTTGCCGCCGGCGCTGGCCAACGAGGGCGTCTTTGCCGCCAGCAACTCGGCGCTGGCGCTGGCGCCGGGCGGGCGAGCCTGGTTCGTGACCGGCGGCGCCGCGGCGGCGCGCGTTTTCACCTCGCGCGACTACGGACGCCATTGGCGCGCAGCGGCGCTGCCGCTGGCCAGCGGCGCGGCGCGCGGCGCGTTCTCGATCGCGGTTTGCGGCGGCGGCGCCGACCTGGCCGTCGTCGGCGGCGATTACCAGCAGCCGCGCCAGGCGGAGAGCACGGCGGCGTTTTCGCGCGACGGCGGCAGGAGCTGGCAGGCGGCGCGCGTGATGCCGCCCGACGGCTACATGTCAGCGGTGGCTTGCGTGCCCGGCGTCCGGCGCGAGCTGCTCGCGCTCGGTCCGCTGGGCACCGACATTTCCCATGATGGCGGGCGCACGTGGGCGCATTTCGCCGCGGCCGGCGGCAATGCGCTGGTTTTCCCGCCCAGGGCCAATCGGGCCTTCGCCGCCGGCGCGCGCGGCTATTTGGCGCGCCTGCGCCGGTCCGCGCCGTAACATGGATCGAAGGCGCGGCGCCAACCACCCGCCGGATGTGGAAGGATTTTGCAAGGGGGCGAAGCGTTCATGGAGTTCCGCAATCTCGGCCCTTCGGGCCTGCAAGTGTCCGCTATCGGGCTCGGCTGCAACCAGTTCGGCGGCCGGGTGGATCTCGAAGCCGCGCGCCGCGTCATTGACCGCGCCCTCGATCTCGGCGTCACCTTCTTCGACACCGCCGACGTCTATGGCCATCGCGGCGGGTCGGAGTCGATTTTGGGCCAGGTGCTGGGCGCGCGGCGGCAGCGCATGGTGCTCGCCACCAAGTTCAGCCATTCGATGGACGATGGCGGCTGGCTACGCGGCGCCTCGCGGCGCTACATCATTACCGCCGTCGAGGCCAGCCTGCAGCGGCTGCGCACCGACTGGATCGACCTCTACCAGCTCCACGACCCCGATCCTGCAACGCCCATCGAAGAGACCTTGCGCGCGCTCGACGACTTGATCCATCAGGGCAAGGTGCGCTACATCGGCAACTCGAACTTCGCCGCCTGGCAGGTCGCCGACGCCGACTGGACGGCGCGCCAGCTTGGTCTCAACCGCTTCATCTCTTGCCAGAACGAATACAGCTTGCTGGTGCGCGATCCCGAGCGCGAGCTGCTGGCGGCCATGCAGCCGCGCGGCCTTAGCCTGCTGCCCTATTTTCCGCTGGCCAACGGCTTGCTCACCGGCAAGTACCGCCGCGACCAAGCGCCGCCCCCCGACACGCGCCTGGGCGCGTCGCGCGGCCTCAAGGACCGCTACTGGACCGAGCGCAATTGGACCCTGGTCGAGCGGCTGGAGAAGTTTGCGCGCGATCACGGCCACACACTGCTGGAGCTGGCGTTCTCGTGGCTGCTGGCGCATGCGGCGGTGGCCAGCGTGATCGCCGGCGCCACGCGTCCCGAGCAAGTCGAGGCCAACGCCAAGATGGGAGCCTGGAAGCTGAGCGCCGCCGAACTCGAGGAGATCGACCGGCTCAGCGCCGCCTGATCGCGGCGCGCGCGCCGGAGGCGGCGCGAACCGCCGGAAGTTGAGTCGTATGGCAGTCCCCGCAGCGTTCGAAGCACAAGGCGAAGTCGCAATGGGCTTCGAAGGGGTGCGCGCCGCCTTCGCCGAGAATTTCCGGCGGCGCCGGGAACTGGGCGGCGCCTGCTGCGCTTACGCCGGCGGCGAGAAGGTGGTTGACCTGTGGGGCGGCATGCGCAATCGCGCGACCGGCGAGCCTTGGGAGCGGGACACGATGGTCGTGGTTCACTCGGCCACCAAGGGCTTGGCGGCAATGACACTGGCCATCGCACATTCGCGCGGATGGCTCGATTACGAGGAGCGCGTCCGCGCCTACTGGCCGGAATTCGCGCAGCACGGCAAGGAAAAGATCACCGTGCGCCAGTTGCTGGCGCATCAGGCGGGACTCTTCGCGATCCGCGAGCGCGTGAACCGCGACACGGTCGCGGATCTCGATCGCTTGGCGGCGGTGCTGGCGCGCCAGAAGCCGCGCTGGAAGCCCGGCACGCGCCAGGCTTATCACGGGTTGACGCTGGGTTTCTACGAGGGCGAGCTGCTGCGGCGCATCGATCCGGAGCACCGCAGCTTGGGGCGGTTCTTCGACGAGGAGATCGCAGCGCGGCTCGGCGAAGATGTTTTCCTGCGGCTGCCGGAGGCGATTCCCAACTCGCGGCTGGCGACCCTGGCGCCGCCAGGCTTGATCGAAGTCTTCCGCGGGTTCGGGTTGCGCTTCGCCCTCCTCGGCATGTATCCCCGCTCGAATATTCATCGCGCCCTGAGCGTGAACCCGGGCACGGGGATTTACCTCGACCCACAGCGCATCTATGCGCGCGAGCTCGAGGTGCCGTCAGGCAACGGCGTCGGCACCGCGCGCGGGATCGCGCATGCCTACGGGGTCTTCGCCCATGGCGGGCGCGAGCTGGGGCTGCGGCGCGAGACGCTGGATTTGCTGGCGGCGCCGGCGACACCGCCCGCGCGCGGCTTCTTTGACGAATGCATGAAGACCAGCGGCGTTCAGTTTTCGCTCGGGTTCATGAAGTCCACCGCGGAGTGGCGCTTCGGCAGCGCGGCGTCGTTCGGCTCGCCGGCGCCGGCGGCGCGCTCGGCTTCGCCGATCCCGCCGCCGGCATCGGCTATGGATATGTGACCAGCCGCATGGGCACGCGATTGACCGGCGACCCGCGCGATGTCGCGCTGCGCGATGCGCTCTACGCCGCGCTCGCGGCCCGGACGTGACAAAAAAGGGCTTCGGGGGAGGACTTCGGGGGAGACCATCCCTTGCCCGCCGGAATGCCGCGCCGATGGAGTATCACCTTTTAAATCAATGACCTGGAAGGATGAGCGGGCGTTGGCAGCGGGCGAAAAAATGGTCTCGTTCCATTTGGGTGGCACCTGTTAAGGGGGGCGTCGAGGCGGGGTTGGCACGGTGGTCGAGGTTGGAACGCGGCATGTCCCTGCGAGAAGTGCCTCTCACGAGCGGGCTTTTTTGGCTTTGCGGGAGGCCTAAAGAATTACGATGCAGGCGAGAGTGGAAGCGTTGGCCGCGTCGAGTGCCGCCCAGGGTTGCGCATCCCGGTGACGGGACCCTTCCTAACGCTATTTGCGAGCCCGAGCGGGTGAGATCCGTCCATAAGGGTGGCAACGCGGCGTGGCGCTGGGCCCAAGCGGCGACTTGCGGTGATCGTTTGCGGAGCGGGGCCGCACGCAGCTCAGAGCCCGCGCACCGAGGTGGGCGGCGCCGAAGAGGGGGAGACGGCGCCGCCCGGTGTGCTCTCGTGAGTTGCTATGCAGCCTACATCACGCGTCGCGCCGTTGCCTCCCACCCTGATGGGGGAGGCGGCCGCTTGCCGGGGCATGATCGGCGATTCGTGATTTGCGGTTGCCGGAGTCTTGGTGGAGCTGGCGGGAGTCGAACCCGCGACCTCTTCAATGCCATTGAAGCGCGCTCCCAACTGCGCCACAGCCCCACGCGAGCGGAACGTCCCCTGGGAGCGGGGACAAGGTGAGTCGTTGTCAGTTTATTTTCCTCGAATCGCGCGCGGGGCGCAAGCGCGCGCCGAATCCGGCACGGGGGCGGAGAGGCGCGAGGGCGGCGACTATAATTGGGCGTGCCCAAGGCCTGCAAATACCTCTTCATCACCGGCGGCGTGGTCTCGTCGCTAGGCAAGGGGATTGCGGCGGCCTCGATCGGGGCGCTGCTCGAGAGCCGGGGTCTGCGGGTCGGCATGCTGAAGTTCGATCCCTACCTCAATGTCGATCCCGGCACGATGAGCCCCTACCAGCACGGCGAGGTCTTCGTCACCGACGACGGCGCGGAAACCGACCTCGACCTTGGCCATTACGAACGATTCACGCACGCGCCGCTGACTCGCGCCAACAATGTCACCACCGGGCGCATCTACGAGACGATCCTGACCAAGGAGCGGCGCGGCGACTATCTGGGCAAGACGGTGCAGGTGATTCCGCACGTGACCGACGAGATCAAGGAAGCGATCCGGCGCGTGGCGGAGGGCGCGGAGCCGGCGCCGGACGTGGCGATCGTGGAGATCGGCGGCACGGTGGGCGATATCGAGTCGCTGCCGTTCCTGGAAGCCATCCGGCAGAAGCGGCAGGAAGTGGGGCGCGAGAACGCGATCTTCATTCACCTCACGCTGGTGCCCTATATCGCCGCCGCCGGCGAGCTGAAGACCAAGCCGACGCAGCACTCGGTGAAGGACCTGCGCGAGATCGGCATCCAGCCCGATATCCTGCTGTGCCGCACCGACCGCTTTTTGCCGCCGGAGTTGCGCGCCAAGATCGGGCTCTTCTGCAACGTGGCGGAAGAAGCGGTGCTCGCGGCGCCCGACGCCGCGAGCATCTACGAAGTGCCGGTGCTGCTGGGCCGCCAGGGTTTGGACGATCTGATCCTGCGGTATCTGCATCTGGAAGCGCCGCCGCGCCAGCTGGGTGCGTGGGAGGATTTGGTGTATCGCATCCGCAACCCGCGCGGGCAGGTGACGATCGGCATCGTCGGCAAGTACGTCGAATACGAAGACGCATACAAGAGCTTGAAGGAAGCGCTGGTGCACGGGGCGCTGGCCCATCAGCTCGAAGCCGATCTGCGCTGGATCGAGGCGGAAGATTTGGAGGCGGCGGCGGGCGCGGCGGAGGAACCGGAGCTGACGCGGCATCTGGGCGAGCTGGACGGGATTCTCGTGCCGGGCGGCTTCGGCAAGCGCGGCATTCCCGGCATGCTGCGGGCGATCCGCTACGCGCGCACGAAAGGCGTGCCGTATTTCGGGATTTGCCTGGGGATGCAGTGCGCGGTGATCGAGTTCGCGCGCAACGTCTGCGGGCTGGTTGACGCCAACAGCTCCGAATTCGATCCGGCGACGCCGCATCGCGTGATCTACAAGCTGCGCGAGCTGCGCGGGGTCGAGGAGATGGGCGGAACGATGCGGCTGGGCGCATGGCCGTGCCGGCTGGAGCCGGGCTCGCGCGCCTATCAGGCCTACGGCCAGCCGGAGATCAGCGAGCGTCACCGGCATCGCTACGAATACAACCGCGACTACGAGGCGCTGCTGACCGGCGCGGGCCTGCGGATCACCGGCGCGACCCCCGACGGCACCTATGTGGAGATCGTCGAGATCGCCGAGCATCCCTGGTTCCTGGGCTGCCAGTTCCATCCCGAGTTCAAGTCGCGCTCGCTCGAGCCGCATCCGCTCTTCCGCGACTTCATCGGCGCGGCGGCGGCGGAGCGGGCGCGACGGCTGGCGCGGGCGCCGGAGGAGGAGACGGAGTTTCACCGCGCGCGCTTGCATCGCGCCTAGGGGCGGGGGCCGGAGGCGGGCAGAGGAGCGGGATTGACGCAACCAACGATCCAGGCAGGCGGCGTGGCGATGGGCGGCGGCGCGCCGCTGTTTTTGATCGCCGGGCCGTGCGTGATCGAGAGCGAAGAGCACGCGCGACGGATGGCGGCGGAGATTCAGCAGCGGGCGGCGGCGGCGGGAGTGCCGCTGGTGTTCAAGGCGAGCTACGACAAGGCCAACCGCTCCAGCGCGCGCGCGTTTCGCGGGCCGGGGCTGCGCGAGGGGCTGCGCATTCTCGCGGCGATCCGCCGCGATTACGGCCTGCCGGTGCTCACCGACGTCCACTCGCCGGGGGAAGCGGAGGCGGCGGGGGAGCAAGTGGACGTCATCCAGATACCCGCGTTCTTGTGCCGGCAGACCGACTTGTTGCAGGCGGCGGCGCGCACCGGGCGGGTGGTGAACGTCAAGAAGGGCCAGTTCATGTCGCCCTGGGACATGCGCGGCGCGGTCGAGAAGATTCACGCGGCCGGGAACGAACAAGTGCTGCTGACCGAGCGCGGCGCCAGCTTCGGCTACAACAACCTGGTGGTGGATATGCGCTCGCTGCCGGTGCTGCGGGAGATGGCGCCGACGGTCTTCGACGTGACGCACAGCCTGCAACTGCCCGGCGCCGGCGGCGACCGCAGCGGGGGCATGCCGCAGTTCATTGAGACGCTGGCGCGAGCCGGCGTCGCGGCCGGCGTGGACGGGGTCTTTCTCGAGGTACACGACGCCCCCGAGCGCGCGCTCTCCGACGGCGCCAACGCCCTGCCCTTGCCGCGGCTCGCAGATTTGCTAGCCCAGATTCAGGCGGTGGATCAGGCGGTGCGGGCGCACCTCAACTCGCCAGCCGGGTGACGTTCTCCGCCTGCGGTCCTTTCTTGCCATCGACGATCTCGAATTCGACCTCGTCGCCTTCCTGCAGCGATTTATAGCCCTCTTGTTGCAGGGCGGAATAATGGACAAACACGTCAGGGCCGTCGTCGCGACCGATGAAGCCATACCCTTTGACGTTGTTGAACCATTTGACTTTGCCACGAATGCGTGCCAACTCTACTCCTCCTGCTCGTGGCGGCGACGCGCGTGACGGCGGCGGTCGCCACGGGTAACGTGCAAGCGAACGCGCCGGAATCGCGCTTGCCCGAAGGCCGCGTACGAGGCGCGGACCACGCTGCGATCCGACGCCGGCAAATTCCGGGCCTCGCCGAACTCCACCGGCGCACCCCATTGCCGCGGTTGGCGAGCGAGGGAAGAGTCTTCCGGGAACTAGCCAGTACCGCGCTAGCGTCGTTACTTCGATTGTGGGCGGGCGGTCGGGTGGTGTCAAGGCAGCGGGTGGCGCCACGCCGCGCTCGGGTGCGCGGCGTCCACCCGGCGCGAGCGGCTCGCGGCGCGCGGCTCATGGGTGCCGATTCCGGGCGCCGGATGCGGCGGGCAGCCGCGGGCTGCCGGCGGTTGTCGCCGGCGGCTCGCGGTCAGCGAGAATCGCCGAGCAGGGCCAGGGCGGCGAGGGATTTGGCGTCGCGGAGGCGGCCGGCGCGCCGCAGGCGCCGGTATTGGGCGGGAGCGAGCCAGCGCAGGCGGATGGCTTCATCGGCTTCCGGGCGGGCGCGGCCGGGCGCCAGCCGCGCGGCCAAGAACACGTGCAGCTCCTCGTCCAAGAAGCCGGGCGAGGAGTAGAAGCGGCCCAACCGGCGCCAGCGGCGCGCGGAATAGCCGGTCTCCTCGGCGAGTTCGCGGCGGGCGGCGGCGAGCGGCGATTCGCCGGGCTCGACGCCGCCGGCGGGCAGCTCCCAGAGGGTTTCGCCGACGGCGGCGCGCCATTGCCGCTCGAAGAGAACGCGGCCGCCGGCGTCGCGCGCCACGATCACCACCGAGGGCCCGTGGCGGACGATTTCGCGCAGCAGCGGCGCTCCGCCGCGCGGCGCCGCGACGCGCGCGCGGAGCACGTCGAAGGCGCGGCCGCGGTACACCCGGCGCGCACGGGCAGGCGGCCGCCTACTCGCGGACATGCGGCATCTGCGAGATCTTGCCGTTCTCGGCGTCTTGCACCGAGATGCGGTTGGCGGTGAGCGTGGTGCCGGTGAGCCGCTCCAGGTTGACCTTGGCTTCCTCGTAATTGGTCAGCGCAGCGACCAAATTGCTCTGCGCCTGGGTCAAGGCGTTCTGATCGGTGATGACTTCGGTGATGGTGGTGGCGCCGAGGTTGAATTTCTTTTGCGCCGCGTCGAGCGTCTCCTGCTGCAGGCGCACCGCCTCCTGCGCCGCCGCCACCGCGGCGCGATCTTGCTGCACCGTGAACTGCGCGTTGCGGACCTCGAGGATAATTTGGTTGGTCTGCTGCTGCTGTTGCAACTGCGTCTGCTGCAACTCGAGCTGCGCGCGCACGACGTCGGCCTGGCCGGAGTGATTGGTGATGGGAATGTTGAGCTGCAAGCCGACGGTGTAGGTCGGGTAATTGCCCTGGAACACGTTGGTCAGCGCGCGTCCGTAGCCGCCGATGAAGGGGCCGAGATCGGTGGCGCCGCCGCCGAAGGGACTGCTGCCGGCGCCGGGCACGACCTGGCCGGCAAGGCCGGTGGCGCCGTAGGTGCCGATGAGGTCGAGAGTCGGCAGCAGCTCTTGCTTCACGGCGCGCAGGCTGATGTTTTGGTTCACCAAGTTGATGCGGCTGATCGCCAGCTCCGGCCGGTATTGCAGCGCCTGTTTGATCAAGTCCTGCACGGGCTGCACCGGCTCGTTGGGCGAGACCGTGATGGTGTCGGTGGGCACGGCGGGGATGTCGGCCAAGCGCGGATCGCTCATGTCCTTGGTGACCGCGTTCTTGAGCAAGAGCTGGTTGTATTCGTAGTTGGTCTGGGCGGTGATGAGGTTTTGGCGGTCGGTCGCGACCACGGCTTGTTCTTGCGTCACCGACAGCGGCGCCATTGTGCCGATCTGCACCTGGCGCTGGTTGTCGGCGAGAATCTTTTCCGCCAAGGCCAGCGCGCCTTGCGCCACGGTGACGGCGTCGCGGGCGCTGACGGCGTTCCAGTAGATATCTTCGACCTGGGCGACGGTGGCTTCGACCTGCTGGCGGAAGGCGATGTCGGAGATCTCGCGATTGTTCTTGGCGATCACCAAGTTGCGGCCGTTGACGGAGGCGCCGAAGCCTTGCAGGAACGGCTGCGTGATCGAGATTTGCAGGCCGCTGTTGAGGGTCGGGTTGAAGAGCGTGCGCTGATTGTTGCTGGTGGTGCGCGAGTTCTGGAAGCCGATGGAGAGCTCGGTGCCGGGCAGGAAGCCCTGGTTGTAGCTGAAATTCGCGGTGCCGGTATGCGTGATCAGCTGCGTGGTGCCGGTGATGAAGGTGATGCTCTCTGGCGTGGTAGCATCGCTGATCTCATACGTCGAGAGAAAGCTGGGGTCGAAGCTGGGTACGGGCGGGCCGCCGCCGAGCGTGGAACTGACGATGCCAGCGGCGCCGGCGCCGGCGCCGCCCACCGCGGTCGTGGTGCCGCCGGGCGCCGCGCCGGTGGCGCCGGCGCCGCCGGTGGTGGGGCCGCCGCCGCCGGGGGTGCCGCTGACGATGCCGGTGGAGACGCCGCGCGGCGCGGTGCCGCCGCGCGCGCGCATGATGTCGGTATCGGCGATGGGCAGATTCAGGCGCTGGATGGCGATGTCGAGGTTGTTTTCGAGCGCCAGGGCGACGGCGTCATCGAGGGTCAGCTGCAATTGGCCGTTCTTGATGAAGGTGTAAACCAGCGGACTGTTGTTGGTGTGCACCAAGGAGACCGGAATGGGGCCCTGGCCGAAGATGGTCTTGATCCAACTGCGGCCTTTGGTGAGATTGATGCCATTGGCACTGTAGTCAATCGGCCGCTGTTGTGCACCGGCGGGCAGCAGCGCGAGTCCGAAAACAAGACAGGTTGAGCCTAGAAGCCGAATCATCCGCATGGTGGTAGCGCTCGAAGGACGGGGTTGCGTGTACCCACTAATTACGACGGCGGGCGTGCCGGGGTTTCAGAGTGCGCGCGTTCGGAGCGAGCGGCGCATCGTCCAGCATAATACGAGGGCCGAGGGCCGCGCAGGAGCGGCGATGCGTGCGGAAATTGAACCTCACGCTCCGCTACGACGGCACGGAATTTTGCGGCCGGCCGATGCGGGCGGATCGGGCGACGGCGCGGCCAGGCGGCGGCCGACGCGCTGGCGCGCATCACCGGCGAGCGCCGGATCGTGCGCGGCTCTGGGCGCACCGATGCAGGCGCGCACGCGCCGGCCGGCTGGCGCTCTCCGCCGGCGCGAATGTTTTTGAGTAATACGAGCCAGTTCAGCGATCAGTTAACGGGGCCCGGGTTCACTGGCTTGGCTACCGCCGCCGCGGCCAAGTCCCGCGCGAAGGCGGCCGCGCTACCCATCCCGACGTAGCGGCGGCCGTTGATGAACAGCGTAGGCGTGCCCGTGACTCCAAGCTGCTGGCCGAGGGCGCGGTCGCGCGCGACGATGCCCGCGGACTTGCGAAGCGCCAGGCAGGACTGGTACCGGGCCCGATCGAAGCCCGGCGCCGCCGCGGCCGCGGCCTCGACGCTGGCGGCGACGGATTCGGCGGCCTGAGCGCTCTGGTGCTGAAACAGGTAATCGTGCACCTTCCAAAACGCCGGTGGACTTTGGAAATACACGCAGGCGGCGGCTTCGGCGGCGGCTTGCGCCCAAGGGTGAATCGAAGACAAGGGGAAAAACTTGAAGACCGTGCGGATGCGGGATCGCTCGGCGGCGGGCAGGGCGGCTTCGTATTCGCTCAGGCGCGCGCAAAACGGGCACTCAAAATCGGAGAACTCCACGATCACGATCGGCGCGGCTGCCGGCCCCCGCGCGGGGCTCGGCTCGCGCGCGAGATCGGCGGTCGGGTCCGGGTTGGGCGGCGCGGGAGGCGAGTCGAGATCGTAGATGGCGGCGGTCAGGTAGCGGCGATCCGGAGCGAGGTAGAAAACATAGCGGCGGTCGGGGTTCGGAACCGTCAAATCGAGCCGCACGTAGCAGGTCCCCGGCACCTGCCGGACGTCGGCGACGGCCGCGTTCTGGAAGTGGAAACGCGCCGCCAAGTAGCTCACGACTCTCTGCCGCGCCGCTGCGTCGAAGGGCGCACACGCGGGCCGCTGCGCCGCCGCCGCGGCTGCGAGCAGCGCCAGGCAGAGTGCGGATCTAGGAGGCAGTTGGAAGAGCGCCTGGGCTTGAAGTGGGCGCTGGGCCTCGGCTCCCAACCCCTTGCGATGAGGCAGGCAGGAATGCCTGCCCCACGATTGCAGTCGCGTTTGCAACAGCCTCCTAATTGCCGACATAGCAGTAGAGCTCGCCATGCGCTTGGTCGCACTCCGGCTGGCCTTCGCAGACCGGCGCAATCGCGCCGTTGCAGGGGCCGCCATCGCAGGTCCAGCCCTGTTGCGTGCAGGCGGCAACGCCTTGGCCGCAGAGTGGCTCCTGCCCGGGACAGGGAGGATAGATGATTTGCGTAGTGGAAGAACCGCAGGCCCAGAAGCCGTTGCTGCAGACGGCCGGGTCGCCATCGGAGCAGATCGTCTGCGGGTTGTCGCATTCGCAGTCCCAGGTCCCGGTGGTTGCGTCGCAGGTGCACGTGTAATTCGGCTGCGCGCCGGAGCAACCGGGACTGGGGGTGTAGCCGCCGCCGCTGGTCCCGCCCGTGGCCATGCCCTTTTGCCCCAATGTCGCGCTGCATAGATCTCGGTTGGGCATCATCGTCGGCGGCGGGAGAACGCTGTTTTCGACTGGCATCTGGAAATACATCGAAGACTGGCCCTGGCAGGAGGCTACGTAGTCGTCCTCCACGGCGTCGGAGTGGAGGAACTCATGGCGGGCGACCCACTCGATCTCCGGCATGAGGTTTTCTTGGGCGTTGTTCCATGCGCTTGACTGGAGTTCGACCCAGGTCTGGGCGTAAGCGGTGTTGCCCGACGAGCTCCAGGCGATATACGTGCACGCTGGGAGTGAGGGCGTGCATTTATCTCCTGTTGCGCCGCCACGCAATACCGAGTACCCGGTCGCGGGCGGCAGCGGCGACGGACTAAAGGTAACCGAGAAACCCAATTGCGAAGCGGCCTGGCGGATTTCTGTTTGGATGGCCTGGACAGCGCCGGCTGGGCTCTTGCCGTTTGTCATGGTCATGGCGTCGATCGAGGGATCGACGTACACGTTGACGGAGGCACCGGAGCCCCAGCCGCCATGGAGCACTAACTGGTCGCTCGAGTTGAATTGCGCCATCATCGGCGGCGCGCAGTTATCGTCGCAGAGGGCCGTGTCATCGCCTACGACGTAGCCGGTGCACGAGCCGCCGTTCTGGCTTTCCGAGGCGTGCGCGGTTTGGCTGCAGCACTCCTGCATGTCAAGTCCGTACTCTTGCGGGTTCGTTTCTGCGATGGAGCTGTACTGGTTGTAGCAGGTCGAGGAGCAGGGCGGGCCGCCGCAGGCGGGGGTTTGCGAGTTGTTGCCTTGCCGACAGCAGAGCGTGAGCGACTGCCCCGAGAGCCCGGCGCAGGGGTTGGGGCACTGGGCGGCGGCGAGAGCGGCGGCGGCCAGCACGAAGGTGAGAGCGGCGGAGCAGGCGCGGGGGCTCACTTCTCCGCCTCCTTGAGTGCCTCGGCGCGGATCTTTGCCTCGACCTGTGCCGCGAGCTTGCCGTCGAGAAAGCGCGTGGCCGCAGAGTAGGGCAGATAGCGTAGTAGCCCGTCGGGGGTTATCGCGTACCAGACGGTGGCCCAAGGGGCGTGGGTGTCGCTCGCCTCATAAGCGAAAACGAGGTAACTGTGCCCAGGCTCGATCCACTCGCCCGGTCCAACGTCGTTGACGCATTGGGCGCGAACTACGGCAAGGCCCCCGGGGGCGCGCAGCACAAGCGGGGCCTTCGGCGCTAGGCCTGGTTTGCTCTTCAGCGGAATAGCGGAGCGGAACGTGACGACGGCGATCGGATCCTTGTTGGGCGGCGGCCCCGGTCGCCAGACCACAGACTTCACGGTCCCGGCCACCACGAGGTCGCTATCTCGAACAAAACCTTCGACCGTGGGAGCCCCGCCTAGATCTGCGATCGGAGGGCCGACGGTGCGGTCGGGCGCGGCAAAGCCGGGGCAGCCGGCGGCGAGCGCTTTGGGATTGACCGCGTGGCGCGGCCCTTGCCGTTGTTGCTGTGCCAGGAGCGGGAAAACAGAGAGCGCAACGATTGCGGCCAACTCCAGGGCTGGGCGGTGCCGCAAACAGCGAGAGAAAAGGCCCATACTGCGACTCCTGTTTGTGAACTTTACCCCCCCCCCCCCCCCCCCCCCCTTTCCCCTCAATTTTTTTGAGGGGGGGGGGGGGGGGGGGGGGGGGGTGTTTGTAAGAGGGGTGGGTGGGGGGGGGGGGGGGGGGCTTTACCTACGTGACGTCACATATTGTGTGTAGATAGAAAGATACATTGCGCGGAGCGCAAAAAATTTTTTTCACGTTCTTTGCTATGAAATTCCCAATTGTGACTAGATAGAATGGAGTCCCCGCCTTGTGACAGTGTGACGGGGGGG
>JAJPKR010000015.1 GCA_021323595.1 Terriglobia bacterium | reverse complement strand
TGGTGACGCGCGTCACCAGCCGCCCCACGGGATTTTTATCGAAAAACGCCACCTGCAGGCGCTGCAAATGCCGGAACAGGTCGCGCCGCAAATCGTACATGGAATGCTGGCCCACCCATTGCATGGCGTAGGTCTGCGCGAAATCGAGCCCGAAGCCGATCACCAGCATCAGGATGTAGAGCACCCCCACGGCGGTGAGGCCGCGCATGGCGTCGGCCGGCAA
This sequence comes from Terriglobia bacterium, assembly GCA_021323595.1. Taxonomy (GTDB): domain Bacteria; phylum Acidobacteriota; class Terriglobia; order Terriglobales; family SCQP01; genus JAJPKR01. The sequence continues at coordinate 45,462 of JAJPKR010000015.1, read as the reverse complement.
GTAACGCGACAGGAACGAGTGCGCGCCGGGGGCGTGGGTGGGAAACAGGTACTGGTCGATGACGACTTTGTTGAGGAAGGGACCCACCACCTGGGTCACGGAATGGAGCACCGCCGCCAAGGTGGCCAGCAGCACCTGCGGCCAATAGGGGCGCACGTAGCCCAAGAGCCGCCGCATGAGCCGGCCGTCGTAGGCTTTGCCGAGTACTTCTTCCTCTTGCCGCGCCATGCCGCCCTAGACCTTCTCCAACTCCTCCTCGAGCAGTTGCTTCTCGTACAACTCGGCGTACACGCCGCCTAAACCGATCAACTCGGCATGCGTCCCCTGCTCCACGATAGCGCCGTCTTGCAGCACGACGATGTGGTCGGCGCCGCGGATGGTCGAGATGCGATGGCTGATCAAAAGCGTCGTGCGCCCGCGCGTGACCTCTTGCAAGCGCTCGAGGATGCGCTCTTCGGTCAAGGTATCGACGCTCGAGAGCGCATCGTCCAGGATCAGAATCTTTGGATCGCGCAGTACCGCCCGGGCCAGCGCGGTGCGCTGCTTTTGGCCGCCGGAGAGCGTTAGTCCGCGCTCGCCCACGCGCGTGCGGTACCCCTCGGGAAAATCGGCGACGTCCACGGCGAGGCTGGCGACGTTAGCCGCCGCCTCGACTTGCTCGTCGGTGGCGTCGGCGACGCCGAAGGCGATATTGGCGCGCAGCGTGTCGCTGAATAGAAACGCCTCCTGCGGCACCATGCCGATGGAGCGGCGCAGCACCTCAACCGGAATGGTCGCGATGTCTCGTCCATCCACCCGCACCATACCCGGCGCGGCATCATAAAAGCGCGGCAGCAGCGAGGCCAGCGTGGACTTGCCAGCGCCAGTGTGGCCCACCAGCGCCACCGTGCTGCCCGCCGGGATGCGCAGATTGATGTCCTTCAGGACGGGCGGCCCGCCGTTGTAGGAGAAGGTCAAATGGCAAAACTCGATGGTGCCCTCGAGTTCGCGAATCGTAAAATCGGTTCCCGGCCCGTCGGCGATGGCCGGCTGGGTGCGAAAGATCTGTTGGATGCGCTCGAGCGACGCCGTGCCACGCTGGACGATATTGATCACAAACCCCAGCGCGATCATCGGAAACGACATCTGCATCATGTAGGCGTTGAACGCCACGAAGCTGCCGAGCGAGATCTGATGCTCCAGCACCGCCCGCCCCCCGAACCACAGCACCAGCACGAAAGCGATGCCCAGCAGAAACTGCAGCAGCGGATCGAAGCTCCCCGACAGCTTCACCAGGCGCAGATTGCGGCGAACGTAGTCGGCGTTCAGTCTCTCGAACGCTTCCGTTTCTTGCGGCTCGCGGGCGAAGGCGCGCACCACGCGCAATCCGGTCAAGTTTTCTTCGACACGGGTGGCCAAGGTCGAGAACATCGCCTGAATGCGCTCGAAGCGGTCGTGGATGCGCTTGCCGAACCACTGCACGCACAGCGAGATCGCCGGCGCCGGGATGAAAGCGATGAGCGTCAGTCGCCAGTCCAGCCGCAAGAGAATCGCCAGCACCACGACCACCAGCACCACGGCGTTGGCCGAGTACATGATCCCGGGCCCCAGCATGTTGCGGACGGCGTTGAGGTCGTTGGTGGAGCGTGCCATCAGGTCGCCGGTGCGGTATTCCTGAAAGAAGCTCATGGACAGCTTCTCCAGGTGCCACAACAAGTCGTTCCGCAGGTCGTACTCGATGTCACGAGACGTGGTGATCAGGATCAAGCGCTGCCAATATTGCAGCAGGCCGCGCGCCAGCACCGCCGCCACCAATAGCAAGCACAAGTCGGCGAGATGGCCGCGCGTCAGGCCGCGGCTCAGGCCGTCGATCGCCAGCTTCAAAATGTACGGAATGGTGGTGAAAACGGCGACGTTGACCAGCAGCACCGTAAAGCCGAGCGCATACTGCCGGCGATAGCGCCGCAGGTAAGGAACCAGCGTGCGAAGGAGGGCGAAAGACATGCAGCCCGCGGTTGGCCGGGAGCGGCGTACTCTCAATTATAAGGGCCGCTTGCGACGGCGGCGTCGGGGAACACTCAAGGCCAACCTCCCGCGATGGCTCTCGCTTGGCGCCGGCTAGCGGAAGAACACGACGGCGGCCCAGTAGACCCCGCCGGGGTAAGGATCGTTGCGCGCAAAACAGACGGTCAAGGCGCACGCTGACGCTTCGCGCAAATGGACGAGCAGGCCAGGGGGCAAGGGCGTGGTGCCGAAGGTGGAGAAGACGGTAGCGGCCGCGGCCTGCGGAAAGAGGGCCAGCGCCGCGTGCGGGTCCAAAGAGCCGCGCGTTGCCAGCCGGCAAACGGCTCCGCAGCAAGGGCGCCAGCCGGCGCGCTCGCCGGGCTTCTGCCATGCGCGCCGCGATCCAATCGGCCATGCCGGCAGCATCGCGCGCGGGCGGCTGGCGGGCAAAATCCTCCGTTACCCAAAGTGCGCCGCCGCTCGCTACGGCTCCGATGCCGACGGCATTCAACCTAGCGCTGAGAATATTCGCACGATGCGGCGGCGAGGCCATCAACTGCTCATGCACGGCTGCGGCGCTGGGGCCGACGGCGACATTTTCCGCCAACTCCGCCGGCGCGACCTCGCCTGCCGAGGCGATACGCGCTGCCAGCGGCGCTTCGCCCGCAAGCTGATGGCTGAGCTTTCCGCGTGCCGCCATGGCCGCGGCGTGGCGCTCCGCCGCTTGCTGCAAGCGGTCGTCCCATGTCAACGCGGGCAGCCCCGCGCGGCCCCGCGCGGCATTGATCTTGACGAAGAGCGAGCGTTCCGCCCCGGCCGGCCTGGCCGAAGCGGCCGGCTGCGGTCGCAACGCCGCGCTAGCGGCAATCAAGAGACCGGCGGCCGTTCCCAAGCCCCGCGCCGTCACCGCCCATCGCCTTTTCGCCATATTTGCGCTGGAAGCGTTGCAATCGCGCTCGCTGCAGTCTATCGCCTCCGCCGTTTGCACGCACGCAAGCGGGCTATCATGCGAAAGTGGGCGACGTGGTTCTCGTGATCGGCGGCGGCCCGGCGGGCGCGCTCGCAGCGGAGCGCCTGGCAGCGGCGGGCCGGTCGGTCACCCTGTTCGACGAGAAGCTCGCTTGGGAGAAACCTTGCGGCGGCGGTCTGACCGATAAGGCGTTGCGCCGCTACCCGTTTCTGCGGGAAGCATGCCGCCAGCACCTGCTCGCGGAATGCGAGCTGATCGGCCGCGACGGCCGTTCCGTGACGTTGCGGCTCGACCGACCTATCGCCGTCATGCCCCGGTTGCAGCTAAACGGTCTATTGCTCGACCGCGCCCGCCAGGCCGGCGCCGAACTCATTCGCGACCGGGTGGTCGCTTTGGACCGGGATGCGGCGCAGGGCTGGCGCTTCAAAACCGCCGCCGGCGCCGCCGGCCGCGCCGATTTTGCCGTCATTGCCGCCGGAGCGCGCAACCCCTTCCGTGCGGCCTTCGCCCCGCAACTGACTTCCGCCGATTTCATGACCGCCCTGGGCTATTACGTGCCGGGGACGAGCCCCCGGCTGCAAGTCAAATTCGAGCCGGATCTCGACGGCTATATCTGGACCTTTCCGCGCCGCGACCACATCTCCGCCGGCATCTGCGGCGCCGTGCCCGAAGGCGGAAACGGGGCGCTGCGGCGGCGGCTGGAATCCTGGCTTGCTGCCGCCGGCCTCAGCATCCGGGACAGTCGCTTCTACGCCCACCTGCTGCCGGCGCCGCGCCTCGAGACACTTAGGCACCTGCGGTTCGCCGGTCCCGGGTGGGCATTGGCCGGCGATGCCGCCGGCCTGGTGGATCCGATCACCGGCGAGGGCCTATACTACGCCCTGCGTTCGGGCGAACTGCTCGCCGAGGCCTTGCTGGCGAACCGGCCCGAGCGATACGAGGCGGCGCTGCGCAGCGACTTCGTACCGGAACTGGAGTGGGCGGCGCGGATCGCGCCGCGTTTTTATCGCGGCCGGTTCCTCGGCGCCACGGTCATTGATCGCATGCTGGGCTTCACGGCGGCGAGCCGGCGCTTCCAGGCGCTCATGCGCGATCTCTTCGCCGGCTCCCAGGGCTATCTCGGCCTGAAGCGGCGTCTCTACCGGCAGTTGCTGCCGACACTAGCCGAAGTGCTCGTCGCGCGATGAGTCAAGCAAAACCTCCTCTCAGCGCCTCTCGCCGCCTGCAAGCGCGGGCCGAAGCGCTGTTGCCCGCTGGGGTCAACTCTCCCGTGCGGGCGTTTCGTGCGGTCCAGGGAGAGCCGCGTTGGATTGCTCGGGGCGCCGGCGCGTACCTCTACGACGTGGATGGCAGCCGATACGTGGACTATATCGGCTCTTGGGGCGCCATGCTGCTCGGCCATGCCCATCCTGCGGTCACGGCCGCCGTGCAAGCTGCCGCCGCCCACGGCACCAGCTTTGGCCTGTCGTCCCCCGAAGAGTTGGCACTCGCGGAGCGAATCCATGAGGCCTATCCGGCGATTGAGATGCTTCGGTTCGTCAACTCCGGCACTGAAGCCGTCATGTCCGTCCTGCGCCTGGCGCGCGGCTATACCGGCCGCGACCTGATCTTGAAGTTCGCCGGCGGCTATCACGGGCATGCGGACGCGCTCCTGGTCGAAGCCGGCTCCGGGCTGGCGACGTTTGGCACGGCCAGCTCCGCGGGCGTCCCCGCCGCTGCCGTCGCCGCCACGATCGTACTGCCCTACAACGATTTGCACGCCGCGCAAGCGGTCTTCGACCAAGAGGGCGCCAAGATTGCCGCCGTCATCGTCGAGCCGGTGGCCGGCAACATGGGCTGTATTCCGCCCGTGCCGGGCTTTCTCCAGGGCCTGCGTGCATTGGCGGCCAACGCCGGAGCGCTGTTGATCTTGGACGAGGTCATGACCGGCAGCCGTCTCGCCTACGGGGGCGCGACCGAGCGTTTTCAGCTTGAGGCCGACCTCTTCACTTTAGGCAAAGTCATCGGCGGCGGCCTGCCCATTGGCGCCTTCGGTGGGCGCGCGGAGATTATGCGGCACATCAGCCCGTTGGGACCGGTGTATCAGGCGGGGACTCTCTCCGGCAATCCGCTCTCCATGGCGGCGGGGCTGGCCACGCTGGAGACGCTGCGCGCCGACCGCCCGGCTTATCAGCGCCTGGAGGCCACGAGCACCCGCCTGGCGGCGGGATTGCGCGAGGCGGCGCGAAGCGCCGGCCTCGCCGTGCAAGTGCAGTCGGTCGGCAGCATGTTTACCGTGTTCTTCGCGGAGGAACCGGTCCGGGATTTCACCTGCGCCAATCGCTCCGATACCCGGGCCTTCGCCGCGTTCCATCGCGCCATGACGGCGCGCGGCGTGCTGCTCCCGCCGGCGCAGTTCGAGGCGGCATTCGTCAGCCTCGCCCACGGAGACCAGGAAGTCGACTTGACGCTCGCCGCAGCCGCAGAAGCTTTCCGCGCCGTGGGCTCCCGGGCTTGAACGGATTCTGATCTGGCGTTAGGTGTGCGGCGTTTCCATATAGGCCATGCGCTTGATCATGGCCAAAATCGCCTGGCGATCCGCGTCATTGAGGGCCGAAGCGTACCGCCGCACCTGGGTCAAAAAGGTTACCGCTTCATCCGTAAGCGTCGGCAGCGCGCCGTCGCCCGAACCGGCCGGCTCAGCGAAGAAATTGGCCAAGGGCATCTCCAACGCACGCGCAATTTTGTTGAGAGTCTGGAGAGAGGGCGTGGTGTGGCCGTTTTCGACGCGGGAAAGATAGCAGCGCAAAAGCCCGGTGCGCTGTTCGATGTCGCCCTGCGACAGACCCCGCTGGAGCCGGAAATCGCGAATGCGCTCCCCGATCTTGCCGATTCGATTGCTAGTCAGCGCCATGGGACTCTTCTGGCACTCTCTCGGGCGAAATGTTAGTGAAAATGCAACCTGGGGCGCAAGAGGAAAGTGGCGCCTTTATCGGCTCCCAGCCCGCTATTGTGGGCCAAGCGGGGTCGGCGGTGCGGCTGCGGAGGGCGCCGAGTCGTTCTGCGAGTTGATGCCGTCCTTGAGTTCCTTGCTCGGCTTGAAGAAAGGCACCTTGCGCGCCGGCACGGCCACTTGTTCGCCGGTTTTGGGATTGCGTCCCATGCGCGCCCGGCGCTGGCGCGTGCGGAAGCTACCGAAACCGCGAATCTCGATCTTGTCGCCGGCGCGCAGCGACTTGATGATGCTGTCGAAGATGGTTTCGACGATCACCTCGCTGTCGCGCCGGGTCATAGAAACGGTGCGCGACACCTCTTCAATCAGGTCCGCTTTGGTCATGAGCGTAAAGCAGAACTGTAGCGCAGAGCGCGGCCAAGGGCAATCAGGTTGCGCACCGCGAGGGCGGGCCCGGTGCAGGGCGGAGGCTTGGCGAACCGGGGTGGCAGGCTAGGCGGCCCGCTTGCCGTGGCGCGATGTCCGGGATTTGGCGCCGGCTCGACTGCTCTCGGACCTGCTCGTCTTCTTGGCGCGGGGAGCGGTTTCGACGGCCGTCTGGCGGCGGCCCTGCGCCGGAACTCGGCTGCGGCGCGAGCGCGCCCCTGGGCCGGCGCTTTGGGCGCGCGTCGTTCGCCCGGCGCGCGAACCGGCGCTTTGGCCGCCCGCCTGCTGGCCCTGTGCGGGAACGATGCTCATGCGCTTGGCGGCTCGCGCCGGCTTGCTGCGCGGGCGATGCTCGGCCTTGGCGGCGACCGTTTCCGGATAGACAAACTTGTGAAAACGGCTCCCGGGCTTGTCGTCGTACACCAGCTCAAGGCCTTTTTCATCAAAGACCTGGAAAAAATCGTCCCAATCCACTTGCGTCAGGCTGGAGGCCCGCTCCGGATCGAACTCGAACCGCAGCATGCCGTCGGTGCGGCTGACGACGGCGGGACATGCGTCATGTTCGGCCGCCCAGCGTTGAATTTCGGCGTGATCGCGAGTCGTGTGCGAGGCCATGCGCCCTCTCCTTGCGTCCCCGTTTAGAGGCGGCAGCGCAGGGAAAGGTTGCCGGTCACGCGTTACGGATTGGCGTCGCCGTTGCCAGCGCGCTTGAGGGTCACCATCTCTTCGATGGTCGTGCGCGCTCCGGAGGGGGAATGACGATAAGCCTCGATCGTCTCCCGCTCGGCGCCATGCAGCGGGGCGCGCAAGCTGAGGCCGATCTTCTTGTCCGCCGGATTGAGCTTGATGATCTTGAACTCGTACTCGCGCCCGATCTCCAGCGGCGCGCCGCCCGTGACGTCGGGATTGATCTCGGAATTGTGGCAGAGGGCCTCGATGCCCCCCTCCAGTTCCACGAACGCCCCAAACGAGGCCAGCCGGACCACCCGACCGGGCAAAATATCGCCCAACTGCCGGTGCTCGAAGAAGCTTTCCCAGGCGTCGGGCTCCAACTGGCGGATGCCGAGCGAAAGGCGGCGATTCTCGGCGTCGATACCCAGAATCTTGGCCCGCACCTTGTCCCCCTTCTTGACCACTTCGGAGGGGTGTTTGATGCGCTTGGTCCAGGAGAAATCGCTGATGTGCACCAGGCCGTCGATGCCGTCCTCGATCTCCACGAAAGCGCCGAAATCGGTCAGGTTGCGCACCCGCCCCTCCACCACCGCGCCGGGCGCGTAGCGCTCGTGCAGGGTATCCCAGGGGTTCGGCTGCGCCTGGCGCAGGGAGAGAGACATGCGTCGCTCGGCGGGGTTGACGTCGAGCACGACGACTTCCAGCTCATCCCCCGCTTTCACCAGCTTGCTGGGGTGCTTGGTGCGCTTGGACCAAGACATCTCGGAAACGTGGATGAGACCCTCGATGCCTTGCTCCAATTCGACGAAACAACCGTAATCGGTAATGCTGACCACCTTGCCGCGCACGCGCGCGCCGATCGGATAGCGCTCGGCGGCATCGGACCAGGGATCGGGCACTAATTGCTTGAAGCCGAGCGAGACGCGCATCTTAGCGCGATCGAATTTCAGCACCTTGACCGTGATCTCGTCGCCCGGCTGCACGATCTCGTTGGGATGGGCGACCCGGCCCCAGGACAAATCGCTGACGTGCAGCAAGCCGTCGAGCCCGCCCACGTCCACGAACACGCCATATTCGGTGACGTTCTTGACCACGCCGGCAATTACATCGCCTTCATGCAGGGTCTCGAGCGTCTTGGCGCGACGCTGCGCTTGCTCGTCCTCGAGCACCACCTTGCGCGAGACCACGACGTTGCCGCGCTTCTTGTTAAGCTTGATGATGCGGACGCGAACCTCTTGGCCGAGAAAGGCGTCGAGGTTGCGCGGCGGGCGCAGATCCAGTTGCGACCCCGGCAGAAACGCCTTGACCCCGATGTCGCACGCGACGCCGCCCTTGATGCGCTCGGTGATGTGGCCCTGAATGATGGTGCCCTCGCGATGCGCCTTCTCCAGGTCGTCCCACAGGCGCAGGCGGACGGCCTTTTCGTGCGAGAGCCGCAGCCCTCGCTCGCCCTCCTCGCGCTCGACGACGACGTCAATGACATCGCCGGGACGGACCTGCACCTGGCCGGCCAGGTCCATGAATTCGCGCAAGGCCACCACTCCTTCCGATTTGCGGCCGATGTCGACGAAAACTTCTTCGCCGGCCAGCTTGAGGACGGTGCCTTTCAGAACTTGGCCTTCGACGGCCTGAGTCTGCTGTTCGTAAGAGTCTAGTAGTTGTTCGAAATCTTCCATGGGACGGGTGGGCAATACCCGACCGCCGTTCGGCGAATCCGACCCTAAAACCACTTGGCGTGCAAGGGAGGACGATGACGCAAGGCGATCAACGGCGCACTCCTCATGATATAGGCGAAGAGCTTGACTGTCAAACCGCCGCCTTCCCTCCCTTCCCGCTGGCGCCCGGTACGCCGCTGGAGCCTCGGCGCCCCTCTGCCAGGGGGCCGTCCACCCTACGCCGCCGGCGTTGAGCCGGCCCCTGGCGGGGAATTAGTCCCGAGCTAAGAAGTCCCTCGCGCGCAGCCGCCGCCGGTAATCATCGCCGGTGATGGCGACCGTCTGGCACATCTCGAAGAGACGCGAGCGCAGCCGCTCGCCCACCGCCGTGGTCAGCTCCTTCTTTGTCGGATCGCCGTCGTCCAGATTGGTCGTCAGGACCGTCGTGCGTTCATTGCTGTAGCGGGAATTGAGCAGGTAGTGGAGCGTCTCCATCGCCCATTCGGTGGCCCGCCCGACCCCCAAATCGTCCAGAACCAGGACCTCGGCTTCCAGGTAGGGGCGCAGGAACGCCGCCTCCGACTGAGAGTTGCCGGGATCGTAGGTCGCTTGCATACCCTTCAGCAGCTCGCGATAGTCGGCGAAACGGCCGGCCACGCCACGCTGCTCGATCAACTGTCGCAAAATCGCCACGGCCAGGTGAGTCTTGCCTACCCCACACGGCCCGATCAAGAGCAAGCCGGTGCGATCGGCGGGGTAATTTTCCACGAACCGCCGCGCCTTGATCAGCGCCCAAGTCAAACTCTCGGGCGAGCCGGTATACGGCTGCGGATCAAAGTCTTCGAGCGTGCAATGGCGGTAGCGGGGGGGGATGCCGGCCAACTCCAGCCAGCGCGCCGTCCGCCGGTCTTTGCGGCATGTGCAGGGCGCGGCCCGTTCCGGTTCGCCTTCCCGATCCGCAGGCAGCATCCGCCAGCCGGTGTCTTGACAAATCGGACACTCCGGCGTTGGCGCAAGATTGGCCGATGGGCCCATGAGACGGGCTGATTATACCCTGTGCGCCCCGGCTCGCTGGCTGCTTCGAAACCCCCAGCGCGAACGCGCGGCGCCGGGCCAAGGTGCGACCCCAATCCTAATCCCTGGTTCGGGGGCGCTGATCGCCTGCCCGCGTTAACTCTGCCACTGGGTGAACCAGCAGTAAAAGGCGGCATAGCCGCGCCATGGCGCGAGCGCGCGCCATCGCCGCCGGATGGCCAGCGCCGAGGCGTAACCGCGCAAATCGTACAGCTCGCCCACGGTCTTTTGCAGCCCCACGTCATCGGCCGGCAGCGCGTCACCATGCCCGACGCCACGGAGCAGGGCGTATTCCGCCGTCCAGCGCCCGACCCCGCGCAGAACTTGCAAACGCTCCGCCGCCGCCGCCAGCGGCAGCTCGCGCAACCGGCTTTCGTTCAGGCTGCCGCCCGCCGTAGCCGCGGCGATGCCAATCAAATAGCTCGCCTTGCGCTCGGAAATTTGCAGCGGCCGCAGATCGCCCGAATGCAGCTTCGCGAGATCCTCAGGACGCGGAAAGCCTAAATGTTCGCGCTCCCCGTAGGCCACGCGCACGCCGAATTTTTCGAGCAGGCGGCGTTTTACCGTCGAGGCGAAATGAAAATTCAACTGCTGTTCGAGGACGGTGCCGACCAGGCACTCGTAGAGCGAAGGCGTGCGGATCACTTTGAGACCGTGGAAGCGCTCGGCAAGTCGCTGCAGCACGGGATCGCGCGCCGCAAGGCCGTAAAACTCCGCTAACCGGACCTCGCCGGAGAGTATGTGGCGAACTTGGCGCCCTACCTCTTGGCGTTCCGTCGCGCTTAAATCTCTGGGAACCGTTCGCGCCTCAATGCGCGGCCGATCGACGGTCCCCTGATTGCGGATGAGCGCCAGAACCGGGCGCAAAGGCAGTGCGAGCACGCGGCGGTACTCGCGGCCGCAGCAGACGTCCGCAGCGCTCGCCGGGGCCGTCATCAGATGCGCCGCCGCCCGCGGCGGCTCGCATACGAACCGCAGCGACAGTTCGAAATCAAACGGCGGCTCGACGGCGACCCGCAACGGCATGTCCGAACATAGCAGACGCTCGCGAGGACGGCGCACCGCGTTGGCAGACGGTGGCCGCTTCGTCTGGCGCAGCCGCTCTCATCGGCCGATGAGAGCGGCCGCAGCGAGCGTCGCCAGGCGTGCCGCCGGGCGGTCGGGCGTTGTGTTCAACGCCCGCCGCCCGGCGACACGTGCTTACCGCTCGCCGTTCACTGACAACTGGTGAAGTTGATCGCCGGACCGGTAACGTTTTGCGCTTGCGCCGTCACCGTCACCTTCGCCTGCACCGATGGCGGGGTACCGCAATCGGCATCCTTCGAGGTGACGTTGAAGGCCAACCCGTCCACGAGGTAGTCGGCGCTGGTTGTCGCCGCCGCCGGTGTGTAGTTGGTGCCGCCTGCGGCAAAGGCGCCCACCGTGGGCAGGCCCACGGGCAGATCCAGCGCGTATTGCGCACAATCGGTGTTGGCGGGACAGGTAAGAGTCGCCGTGCTCGCCGCCGTCTGCAGCGATTGCGTCGAAGAGGCTTGCTGCGCCAGCGGCACGGTCACGAGCGTCGAGCCGCTGCCGCCGACCGCCTGCAGCGCCGAAATCGTAGCTAAAACCGAGACTGCGGCCCCCCCTCCCGTGCTCGTCACCAAGCCCGTGACCGTATCCGCCGGCGCGGTTACCGCGTAAAGCGGCACATTGCCGACACTTGTCCCATTGGTAACTCCCGTCGTCACCGTGGCGGCATACGCAACATTATTTTGATCCACGGCCACTGCTACTAGGTCGTAGGTGCCGGCCGGCACGGGGCAAAAGACAAAGTTGCCATTGGCGTCGGCTTTGGTCTCCATCTGCACGCGGTCGATCCCGGCACTGTCCTTGGTTTCGAGCGCCACGAGCGTGGTCCCGCCGGCAATCGGCTTGCCGGTGGCATGATCCACGATGGCGCCGTTGATGGAGCTGGCGGTGGTCGAGACTTCACCCGCGTGCAACACCGGCTTCAAGAGAAACTTGCCGTTGCCGGTCGCGACAATGGACGCGCAGGTATTGAAATCGATGTCCAGGTCCTCGGTCTTCCCCGCGGCCACGGTGAACTGGCCGCCGGCCAGTTGCCCGGAAGGAATCTTCAAGCCGGTCTGCGCCTCGCTGGTCAGGGTCAGCGGCACGACGGTTCCACCGGCCAAGACCACGCAGTTGGCCGCATTGCCGCATTGGTTGTTGTTGATCGAAGGGGCCGCCGAGTCCGGCGCCAGCATGATTCGGATCTGCTGATATTGGCCGGCTTGAATCTCGGTCGCAGAGCCGAGCGTCGCCAGAAAACATTGATTGTTGGCCTGCCCGAGCAGGTCGATCTGCATGGGCGCGCCCCCCTTCAAACTGGGTGTCAAATCGATCCAGCCGGGGTCATTGGGCCCGGCCGATGAGCTCGCATGAATCAGCACATCGGTCACGCTGACCCATACGTGGCTGTAGGCGCCGTTGCCGCCGTTAGCCGAGCATGTCGCTGGATCGTTCACGGTAGTCGTCACCGTGCCCGACGCCGGCGGATTGGTCACCGCGCTTTTCGATGCACATGCCGCCCAAGTGATCACTCCCGCCGCAACTGCCACTGCAAGACAACTGACGCCAATTTTTGTCATGGCTTTCACGCACTCCTCCGGACAGCTCTCAAAGCAATTTCGCGGCCAAGGCACATTGGCAGCGAAATCAGCCGTTTGTTGACAGACGGCAGGAAAAATTTTCGCGCAGGCACTCTTGAATTACCGCGTGCGTCCGCTCGGCGCCGCTCCGTTCGGCAACACCGGCCACTGCTACGATTTACGCCATGGACCGCAGGCCGCCCCATCACCCGCATTCCTTTCTTTATGAACACTCGCTGAGCCTCGCCACCACTCTCATCTTGGCGGCCTGGATCATCCTCTATTCGCTCTCCAGCCCCGCGACCCATTGGGGTTCCTTTTTCGGGAATGCGGTGGCGGACTGGAGCGGCGTGCTGGTGATGGTGATCGCGACCAAGTACCTATACGAGAAGGGTTCGGCGGAAAGCCGCCGGCCTCGGGGCCGCGCCATGCCGCCGCTCGAAAGCTGGCTTCGCGACCACTCGCTCGGCATCTTTCTGTTAATCACCGGCGCCGGCTGGGTGATCGCTTATATCCACATGAACTCGGAGGCGCGCTGGGGTCAGGTGGTCGGCAATATCGTCTCCGAATGGACGCAAACTTTCGGCGTGCTGTTCATGACCAAGAAGCTGCGGGAACGGCACTCCAAAGCCGTCTAGCCGCTCCCGGCGAACAACTCGCCCTGCGCCGGTTCCGGCGCGCAAAAGTTGCCGAGCCCCACGCCGACCAGCCGGAATCGCTGCCCCTCGCCGAGGCGAACGCGCACACGCAGCGCGAGCGCGATCTCGGCCAGCTCGGCGCGCGAGGCCGGCGGCGCGGCGGGCGTGTGATGGCGGGTCAGGATGCGAAATTCGCTGGTCTTCAGCTTGAGCACCACGGTCCGTGCGATGCGGCGTTCCTTGCGCGCCGCGCGCCAGGTCTTCTCCGCGAGGCGGCGAATCACGGGCTCGGTTTCGGCCAGCAATAAGTCGCGTTCGAACGTTTCCTCGCTGGAAATCGAGCGCGTCTCGCGCTCGCTCACGACCGGGCTCTCATCCACGCCCCGGGCCAGCTCGTAAAGGCGCTGCCCCATCTGCCCGAAGCGCCCGCGTAGCGCCTCCCGGCTCCAGTGCTGAAGCTCGCCCACGGTCCGCACCTCCAGCGCCGCCAGCTTGGCCTCCAAGACGCGGCCGACGCCGGGCAGCCGCGCCACGGGTAAGGGCGGCAAAAAGCCGGCTAAGTCCTGCGGGCGAATCACAAAAAGGCCGTCGGGTTTGCGCCAGTCGGAGGCAATCTTCGCCAGGAATTTGTTGGGCGCCACCCCCGCCGAGGCCGTCAGCTCCAGCTCCTCCCGGATCTGGCGGCGAATGGCTTCGGCAACGGCCGTCGCCGAGCCCAGGCCGCTTTTGATCTGCGTCACGTCGAGATACGCTTCGTCCAGGGAAAGCGGTTCGATACGGTCGGTGTGCAGGTGGAAGATCTGGCGCGTGCGCCGCGAAACCGCGCTATAGCGGCCAAAGTCGGGCGGAATGAAAACCGCTTCCGGGCACAGCCGTGCGGCGCGCAGCGCCGGCATGGCCGAATGCACGCCGCAGCGCCGCGCCTCGTAAGAGGCCGCGCAGACGACCGAGCGCGGGCCCTTCCAGGCCACAATCACCGGCCTTCCGCGCAAGCGCGGATCGTCGCGCTGCTCGACCGACGCATAGAACGCGTCCATGTCGATGTGCACAATCTTGCGCGTGCCCATGGCTGTTTTCCGCGCCGATGCTTCCATCATACCGCGCCGCCATGACCGCGCAGTCCGCCCGTTCCGCACGCGCGGCTGGCATACAATGGCTTCTTCTTTCTCGGAGAATTCATGATCCGTTTCCTGCCGAGCGCCGCGCCGGCGCTGTTGGCCGCTGTTCTCGCCTCCTGCCTCCCCCTCGCTGCCCGGGCCGCGTGCGGCGGCCGGCCGGCGCCCGCGCCGATGCGCAACTTCCATGTCGCGGTGTACATTCCCGTGGGCGTCGTCGAGCGCATGGCCGACGCCGATTGGCTGGCTCGCTCCTGGCAGGCGATCCGTTGCAACGTTCACGTGGATAAGGTCTATATCGAAACCTTTCGCAGCGGCGAAACCGCCGGCGAACCCCTGATCGAACGGGTCAAGAGCTTCTTCCAAGCGCGCGGCGTAGCCACCGCCGGCGGCATCGCCTTTCAAGGCCCGACGCGCGCCGGCCAATTTCATTCCCTCGACTATTCCGACCCGCGTACGCGCGAGTTCGTGCGGCACATCTCCGCCCTGACCGCGCGCCACTTCGACGAAATCATCCTCGACGACTTCTTCTTCAGCAACTCCAAAACCGACGCCGACATCGCCGCCAAGGGCGACCGGAGCTGGACCGCCTTCCGCCTGCAAATGATGGATGAAGTCGCGCGCGACCTGGTCGAAGGCGCGGCCCAGGCCGCCAATCCCCGCGTGCGCGTAATCGTCAAATTTCCCAACTGGTACGAGCATTTCCAAGGACTGGGCTACGACCTCGCGCAAGAACCCAAGATTTTCGACGGCATCTACACCGGCACCGAGACCCGCGATCCCGAGATCACAGCCCAGCAGCTTCAGCCCTACGAGAGCTTTGAGATTTTCCGGTATTTTTCGAATATCGCGCCGGGGCGCAACGGCGGCGGTTGGGTCGATACTTACGGCACCCGTTATCTCGATCGCTACGCCGAGCAGCTTTGGGATACGGTCTTCGCCAAAGCGCCGGAAATCACGCTCTTCAACTGGGCCGACCTGTTGCGTCCGGCCGCGCCCGGGGCGCGCGCGGCTTGGCAGACGCTGCCGACCAGCTTCAATTACGGCGCGCTGTTGCACCAGGCGTTTGCGCCGCCTCCGGCATCGTCCCCCGGCCGCTTCAACCCGCCGCCCCCGATCGCGGCGGCGGCCGCCGGTTATGCCCTCGCTGTCGCGGATCCCGTCGTCGCTGAGCTGGGAGACCCCATCGGCCTTGCCGCCTATAAGCCTCTCCAATCCGATGGCGAGGATTTTTTGGCCAACTACCTGGGTATGCTCGGCCTTCCGCTCGATCTAACTCCCAGCTTCCCTGATTCTTTATCGCCCGGCGACACGATTCTGCTGGCCCAGTCCGCGGCGGCCGATCCCCGCCTCGTACTGGAGATGGAGTCCGCGCTGCGTGCCGGTGCGAACGTGGTGATCACCTCCGGCCTACTGTGCGCGCTCCAGCGCGAAGCCCGCGACTTGCCTCCGGACCGGCGAATCTCGCAAATCACCGAGATGCGTTGCACCGGCCGGGAATTGCCGGTGGACTCCTACCCGTCCGACCCCGACGACGCCGTAGGCGCCTGGCATAACGCCGATGGCGGCCCGGCGATGTTTCCGCTGATCAGCTTTTTCACCAACGAATCCTGGTCGCTGGTGCACGGCCTGGATCATGGCTTCGCGGTTCCATTGCTGCTGATGGATCAATACTCCCGCGGCACGCTCTACGTTTGGGTGATGCCCGAGAACCCCGCCGATCTATACCGTCTCCCGGCGCCCGTGCTCGCGGCCATCAAGAAACCTCTCGCCGCCGCGTTGCCGGTGCGCCTCGATGGTCCCAGCGGGATTAGCATTTTCCCTTATAACAACGGCACGTTCATCGTCGAGTCCTTCTTGCCGCATCCGGCTGCGATCACGATCACCGGCCGCTTCCACCGGCTCGAGAACTTAGTGACCGGTGCTGTTGATTTGGGACGATGCGCGCCCGCTTCGATCGGGCCCTCTCCGATGGCCGGGAGAAGCGAGGAAGTCTTTCCCCTCGCCGCCGAACCGCATAGCTGGATCGCCTTACGCGAGCGGTAGAAACCGGACAGCCTGGTGGAACCGGGGTCCTGGGCGCATTCCGGCGCTGCAGCCCTGGCGCCGGCGCCGGCGCTTGCAGCAGAAAAGCTTTTCCCGGCATCGTAGAACCTAGAGGCCAATCGAAAACCTCAGCCATATGGTCACGCCCTCGAGGGCTAGATTCCTGCCCGAAACTCAGCCCTGGACGCTTTCTCCGTCCCAGCCAGACGCCCCCTTCCCCGCATCCTCCCGCTCCCACCCCGTCGGCGCCTCAGCGCCTTGCACACGGACCAAGGTGCTCGTGATCGACGACGAACGTACGTTGACGGATGTCACCGTCCAGATGCTTGGTCTTTGGGGCTACGAGGCGCGCGGCGCCTACGATGGCCGCGTCGGCCTGGAGGCGGCGCGCGCGTTTCGTCCCGACATCGTCCTGATGGACGTGCTCATGCCCAATCTCAATGGTATTGACGCCGCCATCGCCCTCCGCTGCGAGATGCCGCAGGTACAAGTCCTGATCATTTCCGGCCAAACTGGCAGCGTGGACTTGCTCGATCGGGCGCGCCGGCAAGGCTACGATTTTTCCCTGCTGCCCAAGCCCATCGAACCGGAGGAATTGCGGACAAAACTCGAAGAGCTCGCCTCGCCCTGAGGGGCGTCGATCTCGCCGGGCAGAAAGACGTGGAAGCAGGCGCCGCCGCCCAGCTTGTTTCTCGCCTGGATTGTTCCGTGATGCTTTTCAACGACCTCGCGGCTGATCCATAATCCCAGGCCGACGCCGGCATCGGCCTTAGTGGTGAAGAAGGGCTCGAAGATTCGTTGCCGGTCTCCCCGTTCCAGGCCCGGACCGGTATCCGCCACGCTGATGCGCGCCCCTCGCACTTCGCCGGGACGCCAGGACCGGCCGGGGCGCAATCGCACTTGCAATTCCCCGCCCGACGGCATGAAGTCGAGGGCGTTGCCGATCAAATTGATGAATACCTGGCGCAGTTCGTTCAGCGATCCCGGCACGCGCACGTCGGCGTCCAAATCCGAACACACCCGCACCCCGTTTTGGGAAATGCGATGCGCGAACGAACCGAGAACGCCGCTCAGCACCTCCGCCAAAGGCACGAGCGCGATCTGCGGCGAATCGCGGTAGAAAGCCAGAGTGTGCTTGGCCACGCTGGCGACGCGTCCCAACTCCGCCGCCAATTGATCGGCGCGCTCCTGCGCCGGCGCGGGCAGCCCCGGCTCGTGGCGCAAGACGTAAGCGAGATTGACCGCGGTTGCCAGGGGATTGTTGATTTCGTGAGCCATGGTCGCGGCGATACGGCCCATGGCCGCCAACCGCTCAGCTTGCTGCAGGCGCGCTTCGGCGCGGCGCCACTGCCGCATGTCGCGCGCAATGAAAGCACGCGCGATCGGCCGCCCTTCGCCGTCGCGGATTGCGAACGCTTTGGTATGCACCGGAATGCGCTCCTGGGTCTCGTGATTGTAAAAATCGATCTCGCCCTCCCAGCCCTCGCCGTGCAATTGCCGGGCGCGGATCGCCGCCAGCGTGCGCGCGCGCCGTTCGGGCGGCAAGAAGTCGGCCAGCGTCGTGCCCGGTTCGAGACGCTGCCAGCCGAGCAGCTCGAGGCCGGCGCGGTTGAGGAAGGTCACTGTCCCATCGAGAGCCGCCATTTCGATCACGTCGCCGCTGTGCTCAACCAACTCGATGAGCATCTGCGCGTTTTCGTTCGAGAGCTCCTGCGTCGCGGTGATGGTGCCGACCCAGCCTTGGATGGGACCGCCGGGCGGCAGCCGCCGCGCCTGCCATACGGCACGCGCGCGCCCGTCCTTGCGGCTCCAGCGCAGCTCCTCCCGCCATTCTTCTTGCCCGGCGATCGCGGCACGCCATGACGTTTGGGCGCGGCTGCGATCCTCGGGATGAATCAGGTCCAGCCAGCCATCGCCCAGTGCCTCGGCGCCCCGGAAGCCGCCCAGCGCCTGCGCCCGTGCGCTTACGTAGCGCATGCCGCCGCGGCCGTCGGCCAAGAACACCCCGTCCTTCACCAATGTCGCCAGCGCGCCCAAGCAAGCTTTGCCAGCCCAAGCCTCGGCCTCGCAGCCGACCCAATCCGCCGCCTCGCTGGATGGCATTACCCCTTTTTCCCCTTACTTCACCATATCAACGCTCCAGAGTGGGTTGGCGCCGGGCGCGACCGGACGGGTTGCGGCGCCGCCGCGTCCCGTCCACTCAGAAACTTTATAAATCGCGTCGGCGATCAGCATCACCGGAAATGCCGCGAGCGCCACCCACAATCCGGCGCCATGCGGCGGCCGCTGTCCGAGCAGCTGTGCCAGCGTCAGCGCGCTCGAGGCGGCGGCAGCCCAGAGCAAGGCCCGATTGCGCCCCATCGTGCGCAAGGTGCGCCAGGGAGGCTCGGTCGCGCTGCGGCAAGAAAAAGCGGTCGCCATCTGCCCGGCCAGGATCGCCAGAAACGCCGCGCCCGAGCCCGCCAGTTGCGCGGCGGCGTCCGGCGGAGAACCGCCATAGTGCCAGCCCAGCGAGCGCAGCGTCACCGCGTACGCGAGCAGTTGCATCGCCGCCTCCACCGGCCCCAGCACGCCGAAAGCGCGCCAGAGCAGGCGCGCGTCGATCAAGCGCAACTGCCGCGGCGGGTGGCTGAGTTCGGCGCCGCTGAGCGGCTCGGCCCCCAGAGCCAGCGCTGGCATGATGCCCGTGCTGAGATCCACGGCCAACACCTGCAAAACGCCCAGCGCCAGTGGAAAATGGCCGCGGGTGGTGGCCCAGGCGAGAAAGGGCGCCAGCTCGGCGATATTGATCGTGAGCGCATAAGTCAGAAAACGCCGAATGTTCGAAAAGGTCCCGCGCCCTTCGGCCATCGCCGCGACGATGGTGGCGAAATTGTCGCGAGCAGGACTAAATCCGCCGCCTCGCGCGCCGCGTCTGTCCCGGTCTGTCCCATGGCGACGCCGATCGCCGCCGTGCGGGCTAGCCGGAGGCAACCGGAACGTCATAGCGCTCCGCCGCCGCCGGCCTGCCTTCGCCGCCGGCGCTCTTGCGCAGCCGGGCCCGCGCGTCCACGATGCTCGCCCCGCGCGTGTGAACCACGATGGGGTTGCAATCCATCTCCACGATCGCCGGAAAATCCGCCGCGAGCGCACCCAGCCGCACCAGCGCATCCTCGAGCGCCGCCAGGTCCACCGGGGGTGCGCCGCGGAACCCCGTCAGCAGCGGAAAGGTCCGTAGCGCGCGGACCATGGCCGCCGCGTCCCGCGCCCCGATCGGGGCCAGGCGCAAGCTGATGTCGCGCAACAGCTCGACCGCCTTGCCGCCGAGGCCGCAGACGAGCACCGGTCCGAAGATCGGATCCTGCACGAAGCCGCCCATCATCTCCACGCCTGGCTCGGCCATGGCCTGCACCAAGAAGCCGGTCAACTCCAGTCCGCCCTGGTGCGCGCGTTCGGCCATTTCACCGGCCGCCTGGCGTACCGCGCCGGCGCCGGCGAGCCCCAACTTCACCAGTCCGAGGTCGCTCTTGTGGGTCGCTCCCGGCGCGAGGCCTTTGAGCGCCAGCGCACCCTCTTGCTGCGCGGCGAGTTGCGCGGCGTCGTCGCCCGTGCGCGCGACGGCTTGCCAGGGCAAAGTCAGCCCGTAACAGGCCAGCAATTCGCGCAGATCGTCGGCGGTCAGCCACTCCGCCGCTCGCGCCTCGGCGGCAGCCAAAATGGCGGCGGCGCGTTCGCGCGCGATGCCGCACGGCCGCACCGGCTCCTCGGCCGGTTGCTCGCGCCACTCCGCGTAATCGGCCACCCGCGCCAGCGCGCGCGCCGCCGCCTCGGGGAACGTGAAAGCCGGAACGCGCAGCCGCGGGCGCGCGGCCGCGGCGCCGGCGCGGGCGCCGGGCGGGGAGTTCGCCGCTAACCCGCGCCCCGCCAACTCCGCCGGCATGCCTTGGCTCGACATGAACACCGCAACCGCCGGCAACTCCGCGGGCAGGCCGGCAGCGCCTTCCCCAATCGCCTGCGCCACCTCCTCGCCGCCGGTCACCAGCGGAGGAACAAAGATCGCCACCAGCGCGTCGCAAGCGCCGCTCTCGCCCAGCGCGCCGATCACGCGCCGGTAGTTTTCCGGTGACGCCGAGGCGATCATATCCACGGGATTCGCTACACCCGCATTCGGCCCGAGGATCTCGCGCAGCCGCCGTTGCGTCGCTTGCGGCAGGAGCGGCACGCTCAGCCCGGCCGCTTCACAGGCGTCGGCGCAGAGAATGCCCGGCCCGCCCGCATTGCTCAAAATCCCCACGCGGCGGCCGCGCGCCAGCGGCTGGTTGGCGAGCACCATGGCGACGTCGAAAAGCTCCTCTAGCGTATCGGTGCGAATCACGCCGGCTTGGCGGAAGAGAGCCTCGACGACGGCATCGGAGGCGGCGAGCAGCGCGCCGGTGTGCGAGGCGGTCGCGCGCGCGCCGGCGCCGCTGCGTCCGCTCTTGACCGCCACGATCGGCTTGCGGCGCGCCACCCGCGGCGCCAGCCGCGCGAATTTGCGGGGATTGCCGAACGATTCCAGATACAGGAGGATGACCGACGTGGCCGCATCCGCTTCCCAATACTCCAAAAGATCGTTGCTCGAGACGTCGGCCTTGTTGCCGACCGAGACAAAGCTCGAAAGTCCGAGCTCGAGCCGTTGCGCGTATTCGATGATCGCCAGCCCCAGTGCTCCGCTCTGCGACAGGAAGCCGATGTTCCCGGGCGGCGGTGTCCGCGGCGCGAAGGTCGCGTTCAGCGGGCTGTCGGGGTCGGTATTGACGATGCCCAGACAATTGGGTCCAATCAGGCGCATGCCGCTGCGCCGGCACACTTCCACCAGCGCGCGCTGCCGCTCCGGGTAGCCGGCTTCGGCGAATCCCGCGGAGATCACCAGCAGGGCGCGCACTCGCTTGCGTTCGCACTGCTCGGCCGCCGCCACCACTCCCGCCGCCGGCACGGCGACGACCGCCAATTCCACCGGCCCCGGCACTGCGAGCAAATCCGGGTACGCCGCCACCCCGTGCACCGCCTCCGCGTTGGGGTTCACCGGATAAATTGGCCCCGGAAAGCCGCAGTTGATGAGATTGTGAAACAGTTCGCCGCCCAGAGTCCCGCGGCGGCGGGAAGCTCCGAGGACCGTGATCGCTTGCGGGAGGAGAAAGCTGCGCAAGGAATGCGACATTCCTCGCTCCCAGCGGGTCAGGCCGCCTCGCCCACCGTCAACACTGGACAGCGCGCCTCGCTCAGCACTCGGTACGCGACCGCGCCCGCGGAGCCCAGCGAGTACTTGGGCCCCCGCCGCGCTCCCAGCACGATCAGATCCGCATCAATACTCCGTGCGACGCCGAGGATCTCGGACCCGGCTTCGCCGAACTTGACGATCGGCTCGCTGTCCAGATCGGCGCCCTGGGCCGTCCTGATCTCGTCGCGCAGCCGCGCCTCGGTGACTTCGACTTCGCTGAGCCAGTATGCGCAGTCGCCGTCGGGAACGGACAAAACGTTGAGCATGTGCACCGTCGCTCCCCAGACTCGGGCCACCTGCACCGCCCAGGCCGCGGCGCGTTCGGCAGCCGGTCCGAAATCCGTCGCGATAAGGATGTGACGCGGATCATGCGGCGGCTTGCGGTCCGCTGCCGGCCCGATGATGAGCACCGGGCAAAGCGCCGAACGTATAATCGACTCGGCTGCCGAGCCGGCCACCAGCTTGGAAAATCCCCGCCTGCCCTCGCTGGCCATTACCACTAAATCTGCCCTCTCTTCCCGAATCAAGTCCACAACCCCTTGCTCCATTTGTTCCGCTTCGAGATAAATGGAGTGCGGAATATCACGCAACATCTCGCTCGCGGCAATGGAATCCAAGCCCGCGCGCGCGCGCCGCCATCGACTCTCGACCAGCGGTCCATAAGCGCCCTTCGCGAGCACGATGCTCAAGGGCCGAATGAGATGCGCCACGTGAATGGCCGCATTGAATCGGCGCGCCCAGGTCGCGGCGTAGCCTAATGCAGCTTCGGCGGCCGGGGAAAGATCCGACAAGACCAAGATGTTGCGAAAGCACGTGGCCGATGCGGCTGCTGCCGGTTGCGCTGCCAAATAGGCCTCCCGCCTTGACCTCTTGCACGCCGGACGCCACCGCCGCGGCCCCTCGGGCCCGTGCGCAACGCCTGCGTCATGAGGCTCAAACTTGGGGCAACTTCCCCAACAGGTGGGCAATCGTTCGCTGGTTTGCATCTGCCGCATCCGGCGCACGTGCTTCGGCATCTTGCGTGCAACCGCATGAGGCGAACGGAAAAAAGTCCCGAGCCCGCCATGAGCCCATCCACCTCAACCACCACGCCTCCCAAACGGGCAAGGCGCACGTCGACGTGATGCAAGATGCCGCCGGCGATCGCGTTGCACCCCGTTCCGCGTTGGCTCTCTCGCGCGCGCGGCGCCCGCCGGCAATGGGCTACAACGGCTATATCGCCTGTCCCATCGTCACCGGCTACGGCCGCATGTTGCTGTGCGAGCTCGACTACTCGGGCGCGCCGGCGCCCTAGCTTCCCTTTCTCAACACATTTCGCGAGCGGCGGGATATGTGGCTGCTGAAAAAGTACGGCTTGCCTTGGCTCTATTGGCACGTGCTGCTGCGCGGCGGCCTGCCGCCGCTGATGCACAAGGTCGAGGGCGTGCCCTTGGAGGCGCTCGCCGCCGCCGACACCCAAGCCCGAGGAGTTGCCTCATGAACGATTCTCACGCCGCCGACGGCGCCCGCGCCGCCGACCGCCCATTCATCGCCATCTGGGAAGTGACCCGCGCCTGCGACTTGGCCTGTGTGCATTGCCGCGCCAGCGCGCAAGCGCTCCGCTCGCCGCTGGAGCTCGACACGACCGCCGGAGAGAAGCTGATCGATGAGATCCGCACCTTGCAAGTTCCCGTTTTCGTGCTCACGGGCGGCGATCCCCTCAAGCGGCCGGACATCTTTCACCTGATCGAATATTGCGTGGCCGGCGGCGTGCGCGTCTCGCTCTCGCCCAGCGCCACGCCCTTGCTGACGCGCGATGTCGTCGCGCGCTTGGCCGCCTCGGGACTTGCGCGCCTCGCTTTGAGCATCGATGGCGCGTCGGCCGGCATTCACGACCAGTTCCGCGGCGTGCCCGGCTCGTATGCGCGCACGCTCGCGGCGGTGCGCTGGATTCACGAAGCCGGCCTGCCGCTGCAGATCAATTCGACGATGAGCCGCTGGAACTACGACGACTGGGACGCCCTGACCGCGCTCGTCGAAGCGCTCGATCCCGTGCTCTGGAGCGTCTTCTTCCTCGTGCCCACCGGCCGTGCCCGGCGGCGCGATTTGCTCTCGGCCGACGAGATCGAAACCGTCTTCGGCAGGCTCTATGACTTTTCGCGCCGCGTCGCCTTCGACGTTAAGACGACCGAGGGCATGCACTATCGCCGCTACGTTGTGCAGCGGCGGTTGCGCGACCGCCAGGCGGGCCTGCCGGTGCCCGCCACGCCGCCATGGCTCGGCGCCGGCGCCCGCGAACGCGCGCCCCGCGCCATCAATGATGGCAAGGGCTTCGTCTTCATCTCCCATACCGGCGAGGTCTTTCCCAGCGGTTTCTTGCCGGTGCCGGCCGGCAATATCCGCCGGCGCCCGCTGGGTGAGATCTACAGCGACTCGCCCGTCTTCCGCGCCCTGCGCGATGCGGCCAATCTCAAAGGCAAGTGCGGCGACTGCGAGTTCCGGCAAATTTGCGGCGGCTCGCGCGCGCGCGCCTTCGCGCTCGAAGGCGATATGTTCGCCGCCGACCCAAGCTGCGCCTACATTCCCCAGCGCGCGACCGTCTTCGCCTAGATTTCTCGGCGCCGGCCCTCCTGCTGCCCGCGACGCCTTACGATTGCAGCCGCCAGACCGTGTCCACGCGCACCGGCACGTCGTTTCTGATGGGAATCGCCAGCAATGAGGGCGGCTTGATCTTGAAATCCAAAAGCTTCAGGGGGATCGTGCCGGTCACGCGAACGTCCTTGCCCTGATCGGCGCGATGAAACGCCACCTGCTTGTATTCCGCCGTCCGTCCCGCCAGCTGAACTTCCAGATCGGCCCGAATGACCGGCTGCTGCAGTTCCGCCGCGGGCAGCCGGAACCGCACCACCGCCAGCGGATACTGCCCGCCGCGCACCACCTCCAGCATGTGCAGGTCGCGGTTGCTGTTGCCGGAGTTGAAGGTCTTCACCGGCACCGCGATCAAGAAATTGCACGTGCCCTTGGTGCAAATCCCCTCCCCTCGCGCCGCATGGCTCACGCCGTCCGCCTCGTGCAGAGGATGAGAGATGTGGTAAGTCAGCGTCGAGCTTGCCAGCGTCCAGGTCTGATCGGCGCGCAGCCACGCCGGCAGCACGAAGATCACGAGAATGGCGAAAAGCCGTGCCTTCGTCATCGCATCTCCATCACTTGAACGTCACCGAGAGCAATGCCAGCCCGTAGGCGCCCGCGGTCGTCACTGCCACCCAGGAATGGTAGCGGGCGATTCCGTGCACCCGCTCGCCCCGGCTCAATTGCCGGAACGCGATCGTCCCCAAGATCGGCGTCAAGATCATGCCGGGCAGGTGAATCCAAACCAGCGCCTTGTGCAGCCGGATCAAGCCGTAGGACCGCGTGCCCGCGACCTTCGGCGCGCGCAGCGCGAAATATGCCGTGGCGAAATACATGCCGGCGGCCGTGAATCCCAGCGCCGCGTGCAGATCGCGTCGCGAAGGGCTGCCGGGCAGTCCCCGATGCCCCTTGGCCCCCGGCCCTGTGAAAAGCGCCGCGAACATCGGAATGGTGGTGATCAACCCGAGCTTCTGATGAATCTGCAGCATGTGCGAGCGCTTGTCGAGCAGCGCCTGCTCGGCCGTGCTGCCGTGAATCTCGCTCGCAGGAAAGCCCAGCCCTTGCAGCGACGGAACCTTCCCCGCCTGCTGCCCTTCCGTGGGCTTCTGCTGCTGTTCCTGCGATTGCGGCTGGCTCTCCCCGCCGGGCGCGGGCGCTGGCAGCCATAGCGCCTTGAGGTCGCGGCTCGACGTCAACTCGATCATCGGAGGCGCGTCGGACGCCGCGTTCGGCGCTTGCGCCCATCCGGGCACAGCCACAGCGCAGAGGGC
Organism: Terriglobia bacterium; assembly: GCA_021323595.1. Classification (GTDB taxonomy): domain Bacteria; phylum Acidobacteriota; class Terriglobia; order Terriglobales; family SCQP01; genus JAJPKR01. The sequence continues at coordinate 20,201 of JAJPKR010000015.1, read as the reverse complement.
GCCCAACGTAAGTAGCGCTAAGGAATGCTTTCCCACAACTTTAGTAGAACGGTAGAACGCTCCGCCCCCGAAGCCTTGCACCAGAATTCCACTCCTGTCCCGGTTCCAGGCCAGTCGCGGGCCCAAAACCCGCAGCCTCAAACCCCGTGGCGCCGAATTCAGCGCCGCGTGGTGCCAGGCTCGGTTTCCAGCAGCGCGATCGCGGCGGTGGGCAGGTCAAAGGTGTAATCGCCCCCCGCATCCGGCCGGATCTCGGTCGCGCGCACCCTCCCCAGCCGCCCCTGGTCGTCGAATTTCGCTCCCCCAAGGCTGACGGCTCCGGCGGTCGCGCTCAGGCTCGGCGCGCGCAGGAACAGCAGCCGCGCCGCCGCGCCGCCCGCCCCGGCGACGACGATGCGCCCGCTTGCTTGGGCATCGGCATTGATGACGAAAACCCGCACGCCGCAGCCGGCGCATTGGCTCACGGCGAAGGCGCTGACGTTCGTGCTGGCCTCCACCCGTGCCGGCGCCAGCCGCGCGCCGGAAGCGTGGCGCGCGAACAGATACATCGCGTAGTACAGCGGCTCGGCCTGATTGCGGTAACGCCAGCCGCCGCCGCCGCGCTCGCCGAACGTGCGCACCGCGTCGTAGGAGCTTCCGCCGCCCGGGCGGTAGCTGATGTGGAAGTTGACGGTGCGATAGCCGTCGCGCGCGAGCGTGAACATATAATCCATGGCCCACACCGTGGCAGCGAACGCATCGCTGACGCCGGGCATGCCGCCGCAGGAGGCCGAGTTCGTCTCCGCCATGGCCAGGGGAACGCCGCGCGCGCGCGCGGCGGCCGCCAGCGCCTGGGCGGCGGCGGCGAAGCGCGCCCGCCGCGCCGGATCGAGCAGCTGCGCGACCGTCAGTGCCCGTCCGCCGCACACCGTGCCGGCGTAGTTGTGCACCGTCGCCAGCGCCAGGTGGTTCGCTCCCACGCCGTCGAGAAATACGCCGAGGTCGCGCGGGTTGCGCCAGCGGCAGCAGGTCGCAGGCCCCGCCACCGCGTAGGCGCGCGTCGCCGGATTTGCCCGCAGCGCTCGCAGGTAAGCGAGAAACTCGCCCACATGGTCCTGCGGCGAATAGCCCCGCGGCCGCGCGCCGCGGGCGAACAAATCCGGCTCATTGCCGATCTCCAGCGCCCAAATGGCGGCGGCGGGAATCGTCTTCGCCACCCCGTCGGCCACCTCCCGCTCCGCCCAGGCTGGGTCGTCCTGTTTGAGATTCAGGCCCAGAATCAGCCGCCAGCCGCTCGCCCGCGCCGCCGCCGCGAAAAGCCGCAGATCGGCCGCGGTCAGCGTCGCCTGGCACTCCGCCGGATGCGGCGCCTGCGCCCAGCAGGTGTTGTCCTGGCTATTGCCCCCCAGCCGCAGCACGCCCGGCCCCAAATTGCGCATAAAGCGAAAAAAGCCCGCGTTCGGCGCCCCGGGATGCCCGAGCGCATATTGCTCGCTCCATTCCCGCTCGCCTCCGCCTGCCGCCGCCCCCGCCGCGCTCCCGCCGTGAAAGGCGCCGATTCCCTGCCCTCCCGTCGAGACCTCCAGGCTTAACCCCACGAAGTCGCGCGGGATCGCTCGTCCCAATTGACCGCGACTCACGACGACGCGCGCCATGACGCCGGCCGGCGCGCTTCCCGCGGCGCCGCGGCCTCCGGCGCGGGCCGCGGCCGGCACACAGACCATGCTGGCCGCCAGCGCCGCCCATCCCCATCGCCGCCGCTCGGCCCCGGCTCGCCGGGCCTTGGGAAATGCCGTGCTAGTTTTCGTCGCGCTCGCCTTTTCCATGGCGACTCTTACACTACCATTGCCTGCCGCGCGCGGGTGCTACACTGCGGTCATGCGGCGGTCACCGATTGTGCGCGTTCTATTGGCGGGCGCCGTGCTGGTGCTGTTGTTCGCGCCGCTCTCGCAGGCGTTCGATCGCCACGACCGCTTCACCCCCCGTGACGCGGAATTGAATCTTTGCGCCCTGGCCGTGCTGGCCACCGCCGGCTTTTGGCTCGCGCGCGCCGCCGCCGCCCGGCCTTTGCGCCCAGCGCGGACCGCTCCCGTCTCCCAGCGCTCTCCGCGAAGCGAGCGGCGCGGTCCTTGGCTTCCTGTCAGTCCCGACATCTCGCCGCCTCCGCCCCAGCGGGTCTAGACCAGCTTCCGCGTCGCGCCTTCGTGCGCCTTCCGCGCGTTGCGCGCAGGCGCATTCCCGTTCCACCGGACTACGCGGGAGGAGTTGATGAAATCGCTGATCGCCTGTCTTTGTATGCTCGCGTGCGGCCTTCCGTGCGCGGCGCAATCGTCGGCTGTGGGTGGTGTGATCGAGGGGCGCGTGCTCGACGCCTCGGGCGGCGGCATCGCCGGCGCCGCCGTCCAGATCACGCAAAGCGCCACTCATGTCGTGCGCCAAACCACCGCCGATTCGCGCGGCGTGTTCCGCGCTGGCGACTTGCCGGTGGGAACCTACAGCCTGAGCGTTCGCCATCCCGGCTTCGCCCCCTATACGCGCTCCGGCCTGGTCCTGGAGCTCGGCGCCGACTTGCGCCTGACGGTCCCCTTGCAGCCCGCGTCGCTGCATTCGGAAGTCACCGTGACCGGCACGCCGCCCGGCTTGGATCTCTCGCAAACCTCGCTCGTCTCGCGCGTCGATCGCGAGCGCATCGAAGAGCTGCCGGTGCACAGCCGCAACGCGCTCGACTTCGCGCTCATCGAGCCCGGCGTCAGTGCCGCGCCGGCCGCGCCCGCCGGCAGCCCTCATGCCGCGCTGCCCTCGAGCGGCTTCAGCGTCGGCGGCGTGCGGCCGCGCAGCAACAGCATCTCCATTGACGGCCTCGACAACAACGACGAATTCACCGGCGCCAGCCGCACCGAGCTCTCGCCGGAAATCGTGCAGGAATATCAAGTCGTGAACAATGGGCTCTCCGCCCAATACGGCGGCGCTTCCGGCGGCTCGATCAATGTCGTCACCCGCAGCGGCGGCAACATCATCCACGGCGACGCCTTCATCTTCGCGCAGGACTCCGCGCTCAATGCCCGCGATCCCTTCGCCGCCCAGCCGCGCAAGCCGCCCTTCCGCCGCGCCCGCGTCGGCTTCGCCATCGGCGGCCCGCTCCGCAAGAACCGCGTCTTCTATTACGCCGCCCTCGAGCAGGAGCACAATCGTGGCGAGACCGGCGACGATCTCGATCCCGCCGCCGTCGCGGCGATCGATGCCGGCTTGGCCGCCGGCGCCTTTCCCGGCTTGCCGGTGCGGCAGCTCGCCACCGGCCTGGTCCCGATCGCGCGCGCCGAAACCGAACTGTCCGGCAAGCTTGACGACCAGCTCGACCCGCGCCGCTCCTTGATGCTGCGCTACGCTCTCACCAACAACCGCGTGGCGGGCAGCGCCTTCGGCACCGGCGGCCTCTTCGATCCGAGCGGCTTCGGCAATAGCTTCGTCGCCGATCAGAGCCTGGCCGGCGCGCTGGTGACGACGTACGGCGCCGACGCCGTCGGTGATCTGCGTTTCCAAGCGGCGACGCGCCGCGTCACGCTGGCGACCAACCAAACCGCCGGCCCGGAGATCGCCATCGCCGGCTTATTGGACTTCGGCCGCCCTTACGCCGGCAACGGCTACCGCCGCGAAAATCATTGGCAAGCGACCTACACCTACCTGCGTTCCGCCGGCCCACATCTCTGGACGCTCGGCGCCACGGTCAATCATGTTCACGAGCACGCGGTCATGCGCGACGGCTTCGGCGGCCTTTACCGCTTCGCCACGCTGGCCGACTTCTTTGCCGCCAATCCCGACTCCTTCCGCCAGAGCTTCGGCGCTCCCGGCGCCGCCTACGGCGTCACGGCCTACGGCGCGTTCGTGCAGGACCACTGGACGCTCACCCCCACCCTGACCGCCGACGCCGGCCTGCGTTACGATTTCGAGTCGCTGCCCTCGCCCTTCGCCGCCGATGCCGATAACTTCAGCCCGCGCCTCGGCCTCGCCTTCAGTCCCGCCCCGCGCTGGATCTTGCGGGCCGGCTATGGCATCTTTTACGACCGCTATATCCTCGCCAACCTGAATCGGGCTTTGGTATTCAACGGCGCCGCGGGATCGCAGCAAGTCGCCGAAGGCCCCTTGGCCGCCGCCATCTTTCGCTCCACCTTGGGTGCGCCGCTCGCCGCGCCGTGGCCCGGCCTGGCGCCTTCCATCTTCCGTCCCGATCCCCATTTCGCCACGCCTTATAGCCAGCACCTCAGCGCCGGTGTCGAGCGCTGGCTCGGCCACGATACCTCCGTCGCCGCCGATTACCTCTTCGTCCATGGCGTCAAGTTGCCGCGCACGCGCAACGTGAATCTCGCGCCGCTCGCCGGCGCCGCCGCATTCGGCCCCGCCCGTCTCGATCCCGCGTTCGACGCCGTCTATCAGCTCGAAAATGCCGCGAGCGCCTCCTACAACGGCCTCACCCTCACCTTCAATCGGCGCATGGCGAACGACTTCGAATGGCTCGCCACCTATACTTGGTCGAAAACGCTCGACGACGCTTCGAGCTTCGACGAACAGCCCCAAGATCCTTACAACCTGCGCGCCGAACGCGGCTATTCCTTGCAGGATCAGCGCCAGCGGTTTGCCTTCGACGCGCTTTGGGACTTGCCCATCGGCCCCGATGAGGATTCCGGGCCGCAGCCCGTTCACGGCTGGTTCGAAAACACCTTCGATCACATCGAGATTGCGCCCATTCTATGGATCGCCGGCGGTACGCCCGTCAACCCCTTGGTCGGCGTGGATGCCAACCGCTCGCTCGCCTTCCCGCTGGCCGCCCGCCCGTCCGGATTCGGCCGCAATACCCTCCGCCTGCCGGCCTCCGCGAATCTCGATTTGCGCGTGCTCAAGTACTTTCCCCACGGGGAGTTCGCGCATCTCGATGTCGTCGCCGAAGCCTTCAATCTCTTCAATCACCCGAATGTTGCCGCGCTCAATCCCGATTTCGGCCTCGGCCCGTCGCCGCTGCCGAGCTTCGGCGCGCCCATCGCCGGTTCCGGCGCGCGCGTCGTCGAGTTCTCGCTCGACTACGAGTACTGAAACCCGGAGCAGGAATGGCATGGAGATGGCGCTGCCGCTAGGCGCGGCTTGCGCTCGGCTGATCGGCGGCAGCCCCTGCGGCATCCGGTGCGGCCGGCGCCGTCGTTTCCTCGCCCGCGGTGTTGTACACCGGCAAGAAGACCTTCATCGCCGTCCCCCGGCCCGGTTCGCTCTCCACCTTGATCGCACCACCGCTTTGCCTGACGATGCCGAAGACCATGGAGAGCCCCAACCCGCTTCCCTTGCCCACCGGCTTGGTCGTGAAGAACGGCTCGAAGATGTGCCGGATCGTCTCCGCATCCATGCCGACCCCGGTGTCGGCCACCGCTAACGTGGCGTAGCTGCCTGGCGCAACGTTCAACGCCTCGGCCGCCGCCGCATCGAGAACCGCGCCGGCGGTTTGGATCCGCAGTCGTCCCCCTTCCGGCATCGCGTCGCGCGCATTCACCGCCAAATTCATCAGCACTTGCTCGAGCTGTCCCTCGTCGGCCTTGATCGGCGCCAGATTGGGTTCGAGCTCCACTTCGAAAACCAGGTCTTCGCCCAGCACGCGCAGCAGCATGGGTTCTGCGCCGCGCACGACGTCGTTCAAATCCAGCACCGTGGCCTGAACCGCCTGCTTGCGGCTGAAGGCCAGCAACTGCCGCGTCAGTTCGGCGGCGCGGCCGCTCGCGCGTTCGATGGCCCGCAAGCGCTGCTCGTCGTTCGCCGCCAGCGCCGGCCGCTGTAGCAGCAACTCCGTGTAGCCCGTGATCACACTCAGCAGATTATTGAAATCGTGCGCAATGCCGGCCGCCAGCCGCCCCACCGCCTCCATCTTTTGCGCTTGCCGGTACTGGCTCTCGAGACGCATGCGCTCCGTGAGATCGCGGAAGACCACCACCGCGCCCACCATCTCCCCCTCGCGCACCATGGGATTGACGCGCACGTCGGCGTAGAAGCTCGTGCCGTCGGCTCGCCATAGCAGTTCTTCCGCCTGCATGACGCGTTGCCGCTCCTTCAGCATCTGCAGCCCGGTGCATTCCTCGATCGGAAATGGCGAGCCGTCCGCGCGCGTGTGATGAATGACGTCGTGCATCTGGCGCCCGACCAGAACCGCGGCGCTGGGGTAGCCGAGAATCCGCGCCGTGGCCGGATTTGCCCAGATGCAATGGCCTTCGGGATCGAGCGCGTAAATGCCGTCCTCGGTCGCCTCCAGCAGCATTTGCGCCTGAAAGCCGGCCGATCGCAGCTCTTGCATGGCAGCCTCCAGCCGCCGCTCCGCTCGCCGGCGCCCAGCCCGTTCCAGCCACGCCGCCAGCATCAAAGCCCCGAGCGCGATACCGCCGCCCGCCGCCAGCCACCGCGCCGGCGCGACGGGCAGCGGCGCAGCCCACGCCAGCGCGAGCGGCGCTATCCCGAGCGACCCAGCCTGGCTCAAGCGCGAAGCTCCGGAGCCCTGCGTCACCGGGCTACCCGCCGGTCTGATTCTTCCTTGAATGGACGCTTGCGCGCCGCCATCCTGCTGCCGGTGCCGTTGCGCTTCCCGCGCCGCTTTTTTCTTGCCTGGCATCGCGCGAATCTTGGCAGTACGGGGGAAGATCGACAGTTTCACGCCTTGGCCGGGCATCGGTCAACGCGCCGCTCTTAACCATCGTGGTACTTGCGCGGCCGGGCAGGGCGCTCGCGTCTCGGAGCGGCCTCCAATGGCAGCGGTGCCCATCGCCCGCACGCGCGGGCCCGCCGCCTTGGCGTTGCACCGCGATCGTCCCCGCTTGTACGCCTACGGCGCAAGCCGCGCGGCAGCGCGCCGGGCAGGTAAACTGAAAGGAAATCTTGTCGCTGCCGCTAAAATCCCTTGCCGCGCTTCTGGGGCTGCTGGTGCCGTTCCGTCCGGTGCTCGCGGCGCGCCGTCCAGCGTCGCGTGCCGCCAAGGCCGCCGTCGCGGGCGCGTCAGCCGAATCGCGAAGTGCTGGCCGCGCCGCCGCGCGCCCCCGGCAGGCGCACGCGATGCCGATGCAGATGCCGCAAGCGGCAGCCGCGCTGCCGGGCTCGGCCGCGTATGAAACGGCCCGCGAAGCCTCGGGCACCAGCCTCGCGCCCGCCGCCGCGCCGCTCGACATGCTTATGGGCGAGACTCACGGCTGGCAGACCATGCTCATGGGCGAAGCGTTCCTCGTGGATACGCAGCAAAGCGGGCCGCGCGGCGGCGATAAATTGTTCTCCACCAACTGGGGCATGTTCCGCGCCAGCCGCGCTCTCGCCGGCGGCATCTTCGCGTTCCGCACCATGCTGAGCCTGGAGCCGGCCACGGTCACCGAACGCCGCTATCCGTTGCTCTTCCAAACCGGCGAGACTGCCTTCGGCCGCGTTCTCGTGGACGCGCAGCATCCCCACAACTTTTTCATGGAGCTGGCGCTCGAATATACGCGCCCGCTTTCACCGCGCTCCTCGTTCACGATCTATGGCGGGCCGGTCGGCGATATCGCGCTCGGCCCGGTCGCCTATCCGCACCGCGTCTCCAGCACCGGCTTCGAATTCGCCGCGCCCCTCGCCCACCACTGGGAGGATTCCACCCACATCGCCCGCAGCGTCGTCACCGGCGCTCTCTCGTGGCGCGCCTGGCGCTGGGAGGCGAGCGCCTTCAACGGCCAAGAGCCCGGCGAAAATCGCTGGAATCTGCCGCTGCCGCCCGTGGACTCTTGGGCCTCGCGCCTGAGCTGGAGTCCGTCGGCGCGCATCGTCGCGCAAGCCTCCGTCGGCCGCCTGCGCCGCCCCGAAGCCACGGCCGTCAACGACGTCGTGCGCGCCACCGCCTCGGTCACCTACGCGTGCTCCCACGACGCCTCTCCCGATCGCGACTGGTGGGCGGCCTCGCTGATCTGGGGCCGCAACCATTTCACCGCCCCCGCGCCGCGCAACAGCGACGCCTATACCGCCGAGGCCGCCTGGCACTTCGCCCGCGTGCACGATCTCTTCGGCCGCATCGAGCGCCTGAATAACGACGAGCTCTTCACCCGCGGCCTCACCGTCCAGCAGGCGCTCGCGCAGCCGGAGCAGCCCGGCTTTTGGATCAACGCCCTCACCCTCGGCTATGCCCACGAGATTCCGTCGCTGCCCCATTTGCGCTCGGCGCTGGGCGCCAGTTTCGCGGCCTATCTCGTCCCTGCTCCCGTCCGCGCCGTGTACGGCCAGCATCCCCTCGGCGTCCAGGTCTTCCTCCGCCTCCGCCTCCGCTAGCTCCGTCCCGGATCGCCGGGCTCAATTCACGTGATTGAACTCCGGCATCGGCGGAAAGAGCTGCCCGCTCCGCCACTGCGCCGCCCCCGGCCTCTGATAGACGATCTTGCCGCCGATGATGGTATAGAGCACGCGCGTGCGCAGGATTTCGTCCGCCGGCAGCGTCAGCAGATCGCCCGAGAACACGTCGAGGTCGGCGCGCTTGCCCGGCGCCAGTGAGCCGAGATCGCCCTCGGCGAAGATCGCATAGGCGTTGTTCCACGTATAGGAGCGCAGCTCTTCGAGCCGCGTCTTGGCCTGCGCCGGAAAGAAATAGCTGCCGTCGCCCTCGCGCCGCGTCACGCCGCAAAAGAAGTTCGCGATGGGGTTGGTGTCCTCGACCGGGGTGTCGGTGCCGTCGAGCACGAGCGCGCCGCTGGCGATCAGCGAATGCCAGACGTACGCGCCTTCGCGCGCCCGCTGCTCGCCCAGCCGCGGCGCCACGAACGGCGCATCCGAACAGGCGTGAATGGACTGCATCGACGCGATCACGCCCAATTGCGCGAAGCGGGGAATATCCGCGGGACTCAAGTGTTGCGCGTGCTCGATGCGCCAGCGCAGCGCGTGCGCCGCCGGATCGGCGGTGAAGATCTGCTGGAACAGGTCGAGCGTTTCGCGGTTCGCGCGGTCGCCGATGGCGTGGACCGAAAGCTGATAGCCGTCCTCGGCGGCGAGTTCGGCGATCTGCCGGATCGTGCTCATCGCCACCACGTTCTTGCCGGTGACGGTCGGCGCGTCGCGATAGGGCGCGAGAAACCACGCGCTGCGCGTGCCCAGCGCCCCGTCGGCGGTGACCTCGCCGACGCCGCGCACCGTGAAATGATCGTCGGCGTAGCCGATCGTCCGCACCGCGGGCAAGTTGGCGGCGAGCGTGGCCGCCGGCGCCACCCCAACATTAATATAGAGCCGCAGCGGCAGCCCGCGCGCCGCCTGTCGCTTGAGCCAGGCGATGGTGGCGAAGTCCTCGCCCATATCCACGAACGTCGTGATGCCTTGGCTCACCTCGTTCTCCACCGCCAGCCGCAATGCCCGCTCGCGCCGCGCCTCGCGCTCGCCGGCCGGCAGCGTCCGCAGATAGCGTTCGTAGGCGCGGCGCACGGGACCCATGGCGGTGTCGCGCAGCATGCCGATCGCGTTGCCCTGCGCGTCGCGCACGATCGTGCCGCCGGGCGGATCGGGCGTCGTCCGCGTGATGCCGGCCAGCCGCAGCGCCGCCGCGTTCACGTAGATGCCGTGGCCGCTCGCGTGCTCCAGCATCACCGGGTTATGCGGCGAGGCGGCGTCGAGGCTCGCCGGCAGCGGCAGTCCGTCCACGTTCGGCTGCGGCGTGCGATTCCATTTGCTTTGCTGCCAGCCCGCGCCCAGAATCCACTCCCCCGGCTTGGCCTTCGCCGCCGCCGCCCGCACCATCGCCACGATCGCGTCCCAATTCGGCGCCCGCCCCAGCTTCAGTTCCATGGCGGCTTCGCCGGTGCCCATCAGGTGCCCATGACCCTCGATGAAGCCCGGCGTCACGAACGCCCCATGCAGGTTGACGACGCGCGTGTTCGCACCGATGGTTCGCGCGATCGCCGCGTCGCTGCCCATCGCCTCGATCCGCCCGCCGCGTATCGCCAGCGCCGCCACCCGCGGTTGCAGCGGATCGAGCGTCGCCACCACCCCGCCGCGCAGTACCAAATCCGCCGCCGGCAGCTTTGGCGGAAACCCCGCCGCCGGCCCCGCCGCTCCCCGCGCCGGCGCCGCTGCGCCCAGCCCCCCGCACACTGCCGCGATCATCATCAGCCGCCAAAAACGCATCGTCGCTCCCATCCTCGAACCGCCACTCTACCGCCCCCCGCTTCGTCCCGCAACTTGGCCCGCCTGGCCAAGCCCAGAACCCAGAGCATAGAGATATAGAGCAGCGGACTGCCCCCATCTCGCCTCTGCCGCCTTCGCACCCCCCCCCGCCAACAGCCCCGGCATGCAGCCCACGGCTGGCCGACGCGCTCCCGGCGCTCCCGGCTGCGGCCTTCTGCAAAACTTTGCTCATTCGGCGATATTGTTTTTCCAGCATCGGCCGGAGTACACTGCCCTCCTCAGGTATTCACCTGAGGAGGGGGCAATCATGAAATTTCGAACTTTCGGCTTCGGCCTGGCCGCGGCAGCGGCCTTCGTGTTTCTCACGGCGGCGGCCTCGCCGGCGGCGACGCTATGCGTGAACCCGGGCGGCGCGATGGGCTGTTATACGACCATCCAAGCGGCGGTGAATCACGCGCATCCCGGCGACATCGTCTATGTCACGCCCGGGACCTATCACGAGCAGGTCACGATCGCCATCCCCCTCTCGTTGCTCGGGGCCGATGCCGAGGCGACCGTCATTGATGCCGCCAACCTGGCGCACGGCGTTTTCGTGGATGGCTTCGACAACGCCGGCCTCGCCAACGTTACCATCGCCGGCTTCACCGTCGAGCACGCGCTCTACGAGGGCATTCTCGTGGTCAGCGCCGCTGACGTCACCTTGCGCGGCAACCGCGTGCTGAACAACGACACCGTGCCCGGCGCCGCCTTCACCGGCGCGCCGGCCGGCTGTCCCAATCAGCCCGGCAGCGGCATCTACGAAACCGACGAGACCGGCGACTGCGGCGGGGCGATCCATCTCGTCGGCGTCATGGACTCGATCGTCAGCGACAACGAGATCGCGGGCAATGCCGACGGCATCCTCGTCAGCGATGAGACCGGTGAAAGCCGCGGCAACCTGCTGGCGCGCAACACGGTCAAGGACAATCCGCTCGAGTGCGGCATCGTGCTCGCCTCCCATCCGCCGATGAACATGACCAGCCCGCCCTTCGCGCCGCACTTCGGCGTGGACCACAACACCGTGGCCGAGAACCTTTCCCAGGACAACGGCGTGCAGATCGGCGGCTCCGGCGTCGGGCTCTTCACCGACGGCATGGGCCGCGGCCATGTCACCGGCAATGTGATCATCCACAACCGCCTCATTCACAACGGCCTCGCCGGCGTCGCCTTGCACACGCACGTGGGCCCGGCCTTCGGCCTGCCCGCCGATGACATGGATGGCAACCAGATCATCGGCAACTTCATCGCCCGCAACCTCGCCGACCAGGGCGACACCGCCACGCCCGGCCCGGTCGGCATCAACATCAATAGCGGCGGCGGCTCGCCCGTCCATGGCACCGTGATCGCCGGCAATGTGATTCGCCAGGAGGCGGTGGCGATCGCCGTCAACACGCCTGCCGAGGTGGATCTGCACCTCAACGATTTCGCCCCCGGCAAGATCGGCGTGGCCGATGTCTGCGCCCTCGACGGCGCCAGCATCTGCACCGGCACGATCGACGCCACCGAAAATTATTGGGGCTGCCCCGGAGGACCGGGCGCGCCCAACTGCTCCACCGCCGGCGGCGCGAACATCACCTTCACGCCTTGGCTCCGCCGCCCGGTGACTCCAGCCGGCGAGGACAAACACTAGCGGCGGCGCGGCGGTCGCGGACGGCGCCGCTTGCGGCGCCGCCCGCCCCGCGCCGCTCATCGCCCGGAGCGATCCTCGCCGGCGCGTCTTCCGCCCGCCGCGGAGCTCCCGCCCGCCGCAAGCAGGCCGGCCCTGCGCCAATGTGTGCCGGTTCCAAAACCGCTCAAGCGCATCACGCCGCCGCGCCCCGCGGCCGTCAAGGCGGCAATATCGCCAGCCGCCGCAGGGCGTACTTGAGGTCGCGCATGTTAAACCGGCGCCGCGACCTCAGCCCTCCCGCCTAGCGGCTGGTCAGTTGCGCCTTCGAGGAGATTTTCGCCGCCATCTCCTGCTCGATCGCGCGCGCCTCCTTCAGCGCATCCGCCCGCGTCTTGGCCGCGGACAGCTTAAACTCGATGCCCACCGCTCCGACCACCGCGCCCGCGGCGTCGTGCAGCGGCAGCGAAACATCGTACCCGTCCTTCTCCTTGGCCACGGTCGCGCGGCCGCTGGTCATCGCCCGCACGTCTTCCGCTTCGCAGCGCTCGCCCACGTCGCCGGGGTCGGTCGAGGCGATGCCGCGGCAGCCGCGCGCGGTGCGCGCCGCGATGCCGACCTCGGTCGCATCCGGATGCTGGGCCATCGTGCTCTCGACCAGCCGCTGCGCGAAGCTCTTCGCCTTGCCGGCCTGGGCTGAAGTCGCAGCCGCGCTCGGCAGCGCCGCAATGCACAGAAATGCGGCCATGCACGGAATCGTCACGCCGAAATTTTTCATTTTGATCTCCGCGGTGGCAGTCCCACCGTCGCCTGCAGTATGCCCGGCGCAGGCTTAAGATCGCCTGAACGGTGCCTGCCGGGGCATGCCCGATCCTCGGCAGAGTCAGTCGGCGAGTCTCTTCGCGGCGAGTTGGGGGCGCGCTCGGCGTTTAGAATGTCGGTCCCAGCGTCAAGAACCAGCGATGCCCCTCGTCCCTCGTGGTCCCGAAGAACAGCTTGAACGACGTCTTCCGCCGCCCGTCGTTGAACAGCAGTCCCGCGCCCCAGGTCGCGCGCACGTCGGCGCCTTCGGGACGATCATGCCGGCCGCCGCGATCGCGTCTTCCTCAGGGCTGCGCGGTATAGACGCGCAGCTCCGCCGGATGCCCGCCCTCGCGCCGCAGTCCCAGAAATAGCTCCCGCCATTGCGGCACGAAGAGCGACGTGCGCGCGCCGGGGCGGGTGGCGATTTGCACCAGCCGGGCATAGCCATCCGCGCCGCTCTGCTGGATCACGGTGAGGAAGCCGGAGCCGCCGGTGACGTAGATGCGCCGCCGCGCGGCGTCATACCAAGCGTCATCGGCGTCGCCGGCGCAGGGCACGCGCGCGACGATGCGGCCCGACGCGGTGTCGAGCGCCAGCATCTCCGCGGGATTGCGGCAGATCACGAACAGCCGGTGATCGGCCGCGTCCAGCGCCATCGGAAAATTGTCCCGCGCGCCCCCCAGCGTCCACGTCGCCGCGATCCGGCGCCGCTCGCGATCCACGACCGCGACGATGTTGCCCGCGTCCGGAATGTTCACGTACACCCGCGCCCCGCCGGCATCGAGCTGGAACGACTCGGGATGGTCCGGCAGCGCGATCTTCGCCGCGAGCGCCCCCGTGCTGCCGTCCAAAATCGCGAGCCCCGCGTCGCCTGCTTCTCCGTACCCGACGACAACCCGATTCGACGCCGCGTCGTACCGCGTGTCGTCGGCGTCGCTCGAGAATCGTATCGTCTTGAGCAGGCGCAGCGTGCGGCCGTCGAAGATCCGGCACGTTCCGTCCGCGGCGCTGGCGACGAATAGGCGGTGCGAGCGCGGCGCGTAGGTCACCCCTTGCGGCCGCCGCACCCCGCGCAGCGTGGCCGTCAGTTTGCCGGCAGCGGTATCGAAGACCTCGACGGTGTTGTTCCCCAGCGCCGACATGAACACCCGATGCCCCGGCACGTCCGCATCGAAATGATCGATGCGCCCTTGCACCGCCGGCAGCGGAATCTCCGCGCGCAGCCGCAACGGCGGCGCGCTGCCCGCTCCCGCCGCCAGCCAGACCAGCGCCCCCGCGCATAAGCCCACGTGCATGCGCCTCCTCATGATCTTTTCACCGCCTCTTCGACTGCATCCGCAATCCCGCCCTCCGCGGCCGCGGCCGTCGCGGCCGGCGCCAGCGTGTCTGCCTCCGCCCTCGCCCTGCCTCCGCCGCTGCTCGCGCGCGCCCGCGGCGCGTGCCCAACCCGGCGGCACGAACCCGCCCCGCGCTCATCCTCGCTGCTTCTACAATCCTCCGAGCGGGAGCCTAGCACGCGCAGCCTGAACGCGGCATGAATCCGCGCTTGGGGCCGGCTTTCGCGCGCTGGCGCCGCGCTCCGTCCCGCTGCAGAGCGGCCGCCTTGGGGCCGTCTCGCCCGCTCCCGACCCCCGATCCTCGATCTCCGGCTTTGAACCCTCGCGGCCCCGCCCACTATTCCCCGCTGCCCGCCTGTCCCGCCCAATTCTTATAGATCACGCCGCCCTTCATCACGAACGCCACCCGCCGCACCGCCGTGATGTCGCGCAGTGGATCGCCCTCGACGGCGATGATGTCGGCATCGAGTCCGGGCGCCAGCGCGCCGATCTGATCCTCCATGCCGAGCGATGCCGCCGCCACCCCCTGCGCCGACTCCAGCGCCCGCATCGGGCTCATGCCCACCTTCTCGACCCGCGCCACGAACTCCTCCGCCTGGTGACCGAAGGCGCCCGCCACCGCGTCCGTGCCGAAAACGATCTGCAGGCCCGGCGTCGCCAGTGCCGCCCGGATCATCGCCAGATCCTGCGGCCAGACGCGCCGCATCGCCGCGAAGCCGGCGCTCGTGTAGCCGCCGCTGCCCAGATAGCGCGCCTCGTTGTCGAAGTAGTTCTGGAACACCAGCCCCGCTTGCGGATCGAAATACACATGCCGCGCCGCCATCAGCCGCAGATCTCCGAGCGGCATCAGCATGCCGTGCTCGATCTCCCCGCAGCCGGCCTCGACCGCCTCCTCCACCGCCGGCCCATAGGCGTGCACCAGCGTGCGCAAGCCGTCGCGTTTGGCCTCCTGGCAGGCGGCGGTCAACTGCGCGGGCGAAAGCGTCGGCCGGCCGCCGTCGCGGATGCTCGACGAGGCGAAAATCTTGATCAAATCCGCGCCCATCGCCTTGTCTTCGTCCACGAAGCGGCGAATCTGCTCCGGCGTCCCCGTCTTCTCGCCCCGCCCCACCAGCGGCCGCAGCGCGGTGAGAATCCGCGGCCCCGGAATTTCCCCGCGCGCGATGGCGTCGCGCAGCGGCCCATCCGCCGGCGCCCCCACGCTCTGGATCGTCGTGAAGCCCGCCTCGAGCGTCGCCCAGGCGTTCGCCGCCATCGCCAAATAGGCCTGTTCGGGCGTCTCCCCCTTGCCCACCCCCGCGCCCGCCAGCTTCCCATCCGGCCCGAAGTGCCAGGAAATATGCTCGTGGACGTCAATCCAGCCGGGCATCACCGTCAGCCCGCGCAGATCGTATACGCGCCCGCCGCCGTCCCCTGCCTCGCCGACGCGCAGGATCTTGCCGTGCTCGATCACGATGGCGGCGTCGTGCAAAACATGGCCGCGCCCGTCGAGCGCCGTGCTCGTGCGCAGCACGATCGGCCGCGCCTGCGCCGCCGCCACCGCCGCCAGCCCTAGCGCCAACCCGATCGCTGCCGCCCGCTTCGCGCCGCCCGTCATCCTCCGCCTCCGCTCTGCCTCCATGCCCCCTGCCCGCGCCCGGCGTCCGTTCCCCGTCCGCCTGCCGCGGCAAGCCGGGGCTCTAGTTTGGAGCCCGCCCGCCGCTCGCTCTCCGCCCGGAAGCCCGCGCCCCGCGCCCGCTCACCGCCCTTGCGCGACGGGCAATTCCAGGTAGGTGGCGTGCTCCGGCGTATGGTAGATCCGCTGCGTGGCCTTCACATAATCCGCCGGCGTCGCCTGGAAAATATTCGCCACGAACGTCTGCGGATTGCGGTCGTAGAGCGGGAACCAACTCGACTGGATCTGCACCATGATCCGATGGCCGGGCAGGAAGACGTAATTGGCCGCCGGCAGGTGGAACTGATAGACCAGCGGCACATTCGGCGTCAGCGCCTCCGGATGCGACCAGCTCGTGCGATAGCGCCCGCGGAAAATATCCATGGCGACGGCCAGCTCATAGCCGTCCATGTCCGGCTCTTTCAGGTCGCGGCTGGGATACACGTCAATCAGCTTGACCACCCAATCCGCATCCGTGCCGCTGGTCGCGGCGGCCAAATGGACGGCGGGACGCCCGCTGATGCGCACCGCCTGCGTCAGCACCGGTGTCTCGTAAACTTCCACGTCCGGCCGCCCGGAAACCTCGCGCTGATCGCCCACCAGCCACTCCGGCCACGTGGGCGTCTCCGCGCGCGGCGTGGGCCGCGGCCGGTAGGGCACGGGGTTGGCGGGATCCGAGACGTACTGATCGTAGCCTTCCCCGTCCGCCGCCGGCGGATGGAACGCCAGGCCGTGGTTCCCTTGCAGGTAAAGCGCTTCCTCGTGCACTGCGCAGTCGCCCGGGCAGGCGGGCCAGCTGGCGAGCTGTTCCCAATGATCGGCGCCGGCCAGAAAGGCGTTGACGTGCGCCAAATGCGCGTCGGCGCCGTCGCCGATATGCTGCGCCAAGAACGGCAGCAAGATGTGCTCGGTGAAGTACGCCGAGGTATCCGAGCCCCACCGGATCGCGCCCAGCCGGTCGCCCGTCGGCCGCGCCTCCTCGCCGTGGTACCACGGGCCCAAGACGAGATAGAGGTTCGCGCGGTTCGCCGGCGTCGCGTACAGCGCGCGATAGATCGCCAGCGCCCCGTAAATATCCTCCTGATCCCACTCGCCGCCGACCAGCAAGGTGGGCACCGTCAGCGGCTCCTGCGCCAAGATCTTGTCCACCGCCTGATCCCGCCAAAACTCGTCGTAGGCGGGATGCTCGACGAGCTTGCGCCAGAATCCAAGCTGCTCCATGTCGTGCGCGCGGGCGACGACGCTCGGGTTGCCGGCCTTCAGCCACATCGTGTAGTCGTCGCTTTCGTCCTGCCACCAGCGATACCGGCTGTCGCGGCTCGAATCCTGCTGGTAGATATAAGGAATCATCTGCTCGCGAAACGCGCCGTAATGAAACCAGTCGTCGCCGCGCCAGCCGTCCACCATCGGGTTTTCGGGGATGGCGGCCTTCAGGTGCGGGTTGGGGTGCACGAGCGACATGGCGGCTTCATAGCCGTCGTAGGAAATGCCGATGGTGGCGACGCGCCCGTTCCCTTCCGGCAGATTCGCCGGGTTGGCGAGCCAGCTGATCGTGTCCGAGCAGTCAGTGGCGTCGGAGACCCCCGTCGGGTTCAGCGGCCCGAGCACGTAGCGGTTCATGATGTAATCGCCCTCCGAGCCGTACTTGCCGCGCACGTCCTGGATCACGTGAATGTAGCCGGCCTCCAGGATGGGATCGTACCCCTCCCGGCTGGCGCGGCCGTCGGCGTTGTAGGGCGTGCGGTCGAGCACGATGCCCGCGTGCGTCGCCCCCTTCGGGATGAGGATCACGGTGTTGAGCTTCGTCCCGTCGCGCATGGGGATGGCCGCGATGCGCTCGACGTACGGGCGGTTGGGCTGCGGCGGCTGGAAGTGCGCCGGAAACTCCGTCGGCAGCGCCGGATATTGCGACGGCGCCGCCGCCGTTTGCGGCGTCTGCGCGGCCAGCGTGAGGCCGGCGGCCAACAGGCCGGCGACGGCGAAGCGGGCGGGAACAGCGAAGCGGACGGGAACTGCGAAGCGGGCGGCGGCTGCGAAGCGGACGGATTTCATTGTGTGTCCCCGAGTCGAAAGCAACCGGCCAGTGTAGGCGCTTCCCCCTCGCCCCCGCAACCGCCCCCGCGCACCGCGAAACGGGGACAGCCTGATCCGCCCCCATTTCCCAAAGCCCAGTAAAGTCACCGAAACGAACGGTAGGCACGAGGGGACTCGAACCCTCGACCTCTACTGCGACAATTTCGAGGGTGCGGATCGACGCTAATCGCTACGGGCTCCAACTGTTTCCGAAGCGCCACACCCGCGTGATCCTAACTAGCTGCCGCCGCGTGATCCGTTGAAATCTGGCGATGGAAGGCGGGCTTGCGTGATAATCGCGTCACATGCCCCAAGCGCGCTCCCCAGTGCAGCCCCTACGGGTCGTATAGGAGGAAAAACCCGGCCACAGCGCGCACGGCAATCTGTAAGCCCATTTCGTGCACGAGCGGAGCAGCGCTTACACCGGCCACTGCGAGCCACTTGGATAACGCCCTCAGCCGCATTAACGCTGACAGCTCGCCCTGATCCGGCTCCCTGCGAAGGACCCGAAGAGCTTCGCGCTCGAACACTCGCCTCCCCGCCTCAACGGCCACCGCCCCCGCCTTAACAAAATGGGCGAACGGACGTTTGACGCGCGACGCGATCCAGGAACGCTGGTTCAGGAACGCCCACTCCTCCAGCAGCACCTCCCCCAATTCAGCATGGCGCCTAAGCCGAGCGGCAACTTCGCCCTCCTGGGGCCCAAGCTCAGGTCCCGCGAAATCAGCGAACCGCTCCAGAGCCACAGGAGACAGGCCGCCTTCCGAGCCTTGACCGCGACCATAGAATCGGCGCGTCCGCTCGGACAGCTCGCCCGATCGAGCGAGACGGACAAACGCCCGAGGCACCACGATCCGGCCTGCAGCGCCCCTAATAGCGACTTCCGCCTCAAGGGCCGTTCGAGGCGAGAGGAGCAGCGAGGGGTCAACCATTATCGTGGCTCGCGCCCCGATTCCCTCCAGGCCCGCACCGGGTGTGTTCACCGCCTACGCTCCTGCAGCTTCCCACCGCCCACAGAACCGCGGCGGGCGAGGATTTCGCGAATGTCGCCGGGTTGATGCGACACGCCGGCGGCCCAGGCACCGAAGCCGCAGTGGCCATTAACCCCGCACCCATTCCGCCAGGAATTCGCGTTTCACGCGCTGCTCCTCGCTGTCCTGTCTCTTCACTTCGAGCACCAGCATCCTGCCGTTGGAAAGGCGGACCAAATAATCGGGCGGAATTTCCGGATGACGCTCTTGAACGAACAGGTGACTTCAAAACCCAGGTGATCGTTCTTGGCCCACGCGGACACAAGCCCCCTATTCCGGTCAAGCTCGAACGCCTCGCTCGCCTCCCAGCGGCTATCGAAAACACACATGTTGATGTGCGACCGCTGCGTGAGCTCGCACGGCCTAACCCTGCGCATAATTCCCATCGGCGCGCTCCCCTTCGCTGCCGCAGGGTGCTGAGCCTAGGGACGTCTATCGGCCCCGACCTTCGGGTAGTCACCGCCACATAGCCCGTCCGTGGGGGAGCCGTCAGCAGGCGCGCTGGAGTGCAGATACAGGCACCTTTGCGCACGGTCAAGTGAGGTGCCCGCCTCGTCGAGGTATTGATGGAAGCCAGTGCGCAAGCGCTCTACTATCTGGACAGAATCCTCTTTCAGCAGCGCGAGCATGGTGATCTCCCACTCGGCTAGCCGAAAGGAGTCGAACGCGCTGGACAGCTGCTCCGAACCGTCTACGGAGATGGCCCTGGCGTGGCGCACCGCTGACGCCGACTCGGGAGGCGTGAGCTGGACAGGTTGCGGCAGTATGCGCAGGGCGGCGAGATCAGCGATTTTCTGTTCCTTCCAGTAATTGAGGTTCACACGCGCAGTTTCGATCGCGGTCTTGACAATAGTCTTGCGGACCCCGGCCTGTTCTTCCGATTGCTTCGTTAACAGGTCGAGGGTCCGCCGCGTCGCATCAGCCTGCGCCTCAGCGGCTTTGCGCATTTTTCCGGCGTCTCGCGCGTACCATGCGGTTACGCCGACGAGGGCCGCCGCGAGCACAACGTTAACCCACGCTGCGTAGTCCATTGGGCCCTCGAATTTCTACACCGGCAGCGCCACCGCCAGCAGCTGCGCCCCGGCACCAGCGATTATGCCCCAATTTTGGCGCGCGGGCCCCGAGGCGGCCAAGATCAAGGTCGCGGCCAGAATAATGCCCCCGGCGGCCCAAGGCCACCAAGCGTCAGGCGGGGCGTGGGCGGACTGCACATGTGCTGCGACATCTGCGGGGGAGGCGTTTCCACGATTGGCGTCGGCCCGCTGCCTGCGACCCTGATAGACGGTCGCGGCAACCACCACAAGCCCGAGCGCGATTGCGACGTTTGCGCCACAGGATAGTCCACTGGACGCGGCGGACGGGGGACCGGTTTTCGGCTCGGCGCCCCAGCGGTGGTGGGCTAGGTGTGGAGGCGCAATAGGTTGTTCCGTTCAAGGCCGGAACGGCTGATGGGCGGTGACAGACCCAAGCTAGCATGAGGCCGGTGCCAGTTGTACTGGTGGACCCAGGAGCGAAGCTCCTGGGTGCGTTCGGCTGAG
>JAJPKR010000012.1 GCA_021323595.1 Terriglobia bacterium | reverse complement strand
CAAGGCCGGAACGGCTGATGGGCGGTGACAGACCCAAGCTAGCATGAGGCCGGTGCCAGTTGTACTGGTGGACCCAGGAGCGAAGCTCCTGGGTGCGTTCGGCTGAGTTCTGGTAGGGGCGGGCGTAAGCCCATTCGCGTAGCGCGGTCTGGATCAAGCGCTCGGCCTTGCCGTTGGTGCGTGGGGTGTAGGGGCGGGCACGTTTCGCCCCGAATGCTGCACCACTAAAGCCATAAACGTTTGGAGGCGAAACGGAGGGCGCCAGAGAAGCTGGCGGCGGCCCAGCCGGACCCTTACGTCACAAACCACGTCACAATCGGGCCGGTTCGCCGCCCGCCGCAATCGCAAGTTATTGAAGAGAATGGTAGGCACGTGGGGACTCGAACCCCAGACCTCTACCGTGTCAATTTTGAGGTCGGCAACCTAAACCCTTTGTCTGCCTTGCTTTTCCGCGCTCCAGCCCGTCACAAAATCCCCTATTTCAGACGAGTTTTGGTGACGAATTGGTGACGAGTTTCGACCGCTCTTGAATTGCAACATTCCCAAGAGGACTGCGATGGCGAAACGGTGCTCGCAGTCGCCTGGAATGCCCCTTGTTTACCGCTTGTTGTTCACCAATTGTTCACGGATTTTCGATGTGGTGTGCTCTGTCTACTCCATAGGGCCTGCATCCATCCTGCCGGGTCGCGGGCGCAAGGACCCAAGGGACGGCGGGGGTCAACCGCGTGGCTGTTTAGGTTGAGTTCCGTGCGTTGGGTTGATGAGTGAGGGCCTGCCATGGCAGCGCTTGTACCTTTTTCCACTTCCACATGGACAAGGCTGATTCCGCCGTACCCTGGGCACGACCAAGGCCGGCCCCGAATGAGCCTGGAGCATAGCGTCACGGATGATAGCCATTCGACCGGGGATTGCGTAAACTACATCGGGCAGGTATAGAGTGTGCGTGGGTGTGGAAGTGTGGTATTGAAATAGACCACCCTGCGTAAAGTCCGATGGGATCACTGCTGACATGATCTGTTTGCCGACGAGGCCACCCGCACGGGGCCTATCCGCGACCTCCCGAATCAATTCAACCGTTTTTTCTATGGCGGCGCTAGCGGGGCGACCCGCGATAACGAGCCGCTGAACTTCGGCGATTTCGACGTTGCCGAACTCGGTCCATAAGCCAATACGTTGAACGGACCACGCGGGTCGAACCGGGTCTTGAAGCGTCCGGAACCAGAGGCGAAACTCCGGCCACGGCTCAGGGTCATCGTCGCCCCTCAGGTAGTCCTGAAAGTTTGTGACGAATCCATAGGTGCAAATCGCCCCCCCCCTGCGCAGCAATGTAGCCGGTAAACATGATGCTCAGTCGCCTGAATCGGGGAGCGGTGGACCTAACGGCCGCGTTCTCCACAAAGGTCTTCGTCGCCAGGCTCGTGAGGCGCGAAAAAGTGCCGCCAATAGTGAAATCGGGCGGTGCCGCATCCCGGAGGGCGGTTGTGAGCCATTCGCGCGTGCGGAACGATCCCGCGCCCGCGAACCCGCTGTAGCCGATGATGCACCTCCAGCCGACCCCGTGGAGCAGAATCAGCTTATTCGATTCATCATCGGCCGGCTTCCCATCGAAACCGGTCAGCCTTCGGTCGGAGACCTGTAGGGCGTAGTCGTTATTTAGCGCGCCGACAACGAGGGTCACAGATGCGCCCTCGTGATCACCGGCTGTCCACCGGGCGATTGGGGGTCGAGTACTCGGAGAGCTGAAGCCACTGGACTGGGCCCTGCTACCGGGGTGCCAAAGTGGAGCGGCGCTCGGGTGATGTAGCCGTCTCGAATTCATGTCGCCCACCCGCGCTATCGGCCCTTGCCCCTGCCCCTTTACTTTGGCGCGCCCGACTACGCGACCTTTCCACGAACCTAACAATCCGTTGGCGGCCGAGTTGGCTCCACGCGTGGCTCACAAGACGCAAAAAAGCATTCACCTCGATGTACACCCACCTGCCGTTGCCGTCGAATTTGAATGGCTCGGGCAAATCAGCACCCTCAACCCTGATGAGAAGCCGCTCTGGGGCGATGAGCCCGTTGTGGGCCAGCAGGTTACGGTAGTCAGCTTCAAGGCAGCGGAGTTGTTGAGAGCCTAAATTGCAGCCGAATAGCGGGTGGTTAAAGACTCGGAACGGCGCCTTTCTAGTGATAGCCTGACTTCGCCCGTCTAATTTGACCGCTTCGCCCTCGCAAAAATGTCCAATTGCTTCAACAACGGCAAAGAGAAGGAGTGCGGCGGGAAAGCCAAAGCACCCACCATCCGGTTTCTTGGCCTCGATACAGCGCCTCGCGATCTCAAGATATTCGTTGATCGCTTCCTCGGCAAGGCTCGCGAGGTTCGGGTGGATGCTCATGACGGTATTGTTCACGAATCGAAATGGAACGGCAAATGGGGCTACGTGCGCATGAGGCACGGCGGATCGGGCTAGCCGCCGTGCCAGGGCAACCCTAGCGCCCTCTGCCATGCGCTGCGGGTGCGGTAATCTAGCATGCGATGGGGCGACAAGGACACGCTGCGAGCATGGTCGAGCCGGCCGG
Organism: Terriglobia bacterium; assembly: GCA_021323595.1. GTDB lineage: Bacteria > Acidobacteriota > Terriglobia > Terriglobales > SCQP01 > JAJPKR01. The sequence goes on along the minus strand of JAJPKR010000012.1, from coordinate 67,802 downwards.
CGGAGAGCCGAGGGGCAGGCTGCCCGACGGCCTCGGCTATTTGATTCCGCGCGAGATCGGGACGATCACGGATGCGCAGCGGGATCTGCCCAAAATCGCGAAAGATGAGCGACTGGTGGGCTTGCTGCAGCGGGCAGCGATGGGGTTGGCGACGGAGCACCGGCTGTACCAGGGCGATGCCCGCGAGGCGGGTTGGCTCGAACCGAAAAGCGTCCATTTGGTGCTCACCTCCCCGCCCTACTGGACCCTGAAGCAGTACCGGCAATCTAGCGGCCAGATGGGCGAGATCGCCGACTACGAGCAATTCTTGGGAGAGCTTGATAGGGTCTGGCGGCATTGCCATCGCGCCTTGGTACCCGGTGGACGGTTGATTTGCGTGGTCGGTGATGTCTGCCTATCACGGCGAAAAAACGGCGGGCGGCATACCGTAGTGCCGCTGCACGCGTCAATTCAAGAGCGCTGTCGCGCCATCGGGTTCGACAACCTCGCCCCAATCATCTGGCACAAGATCGCGAACGCGGCCTACGAAGTCGAGAACGGCTCGCCCGGCTTCCTCGGCAAGCCCTACGAACCGAACGCGGTCATCAAAAACGACATCGAGTACATCCTGATGCAACGCAAACCCGGCGGCTATCGCCAGCCGGATTTGCACACGCGCCTGCTGAGCCTGATCTCCGCCGAGCAGCATGGGACGTGGTTCCGGCAGATCTGGAGTGACGTCACAGGTGCCTCGACCCGCGACCATCCCGCGCCGTTTCCGCTCGAGCTGGCACAGCGGTTGGTGCGCATGTTCAGCTTCGTGGGCGATACAGTGCTTGACCCGTTCCTCGGCACCGGCACCACCACGGTTGCCGCCGGGCTGTGCGGACGCAACAGCATCGGTGTCGAGATTGACCCGCACTACCTCGAGCTGGCGCAGAAGCGCATTCACTGCGACTTGCTGAGCCTGTTCAGCACGGCCAAGGTTCGGGTGGAAGCGGCGTAAAGCCCCATGCCGCTTGCACCCGATATTCAGGTCAAGTTACGCGAAGCGGTGCGCCAGTTTTGGCAGGTGCGGCGGGCCCAATCGGAGAAGCAGGGCGCGAAAACAGGATCGCGCGACGCGGGCGAACGGGCGGCGGTTACGGGCGGAGCGCAGATGGATGGCTTCGTCAGCCTGGTCCGAGACGTGCTGACCGAGTACGGCATGCCCCGCACCAGCGTGCATTGCGAGAGCCACCTCGAGCTGCCGGGCTGGTATCGGCCTGAAAAGCAGTGGGACTTGATCGTGGTCAGTAACGGGAATTTCCTGGCCGGCATCGAGTTCAAATCGCAGGTCGGGCCATCGTTCGGAAACAACTACAACAACCGCACCGAAGAGGCGCTGGGCAACGCCACCGACCTCTGGGCCGCCTACCGCGAGGGCGCGTTCAAGCCCTCGGGCCGGCCCTGGCTCGGCTACTTGATGCTGCTCGAGGACTGCGACAATTCCAACGCTCCGGTGCGGGCGCGGGAGCCACATTACCGGGTCTTCGACGAATTTCGCGACGCCTCCTACGCCAAGCGCTACGAGCTGTTGCTGACCAAGATGGTGCGCGAACGGCTATACGATTCGGCTTGCCTGCTGCTCGCTAGCGGCGAGCCCAATCGCCACGGCGAATATCGCGAACCGGCCGCCGAGCTTCGCTTCGAGCAATTCATCTCATCGCTATTGGCCAAGGCGATTGCCGCTGGGCGCGTGGCGGGCCGCTAGGCCCAGTCCGCCCCGGCTTGTCTCCTCGCCAAGGGCTCCCGCGGGACTAATATTTTTGCCACGGCTGCTCGAGGCCTAAAGCTGTCCCATTTTCCAACAGGGCAGTCGGCCGGGGCAAACGACGAAACCGGACCAACCTGACCGTCCCTACTTTCCAAGGGCCACCAAAACCCAAGTTGTTGAAAGTAATGGTAGGCACGTGGGGACTCGAACCCCAGACCTCTACCGTGTCAAGGTAGCGCTCTAACCAACTGAGCTACGCGCCTGCCGCAGCGGCGAGACGTCGGACGGTCGGGCGCGCAAACGCCCGATTCCCTGCGATTTTACCACGCGCGGCCCGCCGCCCCATTTGGCGTACTCGGCCCGCGGCTGCCGCAGCACCGGCACGCCGGCATCGGCGTTGCGCCACAGCGCGAAGAACCGCTGGTGGGCCTGGCGCGCGCGCTTCCGCCGCGCCCCCGGCCGCGCCCGCCGCGCTTCGCGCCCGACGCGGTGCGTCAAGCGTGCGCTCTATACTTAGCCGCCTCCGCCGCCTCCCCGCGCGAAGCGCAGCCGGCCGAAGGCGGCGGGCACGTGGAACTGCGGCTGCGGCGTGCCGGTCGGCCGCCAGGCGAAGTAGCCGCGCGGCTCGCGCGCGCCCTCGACGCGAAAGAAATTCGCCCGCCACGGCCGCCCCGGATCGAACTCGCGCGTGAGCGCCTGCATCGGGATGGCCAGCTCCGCCGTCCAGCGCCGCCGCGCCCGGTCGATCCACGCCGCCGACCCCATGCCGCTGCGCAGCTCCCGCGCCGCCCCCGCGCCCACCGCCCCCCGCTCCCAATCGATGTCCAGGTCCAGCCACAGCCCGTTGGGCGCGATCTCGAACTCCCCATAGCGCGGCGGCGCCCGCCGCGGCTCGGGCCGCAAGAACGCCTCCGCCACGTCCCGTTCCCACAGCCCCATGTGCCGCCCCGCCACGCCCGCGGCCGCCGGAAACACCGTCAGCGTCCGGTAGCGGCAATCGAAGCGCAGGAATAAGGTCTCCATCGTCCACGCCAGCCGCACCTCGGTCCGCCGCCGCGGATCGGCGTCCTGCCCGCGCCAGTCGCATTCGAAGCCGATCCCCGGCCCCGGCCAGCGCGCCGCCGCGCCCCGCATCTCGATCGCGAAGCCGCGCGGCGCCGCCCACGCCGTCGCCGTCCCCGCCGCTGTGCCGTCGGTCATCGCCCGCCTTCCAGTCCGCCCCTTGCCGCGCTCGCCGCCGGCGCCAGCCCGTTCTTCGGCCGCGGCGCGGCTGTCGCCGCCGCCACGCCCATTGCCGTCAACCGGGCCCGCACTCACGCAGTCCATGAGAGACTCATGACCGTCATCGTACCGGCTAAGAGACTCGTGGGACAGCCGTTCCCGCCCGCCGCCGCTCCGCAAGGGACAGCTCGCGCGAGACAGCCATTCCTGCCTGCCGGCATTCCGCAAAGAGATTGTGCGAGACCCGCCGCAAAGAACTGCCTCCTCCGACCGGTTGGGCCCGGCGCCGCGCGCATGAATTCGCGCCGGAGTCGAGGCAACCATTCCGTTCCACCCTGAATCATAGTTAGGGTGGGGCCCTGCATGAGCATCGCGCGGCAGCATCGAGAGAACGCCCTCCCGGCCTCCCGCCCGGCGTTCCCGCCGCTTCTCGAAGCTGCGCCCTGTGCCGCCGCCGTGCCGGCCCGCCGCCCCGCCGCGGCCGGCGCCGTCCGCCCGCCCCGCCGCTCCCCCCAAAGTGGTGGCACACATTTCAAGCGCGCTTCCGCCGCCGCCGCCACGGACAACCACTTCAGCCTCAGTGATTTGCCGCTTTGACTGCCATGGCGGCGCTGCCGAGGCATGTGCCATCCCCCATTTGGTGGGGTCACCGGTCACGCCGCCCTTCCGCCGCCTCGCCGCCAGCCGGCAACTCCCACTCTGCCGGCAGCTTGCGGCCAGGTTCCTCCCGCCCTCACCGTCCGGGGTGATAGACGCGCTCGCTATGGCCCTTCAGCTCGTCGGGCCAAAAATAGACCTGCCGCAAATTGCCGCTCGCGTAGCGTTGGGCTTCATCGTCGAAATGGGGCGAGCGGGGATCGCCGCTTTCGCCGCCGGCGGTCACCGCGCGCGCTTCGACGCGCGGCCCGAACTCGACGACGCACACGAAGCTGTTCCCGTCCGTCCCATACCACTTCTTGGTATTGGGATAAGGCCGCGCTCCGAACGAAGCCAGCGAGCCCCACAGCGACGACGTAAACGGCACGGGAATGCTCGGCATCGCATCGTCGAAGTGCGGCACGAGGTCGTCATTGATCCGCTGGAAGCGGTTGATCCGGCCCCAGGGCGTGCGCCAGGAGCCGAAATCGCGCTGCAGCCAATTCACCGCCGCCGCCAACCCTTGCACCAGCTGCTCGGACGTTGCCTGGTCATTGATGTAATCCATGATCGAGAGGCTGTGCGCATGGGCGCGGCGCTCCCGCCGCATCATCTCGGTGCCCCAAAACACCGCCAGCGACGTCGCCGCCGAATCCGCTCCCCAGCGATCGTCCCAGCGCCGCAGCGTCTCAATCGGCTCGCGCAAGGCGGTCTTGTCGGGGTCCGGCGCGGGCAGCGCGTCGTAGGCGCGGAACAGCCGCGGCAGGGTCATGGCGAAGGCCGGCAGATAGCTGTCGAAGGCGGCGCGGGTCAGCGACGTCATGGTCCAGTCCTTGCCGCCGGTCAGGATGCGCAGCGCGTGATAGCCGCGCGCGCTTTCCTCGCGCCCGCGCTCGACGTACTTGGGAAAATCCTGCCGCTTGGGGCTATCCGGCCCCGCCGCCGACCACGGCCAGTTGTTGGAGTTATAAAGCCAGCCCGTCGCCGGATTGAGCAGATGCGGGGTTTGCTCGAGCGTCAGCAGGCCGTGATAGTCGGTGGCGGGATCGCTGCCGTCCACCGGCCGCGTCCAGTCGAAGCGGTCGTCGCGCCGGGGAATGTAATCGGAATGGAAGTAGGCGATGTTGCCTTCGGCGTCCGCGAAGATGGTGTTGTTCGAGGAGTTGGTGTGCAGCTCCATCGTGCGGCGGAAGGCGGCGTAATCCTTCGCCTCCATGCGCGTCACGTCCTGGATCAGCGCCCGCTCCGGCCGCTGCATCAGGCTGATGCTCTCCCAGCGCGCCCCGCTCTTCGCCACGATCGGCCCGTGCATCGTGTAGTAGGCGGTGAACGTGCGCCGCGCCATGCCGCCCGGCGTGCGGTAGGGCACCACGATCGTGCGCTCGCGCAGCGGCAGCCACCGGCTGCCGTGCCGGTACTCCAGGCGCCCGTCGCGCCGCGCCACCGTCTCCAGAAACCAATCGATGTTGTCCACCCCGCTCGAGGTGTGCATCCAGCCGGCGGTCGGGTTGAATCCCTGATAGATGAAGAACTGTCCCCAGGTCACCGCGCCGTAGGCGTCGAGGCCCTCGTCGCTCGCCATCTGCAGCTCGGAGCGGAAATAGAACGACGTGTGCGGATTGATCCACAGCAGCGCGTGGTGGTCGCGCGTGATCTTGGGCGCGATGGCGATCCCATTCGAGCCGCTGGGCTCGGGCGGAAAGCCGAGGTCGGCGGTCGCCGCCGGCGCCGCCCCGCCGTAGAAGGCCGCCAGTTGCCGCAAGTCCACGCGCTCGATGTCGCCGCCGATCGAGCCCTCGGTGAAAGCCAGCGCCATCCATGGCTCGAAGCGCCGGATCACTTCCGGATGCACGGCGGGATGCGTGTAAAGGTAATAGTTGAGCCCGTCGGCGAAGGCGTCCATCAGGCGCTGCAGCCATGCCGGGCTGGCGGCGTACTTGGCCTTCATCACCGCCGGGTCGATGAACAGCTTCATGCGCAGGTCGCGCCAGATCGCGCCCGCGCCCTCCGCCTCCGCCCGCCGCCCCAGCGCGTCGATGTAATTCATCTCGACGCGATGGAAGTCGTCTTCAGCCTGCGCGTACTCCATGCCGAAGACGGCGTCGGCGTCGGTCTTGCCGTGCACGTGGGCGATGCCCCAGTCGTCGCGCGTGATCGTCACCGCTTGCGCCTCGCGCTGCCAGCGCGCCAGTTCCCCCGCCGTCGGCGCGGACGCCGCGGCCGCCGCCGGCGCCGCCGCCGCCAGCAGCGCCAAGCCCAAAGCCATGGTTTTCATGATCGCTGGTATTGTAAGCCGGCCCGCCGCCCGCCGCCGGGCGGAGGCGGGAGCGTGGCGCCCGGCGGCCGCCCGCCCCGGCGGACCGCGCCGCAAACCCGCTGCGCCCCGGCTGCCGCGCCGGGGCGGCTTCGGTCGTTGCCGAGCGCGCGGGATCCGGCCGCGCGCCGCCCGCGCCGATTGCGCCGCCGGGCCTCGCTAGAAGTTCAGCTTCAGGCCCAACTGCACGACCCGCGGCGAGCGATCGGAGGTGATGCGCCCGAATCGCGACGAAGTCGAGTTGGTCGTCGGATTGTTCAGGCTCACCTGATTGAAAAGGTTGAAGAACTCGCCGCGCAACTGGGCGTTCAGCCGCTCCGTCACTTTGAAGTTCTTGAACAGCGCGAAGTCCCATTCGCTCAGCCCCGGCCCGAGAAACAGCCCGCGTCCGGCAGTGCCGAAGTGGCCGACGGCGGGGGTGAAGGCCGAGGGCGAGACCCATTCGGTCGCGGTTTGCGGCAGCACGATCGGGCCGGTCAAGTCCGGACGCGGCGCGATCACCGGGCTCTGGTCGATGCCGATGCCGCCGGGAAAACAGTTCGCCGGGCAGGCGGGGAAGTCGCCGAGGTTGAACGGATCGTCCGACTGCGTCACCGTCAGCGGGAAGCCTTGCTCCAGGGTCGTGATCCCGGAGATCTCCCAGCCGCCCAGCAGGCGCCCCACCGCGCCCTGCTGGTCGGCGAAGAAGGGCAGATCGTAAACGTAATTGGCCACGAACACGTTCGGGCGAATGAAGCTGGCCGGACCGCGGTCGAGCGACGGCTGGTAGGGATCGTACACCGCCGAGCTGCGGTCGCTCGGGTTGTTGGTCAGCTCCTTGGCCCAGGTGTACGCCAGTCCGAGGTTCAAGCCGCGCGCGACCCGCCGCTCCAGGGACAATTGCAGCGAGTTATAGGTCGAGTCGTAGCCGGTCAGCAAGACGCTGATCGCGCCGTAGCCGCCAAACGGGCGCACGGCGTTGACCGGCGCCGCCGGCGCCGCCGCGCGCGCCGCCAGCGTGGGAATGTTCTCGTCGGCGATGCCCAGCAGGTGCGTGCCCTTGGCCCCCACCCACGCCGCTTGCACCACCGTGCTGGCGCCGATCTCGCGCTCCACCGAGACGCTGTAGTTCTGAATGTAGGGCGTGGGGAAGAGAGGATCGCCGGTGGCGTGCAGATTCCGCGGCGCCGGCGCCGCCGCCACGCCGCCCACCGGATCGTCGAAGAAGTTCGTGGCGGTCGAGGCCGCGACCGCCGGTCCGAAAACGTTCAGCGTGTTGACGAACGGCGGATTGGCGAAGGTGTTTTGCTCCCAGATGCCGTTCAGCGTGCGGTCGTAATAAATGCCGTAGCCGGCGCGCACCGCCGTGCGCCCGGTGCCGAAGGGATCCCACGCGAACCCGACGCGGGGGCCGAAGTTGTCATACGCGACGGGATTCACCCGGTAGCCGTACGGCGAAATCGTCGCCGGCCCGAACTGCGACGAGCCCGAGCCGCCGATGATGATGCCGTTCAAGTAGTCGGCCGGCGAGCCGGCGGCGAAGTTGCCGTTGGCGTCGAGCGGCGGCGCCAGCGCCGGATTGAAGCGCTCGGGATCGAAGCTGGAGAGCGTGCCGGTGACATCCTCGGGCGGCGGCAGCAGGCTGTAGCGCAGGCCGAGATTGAGGGTGAAGTTCGGCCGCACCTTCCAGTCGTCCTGCACGTAGATCCCCAGGTTCACGTAGCGCAGGTCGGGTATGATGTCGCGGTTGGCCTGGGTGTACTGGTAGGCCTGCCCAAGCAGGAATTCCGCGAACGCGGGCATGAAGGCCGGCGGGGTCGTCTGCGTGTCGCGAAACACGAAGCTGCCGTTGGTCGCCAGCGGCCCGTTCTCCGTCTTGCGCATCCACTGCGCGTCCACCCCGGTGCGCAGCGTGTGATTGCCGGCCACCCACGACAAGTTGTCGTAGAGCTCTTTGTCGATGTTGCGCTCGTGATACGGCGCGCTGGGCGCGGTGACGCCGGTGATCGCCTGCCCGCTGATCGGCGACGAAAACGTCACGTTGGGGACGCGCCGGTAGGGATCGGCGAAGGGAAAGGCGGCGAGGTCGAGCGCGTTGTAGAACGCGGGATCGGTGATGCGCCCGGTGTTGGCGCTGTTGATCGCGCCCCAGGCATAGTTGAACGCCAGCTCGTTGACCACCGTCGGCGAGATCACCGCGCTCATGTGCGCCACCATGTTGCGCGCCGGGGCGTTGGTCGCCGTCGCCGCCAGGCCCGGCAGCGGATTGCCGTCGAAGAGCCCGCCCGCCTCGGTGGTCGGCACGTCCGCCTGCATGTAGCGGGCGAACAGCCGCACGCGGCCGGTGAGCTGGTCGTCAAGCCGGATCAGCTCCTGCCGCGTGTTGGCCAGCTGCGTCGGGCTGGTGACGAGCTGGTTGGTGGCCGGCAGGTTGGCGGTGTAAGTCGAGAAGACGTGATTCAAGTACACCTTGGCGTTGGTCGAGAAACAGGCCGGCGCGATCGTGTCCCCGACCACGCAGCCCGGCGGCGCCAGCGTGGGATCGAGCGTGGCGATGCCGGTGAAGTCCCCGCTCAGCTCCGCCGGCGTCGGCAGGTCGGCGGTTTCGGTGATCGGCGTGTTGGTCTTGCGCCACTCCTGCGACCAGAAAAAGAAGATCTTGTCCTTCCGGATCGGGCCGCCGATGGTGTAGCCGAAGTCGTTGTAATGGAAGGCCGCGCGCGGCAGCCCGGCGGCGTTGGCGAAGAAGTCGTTGGCGTTCAGCTTGGTGTTGCGCACGAACTCATAGGCGGTGCCGTGAAAGACATTGGTCCCCGAACGGGTCACGACGGTGATCTGGCCGCCGCCGCTGCGCCCGTATTGCGCGTCGTACGTCGAGCGGTTGGTGGTGAACTCCGCCAGCGCGTCCACGCTGGGCACGTCGGTGAGGGTGGCGTTCGAGCCGCTGTCGTTGATGTCGGCGCCATCCACCGTCCAGTTGTTGGCGGTGGGGCGCGCTCCATCCACCGAAACGGAGCTGGTGTTCTGGATCCCGAAGCCGATGATCGCCGGCAGCGACGAGCTCACGCCGGGCTGGAGCGTGACCAGTTGCTCGAAATTGCGGTTATTAAGCTGCAGCTCGCGAATTTGGCTGCCGGTGATGGTCGTGCTTTGCGCCGGCGTCGCCGTCTGCACCGGCGCCGCGGTGCTGGAGACGGTCACCGTCTGTGTCACCGCGCCGGGCTGCAGCGTGATGTCGAAGCCGCGGTGCTCGCCCACGTGCAGCACCACGTTGCTCGAGGAGAACTGCTGGAAGCCCGGCTTGGAAGCGGTCACCGTGTAGGTGCCGGCCGGCAAGAGCGCCAGCGCGTACGCGCCCGAGGCGTCGGTCACGATCGATCGCGTTTGCCCGGTGGCGTTGTCGCGCAGATGCACCGTGACGCCGGGTATCACCGCGCCCGACGTGTCTTTCACCGTGCCCGTCAGTGTGGCGTTGATGTTTTGCGCCCCGAGACCAATGGCCAATATCAGGGATCCGCTGATGACTGCCAGCGCGCGTTTCCGCACAGACACCTCCGGCGTGGTCGTGTTCTTGCTCCTGAGGACGATTCCCGCCGCCGGACCCGCGTTGCCCTGCCGCCGCGATTCCAAATTCCAGAGTGGCTGCTCCCGATCTCATTTCCCGTGCTCGCGTCCCGGCCCCGCGTGCGACTCACGCCGGAGTTGCTGGTGACTCTGGCCCGAGTTCCGGCGCCGGCGCGCCGGCGCAAAAAAAACGCCCCGCCTCGCCACAGGCGAAGCGGGGCGGTTGGAATCGCGAAGAGTGCGCGGCTAGAAGATCAGCTTCAACCCGAGCTGCACGACGCGCGGCTGCCAATTGCTGTCGCTGTTGATCTTGCCGAACAGCGAGGAGTCGAGCGCCATGCTGCGCGGATTGTTCGGGTTCATGTGATTGAGGATGTTGAAGAACTCGCCGCGGAACTGCGCGTTGAGGCGCTCGCTGACCTTCACGTTCTTCATCAGCGAGAAGTCCCAGTTGACGAGGCCGGGGCCATAGACCACCCCGCGCCCGGAACTGCCGTAGTGACCGATGGCGTCGGTCCAGGCCGACTTGGTCACCCACTGGCTGAGCGTGTGCGGCGCATTGATCGCGCCGACGAGGTCGGGCCGCGGCGCCACGATCGGGCTGGGATCGACGCCGACGCCGTTCGGGAAGCACTCGCCGGCGGGGCAAGCCGAGCCCCAATCGTAGGAGTTGAAGGGGTCGCTGAACTGCGTCACCGTCAGCGGGAAGCCGGCCTCGTAGGTGGTGATCCCGGAAACTTCCCAGCCGCCGAGCAGATGCCCTTGCCAGTTTTGCTGGTCCGCGAAGAAGGGCAGGTCATAGACGTAGTTGAAGACCAGCACCTGCGGCCGGATGAAGCTCGCCGGACCGCGGTCGAGGTTGAAGGCGTAAGTATCCTGCGGCGCCGTGCTGCGGTCGGTCGAGTTGTTGGTCAGCTCGTGCGCCCAGGTGTAAGCCACGCCGAAACTGAGCCCGCGCGCCATCTGGCGGTTGGCGGAGATTTGCAGCGAGTGATAGAGCGAATCGAAGATCGGCGCGCGCGTCACGATCGGCCCGAAGCCGACGTAGGGCCGCACCGCGTTCACGTCGGCGGTGGGATTGGCGGTGCGCGCCGCCAGCGTGGCGATGTTCTCGTCGAACTCGCCCAGCAGGTGCGTGCCCTTGCTGCCGACGTAGGCCACCTCGAAGCGCGTATGCGAGAGCATCTCGCGCTGCACCGACAGGCTCCAGTCTTGGACGTAGGGCGTGTGCCAATCGCTGGTGCCCACCGCCGTCAGGCCGTCGGGGAAGAGCGAGGCCTGGGTGGTCGGGGTGTAAAAGCTGATCTGGCTCGTGGGACTCAATCCGCTCACGTCGTTGACGAAAGGCGGATTCGAGAACTGGTCCTGCTCCCAAATCCCGTTGAGGGTGCGGTCGTAATAGATGCCGTAGCCGCCGCGCACGGCGGTGATGCCGGTGCCGAAGGGATCCCAGGAGAAGCCCAGCCGCGGCCCCCAGTTGTTCTTCTGCGTTGGGTTGACGTAGTAGCCGTAGGGCGAGGTCGTCGCCGGACCGTAGGGCGACGCGCCCGAGGTGCCGATGATGATGCCGTTGAGGTAGTTCTGCGGCGTCACCGCCTGGCCGGCCACGAAGTTGCCGCTGGCGTCGATCTGCGGCGCCAGCGCCGGATTGAAGCGCGCCGGATCGAAGGTGCTGAGCGTGCCGGTCACGTCGTAGGCCGGCGGCAAGAAGCTGTAGCGCACGCCCAAGTTCAGCGTGAACGTCGGCGTCAGCTTCCAATCGTCCTGTGCATACCACTCGAGATTGGTGAAGTGCAGGTCGGGAATGATGTCGCGGTTGGCCTGGAAAAAGCTATGCGCCTGGCCGAGCAGGAATTCCGCGAACGCCGGCATGTACTCGCCGGCGGCAAAGCCGGCGCCGGTGGTGTCTCGGAAGTTGAAGCTGCCGTTGGTCGCCAGCGGGCCGTTCTCGCTCTTGCGCATGAACTGCGAGGAGATGCCGAAGCGCAGCGTGTGATTGCCCTTGACCCACGACAAGTTGTCGTAAATTTCCTTGTCGATGTTGCGCTCGTGGTACGGTGCGCTGCTGCCGGTGACGCCGGTGAGCGCCTGGCCGGGCGTCGAGGAAGAGCTGCTGAAGCCCAGCGTCGGCACCCGTCCGTAGGCGTCCGTGAAGGGCAGCCCGCTCAGTTGCAGCGCTTGATAGAACGCCGGGTTCTGTTCGATGCCGGTGTAGTTGCTGTTGATCGCGCCCCAGGTGTAGTTGAACGCCAGTTCGTCGACCAGCGTCGGCGACATCACCGCCGTCATGTGGGCGACGAAATTGCGCCCCGGCGCGTTGGTCGCCGTCGAAGCCAGCCCCGGCAGCGGGTTGCCGTTGAAGAGCCCGCCCGGCTCGGTCGTGGGCACGTTGTCCTGCATATAGCGCGCGAACAGGCTCACCTTGTTCGTGAGCTGGTGGTCGAGGCGCGCGATCTCCTGGCGGAAGTTGTTTTGCGAGGTGGTCGCGGTCACCAGTTCGTTCTCGCCCGGGCCGGTCAGGTTCGGCGTATAAGTGCCGTACACGTATTTCAAATACGCGGCCGCGTTTTTGTTGATGCAGTTGGGGTTGATCTGATTGCCGCTCACGCACCCCGTCGGCGCCAGGCTGGCGTCGAGCCCCTTGAAGGCGGGATCGAAGGCGTTATAGCCGCTGAAGTCGCCGTTCATCTCCGCCTGCGTCGGCAGATCGGCGACCGCCGTGCCCGGATTGTGCTGCTTGCGCCACTCCTCGGACCAGAAGAAGAACGTCTTGTCCTTCCGGATCGGGCCGCCGAGGGTGTAGCCGAAGTCGTTGTAGCGCAGCGGCGGCCGCTTCACGCCGGCGGCGTTGAGAAAGAAGTCGTTGGCGTCCAGCTTGTCGTTGCGCAGGAACTCGTAGGCGTCGCCGTGGAACTGGTTGGTGCCGCTCTTGGTGACCACGTTGATCTGCCCGCCGCCGCTGCGCCCGTACTCGGCGTCGTAGGTGGAGCGCTCGATTTTGAACTCTTGCAGCGCGTCCACGCTGGGCACGTTGAGCAGCGTCTGATTGGAGCCGCTGTCGTTGATGTCGCTGCCGTCCACGGTCCAGTTATTCGCGCTCGAGCGCTCGCCGTTCACCGAAACGTTGTCGGTGTTGGTGATGCCGAAGCTGATCAGCGCCGGCAGCGACGAACTCACGCCCGGCTGCAGCGTGACCAGCTGCTCGAAGTTGCGGTTGTTCAATTGCAGCTGCCGGATCTGATTGCCGGTGATGGTCTCCGACTGCGCCGCCGTCGCCGTCTGAATCGGCACCGCGCTGGTGGTGACCTCGACCGTCTGGCTCACCTCGCCGGTCTTGAGCGTCACGTCCAGGCCGCGGTGATCGCCGACGTGCAGGATCACGTCCTTGGCCACGAACTGCTGGAAGCCGCTCTTGGCCACGGTCACCGTGTAATCGCCGGCCGGCAACTGCGCCAGCGTGTACACGCCGGTGGCGTCGGTGGTGGCGGTGCGCTCCTGCCCGGTGGCGTTGTTGTGCACCGTTACCGTGGCCGCGGGCACCAGCGCCCCGGAGGGGTCGGTGACTGTGCCCGTCAGCGTCGCCGTGATATTTTGCGCGCCGGCCCCGCAAACCAGGCCCAGCGCCAGAATTCCACCCAGAAACAGCCGCATGCTCGATGACTTCATATCTGTTGGTTTTTTCCTCGAGTACAAGAGACTTCGCAAGCGTGACGCCATCGAGTCTAGGCTTCCGGGAATCGGCGGGACAAGATAAAAAACTCACAGTGAACCACAAATTTGATCACTCATCGTATATAACGGCGCGGCGGAGGCGAATTCCAATTTTTGGAAGCGCGGCAACTGGCGCGTTCGCGCGCGGTTCGGCGAGCGACGGCGGGTGGCGCCGCCGGCGGCCTTCCAAAACTCATATTTATATGGAGTTGTGAGAAACCGAACTTCTGGCCCAATCCCGGTTTGCGCGCGGCCCCGCTTACAGCATCTCGGCGCCGGAAAAGAAGAAGCCGATCTCGAAGCGCGCGGTCTCGGGGCCGTCGGAGCCGTGGATCACGTTGCGCTCGATGTTCTCCGCATAATCCTTGCGCAACGTGCCGGCGGCGGCCTTGGCGGGGTCGGTGGCGCCCATCAGCGCGCGCAGGCGCGCGATCGCGTCCTCTCCCTCGAGCACCGCGGTCACCACCGGCCCTTCGGTCATGAACCGCACCAAGTCGGCGAAGAAGCCGCGTTCGCGGTGGACGGAATAGAAGCCTTCCGCCTGCGCCCGCGTCAGCCGCAGCCGTTTCAGCGCGACGATGCGCAGTCCCGCCGCTTCCAGCCGCGCCAAGATGGCGCCGGTCAAGTTCTTCGCCACGCCGTCGGGCTTGACGATCGTCAACGTTCGTTCGATGGCCATGATCAGGAAAAGTGAATCAAGAATCCTGCCGCGATCCCGCCGCGCTAGCGCCGGGCGCCCGCGCCCAGCACCGCCGCCACGGTGGCGCCGATCTCCGCGGGGCTGGCGCAGACCTCGATCCCCGCGGCCTTCATCGCCGCCATCTTTTCCGCCGCCGTGCCTTTGCCGCCGGAAATGATCGCGCCGGCGTGGCCCATGCGCCGCCCCGGCGGCGCGGTCTGGCCGGCGATGAAGCCGACCATCGGCTTGCGCACGTGCTCGCGAACGTAGGCCGCCGCCTCCTCTTCGCCGCTGCCGCCGATCTCGCCGATCAGCACGATGGCTTCGGTGGCGGGATCTTGCTGGAAGAGCTCGATGGCATCGCGATGCGAGGTGCCGATGATCGGATCGCCGCCGATCCCGATCGCCGTCGATTGGCCGATGCCCAGCTGCGTCAGCTGGTGCACCGCTTCATAGGTGAGGGTGCCGCTGCGGCTGACGATGCCGACGTTGCCGGGGCGATGAATGTGGCCGGGCATGATGCCGATCTTGCACTCGCCGGGGGTGATGATGCCCGGGCAATTCGGCCCGATCAGGCGGGAGCGGCTGCCGCGCAGCAAGGCGTGCACGCGCACCATGTCGAGGGTGGGAATGCCTTCGGTGATGCAGACGATCAGCGGAATTTCCGCCGCCGCCGCTTCCAGGATGGCGTCGGCGGCGAAGGGCGGCGGCACGAAGATCACGCTGGCATCGGCGCCGGTCGCGGCCTTGGCCTCGGCGACGGTGTCGAAGACGGGCACGCCGGCCTCGCCGAGCGGATGCACGGTGCCGCCCTTGCCCGGCGTCACCCCGGCGACGACCTGGGTGCCGTACTCGCGGCACATGCGCGCATGAAAGCTGCCTTCGCGGCCGGTGATGCCCTGCACCAGCAGCCGCGTGCTCCGGTTGACCAGAATGCTCATGATGAGACCCGCTCGGCGGCGCGCGCCGCGGCCACCACTTTCTCCGCCGCGTCCTTCATGCTGGCGGCCACGGTGATCTTCAGCCCGCTGGCGGCGAGAATCGCCCGCCCCTGCTCGACGTTGGTGCCTTCCATGCGGATCACCAGCGGCAGCGCCAGTTGGGTCGCCCGCGCCGCCTCGACCACGCCCGCCGCCAGGGTGTCGCAGCGCAGGATGCCGCCGAAGATGTTGATCAGCACCGCTTTCACGTTGGCATCCTGCAAGAGAATCTCGAAGGCGTGCCGCACCTGCTCCTGGTTGGCGCCCCCGCCCACGTCGAGAAAGTTGGCCGGCCGGCCGCCGGCATATTGAATGATGTCCATGGTGGCCATGGCCAGGCCGGCGCCGTTGACCATGCAGGCCACGTTACCGTCGAGTTTGATGTAGTTGAGGCCGTATTTCGACGCCTCCACCTCGAGCGGCGCTTCTTCCTTCAGATCGCGCAGCGCCTTCAGCTCGGGATGGCGGTAGAGCGCGTTGTCGTCGAGGTTGAGCTTGGCGTCGAGCGCGATCACGCGGTCGTCGCTGGTCAGCACCAGCGGGTTGATCTCGGCGAGGGAAGCGTCGAGCGCCACGAAGGCGCGCGCCAGCGCGATGAACATGGCCGCGGCCGCCGTCGCCGCCGCGCCCTTCAGCTTCAAGCCGAAGGCCAGTTGGCGCGCCGCAAACGGCTGCAAGCCGTAGCCGGCGTCGAAGGGCATCTTCAAGATGGCCTCCGGCTTCGTGGCCGCGACCTCCTCGATCTCCATGCCGCCGGCTGCGGAAACCATGAACACCGGCTGCCCGCTGACGCGATCCACGACGATGCCGGCGTAGAGCTCGCGGGCGATCGGCAGCGTCTCCTCCACCAGCACCTGCCGCACCAGCCGGCCCTCCGGCCCGGTCTGATGGGTGACCAGGGTCATGCCCAGGATCGTTTCGGCCACCGCCCGCGCCTGCTGGGCACCGTCGGCCAGCTTGACGCCGCCGCCCTTGCCGCGGCCGCCCGCGTGGATCTGCGCCTTGACCACCACCCGCCCGCCCAGTTCGCGCGCGATCGCCTCCGCCTCCGCCGCCGTGGCCGCCACCCGCCCGCGCGGCACCGCGACGCGGAACTGCCGGAGCAGGTCCTTGGCTTGATATTCGTGGATCTTCATGCGAAAACCTATCAGTATATGTCATCCGCCCCGGCCCCCGACGCGCTCACCGCCGCGCTGCGGCGCGTGATCGCGGGCGAGGACTTGTCGCGCGCGGAAGCGCGGCAGGCGCTGGCGGCGATGCTCGCCGGCGAGGTCGAGGCGCTGCAGATCGCCGGCCTGCTGATCGCGCTGGCGACCAAGGGCGAAACCGTGGCCGAGATCGTCGGCTTCGCCGAAGCCATGCGCGCCGCCGTGACGCACGTGGGCGCGTCCGGCGGCGATCACGCCGTCGCCGTCTCCGGCACCGGCCGCGACGCTTTGGCCGAGGCGCCGCCGGCGCCGCTGCCGCGGCTGGTCGACACCTGCGGCACGGGCGGCGACGCCAGCGGCACGTTCAATATTTCCACCGCCACCGCGCTGGTCGCGGCCGCCGCCGGCGTGCGTGTTGCCAAGCACGGCAACCGCTCGCTCTCCAGCCAATGCGGCAGCGCCGACGTCATGGAGGCCCTCGGGGTCAAGATTGACCTCGCCCCCGAGCGCCTGGCCGCGTGCCTGGAGCGCACCGGTTTCGCGTTCCTGTACGCGCCGGCGCTGCATCCGGCGATGCGCCACGTGCAGCCGGTGCGGCGCGCGCTGCGGGTGCGCACCATCTTCAATCTGTTGGGGCCGCTCACCAATCCCGCCGGCGCCGCCGGACAGGTGGTGGGCGTCTATGCGCGCGCCTGGGTCGGAAAGCTGGCGGCGGCGCTGGGCGAGCTGGGGGCGGCGCACGCGATTGTGGTGCACGGCGAAGACGGCCTCGATGAACTCTCGACCACCGCCCCCACCCACGTCGCCGAGGTGCGCGCCGGGCAGGTCCGCGAATACGTGCTGCGCGCCGAAGAACTCGGCTTGCGCCCCGCTCGGCTCGCCGATCTGCGGGGCGGCGACGCCGCCACCAATGCGCGCCTGATTCGCGCCGTGCTCGCGGGCGAGCCCGGGCCCCGCCGCGACATCGTCGCGCTCAACGCCGCCGCCGCCCTGCGCGCCGGCGGCCTCGCCGCCGATTGGCCGGAAGCGCTGGCGCGCGCGCAAGCCGCCCTCGCCTCGGGCGCGGCGCGCGCCAAACTCGCCGAAGTCGTCGCCTTCACCCAGGGCTGATCGCTGGCCGCCGCAACCGCTAGGTGCCGGCGGCGGTCACGGCGGCGGCCGGCGCCGGCTCGGCCGCCAGGCGGCCGCGCAATAGCTCCCGCAATTTGGGCAGCGCCGCGCGGGTGGCGGCCCGGCCGGCCTCGATCAGCTCCTGGTAGCGGTCGAAGGCGTCGTGCGCGTAATCATCCACCTGCGGCTCGATCAGCACGTCGCTGATCCGGCGCCAGCGCCCGGCGTGCGCCATCACCGCGATGGCGAAACTTTGGCCCAGCACTTCCAGCATGTTGTGCGGCACCGCGCCCGTCCAGCGGCCGCCCAGCTCGACCGAGATGATGAAATCGGCGCCCGCCTCGCGCAGCGGCTCGGCCGGCACGACGCAGATCAGGCCGCCATCGACGTAGTAGGCGCCGTCGATCTTGACCGGCTGATACATCAGCGGATAGGCGCAGGAAGCGCGAATCGCGTCGAGCACCGAGCCGGAGCGGAAGACGGTGATGTCGCCGGTATTGAGATTGGTCGCCGGGATCAGCAGCGGGATGCGCATCTTCTCGAATTCCGTGCAAGCCAGCAGCCGCCGCAAGTACACTTCCATGCGCACGTTGCTGGCCAGCCCCAGCTTCGAAAGCGTCCAGCGCCCGACGTCGCGCAGGCGCAGCTGCGAGGCGGCCTCGGCGATCTGCTGCGGGCGCAAGCCGCTCGCATAGGCCGCCGCCACCAAGCTGCCGGAACTCGTGCCGGCGATCATGTCGATCGGCACGCCCTCTTGTTCCAGCACCTCCAACACGCCGATGTGGGCGATGCCGCGCGCAAACCCGCCGCCCAGCGCCAAGCCGACCCGCTTGGGCGGCCCCAGGCGCCGCCGCCGGGCCCAACTAGAAAGCCACGCCCGCATAGGCTGTTCACTTCTATTTTGGCCGTTCCACGACGCCATGGGAATGGCCATTCTGGTGCCCGCGATGCCTGCTTGGTAGCGCCGGCCCATCCCGGCAGCCACCCCTTCCGTCGGCCGCGGATCGCCGCCGCCGGGTGATTCGCGCGGCTCCCGCGCCGCCGCCGAGCCCGCCGGAAAAACGCTCATGGTAGCTTGGAGAGTCATGGCTCGGCCCATCGAGGCGGTCGCGGTGCTGGGCGCGGGAACGATGGGCGCGCGCATTGCCGCCCATTGCGCCAACGCCGGGCTCGCCGTGCATCTGCTGGACCTGCCCGGCGCGGCCGAGCGGGGACTCAGGTCCGCGGTGGAGGGCAAGCCGGCGGCTTTCTTCGCGCCCGAGCTCGCCCGCCGCATCCGGCTGGGCAGCTTCGACGACCTCGCGCCCGTGGCCCAGGCGGATTGGGTCATCGAAGCGGTCGTCGAAGACCTCGCCATCAAGCGCAAGCTGCTGGCCGCCGTGGCGCCGCTGCTCGCGCCCCATGCCGCCCTCACCACCAACACCAGCGGCCTGCCGGTGACTGCGGTGGGAGCGGAGCTGCCGCCGGAAGTGAAGCGGCGCTGGTTCGGCACGCATTTCTTCAATCCGCCGCGCTATTTGCGGTTGCTCGAAATCATTCCCACCGCCGGCACCGACCGCGCCCTGCTGGAGGCGATCGCGGAATTCGCCGACCGGCGCCTGGGCAAGGGCGTGGTTTTCGCCAAGGACACGCCCAACTTCATCGCCAACCGCATCGGCACCTTTTCGATGCTCACGGTGCTGCGCCTGATGGAGGAAATGGATCTCGACGTCGAGCAAATCGATGCGCTGACCGGCCCCGCGCTGGGCTGGCCGAAGTCGGCGACGTTCCGCACCGCCGATCTGGTCGGGGTGGATCTCTTGGCGCACGTGATCGAGAACTCTTACCAGAACCTGGCGGGGGATGAAAAGCGCGAGCTGTATCGCGTGCCGGCGCCGGTCCGCGCCTTGCTCGAGCGCGGCTGGCTGGGGGAAAAATCGGGCCAAGGCTTCTACCGGCGGGGCGCGCGTACCGAGTCGGGCGAGCGCGAAATTTTGGTGCTCGATCTGAAGACGATGGAGTACCGGCCGCGCCGCAAACCGCGCTTCCCTTCCCTCGACCTGGCGCGCACGATCGACGATCCCGCGGAGCGGCTGCGCGTGATTCTCGGCGGCACCGATGCCGCCGGGCAATTTCTCTGGCGGCTGTTGAGCGAGGTGCTCGATTACGCCGCGCGCCGCATCCCGGAAATCGCCGACCAGCCCTATGAAATCGACCGCGCGATGCGCTGGGGCTTCGGCTGGCAGGCGGGCCCTTTCGCCATGTGGGATGCGCTCGGGCTGGAAGCGACCGTCGCCCGCATGGAAAAGGAGCAGCGCCAGCCGGCGGAGTATGTGCGCCGCCTGCTCACGAGCGGCGCCAAGTCGTTTTACCGCGACGCGCCGCTCGAGCGCGCCGCCAGCGGGCTCGAAGCGGTCTCGCCGGCCACGCTGGCCTATGCGGCGGTGCCCGAGCCGGAAGGCGTGTTCCACCTTGATGCCTTGCGCCGCGCCGGCCGCGAACTGCAGCGCAATCCCGGCTGCTCGCTGCTCGATCTCGGCGACGGCGTGGGCTGCTTGGAATTCCACGCCAAGATGAATGCCATCGGCGCCGACATCGTGGCCCTGGTCACCCAGGCGCTGCGCGACGGGGCGTCGCGCTTCGAGGCCTTCGTCATCGGCAACGAAGCCGAGAACTTTTCCGCCGGCGCCAATCTCATGCTCCTGTTGCTCGCGATTCAAGACGAGGACTGGGACGAGGTGGAACTGGCCGTGCGCACTTTCCAGGGCATGACCCAAGCGATCCGCCGCTCGCCGCGTCCGGTCGTGGCCGCGCCCTTCGGCCTCACTCTCGGCGGCGGCTGCGAGGTCATGCTCCATGCCGCTCAGGTCGCCGCCCACGCCGAGTTGTACGCCGGATTGGTGGAATTAGGCGTGGGCCTGATCCCCGCCGGCGGCGGCACCAAGGAGATGACCGTGCGCGCCTTGCGCGCCGCGGAACGAGTGCGCGGCCCCGGCAGCCGCGGCGAGAGCGTAGCCGTGCAAGAAGCCATCAAGCAGGCCTTCGAAACCGTGGCCATGGCCAAGGTCTCGACCTCGGCAGTCGAAGCGCAGGCGCTCGGCTATCTGCCGCCGGAGGCGGTGATCGTGCCCAACCGCGACCGCGTGCTCGCCGTTGCCAAAGAGGAAGCGCTGCGGCTGGCGCGCGAGGGGTACCGCCCGCCCGCCCCCGCCCTGGTGCCGGCCGCGGGGCCGAACGTGCGGGCCACGCTGCAGATGGGCGTCTATCTGATGCGCCAAGCCGGCTACATCACCGAGTTCGAACAGAAGCTCGCCAACAAGCTGGCGCACATCATGGCCGGCGGGGACGCGCCCGCCGGGGCGCCGATCGGCGAAGATTATTTGTTGGACCTCGAGCGCGAGGCTTTCTTGTCGCTTTGCGGCGAGGCGAAGACGCGCGAGCGAATTCAGTTCACGCTGAAGACCGGCAAGCCGTTGCGCAATTGAGGGGGCGGAGGGCAGATGGAGGCGTACATCGTCAGCACCGTTCGGACGCCGGTCGCGCGCGCCTTCCGCGGCGGCTTTCGCGCTACGCGTCCTGACGATCTGGCCGCCTTGGTGCTGACCGAGGCGCTGCGGCGCGCCGCGTTTCCGGCGGCGGAAATCGAAGACGTGATCCTCGGCTGCGCCATGCCGGAGGCCGAGCAAGGCATGAACGTCGCCCGCATCGCCGCTTTGCGCGCGCAACTGCCGGTCGAAGTCTCGGCGATGACCGTCAACCGCTTCTGCGCCTCCGGCTTGGAAGCCATCGCGATCGCCAGCGAGCGCGCGCAGGCCGGCGCGCAAGCGGTGCTGGCCGGCGGCACGGAGAGCATGAGCCTGATTCCGATGGGCGGCCACAAGATCTCCGCCAACCCCTGGCTCACCGAGCACCATCCGGACAGCTACCTGAGCATGGGCCTCACCGCCGAGCGCCTGGCCGCCAAGTACGGAATTACGCGCCAGGCCGCCGACGAGTTTTCGCTGCGCAGCCATCAGCGCGCCCTAGCCGCACAGGAGGCGGGCAAATTCCGCGAGGAGCTGCTGCCCGTAACGACGCGCGTGCCCGCCGAGGGCAACGGGCGCGGCTTTTGGAGCGAAGTCACGGTCGCCGCCGACGAGGGCCCGCGCCGCGACACCTCGCTGGCCGCGCTGGCGGCGCTCAAGCCGGCGTTTCAGGCCAACGGCCAAGTCACCGCCGGCAACTCCTCGCAGATGAGCGACGGCGCCGCTGCCGCGCTGGTCGTGGGCGAGGAGGCGCTGCGCCGCCACCAATTGCAGCCGCTCGCGCGGCTGGCGGGATACGCCACGGCCGGGGTGGAACCCGGGCTCATGGGCCTGGGACCGGTCGCGGCCATTCCCCGGGCGCTGGCGCGCGCCGGGGTGAAGCTGGCCGATATCGAAGTGATCGAGCTCAACGAGGCCTTTGCGGCGCAAGCGCTGGTGGTGATCGCGCAAGCGGGCCTGGATCCCGAGCGGGTCAACGTCAACGGCGGCGCCGTGGCGTTGGGGCATCCTTTGGGCTGCACCGGCGCCAAGCTGGTGGCCAGCATTCTGGCGGAGCTGCGGCGCCGCCGCGCCCGCTTCGGCTTGGTGACGATGTGCGTGGGCGGCGGCATGGGTGCCGCCGGGGTCATCGAAAATCTGGCGCGGTAGGGAGGCGTTATGGCGACGAAAGTGGCAGAAACGCAGGCGGGCGGCGGCCGTTTCGTGCTCGGGCCCGGTGATCCCGGCGATTGCTTCACCCCCGAGGATTTCAGCGAGCAGCACCGGCTGATCGCGCAAACCGCCGAGCAGTTCGCGACGCAGGAGGTCGTGCCGCGCATCGACGAGCTCGAGCACCAGAACTTCGACGTCACGCGCGCGCTGCTCAAAAAGGCCGCCGAACTGGGCTTGACCGCCGTGGACATTCCCGAAGCCTACGGCGGCTTGGGCCTGGATTTCGTCAGCTCGACCATCGTGTATGACCGCATCGCCAAGTACGCCTCGTTCAGCGTGACCTTCGGCGGCCACACCGGCATCGGCATGCTGCCCATCCTTTATTTCGGCACCGAGGAGCAGAAGCGCAAGTATCTGCCCAAGCTCGCCGCCAGCGACTGGGTCGGCGCCTACGCGCTCAGCGAATCCGGCTCCGGCTCCGACGCGCTGGCGGCGCGCGCGCGCGCCGAGCTCAGCCCCGACGGCAAGCACTATCTGCTCAACGGCGAAAAGATGTGGATCACCAACGCCGGCTTCGCCGACCTCTTCACCGTCTTCGCCCAGGTCCAGGGCGACAAGTTCACCGCTTTCTTGGTGGAGAAGTCGTTTCCCGGCGTCTCGACCGGCGCGGAAGAGAAGAAGATGGGCATCAAGGGCTCCTCCACCCGGCCCTTGATCCTCAATGACGCGCGCGTGCCGGTGGAGAACGTTTTGGGCGAGATCGGGCGCGGCCACATCATCGCCTTCAACATCCTCAACGTCGGCCGCTTCAAGCTCGGCGCCGGCTGCGCGGGCGGCGCGCGCAATACGCTGGCAGAAGCGATCGCCTACGCCAAGCAGCGCCGGGCCTTCGGCCGCACGCTGGCGGAATTTCCGCTGGTGGCGCAGATGCTCGCCGGCATGGCGATCGGCATTTACGCCTGCGAGTCGGCCGTCTATCGCACCGTCGGCCTCATCGACAACCGCTTGGCCGGCATCGACAAGACCGCGCCCGAAGCCGGGACGGCGATCCGCAAGGCGCTCGAGGAATGCGCCGTGGAATGCTCGATCGTGAAGGTCTTCGGCAGCGAAATGCTCGACCGCGCCGTGGACGCCAACGTGCAGATCCACGGCGGCTACGGCTTCGTGCAGGAGTACGCCGCCGAGCGCGCCTACCGCGATTCGCGCGTCAACCGCATCTTCGAGGGCACGAACGAGATCAACCGCCTGCTCATTCCCGGCCAGCTCTTGCGCCGCGCGATGAAAGGCGAGCTGCCGCTGCTGGCGGAGGTGCAGCGCACAACCGAGGAGTTGATGTCCGGTGCCGGCGCCGGCGCGGGCAGCGACTCCGGGCCCTGGGCCGCGGAAACGGCGCAGGCGGAAGGCGTGCGCAAGCTCGGCTTGTTGCTCGCCGGCGCCGCGTTCCAAAAGTACCGGGAAGCGCTGGAAAAGGAACAGGAGATCCTGGCGGGACTGGCCGACCTGATTTCGATCACGTATCTGCTGCAATCGGCGATCTTACGCGCGCGCAAACACGGCGGCGCCGCGGCGCCGGTGATGGCGGCGATGACCCGCGCCTTGATCGCCGAGCAGATGGACCGCGCCGAAGCCATCGCCCATCTCCTGCTGCCGCGGCTGGCCGAGGGCGACGCGTTGCGCGCACAAGCGGCGATGGCGCGCCGCCTGCTCAAGCGCGAGCTCAGCGACACCATCGCCGTGCGCCGCGAAATCGCCCGCGCCGTCCTCGAGGCCGGCCGGTATCCGCTGGGTTAGCGGTGCCGGTTCGGCCGCCGCTGCCGCTGCCCGCCGGATTTCCCGAACGCGCGGTGGTGCTCCTGATCGGGCTGCCCGGCGCGGGCAAGACCACGTATCTGCGCCGCCGCCGGCTGGCGGCGTTGTCGAGCGACGAGCTGCGCCAGACGATTCTTGACGACCCCGCCGATCAGCGCCATCCAGAACTGGTTTTCTCGGCGCTGCGGCACCTGCTGCGGGCGCGCCTGCGCGCCGGCCGCCCGCTGACCTTCGTGGACGCCACTAACCTTTCGCCGCGCGAGCGCGAGCCGCTGATGGCCATCGCCGAGGAATATCGCTACCCTTGTGTCGCGCTCTATTTCGACGTGCCGCCGGAGATCTGCCGCCGCCGCAACCGCCGCCGCGGCCGCGCGGTGCCCGAAGCCGCGCTCGAGCGCCTGGCCGCGCGCTTGCGCCCGCCCGCCAGCAGCGAAGGCTTCGCCGCCATGTACCGCATCGACGCCGCCGGCGGTGCGGCGCCCTACTTCGGCCCGCAATGAGCGCCGGCTCTCTCCCGGGCCGAATCAGTCGGAGGCGGCGGCTTCCGCGCGCGCGGCGCAGAACGGCGCCAGTTGGTCGGCGCGCGGCGGCGAGGTGAGCAGGCTGACGCCGACCAACGCCAGGATGGAAAGAATTACGGCGGGATACACTGCATCCACAGCTTGCGTATACGCCACGGCGGCGCGCCAGCCGGGAGTCGCCGGCAGCCAGGCCGCCAGCTTGGGGAAAACGTTCCAGGCGACGGTAATCACCGTGCCGATCGCGACCGAGGCGACGGCGGCGGCCTGGGTCGCGCGCCTCCAGAAAAACGCCGCCATCACCACCGGCGTGATCGCCGCGCTGTAGACGGTGTAGGCGTACAGCATCACCGCCAGAATGGACTGTTGGAAGGTCTGCGCGAAGGCCAGCACGCCCAGCACGATCACCACGCCGCGCGAAACCGCGATCTGCCGCCGCTGGCTGGCGCGCGGGTTGATGAAGCGCGTATAGATGTCGTGAATGATATTCGTGGCCGGGGAAAACAAGTAATTGTTGCCGGTCGAGATCACCTTGGCGAAGATCGCGCCCATCAGGATCGCGCCCATCAGCTCCGGCAGCCCGTGGCGAGCCACATAGGGGATGATCTCGCGCGGGAAAAAGCCGCCGATCGCATGCCCCAGCGCCTGCTCCCGCTCCCGCACCAGCGCCGAGCCGATCACCGCGATCACCACGATGATCGTCTCCAGGATCGTCGTGCCGATCACCCAGCCGACCACCGAGCGCCGCGCGTCGCGGGCGCTCCTGGCCGAAAAAAACTTCTGGTACATGCTCTGGTTGCCGAGCATCAACAAGAACACCGGTAGAAAGTAGGCGAGCGCCTTCCAGATCGAGAGCGGCCCGAGAAACGTGAAGTGATCGGGGGGCAGCACCGCCTTGACATGCGCCCAGCCGCCGGCGTGCGCGAGCAGCAGCGGGATCGCGACGATCAAGATCACCGTCACCAAGATGCCGATCACCAGATCCAGGTAGGCGATCGAGCTCATGCCCGCGAGCGCCGTGAAAACGATCACGAAGGCGGCGATCAGCGCCGTGCCCCACACCGGATTGATTCCCGTCGAAAGCGCCAGGATGTCGCCGCCGCCCTTGAACTGATAGGAAGTGATCGCGGTATAGGCCAGGATGATCGCCACCATGCCCAAGACGCGCACGGCGACGCCGTAGCGCGTCTCCAGCAGATCCGGCACCGTGAATTGCGCGAAGGTGCGCGCGCGAGGCGCGACGAAAAAGATCACGATCAGCGCCACCCAGCCGCCGGCCGGCTGCCACAGGCTGGCCAGGCCGTTGTGGAAGGCGTTCTCGGCGCCGGCGAAGAGGCTGCCGGCGCCGATCCAGCTCGACAGCAGGGTGAAGATCAGGACCGCCGCCGACAGCGAGCGGCCGGCGACCAGAAAGTCGGCGCCGGTTTTCACCGTGCGCAGCCGCCGCAGGCCCACAGCCAGCAGCACGGCGACGATGACGATCAATACGAATAGGTAATCGTTCATGTGCGCGGCGCGCGCGCGCCGAAGATCGCCGAGCCCACGCGCACTAGTGTCGCGCCCTCCTCGATGGCGTCCTCGAAATCGTGCGACATGCCCATCGAGAGTTCCCAGCGCGTGCCGGCGTAGCTTTTCATTCTGTCCCACATTGCGCGCAGAGACGCAAAGTGCCCGCGGCTGGCTTCGGGATCGGCGGCTTCCGGCGGGATTGCCATGATGCCGCAAAGGTCCAGATGCGGCGAGGCCGCGACCGCCTCCGCCAAGGCCGGCAGCGCGGCGGGTGCTACGCCCGCCTTTTGCGGCTCGCCGGCGACATTGACTTCGATCATCACCGGCCAGCGCTTGCCCGCTGCCGCCGCCAGCCGCTCCAAGCGTGCCGCCAGCGCCGGGCTGTCGAGCGAATCCATGGAATCGGCGGCGGCCAGCGCCCGCGCCGCCTTATTGCTTTGCAGATGGCCGATGAGGTGCCACTCCAAACCGGCGCGCCCGGCCAGCGCTTGGCGCTTGGCCTCCAGTTCCTGGACGCGGTTTTCGCCGAACAGCGCCTGCCCCGCCGCGATCGCTTCGGCGATCCGCTCCGGCGCGACCGTCTTGGTCACCGCCATCAGCCGCGCCGCTTGCGGGGCGCGGCCGGCGCGCCGGCACGCTGCCGCCATGCGCTCGCGCACCTCCGCCAGACTTGCCGCAATCGTCATATGCTCAGCCTACATGGCTAGCGGGCATCGGCAACAAGATCAGCGCAACGGGCCGCGGCGGGCGCGCTCGAGGCCGCCCTCCGCCAGCCGCCGGCGACAGCCGGGACCCGCGATGACGATCTTCACCATCGGCCATTCCACCCACCCGATCGCCGAATTCATCGGCCTGCTCGAAGCGCATGGCGTCGGCCGGCTGGTGGACGTGCGTACGGTGCCGCGCTCGCGCCACAATCCGCAGTTCGACTCGCGCACGCTGGCGGCGTCGCTGCGCGCCGCCCGCATCGCCTACCGTCATCTGCCCGCGCTGGGAGGGCTGCGGCATGCGCGCCCCGACTCGGTCAATCGTGGCTGGCGCAACGCCTCGTTTCGCGGGTTCGCGGATTATATGCAAACACCCGAGTTCGCCGCCGGCCTCGCCGAACTGCTCGCGCTGGCGGGCAAGCCCAAGCGCAAAGCCGCGCCCTTTACCGCGATCATGTGCGCCGAAGCGGTGCCCTGGCGCTGCCATCGCTCGCTGATCGTAGACGCCCTGCTGGCGCGCGGCCTCGCCGTGCGCCACATCATGACCGCGCATTCGGCGCCGCCCGCCCGTCTCACGCCGTTCGCCCGAGTCGCGGGCCGCCGCGTCGCTTATCCCGCGCCCCGCGGCGCGGGAGACTCCGGCTAGCCGCGGGCAGAGTTTGCGGGGGCCCGCGCCGCCACCTCGCGGATGGCCGCCACCACCGCATCCGGCCGGTCGAGCGGAATCCAGTGGCCGCATTCCGCCACGATTTCATGGCGGCCGCGCGCGGAGAGCGCCGCCGCCCGCTCCTGTTCCGCGACTCGCGCCGGCGTGGGCCCGGCGGCGCTCAAGACGATAGCCGGCGCCGGCAGCGGCGCCTTGCGCGCTGCCTCGCGCGCCGCCACCTCCGCCGCCAGGGCCGGCAAGACCTCGATCTGGCTGGCCAGCGCTGCGTAGTATTTCGGCTGGATCCATAACGCCGCCAGCGGCCGCCGCGCCTCCGGCGGCAAATTGTGCACCGGCGTGAGCAAGCCGCGATCGGAGCGGCCGAGAATCCCCATCGTGACCGCCGTCACCACGCCGCGCGCCGCCCGCACGTGCAAATCGCGCTCGGGATCGCTCCCCGGCGGTCGTCGCTCGGCGCCGCGTGTCGCCAGCCAGGCCACGGCTCGCGCCACGCCCAGCCTCGCTGCCCACACGCCGCGGCGGCACAGATGGCGTCCGACGCGCAGCCGCAAGCGGTCGTGTGACGCGGGCGCGGTCCATTGTTCCGGCGCCGCCGCATCCACCAGCACCAAGCCGGCGATCTCTTCGGGAAATTCCGCGGCGAAGGCCCGCGCCAGCAATCCGCCATAGGAATGGCCGGCCAAAATGTAGGGCGGCGGCACGCTGAGCTCGCGCAGCAGCGCCCGCAGGTCGGCAATCACGCGCGCGCCCGTGCGCGGCATCGGTCCGGGTTCGCTCCAGCCCATGCCGGCGCGATCATATGCGACCGTCGGCGCGAAGGCCGCGACTTGGCGCTGCACCAGCACCCAACTCAGCGCCGAGGCGCCGAGCGCCGCCTCGAAGACGACCCACGGCGCGCGCCCACCCGGCGGCGGCGTGACGACGGCATGCAGGGCGTGCCCACCCTGGGCGCGCGGCAAGCGCACCATCGTCCCCGCCGGCGGAAAGCGCCGCCGGTCGCGCCGCTCGCCCACCGCTTGGCAGGCCGCCCCGGTGCTCGCCGCCGCGGTCAGCGCCGCCACCGGCCACCACCAATTCATACCGCTAGTCTAGCCATGGCCCGCGCACGCGACGCTCTGGCAGCGAAGATTTGTCGCCCTCCGCCGCCAAAGACAGGCCCGAGCCGGCCGCCGGCCCCGCCGCCAAACCCCGCGCGCAGCATCCTTAGGATTTCCGCAAGATCGAACGCCGGAACGCTTAGCGCGCACGGGCTGGCGCGGAGTTCGCCAGCCAGCGAGCCTTGAATTCAGAAGCCGGGGATCAGCGCGAATTCCCAAAGATGGTGGACGAGCGGGCGATTATTCGGATAGGCCACGCTGATCTGCGCGACGGCGAAGCCGAAGAGATTGAAGCGCAAGGTCAGCCCTTCGCTGCTCACCGGATGACGCGGCCCGCCGAAGATGCTCGCCTCTTGCTCGTGCGTCCAGGCCACGCCGCCGTCGAAAAATGGCGCCAGTTCGATCGGCGGCAGGGAGGGCGCGACGAGTCCCAGCGGGCCGGTCAGTTCCAGCCGCAATTCGGCGTTGAGCACGCCGATGCGCGTGCCCAGCAAGCGATCGAACACCGGGCAGGCGCCGGTGGCGTTGAACTGCGGCCCGCACTCGGCGGTGCTGAACGAGTTGGGACTATACCCGCACACCAGCCACGGATAACCGAGAAAGAATGACTGCAGGCGCTGATCATCGGCGCCGCCGCCGTAGCGTCCATAGTGCAGCACGCGCACCGCCGCGCTCAGGGGCCGCGCCAGATGCCAGTAGTCCCGATAGTCGGTCAGCACCGTGCTGAAGTCGAGACTGCCGGAGGCAATGCCGGCCTGCAGGCGCGCGCTCTGCCCGGCAATCGGGCTGGCGCCGCCGAAGACGGAGGTGTCATACACCCACGCGGCGTTGCCTTCGGCGAAGTTGAGCGCCGCCGGTGCGGGGACGTCTTGGGTTTGCGAGCCCAGCAGATTGCCCGTCGCCGCCGAGATCACGTCCACGGTCTGTTCTTCGGCGAACCCGATGTTTTCGAAGCCCGCTTGGAATTCGATCCGCATGGCGCGGCTGACTGGATAGGCGAGCACGCTCAGCGCTTGCCGGTCCAACTCCCAGAACGTCAACGTCTGATTGAGAAAGACCGGAGTGCCGTTGATCACCGCCGGGGTGCTGGCCACCGCCGCGCTCACGAAGGGCACTTGTCCGCCGAGCAAGCCCCAGGTCCAGTGATGGCGCTGGTTGCGATACAGTCCCAAAGCGGAGAGATTGCGCAGAAAATTCGCGGTTCCCGCGCCCGTGACCGCTTCCACCCCGATCGTCAAATGATGATATCCCAGCAAGTCCTCGAAATTCAGCGCCGTCCCTCCGCCGACCAGCGCGCCGAAGGGACTGGCGCCCAACAGCACCTGGGGCGGCGCGATGCTCACCAACTCGAGATGGGCATGGTAAGGCGCAGACGCAAAGCCGGTCGCGGCGATCAGTCCGGAGCGCCAATCGCGGAGATAGGCGGCCACCTCGCCGCTGCCCGCCGTGCGCGGCGGCAGCACGTTGGCGTGCAGCCCCGCCAGCACCGCCGCCGGCGACGGTGCGGTGGAGGTGGGCGCCAGCCGCACCAACGCATACGCTTCACCGCGCCGGCCGGCGGTGAAAGCGCTGAAGACGATCGTCCCGCTCTCCGCCGCCACGGAAACGGCGGGACTGGTGGCTGTAATGCCGGCCACGCCCGTCTGGATGTTCGTAATGGCCGCAATCGTGCCCGTGGCCAAGTTGAGGCGATACAAATTCGAAATGCCGCCGGCGTCGGAGACGAAGTACAGACTTCGGCCGTCGGGCGACCATTGCGGATTGATGTTCTTGGCGCCGGCGAATCCGGGCAGCTCCCGGATCGCGTGCGTGGCCACATCGTATATCGCCAGCCGGTAAAGACCCGGCGCCAGTTCCGCGAGATTGGTCGTGAAACGGTCGGTGGCGAAGGCGATGCTCCGGCCGTCGGGGGACCAGGCGGGCTGCAGGTCCGCGTAGGCGTCGTCGGTCAATTGCGTCACCGCGCCGTCATTCAGATTCAAGAGATACAGATCGGTGTCGCCGCCGCGAATCGCCGAAAACGCGATCTGGCGACCGTCCGGCGACCAAGTGGGCGAAAACACCTCGCCGATGCCCGACAGGCTCCAGGTGCGCACGACTTCGTTCCGGCGCAGGTCATAGATGGCGAACTCCGCGTGTCTCGCGGTGACGCGCGCGAACGCGAATTGCCGTCCATCGCGGCTCCAGGCGCCGGCCGAGTTGATGAACTCCAGGCTCAAATAGTGCGGGCTGGTCGCGGTGGAGGTGATCCGCCGCAAGATCTTGCCGGTCTCGGCGTCTGCCAGATACAGGTCCACCGCCAACAGATCCTTCGATGACAAGAACATGACGAACTTGCCATCGGGGCTCACCGCCGGACTGACGTTGAGTGCGCCGCCATTCCGCTCGTTGATGATCACCTTGCCGGTCTGGTCCACCGGTCGCGTTGCCCGTAAGACCGGTTCATAAGCCGTTTCCATGGCTTGGCGCCAGGCAGCCGAGAAGGCCGCAGGCTGGGTTTTCAATACGGCCGGGATCGAGCGCGTCCCATTCGGACCCGCTTCGCGCAACATTTTGCCGATCGCCTCGTCGCCATATCGCCCTCCCACATAGGCCCAAAAAGCTTGGCCGAAACGGTAGGGAAAGTACTTGGGGCTGTCGAGTTGTTTCACGGTCGGGAACCGGTCTTGCAGGAGCGCTTCCCGCATCCACATCGCGGTCTCGCTGTCCACCGGTCCCAGGCTCAAGTACTCCGCCATGCCCTCGACGAACCAAAGCGGCAGATTCGCCGTCCGCGGCGCTTCCGCCGCACGGCCGCCGTGGCGCGCGGTCATATCGAACTGGAATGCATGCACCAGTTCATGGCCTAAGACATGGTTGGTGCCCTCCAAGCTGCCTGCCAGCGGAATCACCACCCGCCGCCGCACCGGTTCGGTCACCCCGCCCACGCCTTCGCCGATAAAGCCAGGAATCGTCGTCGTTTGCATAAAATCCGGCTGGTCGGCATAGACGATCACCGGCTGGCGGCTGCTGAGTTGATGGTGAAGGATCCGCGACAGCCGCGCGTCCCAGCGTTCCGCCATTTGGCCCACGCGATAGGCGCCGGCGCGCTCGCTCGGATAGAAGTAGATATCGAAGTCCTTCGTGCGCAGAACCTGAAAATTCAGCGTCGGATGCACCTTATTGCGGCCGAAATACTGAGCCTGCACCGGGAGACAGGCAAGGGCAAGCGCCAGCAATATGCCGAGCGAAGCTCGCTGCGGTCGCCGAAGGGCGAGACCGCTAAAGTCATGTGCGGCAGCGGCGCCGGAATGCGAGCCGAATATGGGTCTCCGGGCCGGAGAGCCGGCGAGGGCGGCGAAGCGACAACGGAACACTGCTGAGGGAGATGCCTTTTCGCCGCAAAACTGCAGTATGATCCTCCGGTCGTTTCGAGGAGCGCGCCGCATGATCCTCCCCTCGCTTTCGCGCCGCCAATTCGGCGATCTCGCCGCAAAATCCCTCGCCTTGGCCCTGGCCGCGCCTGCGCTTGCCGGCGAAGCCGCCGCCAGCTTGCCGCTTGGGGTTCCGGATGACGCTATCCAGCTCAACGCCAACGAAAACCCCTATGGCCCATGCCCCCGCGCCCTGGCCGCCATCAGCCGCGCGGAGACCATCGCCAGCCGTTATCCTGAAGCCGCCATCGAGCGCGTAACTGCCACCCTCGCCCGTCTGCACGCGGTCGGGCGCGAACAGATTGCGCTGGGCTGCGGCTCGACGGAAATTCTGCGCGCCGCCGACGCGGCGTTCTTGGCGCCGGGCAAGAACGTCGTGGTCGCCGAGCCCACCTTCGAGGCCGTGGCCGGCTTCGCTCGCGTCTTCCGCGCCGAAACCCGCAAGATTCCCGTCACCCGCGATTTCCGCTCCGATCTGCGCGCCATGGCCGCCGCGTGCGACGCGAACACCGGCCTGGTGTATCTCTGCAATCCCAACAATCCCACCGGCACCATCAACACCGGCGCCGAGGTCGCGGCGTTCCTGCACGCCGTGCCGAAGCACGCCGTCGTGCTCGTGGACGAAGCCTATTTCCATTTCGTCGAGACCCCCGACTACGCCAGCGTCATCCCCTGGCTCCCGCGCTTTCCCAACCTCCTTATCGCCCGCACCTTCTCGAAGGTCTATGGCCTCGCCGGCATGCGATTGGGCTACGGCGTCGCCCAGCCCGATCTGATTCGCGCGCTCCGGGCGCAACTGCTGTGGGATAACACCAACGCCGCTGTGCTCGCCGCCGCGCAGGCCAGCCTGGAAGATCCGGACGTGGTGCCGCGCAATCGCCGTCTGCTCAACGGCACTCGCGACTGGCTCTGCGCCGAGTTGCACCGGGAAGGCCGCCGCTACATTCCTTCACACACCAATTTCGTGATGATTTCGCTGGACCGTGACGTGGCCCCCATCATCGGGCAGTTCCGCGCGCGCAATATCCTCGTCGGCCGCAAATTTCCCTCGCTGCCGGATTGGCTGCGCGTCTCCATCGGCACGCGGCCGCAGATGCAGGCCTTTCTCACCGCGCTCCGCCAAATCGCTCCGGCGTAAGCTTTGCGGCGGCGACGGCTCTCTCGGTGTCTCGCCACACCGAATGGTCGGTTACTGCAAATTCGCGATTTTGGAACTCACCCCAGCTCTCCGAGGATTTTCGGCGGCTGATCTCTGTTAGCCCTCGCAACTTGCGCCACTTTCGAAAATTTGAATTTGCGGTGTCCGTGACATACAAAAAATTGAACCTTTGAAATCCGGCAAAAAATTTCAGCAAAGCAGCGAAACGGGCTTGCGGCTCGAATAATGATAGTGATATTCCTAGTTGCGAATTGTGAGAGGCAATTTACATATGAAATCTCGAGTGCTTCTGATTGCGGCTGCATTGGCTCTTCTGGTCGCTGTCCCCGCGCTGTTCGCCGACGTCACCGGTTCGATCCGCGGCAACGTGAAAGACGCAACCGGCGCCGCCCTGCCCGGGGCCACGATTACCGTGTCGGAGGTAGGGACCAATCTCACGCGCACGGTCACGAGCGGGCCTGACGGCGGCTTCGTCGTCCTCGCTCTGCCCCCGGGCACCTACAACGTCAAGGTCACCAAGACCGGCTTCAAAGCTTACGCCCAGAACAACGTCGTGCTGCGCGTCAACCAGGATTACACCATCAACGCCACGCTTGCCGTCGGCGAGGTGAGCCAGACGGTCGAGGTGTCGAGCAATCCGGTGCAGGTGCAGACCACCACGACGCAAAGCGCCGCCACCATCAATTCGACCGAGATCACCGCGCTGCCTCTCAATGGCCGCAACTGGGTGCAGTTGCAGCAGTCCATCCCCGGCGTCGCGACCTCCTCCGACCGTTTCGGCACCTTTTCCACCAACGGCAGCCGGACGCAAGCCAACGATTACCTGGTCAACGGCACTGACTGGAACGACCTACCGCTCAACACGCCCCTGACGCCGCCGAGCCCGGATGCGCTCCAAGAAGTGCGGGTCATTTCCAGCACGCTGCTGCCCGAATATGGCCGCAACTCCGGCGCGACGCTCATCGCCGATATCAAGAACGGCACCAACGCTTGGCATGGCGACGCGTTTGAGTTTTATCGCGATACCTCGCTCAACGCCAACACCTTTTTCGGCAATCAATCGCCCAATCCGGTGCGCGCGCCTTTTCACCAGAATCAATTCGGCGGCACGTTCGGCGGTCCGATTATCCGCAACAAGTTCTTCTTTTTCGCCTCGTACCAGGGCACGCGCAACCGGACCGGCGCCACCACGACCACGCCGATTTTCACCGGCGCCGAGAGCCAGGGCGATTTCAGCGCCTGTACCGCTTCCACCTGCGGCGCCCTTGCGGCCTCGAAAGGCAGCTCCCCGATCCCTCTCTTCGGGGATGCCAATTCGCCCTGCCCCGCCGGCGGCTCCGTGCAGTGCCCGGCGGGAACCGCCTACTCGAGCCTCTTCAGCAGCGGCGTTATTCCCGCCGCCGACTTCAACCCGATCTCGGTGAAGCTGCTGAGCCAGTTCGTGCCGCAAGCGCCCTCCTCGGCCACGGGCGATCTGTACAACTACATCTTCCCGACCGCCAATACCGCCTCGGCGGACCAGATTCTTTACCGTCTCGATTACAACCTCTCCGACAACGACCGGCTCTTCTACTACCAGTTCTGGCAAACCAACCCGACTACGGAAACGCTTCCCTTCACCGGCGCCACGCTGCCTGGGTTCGGCGAGATTGATTCCCGCCACACGCAGCAATACACGCTCGATGAAACGCACACGTTCACGTCCAATGTCCTGAACGTCTTCAAACTCAACTACGATCGATTCAACTTCGACGCGGTTGAGCCGCAGAATCCCACCGCCCCCTCCTCGGTGGGATTCACCGGCATCAATCCCCAGAACACCAAGGGCGAGGGTCTGCCGGAAGTCGCGGTTTCGGGGTTCTTCACGCTCGGGTTCTCGGTCAACGGGCCGCAGCCGCGCATCGACGACACGGGGGAGCTCATCGACCACCTGTCCTGGGTGCACGGCCATCACACCATGATGTTCGGCACCGACATCCGGCGCGAACACGTCTTCAATCCCTTCAACTTCGAGAACAACGGCTCCTTCAGCTTCGGCGGCCAAGGCACGTACAGCACGGGCGCGCCGGGCGCCGACTTCTTGTTGGGCATTCCGGATTCCTATGGCCAAAGCAGCGGCAACATCATCAACGCGCGCTCGTGGGAGTTCTATTCCTTTTTCCAGGACCAGTGGCAGGTTACGCCGAAACTCAATTTGGTGTACGGTCTGGGCTGGCAGATTGACACGCCGCTCACCGATCTGTGGAACGGCGGCCTGGCGGTGAATGTCTTTTCACCCGGCCAGCAGTCCACGGTCTTCCCCACGGCGCCGACGGGCCTGATTTTCCCCGGTGACAACGGCCTGCCGCCATCCATTTACAAGACACATTACGGGCACTTCGCGCCCCGGTTGGGCGTCATTTACCATCCGACGCAGACCCTCAGCATTCAAGCCGGCTACGGCATTTACTACGACAATTCCGAGGAAGAGCTGACGCTGCAAAATCTGATCGCGCCGCCGTTTGCGCTGATCGACTCCGGCATCGGCGACATCGGCGGCTCGCCTTCCTTCGCCAATCCGTGGGTGGACGTGACCGGCAGCAACTCGATTCCCAACAAGTACCCCTTCATTGCGCCGACTCGCGGCGCCAATATCGCCAGCACCTGCACCCCCGGCGGCGGCCTTTGCTGGCCGTTCTTCGAGCCCTTTTCGCTAAACTCCGTGGACCCCAAATTCAGCCAGCAGTATGTGGAGAACGCGAACCTGGCGATCGAAAAGCAGCTGCCCTGGTCTACCCTGTTCACGGCTTCCTATGTCGGCTCCTTCGGCCATCACCTCGAAGGCACGATTGAGTTGAACCCGCTCAACCCCGCGATCTGCCTGGCCACGCCCGGCTGCCACGCTACCAATGAAGCCACGATCACGAATACCGGCACCGTGGCCGATTCCACGATCTTTGCTTCCGCCGGCCAGATCGGGACGTTCCTCAACTCCAACTACAACTCCATGCAGCTTTCGCTGCACAAGCCCTTCAGCAACGATTTGCAGCTCCAGCTGAGCTACACCTGGGCCCACGCCCTCGATCAAGGTTCGAGCTACGAAAACGGCAACGTGCTGCCGGGCGATCTCGCCTATACCTACGGCGACTCCGCCTACGATGCCCGCCATCACCTCAGCCTGGCCTACATCTATGATTTGCCCAAGCTCGGCAACGCGCCTTGGGCGGCGCGCGAGGTGCTGAATGGCTGGCGTCTGAGCGGTTTCACCACGATGGAGACCGGCTTCCCCGTGACCATCAGCAATCGCAGCGCCCGCTCGCTCCGCTGCGATCCCGTCTTCTCCTTTTTTGGCTGTGTCGAGCGGCCCGATCTGGTCTCGCCCGTCAAGACCGTCAGCCAGATCCGCATTTCACCCAACCACGAGGTCTTCAATCCGAAGGATTTCGCGCAGAACGCGCTTGGGACCATAGGAACCACGGGCCGCAATTTCTTCCATGGCCCGGGCATCAACAATTGGGACATCGCGCTGTCGCGTTTCTTCAAGCTCGCGGAGGATAAGCAACTCGAAATTCGCGGAGAGTTTTTTAACGCGTTCAATCACGCCCAGTTCGCGAATTCGAGCGGTACCTTCGGCACCGGCAACTTCGGGCGGGTCACCAATACGACGGGCAACCCGCGCCTGATCCAGCTCGCGGCGAAGATCAGCTTCTGATCGCGCGCTTGCCGCTGGGGCCCCGCCCGGCCGGCGCCGGACGGGGCCTTCTTGTTTTAAGGCGGGATGAATCGCGGGCGCGACTTACGCCCGCTCCAGCCGGAACCAGTAATAGCCGTAGGGTGCTAGCGCCAATTGATACGGCGCCGCGGTGATCGGGGGAAATACGGCATCGCCGAACATCTCGACCGGCGTTCGGCCGGCGAAGCGGGAGAGGTCGAGCTGGACGGCCTGCGAGGTGTGCGCCAAGTTCGCCACCACCAGCACGGTGCTGCTTTCATCCGCGCGCAGGAAGGCCAGCACGCGGTCGTTATCCGGCGCCAGGAATTCGAGCGTGCCGCGGCCGAAGACCGGGTTCTTGTGCCGCAACTTAATCAGTGCCCGCATCCAGTTGAGCAGCGAGTTGGGATTCTGGAACTGCCGCTCCACGTTGACCGCCTGGTAGCTGTACACAGGATTCTGGATCAGCGGCGAATAGAGCTTCTCCGGCAGCGCCTTGGAGAAGCCGCCGTTGCGGTCCACGTTCCATTGCATGGGCGTGCGCACGCCGTTGCGGTCGGCCAAATAGATGTTGTCGCCCATCCCGATCTCATCGCCGTAATAGATCACCGGCGCTCCCGGCATCGAAAACAGCAGCGTGTTCATCAGCTCGATCTCGCGCCGGCTGTTCTCGACGATCGGGGCCAGGCGGCGGCGGATGCCGATGTTCAGTTTCATGCGCGGATCGCGCGCGTACTCGTAGTACATGTAGTCGCGCTCCTCGTCCGAGCACATTTCCAGGGTCAGCTCGTCGTGATTGCGCAGGAACAGGCCCCACTGGCAGCCCGGCGGAATCGCCGGGGTCTGCGCCATGATCTCCACGATCGGCCGCCGGCTCTCTTGCCGCGTCGCCATGAAAAGGCGCGGCATGAGCGGAAAATGGAACGCCATGTGGAATTCGTCACCCTGGCCGAAGTAGCGCACCACGTCGCTCGGCCATTGATTGGCTTCCGCCATGAGGATGCGGTCGCCGCCGTAGCGCTCATCCACGTGGCGCCGCAGTTCCCGCAGAAACGCGTGCGTCTCCGGCAGGTTTTCGCAGTTGGTCCCCTCGCGCTCGAACAAGTACGGCACCGCGTCGCAACGAAAACCGTCGAGCCCCATGTCCAGCCAGTGATCCACGACGTCGAGCATGGCTTGCCGCACCGCCGGCTCGTCGTAATTCAGATCGGGTTGATGGCTGTAGAAGCGATGCCAGTAATAGGCGTTGGCCACCGGATCCCATGTCCAATTGCTCACTTCCGTATCGACGAAGATGATGCGCGCGCCGCCGTAACGCCGCGGATCGTCACTCCAAACGTACCAAGAACGAAATGGCGAGGCAGGCCACCGCCGCGCCTGTTGGAACCAGGCGTGCTGATCGGACGTATGATTCATCACCAGGTCGGCGAGCACGCGGATGTTGCGTTCGTGCGCCTCCTCGACGAATTCCCGAAAGTCTTCCAGCGTGCCGTAGACCGGATCGAGGGTGCGGAAGTCGGAAATGTCGTAGCCGTCGTCCTTCAGCGGCGAGGGATAGAATGGCAGCAGCCAGAGACAATCCACGCCCAGCCATTCCAAGTAGTCCAGCTTGTCGATCAGGCCGCGAAAATCGCCATAGCCGTCGGCATTCCAGTCGTAGAAGGAGCGCACCGGCAGCTCGTAGAAGACGGCGTTTTGGAACCAAGGCGGGCTCGAGGCAGGCATTTAGCCTCACCATAACATCCCCGATAGCGGAGCGGCCATGAAGCACGGGGCACTCGTCGCATCGCTCGCATGCCGCTCCGTCCGCTTCGTTCCGGCCGATCCACGCATGCGGCCGTCTCGACGCGCGGTCGCGGGCTCTGCTCTCGGCCTTGCAGGGCGTCCGCCCGGCCGCAGGCGCGCGAAACCCGGCCGCTCGGGCCGCGGCCCCGCGCCCTAGGACGAGGGCGCCGCCGCTTCCGCCACCGTCGGCTCGAGCGGCCGCTCTTGCGGGCTCAAGAGCGGCAGGCGCACGGTGAAGGTCGAGCCGCGCCCTATCTCGCTAGCCACCGAGATGCTGCCGTGATGCAAATCCACCACCGACTTGACGAAGTACAGCCCCAACCCCGTGCCGAATTCCCGCGCGGTGAGCTCGTTCGGAATGCGGTGGAATTTTTGGAACAAGCCCGGGATTTGCTCCGCCGGCACACCCACGCCCGTATCGGTCACTTCCACCACCGCCTGATGCTCCTCGGCCCGCGCCCGGACGTGCACGGAGCCGCGCTCGGGGGTGTACTTGATGGCGTTGTCCACCAAATTGACGAAGACCTCGCGCAGCCGCAGTGCATCGCCGCGCACGGTCAGCGGCTCCCGGGATTGCTCGAGAGCCAGTTCTTGGAAATAATGCGCCGCGCGCGGCCGCAGCTCCGTCACCACCGATTCCAGCACGCGCCCCAGGTCCACCGGCTCGCGGCTGAGCTGAAGCCGCCCTTGCTCCAGGCGGCTCACGTTGAGCAGATCATTGACGAGCGAGATCAGCCGCTCGTTGGCCTCGTAAGCGCGGCCCAAATATTGCCTCTGTTCCGGACTCAGCGGGCCGAGCACGCCGTCGAGGAGCAACGACAAGACCCCCTTCACCCCGCTCATCGGCGTGCGTAGCTGATGGCTGGCGAGGCTGATAAATTCGGTCTTCAGCCGGTCCACTTCCCGCTCCTGGCTGACGTCGCTCAGCACCACGATGCAGCCGCTGACCCCGCCTTGCTCGTCCCGCACAGGCGCCGCGCTGACCGCGACCGGTAGGGTCGAGCCGTCGGCGCGCACCAGGCGCAAATTGCGCGCAAAACGCAAGGTGCGCCGTTGTTGCATGGTCTGCGGCACCAGATCCAATGCCTGCTCGCCGCTCGCCTCGTCCACGAGCGCGATCACGTCGGTGTAGCGCCGCCCCAGCGCCTCCTTGGGGTCACGCCCGGAAAGTGCCGCCGCCGCCGGGTTGAACTCGATGATGCGCTGCTCGGCGTCCACCGCGAACACCCCGTCGCCAATACTGCTCAGCAGCGCTTCCGTTTTGTGCCGCCCGCGCTCGACTTCGCGCGTATAGCGCTGGTAGTAGCGGAACGCCGCGCGCAGCAGCCAGCCGCCCGCCAGCGCCAGCAGAAACACCACCATCGCGATCAGCGCCAGCTTGTCGGAGAAGGCGCGGAGGAAATAAACTCCGATGCGCACCGGCCGCACGACCAAGATCGCCATTTGCGCTTCCGGCAGCGGCGCGTAGCTGACCACCTGCGACTCCAGGTGAATCGGCGTGAGGAAATCCACGGTTCCGGACTTGCCCGCCAGCGCGGGTTCCACGCCCAGCATCTGGCCCACGTCCGCGGGCGCGAGCGGCCCATTTTGCGGCCCGCCCACGACATGCCGCTGGCGGTCGACCAGGTACACGAAACGTTCGTTGCTGGTATTGACTCGCCGCACCCAGTCCTCGATGACGGCGTCGGGCAGCTCCGCCATCAACACCCCTTGCCGCGCCGCCGCTTGGGTGGCGTCCGAGGTAACCGGCACGGCCAGGATCAGCGCCGGACCGCTAGGAGTGGTTGTGAGCGGGGAGACAAAGAGCGCCTCCCCTTGCTCGACTGCGTCGAACCAGGGTGAGCCAAGCGCCACCGGCGGCGGCGCCTGCTGGCGGCCGGCCCAAGCCAGCAGGGTGCCGCTATTGTCGTAGAGCGCAACGGTGGAAAACTCCGGCTGCCGCACCCGCATGCGGCGGAGAATGCGATCCAGCGGATTCTGCCGTGAGCCGCGCAGCGCGCGATGCAGCGAGGTTTCATCGGCGACGCCGTTCATGGCTTCGATTTCGCCGCGAAAACTCGTGCCCAGCAGCGCCGCGGAAAAGCCCCGCCATTCGATATCGGCGCTGGCCGCCTCCGCCTTGGCATGCTCGATGCTGGAGGAAACGATGTAGTAGGTCAACAGCAGAATGGGAACGAACGCCAGCACCAGGAAAATCGCCATCGAGCGCCACGCCGATGCGGTCAGATAGCGCAGAGCCGCCTCCGGCATGCGGGCGAGGCGATTGCGGAACGCGTGGAGCATGAAACAGCCGGCCTACTCCCGGCAGGCGGGACAGCGCATCCGCGCGCGGAAACTGCGCGACCAGGGGTCGCTGAAATCCCCGTACAATTGCACCACCATGGTGGTGCCGCATTTCGGGCAGCGCAAGTCGCGCGGATAGCCCAGCAGCGCGGCCAGCGCGCCGGCGTCGCCGCGCTCGGCATCCACGTACAGGCGAAAGTTCGCGATCGGCCGCTGCCCGGCGCTGTCGGCCAGCAGCGAGCGCACCTTGTTCACGACTTCCGCCGGCGAGACTTCCGATTTGACCAGGTAGTCGGTGGCGCCCAACCGGGCCGCCTGATGCTTGTCGATGTGCTGGCTGAGGTTGGTGAAGAGCACGACCGGCACGTCCAAAAAGCGCCGGTCCGCTCGCAGCGCCTTGAGCACTTCGAAGCCGCTGATGTCGGGCAGCATCACGTCCAACAAGATCAAGTGCGGCACGCCTTGCCGCGCCTGCGCCAGCGCTTCCCGCCCATTGCGCGCCTCCGCCACGACGAAGCCCTCATGGCTCAGCCTGAGCGCATAGGTATCGCGAATCAGATCTTCGTCTTCGACGATCAGCACCCGCGGCGCGCCGCTAGCGGCGGGGCTTGGAGAAACGCTCGCCATGCTTCTTCCGCCATTATCGCCCCTGGGACCGCGGCGAGGGAGGGGCGATCGGCGCCGCCGGGCCGGGCTAGCGATCAGGGCCGGGCGGCGGCGGGGCAGCCGATTCCGCAGAGGCCGGAGCGTGGCCGGGCCTGGTTCAAGGGACGGGCCACTGGAGTTCGCCGCGCGCCAATTGTTCGATCAAGCTCCGGTCGGCGCTAAGAAAGTCATAGGTGGCCATTTCGCCCGGCGGCGCCCAGGCGATCGCTTCAAACACACGGTTGGCGATCTTTCCCGAATACGCCGCCACCCAATAGAACGCGATCTCGAGCGTCGGGCCGCGGTCGTACCGATGCCGAACTCGCGCGGCCAGCGGCCCGATCTCCGCGGCAATGTCCAGTTCTTCTCGTAGTTCCCGCGCCAGCGCTTGCTCCTCGCCTTCCCCGCGCTCGACCTTGCCGCCAGGAAATTCCCATTGCAAGCCGTGGCTCTTGTGGCGTGCGCGCTGCCCGATCAGGAACCGCCCTTCCGCGTCGCGCAGCAAGCCGGCGACGATCTGCCGGCTGCTCATGCCAGCTCGCAAAGCGCCAACGCGGCGATCGCCGCCGTCTCCGCGCGCAAGATCAGCGGCCCGAGGGATGCGGCCGCGAACCCCGCATCGCGCGCCGCCCGCTCCTCCGCCTCGCTCCAACCGCCCTCCGGCCCGACGGCGAGCACAACCGCCCGCCCCGTCTCTGCCGTCAGCAATTCGCCCAAGGCCGGCGCGGCGCCGCCCGCGGTCAGCAAGATCCGCGCCGCACCGCTACCCGCTCCCGCGAACGCGGCCGGCGCGGCGACCGGCGGCTGCACGCGCACGGCGTCCACTCGCCGCGCCTGCTGCGCCGCCGCCAGCGCCAGCCGTTCCCAACGCGCCCACCGCGCCGCGGCGGCGCGAGCCAAAGGCGCCGCCGTGCGGGCCGCGATGAGCGGCTGAATGGCCGCCACCCCCAACTCGGTGGCTTTTTCCACCATCCATTCGAAACGCTCGAAGCGAAAGATCGCGGCCAGCAAGGTCACTTCCCGCCGCGCGGCACCCGCCTCGACTGGCCGCAGGTTCTCGAACTCCACCGCCGCCGCCGTCGCCTTCGCCACCGTGGCGCGGAACTTTCCGCCGGCAATCGCCAAATCGTACTCCTTGCCCGGCCGCGCGCGCAGCACGACCGCTAAATGGCGCGCCTCCGCGCCCCGCACCACGGCGCGATCGGCGGCGGCGAATTCGGCGAAAAACAAGCGGCGGGACAAGCGCTCACGCGAAGAAATCGCGCACTTTCTCGAACAGGCCGCGCTCGCGCGGACGATTGTCGTTGGGCAGCGCCTCGGCCAGCTGCTCGATCAGCAGCCGTTGCTCGCGCGTCAGCTTGCGGGGCACTTCAAGATCCACGATCACGTGCAGATCCCCGCGGCCGCGCCCATTCAGACGCGGCACGCCCTTGCCGCGCAGCGGCGGCAGTTCC
Source organism: Terriglobia bacterium (assembly GCA_021323595.1). GTDB lineage: Bacteria > Acidobacteriota > Terriglobia > Terriglobales > SCQP01 > JAJPKR01. Next base: position 25,333 of record JAJPKR010000012.1, on the reverse strand, counting down.
GTCCCGCTGGTGGTTCCCGCCGGCACCTGGACTTTCTCCTCTCCCCAAGGCGAGGGCACCGTCAGGTCGCATCCCAATACGGCCTGCGGAAAGGATATGGGAATGTGGCAATACAGTTCCGTCTCGCGCCGCTCAAAAAAAGGATGCGGCTGAATGCGCACCGCCACGTAGAGGTCGCCGTTCGGTCCTCCTTGCAGGCCGGCTTCGCCTTCCCCGCTGAGCCGCAACTGATGGCCCTCGTCGATTCCCGCCGGAATCGTCACTTGCTTCTGCGTTTCTTGCTCGATGCGGCCGCGGCCATGGCAGGCGGGGCAGGGGTCGCGGATGACGGTGCCCGCGCCGCCGCAGCTCGAGCAGGTGCGGGCGATGCTGAAAAATCCCTGCTGGTACCGCACCTGGCCGCGGCCGCCGCAGGTGGCGCACGGCGTCGGCGCCGCGCCCTTGCGCGTGCCCCGGCCCTTGCATTCGCCGCAAGCGGTCAGGCGCGTGAAGCGCAGCGTCTTTTCCGCGCCGAAAAGAGCCTCCTCGAAGGTCAATTCCAATTCATAGCGCAGGTCGCTGCCGCGCCGCGCCTGCCCCGGCCGGCGCCGCGCGCCACCGCCGAAAAGATCGCCGAAGCCGAAGAAGTCGCCGAAGATATCCGAAAAATCGGCGAACAACGAAGGGTCGAAGTCGCCGCCGTTGCCGGTGCCCGTGCCCACCCCGGCATGGCCGAAACGGTCGTACTGCGCCCGCTTTTGCGGGTCGCACAGCACGCTGTAGGCTTCCGAGGCTTCCTTGAATTTTTCTTCCGCAGCGGGATCCTCGCGATTGCGGTCGGGATGATATTGCAAGGCCAAGCGGCGGTAGGCGCTCTTGATCTGCTGCTCGTCGGCGTCGCGGCCGACTCCCAAGACCTCGTAATAATCGCGCTTGCCCGCCATGGTTGCCATTCTAACCGCCCGCTTTCCCCGTCACGCCTGCTTCTCGGCCGCCGGCTCCCGCTCGGGCGCGCCGCCGTTCGGATTTTCCGCCACCCGCACCATCGCCGGGCGCACCAGCTTGTCGCGCAACTTATAGCCGCGTTGTAACTCCTCGATCACGAAATGGTTGGGTGCATCCTGAGTGGGCACCATCTCCACGGCTTGCGCCCAGTGGGGATCGAAGGGCTTGCCCAGCGTCTCGATCGGTTCGACGCCGATTCGGCGCACGGCCTCGAGCGTCTGCCGCCGCATCAATTCCAGCCCCTTGCGCAGATCCTCCGCCGTGCCGCTCTGGATCGCCAGGGCCCGCTCCACGCCGTCCAGCGCCGGCAGCACGGCGCGAAACGCCTCCATCATGCCCTGCAGCCGCTGTTCGCCCTGCTCGCGCACGGCGCGCTTGCGATAGTTGTCGAAATCGGCCAGCGCGCGCAGCAGCTGATCGCTCATCTGGTCGCGCTCGGCCTTCAACCGCCGGATCTCGTCCGCGGCCGCTTCGCCGGACTGCGGCTCGGCAGGCCCGCCGCCGGGCGCGTCCGCGGCACCGGTCTCCGCCGGCACGGGTGTCCTCTCATCGGGAGATGATTCGTCTGCCCTCATCGCTTCAATTATCCCGGATGACTTGGCTGAAGATTTCCCGCACGCGCCATACCGCACCGGCGGCGCGCTCGTATTCCATTCGGGCGGGGCTCAGAATCGCCACCGCTCCGTGCAAATGGTCGGGCGTGCAATAGGGCGCCGCCACTAGCGCGAAATCGGGCAAGCTCTCCAGTCCCACCTGAATTCGCAGTTGCGATTGCGCGGAGCCGTCCTCGTTCAATTGCTCGCAAATGCCGCTCACCAGCGCCAGCACCTTTTCCTTGGCTGCGAGCGCGCCCAAAATCTCCGCCAGCCGCTGATGGTCCTCGAGCAGCGGCACCAAATAGCTGGTGCCTTCCACGAACACCTGCCCGGCATCCTGCAACTGCAAAACGCCGGTGTGATAGAGAACCAGCACGCGCTGCAAAAGCCGGTCGTACGCCGCGCGGTCCTCGCTGACCCGCCGCAACAACTCGCGCCGGATGCGCTCGAACTTCCAGCCGCTGAACGCCGAGTTCAAATAGCGCGCGACCTGATCCAATTCCTCTTGCCCGTAATCCTCGGGCAGCCGCACCGCGCGCTCGCGAATCTGCTCGTCGTCGGTGATCAAGATCGCCAGCACTCGCCGCTCGCTCAGCCGCAAAAAGCGAACGTGCTTGAGCATGGGATCGGTGAGGGGGGCCACCGCGACCACGCCGATGCGGCGCGAAAACGACGACAGGAATTGGCAGGCTCGCGCGAGCAACTCCGAGCCTTCCGCCCCCGCCAGCGTGCGCTGCAACTGCTCCTCATCGGCGTTGCTCAGCGCCGTGGGGAGAGGCAACTGGCCGACGTACATCCGCAACGCCTCGATCGTCGGAACCCGGCCTGCGGAAGGATGCGGCTGGGCGAGCCAACCGCCGGCCTCCAATTCAGCGAAGACATTTCGCACCGTGGCCGAACTCCACCGTTCTCCATGCTGTTCGGCCACATGCCGCGAGGCTACCGGTTCGCCGCGCTCGAGATACAGCTCCACCACACTGGCCAGAATGGCCCGCTCGCGATCGCTGAGCTGGTGCCGATCATCTTTGGTTTCAGTCATTTACACCAACGGCGGACAGGACGCCTAGCTTGTATTTTAAGCCGTCGGAGCCCTCGAAGGCAAGGCAAGCAGAATCAAGGCGTTACCCGTTTCGGTGCGGCGCGGGGCGGCGTCCGACGGGCATTCCTCGGCTCCTGGTCGCGCTCGTCAGGACGGCATGCGCGTCAAGATCGTCTGCGGGCGCCGCAACCGGCGGCTCCGCGTCACCAGCTCCCATCAATCGATTTGCGCTCGTTGTAGCGCACCGCTGTAATCGACATAGATCGTCTTCCACTCGCTGTAAACATCGAGCGTGGCCAGCCCGCTCTCGCGATGGCCGTTGCCGGTGTTCTTGGTGCCGCCGAAGGGCAGATGGACTTCCGCGCCGATGGTGGGAGCGTTGATATAGACGATGCCGGTTTCGAGATCGCGGGCGGCGCGCATCGCGGCATTCACGTCGCGCGTGTAGATCGAGGCCGAGAGCCCGTAACTGACGCCGTTGGCGATCTCGAGCGCGGACTCCAAGTCCTCGCAGGCCAGCACGGAAACGACCGGCCCGAAGATCTCCTCCTGCGCGATGCGCATCTCCGGCGCGCAATCGGTGAAAATCGTCGGCGCAAAGAAATAGCCCTGCGCCAATTCCCCCTCTTCCATCCGGGCGCCGCCGAGGCGCAGCTTCGCGCCTTCGCCGCGTCCGATCTCGACGTAGCGCTCGACCGTCTCCAACTGCTCTTGATTGATCAGCGGCCCCACTTGGGTATTGGGATCGAGCCCGTCGCCGACCTTCAGCCGCGCCGCGCGCTCGGTCAGCCGCTCGACGAACTTTCCGTGAATGCCCTTCTGCACGATGAGCCGGCTCGCGGCAGTGCAGCGCTGGCCGCTGGTGCCGAACGCGCCCCACAGCGCGCCGTCCACGGCGAGCTCCAGATCGGCGTCGTCCAGGACGATGATCGCGTTCTTGCCGCCCAGCTCGAGATTGCAGTGCTTGAAGAGCCGGGCTGCCTGCTGTCCCACCTGCCGCCCCACTTCGGTCGATCCGGTGAAGGAGATGATCCGCGTTCCGGGATGCGCCGCCAGCGGCGCGCCGCACTCCGGACCCGTCCCCATCACCAAATTCACCACTCCGTTCGGCACGCCGGCTTCGATCAGCGCGTTGACGAAATTCACCGCCGACAGCGGCGTGTCCTCGGCGGGCTTCAGCACCACGGTGTTGCCGCAGATCAGCGCCGGTACGATCTTCCAGCTCGGAATCGCCATCGGGAAATTCCAGGGCGTGATCAGGCCGGCCACGCCCAGCGGCACGCGCGCCGTCAGGCACGCCTTGTTCGGCAACTCCGACGGCGTCGTCGCGCCATACAGGCGGCGCCCCTCGCCGGCCATGAAAAACAGCATGTCAATCGCTTCTTGCACGTCGCCGCCGGTCTCGAGCAGCACCTTGCCCATTTCCCGCGTCATATCGCGCGCGTAGCTCTGCTTGTTTTCGATCAGGATCTGGCCGGCGCGAAACAGCAGCTCGGCGCGCCGCGGCGCCGGCGTCGCCCGCCACCTGCGATACGCCTCGGCGGCCGCCGCCACCGCGAGCTCGACGTCTTCGGCATTCGAGCGCGGAAACAGCCCGATCAGCTCGCCGCGCCTCGCCGGATTGCGATTCTCCAGGTATTCGCCGCTGAGCGGCTCGCGCCATTCCCCGGCAATCAGGTTATGAAACGTGCGTGCGGCGCTATCCATGGCGACCATGCCACCAGGGTACCTCTTTTGGGCGCGGCCCAAACGCCGGTCCTTGCGGCAACGAAGGCCGATATCTCCGCCCTGCTCTCCTGCGCGAAGGCAGGCTGGCGGCGCGCGACGGCGGCCTGCGGCTAGTTGTGGGTTTTCGGCTCCGGCGCCGAGGCGGCGACGGCGGCGGGCTGGTCGTATTTCGGGCCCAGGCCCAGGGCGATCAAGGCGCGGGAATCGGGCACGAAGCGCGTCTGCCAATGGTGGTCTTGCTGGTAGCGCTTCATCGCCGCGCGCGTGGTCGCATCCCAGCGGCCGCTCGCGTGGCGCAAGTACCCGGCATGCTCCAGCGCTAACTGAATCTGCCGCGCGCGGGCATGGCTGATGCCGGTTGCGGCGACGCTCCGCCGCCGCGTCCGGCGCGCATGATGATGGGTGCTCGCTCCGCCGGCGCCCAGCGCTAAGCCGAGCGCCAGCGCCATCGCCGCCGCGCCCCGGCTGACGCGAAACCGCGCGGGGCCACGGCGAGCCCGCGGGCCGGCGGATACGCCGCCAGCCGCGGCGAGGCGGGGGATCGCTCGCCTCCGCTCATCGCACATACGTGCCCCCGGCGAGCCACTGCGCCCAGTGCCCGTCGTTGCCCAACCGCCGCAACTCGAAGACGACGTCTTGCCCGGCGCGTACCGTGCCCAGCCATTGCCGGTACTGCGCGACGCTGGCGATCGCCCGGCGGTTGATGGCCGCGATCACATCGCCGCGTTCCAAGCCGATGTCGTCGGCAAACGATCCCGGCGTCACCGTGCGAATGATCACCCCGCTGCCCGGCGGCGTCTTCAGCCGCTGCGCCAGCCGCGGCGTCAGTGCTTGCACTTCCAGCCCGAGGGTACCCTGCCGCTCCGGCGTTTCCAGCACCGGCGCTCGGTCTGCCGCGCCGCCGAACAGCCGGTCGCGGTCGGCGACATGCACCACGGCGCCATAGACGCGCCCGCCGCGGCGATATTCCAGCCGCACGGCCGCGCCCACCGGCTGATCCACGACGTCGTTGACCAGATCGTTGCCGTCTTGCACTTTCTTGCCATTGATGCTCAGGATCACGTCGCCGTCGCGCAAGCCGGCTTTTTGCGCCGGACCCTCCGGCTCGACTTCGCTGATGGGCACGCCCTCCTCGAGCCGATAGACGCGCCGCACCGCCGGATCGAGCGTCGGCTCGAAGTAAATGCCGATCGAACCGCGCGTCACCCGTCCCTGGCGCACGAGTTGGTTGTAAATGTTCACCGCCAGATCGGAAGGCAAGGCGAAGCCGACGCCTTGGTAGCCGTCAGAATCCGTGTAGATCGCGGTGTTGATGCCGACCACCTGCCCGGCCATGTTCACCAACGGCCCGCCGCTGTTGCCGGGATTGATGGCGGCATCGGTCTGGATGAAGCGCTGGAACTGCCGCCCGCCGTTGAGGGTGCGGCCCAGGGCGCTGATGATGCCCGCGGTGACCGTGCTATCCAAGCCGAACGGGCTGCCGATCGCGAGCACCCAGTCGCCGACGCGCAGCCGCCGCGAATCGCCCAGCCGCGCCGCCGGCAGCGCACGCCCGGTCGCAACCTTGATGACCGCGAGATCGGTCTCACGGTCGGCGCCGATGAAGCGCGCGGGATAGGGCTGCGGATCGTCCGCCAGCAGCACTTCGATGCGGTCGGCGCGATCGATCACATGCTCGTTCGTCAGAATGTAGCCGCGGGAATCGACGATCACGCCCGAGCCCAGGCTCGACTCGTGCTCCTCCCGGCTCGGCGGCTGCGGTCCGAGGTAAGGCCCGAAGTAGTCTTGCTGCCGCTGCTCCCAGCCGCGCTCGCGGCGGCGGCGAATGCGGGTGTCGGTCTGGATGTTGACGACGCTCGGACCCAGTTGCCGGGCCACCGCCGAAAACGCCGCGCTGAGCTGTACCGGCGGCGCCAGGCTGAGTTGGCCCGATTCAGCTTGGCTGCGCCACGCCGGCCGCCCCACGAACCCGATCACCAACCCTACGATCAGAGCCGAAAGGATGGCCAGCGCCAGCCACGCGCCTCGCCCGGCCGACGGCGGCGCCGGCGCAGCGGTCGTTGCCGGCTCGGCGGGTGTCGCGCGCGCGCCCCACGCCGGCTCCGGCGGCGTGGCGGAGGGCGCCGGCGGCGCCGATGCCGACGGAGGCGGGAGTTCGTGGTCGGGTGGCGTGACTTCGTCTTCGAACATCGGAGTTACTGCTCGCCGGTGGCGGACTCTTGCGCGGCGGTTGGGTCAGGCCCCCGCGCTTGCCCTTGCCGGCAGCGCCCCACAAGCGGCGTCCAGCACGGTTGGCGCCCCTACAGCCTGTCCCGATTATAGGCTGGCCCGCCGCTTTCCACGGTACGGCCGCACCCGCGGTCGCAACATGCCTTACGGCCAGGTCCGATCATCGCCGCCCGGAGAATTCGGCCTTGGCGCCCCCCAAAATCCCCGGATCGGCTCCCGCCGCAGCGGTCTGCACCGCTGATTCCATCCGCCAAGGCGAAAACCATTGGGCCAGCCGGCGTGCCGCCCAGGCGGCGCCTTGCTGGGCGTGGCAGGTTCCGCATGCGTTGGGAATGCCATACCGCTCGGTCATCGCCGGGGTGATGCATCGGAACGTATGGACATGAACGAATGCTCCCGGCACGCCTTGATCCGCGCTGGGGCGCTCAGCTTCAGTCCCGTCGCGGCGGCGGCACGATTCCCGGGGCCTCGCATCGCCCGCAACCGCCCCGCCCCGCGCCGCGCCGCTCCTGCGGCCGCCGCTGCAGGCTCCCGCAACGCGGCGTAAGGAATGCTGGGGCTTCCGCGATGCGGACGGCCTAGGCGCCCCGTCGCGGCTTCCAGAATTCGACGGTCACGATGGCCGCCAAGATCAGGCCTGCGCCCAGCGCCACCTGCGCCGTGAACGCCTCGAGCCCCAGGCTCAGGCTTGTGACCCAGGCGAAGACCGGTTCGGCGGCAAACACGATCGCGGTATGGCTCGCCGGCGTGAACTGCTGCGCCCAGGCTTGCACAGTGAAGGCCAGCGCTGTGGCCAGCACGGCGGTGATCGCCAGCGCCGCGATCAGCTCCGGAGTCCACCGCAGGCGGATATGCTCGATCGCCAGCGCGCCGGCGGAAGTGAAGAGGGCGGCGAAGCCGACCTGCAGCACCGCCAATTGCTCGAAGGGAAAGCGCACCGTGAACTCGCCGAGCGCCACGATATGGCCGGCGAAGGCGGCGGCGCAGGCGAGCGTCAGCAAATCCCCCCAGTTGGCCGCGGTCCAGCCGCCGCCCGCTCCCCGCGCAAAGGCCAAGAAGTAGAGCCCTGCCAGCGCCAGCAAGGCGCCGCAATACGTGCCCGCGCCCGGCGCGCGGCGTAGCCAGACGGCGGCATAGAAGGGCACGATGATCACCGACAAGCCGGTGAGGAAGGCCGACTTCGCCGGCGTCGTGTATTCCAGGCCCATCGTCTGGAATGCATAGCCGAGCGCCATGAAGAGCCCGACCAGCGCCCCCGCCCCCCAGACCTTGCCGGCGAGGCGGCGCACCTGGCGCCGGTAGACGGCGACCAAGAGCACGGCGGCGAGCAGCAAGCGCGCCGCATTGAAGGCCAAGGGCGAGGCGTCGGCCAGCGCGCGCTTCACCACCACGAAGGTGACGCCCCAGATCGCCGTGATGCCGAGCAGTGCTAAGTCGGCCTTCCATGCCGCGGGCCCGCGCGGCGGCGGCTCGCCCGCCGCCGCGCCCGCGGACGCGCCTTGCCGGCTTCGGGTTGCCGCATCGGGAGGAGACATGATTCCGCCGCGCGGCCCGGCTACGCCGTGAGCGTCAACGCCAGCAGCAGCAGCCGCTGCAGCGCCAGGTCGCGGCCGCTGGGATCGTACCATTCGCGCACGGTATGCGCGCCGCCGCCGCGGCCGCCCGCTCCCAACCGCACCGCCTGGCGGCCGAGCGCCAAGGGAATGTTGGCGTCGGTGGAAGCCGCTTGCGCCTGCGCCTGAATGCCGAGCCAAGCGTCCACGGCGCGCACGGCGCGCAGCAGCGTCGCCTCGCCATCGAGCCGGCCCCAGGGCCGCTGGCCGATGACTTCCCAGTCGTATTCGACGCGCCCGGCGCGGCTGGCGCGGTTCTCTTCCGCCACCGCCGCCTCGACGCACTCGCGCGCCCGCAGCGCCAGCGCCTCCAAGCGCTCGGGCGCCGCCGCGCGCAGGTCGAGCTTCATGCTGGCGCCGGCGGCGATCGCGTTGACGGCGCTGCCGCCCTCGATCAGCGCCGCTTGGCACGCCTCCAGCCCCGGCACGCTGGCCGCCCGCGCTGCCAGCAGCGCGATGGCCCGGCCCAGCGCATGGATGGCGCTGGCCGTGCCGGCGTCGCACCAGCTGTGCCCGCCCGGCCCGCGAAACGTCACCTTCACCCGCGTGCTCCCCAGTGCGGCGACCGTGATCTGGTCGCAGCCGGCGCCATCCACGACCACCGTGTAATCGAGCCGCTCCCGCCACGGGCTCTGCTCGAAAACGTAGCGCATGCCGCGCAGATTGCCCTCGCCCTCTTCGCCCACGTTCGCGATCAACGCCAAAGGACGCGCGCTCCCCCGGCCTTCCGCCGCCGCCCGCGCCAGCGCCAGCAGCGCCACCAGCCCGGCGCCGTTGTCGCAAACGCCCGGCCCCATCAACTTGCCGTTATAGAACACCGGCTCGGCCGCTTGTCCCGGCGGAAAGGCGGTGTCGAGATGCGCGGTGAACGCCACTCGCGGCGCCGCCTTCCACCCCGGCCAAACCGCGACGGCGTTGCCGGCTTCGTCCAGCCCGGCGGTCCAGCCCCAGCGCTCGAATTCGCGCCGCATCCACTCCGCGCGCCGCCCTTCGCCGCCGCTCGGCGCCGCGATGCGGCAAATCTCGATTTGTTGCTGCCGCAGCCACGGTTCCCAGCGCGCAAATCGCGCCCGCGCGGCCTTCACCTCGCTGCTCTCGCATACGAGCGCGAGTTGATCCGCCAGCTCTTCGTTCGAAATTGCCAGCGCCGGCATGACCCCAGAATAACGTTAGGTTCCGCGCACGGCGCGGCGTGCCCGGCAGCAGCGGATGCCGCGTCGCGTGCCAGCCTGCGCCGGAGGGCGGATCCGGAAGCGATCGCAGCCGCCGCCGCGGTTCGCGAGGCGGCCGGGCGTGATCGAGATATGTCCTTGCGAGTGAGGCAGATGCACCCAGCGCACCGGCCGCGGCCGAGCAGTGCACGGCTGGCGAGCGGGAATGGCAGGGCGGCGAACGCGCGGCGCGACGGCGCTCGCGCCTAGCGCGAGGCGCCGCCGGGAAGCGGCGGGGCGGGCGATGCCGCGGGCAGCGCAAAGGCAAGCGCCAGGGCGCACAGGCCGGCGAACTCCGCGGCCCAAAGCTCGCCGCGAGCGCCCCAATGCGCGGCGCCGAGTCCCAGCACCGCGACCCCCAGCGCCCCCAACGAATTGGCGAAGCCGAGCGCGAGCCCAGAAGCGAGAGATGTAGCGCGCGGCAGCAGGTCCTGCCCCATCACGATCGTCAGCGGCAAGGTCGCGAAGGCCGCGACCCCGAAGCCGGCAATTGCCAGCCACGCTGCCAGGCCCGTCGAGCGCAAGAACGACACCAACAGCAGGCAGGCGGCGGCGCTCGCGCCCGCCACCACCCGGCGGCGGCCCGCGCGCGCGGCCAGCAGCGCGCCGCCGTAATTGCCGCCGACGCCGACGACGAGCATCACCGTGATCAGACCGGCTCCGCCCACCAGGCTGCCGCCGCGCGCCTGCCACAGCAGGGGCACGAAGGTAGTGACGGCGATGATCAGCACGCTGCGCAGCGCCGAATAGCCGACCAGCGCCGCCAGGGAACCGCCGGCGCGCCGCATCTCGCCGAACGCCGCAACCGGTTCGGCGCGGCGCGGCGGCGCCGACGCGCGCCGCCACAACGACGGCAGCGTCAGGACGCCGGGCAGCGCCAGCAGCCACAGGGCGGAAAGGCCGCGGGCCGCGACCAGCAGACTTGCCACGAGCGGCCAGAGGCCGCGCCCCAGCTCGCCGCCGACGGAAAAAACCGAGAGAGCGCGCTCCCCCGTGCCCCGCGCCAGCCGGCGGGCGCCGGCCATCGCCGGCGGATGAAAGCAGGCATTGCCCAGGCCGGTGAACGCGAGCGCGACCAGCAGCCAGGCGAGATTGGGCGCCACGCCCACCGAGGCCGCAGCCAGCGTCGCCGCGCCCAGGCCGCCCACCAGCAGAACCCGGCCGCCGTGGCGGTCGGCCAGCGCTCCCACGACCGGCTGAAGCGCCTGCCCGGCGATCAGCACGCCCATCAGCACGCCGGCATAGCCGACCGGCAACCCCAGCGCCACCAGCACCGCGGGCAAAACGCCGGGGAGATAGTTGGCCGCGCCGTCGTTGAGAAAATGCGCCCAGCTCAGCAGCAGAATCGGGCCCGGCTGCGGCGCAGCGGCATCGGCGGCGGAGATTGGGGCGCGGGCGGCCAAGCCTCTAGGTTCGCATGGACGAATCGCCGCCGAACCGTCGGCGGCGGAAACTCTAACTGTCAGACGCGAGCCGGCAAGCCGCAAGCCGCGGATACAGCGCGGGCGCCCAGCGGGATGATGCCGAGAACGGCTAGTTTTGCGCACAGGCGCGGTTCCAATAGAAAATCACGGTGGCGTCGGGGCGCGCGAGGAAGCGCTCCAATTCCCGGCAACCGGCTTCCACCTCCTCCGCCGTCGCCAGCCCGGCTGCCGCCAGCGCGCCGCCCACCGGCCGCACCAAGGCGATGAAGTTGGCGACCCAGGGAACAAAGGCAGCCGAGCCGGCGGCATAAGTCTCCGGCTGCAGGCTTACCGCGACGCGCGTGAAGCCGGCCGCCCGCAGGAGCCGGAACAGTTTCTTGCCGATCGCTGGATCGCCGCCCAGCCGCCGCTGCAAGGCGCAAAAGCGGCGCCAGACGCGCGCGAAGCGCGGGCACGGCGGATCGAACTTGAGCGCGAAGTTGTCGTTCTCTTGCACGCACAGCCGCCCGCCCGCGCGCAGCACGCGCCGCATCTCGCGCAGCGCGCCGGCGGGATCGGCGACGTGCTCGAGCAAGTAGCGCGCGTAGACGAGATCGAAGGTCCCGCCGGCGAAGGGCAGCGCCCGCGCGTCGCCGCCGCAGAAATACAGCCGCGGCCGGCCGCTCGCCACCAGGCGGCGCGCCGCCGCAAGCTGTTCGCGAGCCCGCTCCAGCCCCACCAGCATTCCCGGCGCCGCCCGCGCCGCCGCTTGCGCCGCCAAAATGCCCAGGCCGCTGCCGACTTCCAGCACGCGCTCCCCCGCGCGGCAGGCCAGAAACTCGAGAAACGGCGCGTTCGTCAGTTCGTTCAGCCGCGCCAGCCGCTCCTGCTCGGGGGCGGCGGTGCCATGAATATAGGCGTGAGCCATACGCGGAGGCTACATCAGGTGCCGGGGTCCGGCGATCGCGAGCGCGGACGACACGATCGGCGGCGGCGTCCGGCGCGCGCCGCGCCGGCGGCCGGCCCGCTTACGGCGCGAATGAGCGGATGCGCGCCACCGTGGGCGCGTCCAGACGCTCGACCAGCGCGACCATCAAATCCACCATGCGATCGAAGTCGGCGCGCGAAATCATGCCGTTATGCGCGTGCGTGTAGCGCGTCGGAATCACCAGATTGACCGTGGGCACGCCGCCGTTGCTCTTCTGAATCTCCGCGGAATCGTCGCCGTAGCCGGCGACCAGATCGGTCTGCAAGGGAATATGGCTCTCCGCCGCCACTTGCCGCACGAAGGCCGCCAACTTGCGGTTCGGCAGCTCGCTGGTGTCGTAGAGAAACAGCCCGGGACCGCCGCCGAGCACCTCTTGCGCGCGCTCGGGATCGGTGCCCGGCACATCCTTGGCGATCCCCACCTCGAGCGCCAAGCCGAGATCGGGGCGGATCACCTCGCTGGCCGTCTGCGCGCCGCGCAGGCCGATCTCCTCCTGCACCGTGGCGGCATAGAAAAGCTGGTTGGGATGCGAGCCCGCCGCCGCCAGACGCCGCATCATCTCGATCATGACCGCGCAGCCCACGCGGTCGTCCCAGGCCTTGGCCACATAGCGGCGGCCGCCCGCCATGATCTCGAACGGCGAAACCGGCGCCACCGGATCTCCCGGCTCGATCCCTAGCGCCCGCGCCTCCGCCGCGGTGCGCGCGCCGGCATCCAGAAAAATCGCCTCGCGCGGGATCACCCGCGCGCGCTCCTCCGCCGGCGTGATGTGCGCATCCCAAATCGTCGTGACCGCCGGCACCGGGCCTTTCGAGCCGATAATGACCCAGCGCTGATCGGGCAGCGCTTGATCCAGCCAGCCGCCCAGCATCTGCATCGAGAGGAAGCCGTCGGGACGGATCCGGCGAATCATGCCGCCGAGTTCGTCCATGTGCGCGTCAATCATGATGCGCGGGCCCGCCGTTCCCTGCCGCGCGATCACCGAACCCAGGCCGTCATAGCGGATGCCGGCGGCATAGGGCTGCATCTCCGCCACCATGATCTTGCGCACCGGCTCTTCGAAGCCGGAGGGGCCGGGCGCGTCGGTGAGTCGCTGGAGCAGTAGTGTGACCCCATCCTGCGCGGATAAGAAAAGAGATAGGGCTAGGACACTGAGAAGCAAGCGTGACATGGCCCCAAAATCATACTCCCGGCGGCAACCTGTGGGCGCCGAAGCCGCGCCTGCCCAGGCAAGCCTGGTTCCGGGGGCCCGGCAAGAGCCGCCGGCAGCGGGCCGGGGAGGCCGCGCGGCGGGCGGAGCCGGGAGGCGCGTGCGGCCGGAGCCCAAAGGCGAGAGCGCCGCGGCTACCACCCCGATGGGCCGTCCTCGCGATAGGTGCTGTGCTATACTGGCGCTGCGTCTGAAGGTCCGCCGCTCAGGATAGAGAACAGCCTGCCCGCATGTCCGCGGTTCGCTCCTGCCTATTTCTCCAGATCAGCATCCCGTTCAGATAGCACGCTTCTCCGAGGGGTTTCCGCTTGAAAAACATTTTTGTTGGCAACTTGTCATTCAGCACGACCGAAGCTGATCTGCGCGGTTTGTTCGAGCAATACGGTTCCGTCGACCGGGTGAGCATCATGACCGATCGCGACACCGGGCGCTCCCGTGGCTTCGCCTTTGTCGAAATGACCAACGACGCCGACGGCGAGAAGGCCATCGCCGCGCTCAATGGCGCCGATTTCGGCGGGCGCAAGCTCAACGTCAATGAAGCCCGCCCCAAGACCGAGCGCGCCAGCGGCGGCCGCGGCGGCTTTGGCGGCCGGCGCTACTGAAAACTTAGGCGCGGCGCCGCCGCGCTTCGCCCGCGATCCCCTGGCCCGCTCTTAGTAATTCACCGCCGAGCGGCCGATGAGCCGCTCGATGCGCTTGGGGATCGGCGGGTGCGTGGAGAATAGGTTGGCCAGCCATGCGCGCGTGCTCGGCTGGATGATGAAGAGGTGCGCCGTCGAAGGTGTCGCCAGCAGCGGCCGCCGCTGCGCATACGCTTCCAGCTTTTCCAGCGCACGCGCCAGCGCCGCCGGATTTCCCGTCCATTGCGCGCCGCTGGCGTCGGCCGCGTATTCCCGCGACCGCGAAATGGCGAGCTGGATCAGCATCGCCGCGATCGGGGCCACGATCATCAGCGCCAGCGCGCCCAGCGCGCCGCCCTCCTCGTCGCGCTCGCCGCCGAACAGCGCCGCCCAGCCGGCGAAGCGCGCTAGCAGCATGATCGCGCCGGCGATGGTCGCCGCGATCGAGCTGATCAGGATGTCGCGGTTGCGCACGTGGCCGAGTTCGTGGCCGAGCACGCCTTGCAGCTCCTCGTCGTCGAGCAGATTGAGAATGCCTTGCGTCACCGCCACCGACGCATGCTGCGGGTTCCGGCCCGTGGCGAAAGCATTGGGCGAGTCGGTCGGAATCACGTAGACCTTCGGCATCGGCAGGTTCTCGCGTGCGGTAAGCCCGTCGAGAATGCGATAAACGCGAGGCAGCTCCTCGCGGCTCACCGGCTGCGCGCTGTAGGTCGCCAGCGCGATCTTGTCGGAATAAAAGTACGCGCCGAAGTTCATCGCCGCCGCCAGCACCAGCGCGATCACCACCCCGGTCTCGCCGCCCAGCCAATTGCCGATGAGCAGGAACACCACCGTCAATAGCGTCAGCAGAAGCGTTGTCTTAAGGATTTGCATGCGGCATGCTCGTCTCTTTCCTCAATTATCTCCCGCCCGTTGGATGCTTTCCGCAGCCGCAGGATGCGCGCCGGCGATCGCCGCCGCCCCGCGGCGGCGCCTTCCCGCGCGCTTCGGGCGCCCTCGGGCGGCCGCCCTCGCCCCTCGCGCGCTAGCGGGCGCGCGTTTCGAGCACGGCGCTCGGCTTCTTGCCGGGAGCAAAGCGCCGGGACGGGGCGGCGCGCCGCGCGCTTACGCCGGCTGGCGCTCGTAGACGACCACGTTCAACTGCAGGGCGTCGCCGCCGGGCGCCGCGTCCGCCTCGACCGCGTCGCCGGGCTTGATCTCGCCCTTGAGCAGCGCGGCCGCCAGCGGATTCTGCACCAGCCGCTGCAGCGCGCGCTTGAGCGGCCGCGCCCCATACTGCGGATCGTAGCCCTGGGTGAGCACCAGCTCCCGCGCCGCCGGCGTCAGCGCCAGCCGAATCTGCCGCTCGGCCAGTTGTGCCCGCAGATGGGCCAGCTGCAGTTCCACGATCTGCTCGAGTTCGGCCCGGCCGAGGGAATGGAAGATGATGATGTCATCCACCCGGTTCAGGAACTCCGGCTTGAAGTGCTGGCGCAGCACGCCCATGACGTTGGCGCGCATGCGCGCTTCGCGCTCGGCGTCCGCGAAATCCTCGGCATGGATCAGGGAACTGCCGAGATTCGAGGTCATGATCACGACGGTATTGCGGAAGTCCACCGTCCGTCCCTGGCCGTCGGTGAGGCGGCCGTCATCGAGAATCTGCAGCAGGATGTTGAAGACGTCCGGATGCGCCTTCTCGACCTCGTCGAGCAGGATGACCGCATAAGGCCGGCGGCGAATCTTCTCGGTGAGCTGGCCGCCCTCCTCGTAGCCGACGTAGCCCGGCGGGGCGCCGATCAGCCGCGCCACCGAGTGCTTTTCCATGTACTCGCTCATGTCGAGCCGCACCATCGCGTGCTCGTCATCGAAGAGAAATTCCGCGAGCGCCCGCGCCAGCTCCGTCTTGCCGACGCCGGTGGGGCCGAGAAACAGGAACGAGCCGATCGGCCGCCGCGGATCGCTCAGGCCGGCGCGCGAGCGCCGCAGCGCCTCCGATACCGCCACCACCGCCGCCTCCTGCCCCACCACCCGCGCGTGCAGGCGCTCCTCCATGTGCACCAGCTTCTGCGTCTCGCTCTCCAGCATCTTGCTCACTGGGATGCCGGTCCACTTCGACACCACGCGCGCGATGTCTTGCTCGTCCACCTCTTCCTGCAGCAGCCGCTCCTCGCCCTGCTCGGCGGCTTCGAGATCGCGGCTGGCGGCGGCCAGTTCCTTTTCCAGCGCCACCCGCCGCCCGAAGCGAATCTCGGCGACGCGGCTCAGATTGCCCGCGCGCTCGGCCTGCTGCTCTTCGACTTGCAGCGAGTCCAGTTGCTGCTTCAGATCGCGGACCCGCTGGATCAGATCCTTCTCCCGCTGCCAGCGCGCGGTCAAAGCGGCGGCTTGCTCGCGCAGATTCGCGCTCTCCGCCTCGATCTGCCGCAGCCGCTGCCGCGAGCCTGGGTCATCCTCTTTCGCCAGCGCCGTGCGCTCGATCTCGAGCTGCGTGATGCGCCGCTCCAGCGCCTCGATCGCCGCCGGCCGCGAATCGAGCTGCATGCGCAGCGCCGCCGCCGCCTCGTCCACCAGGTCGATGGCCTTGTCGGGGAGGAAGCGGTCGGCGATGTAGCGGTGCGAGAGGCGCGCCGCCGCCACCAGCGCCGCGTCCTTGATGCGCACGCCGTGGTGAATCTCGTAGCGCTCCTTGAGGCCGCGCAGGATCGCCAGCGCGTCTTCCAGCGTGGGCTCGCCGATGTACACCGGCTGGAAGCGCCGCTCCAGCGCCGCGTCTTTCTCGATGTGCTTCTTGTACTCGTTGAGCGTGGTGGCGCCGATGGCGCGCAGCTCGCCCCGCGCCAGCGCCGGCTTGAGCATGTTGGAGGCGTCCATCGCCCCCTCCGCCGCGCCCGCGCCGACCAGCGTGTGCAGCTCGTCGATGAAGAGAATGATGGCGCCGCCCGCGTCTTCGATCTCCTTTAGCACCGCCTTCAGCCGGTCTTCGAACTCGCCGCGGTACTTGGCGCCGGCGATCATCGCCCCCAAATCGAGCGCCACCACCCGCTTCGTCTTCAGCGCCTCCGGTACGTCGCCCGCCACGATGCGCTGCGCCAGGCCTTCGACGATCGCCGTCTTGCCTACCCCCGGCTCGCCGATCAGCACCGGATTGTTCTTGGTGCGCCGCGACAACACCTGCACCACGCGGCGGATCTCTTCGTCGCGGCCGATCACCGGATCGAGCTTGCCCTTGCGCGCCAGCTCCGTCAGGTCGCGAGCGTAGCGCTCCAGCGCCTGATACTTGGCTTCGGGGTTGGGATCGGTGATGCGCTGGCTGCCGCGAATCGCCCGCAGCGCTTGCAGCACCCGGTCGGCCGTCACCCCCTGCGCCGCCAGCAGCCGCTGCGCGGCATCGCCGCTGAGCTCGACGATGCCGAGCAGCAGGTGCTCGGAAGAGACGTATTCGTCGTGGAACTTATCCGCCTGGCGAAACGCGTTCTCCAGCGCCTGCGCCAGCGCCGGGCTCAGCCCGCGCTCGACCGTCGCGCCCTCGACGCGCGGCCGCCGCTCCAGTTCCCGCTCCACTTCCCCGGCCAGCGCTTCGACGTTCACCTCCAGCCGGCGCAGCAGCGGCGGAATCACGCCGTCGCGGTCGCCCGCCAGCGCCGCCAGCAGATGCAGCGGCTCGATCATCGCTTGCCCGTGCTCCGCTGCCGAGACTCGCGCTGACTCCAGCGCTTCCTGGGCCTTCACCGTCAACTTGTCGAAACGAATCGCCATAAAGCACACGGGGCGGCGAACGCTGCCGCCGCCCCTCCCCTTCCTCAATAATGGTAGGCCTTACTTGCTCTCGTTGACGCGCACCGTCACCGTGCGCGGCTTGGTCTCGTCCCGCTTCGGCAGGGCGATCGCCAGCACGCCGTTCTTCAGCTCCGCCGTCACCCCTTCCTGGTTGACGAACTCGGGCAGCGAGAACGCGCGCGTGAACGTGCCGTAGCGGTGCTCCACACGGCGGTAGTTCTCCATGGCCGCCGTCGGCTTGCGCTCGCCGCGGACCAGCAGTTGCCCCTTCTCGACGCGAATCTCGAGGTCCTCCTGCCTGACGCCGGGCACATCGAGTTCGAGCATCAGTTGCTGATCGTCTTCATAAATCGCCGCGCGCGGCGCCCAATCGGCTTGCACGCCGTCGCTCAACGCCGGAAACGCCTGCTCTAAAAACTCGTTCACCTGCTCCTGCCAGGTCTTCAAGGGAAAAGCCAAGGTCGTCATCAGTGATTTACCTCCATCGGGAAAAATCTGACTGCAACTAAATAATATTCATTTGATAGTCATGTTGTCAAGTATTTTGACAACAAATTTTTCTACTTTGTTTTCAACAATATAAAAGGAACGCTTCGGGCCATCTCGGCAGCCAAACAGCCTGATTCCTGGCGCAATCAGGATCGTCCAGTGTAGGTTTCGGCCAACGCCGTCCACCGCTGACCCCAGAGCCGCGCGAGCTCGTTCGGGCCGATGCGCTAGCGAACGAGAAAGAGCAAGCACTTCAGGTATTGGGTTTCGGAGATGGCGGGCAGGACCGGGTGATCGAGCGACTGCGTGCGGCGCTCCAGCAGCACCAGCTCCCGCCCCGCATCGGCGGCGGCGGCGAGCACGATCTCGAGAAAGGCGGTTTCGCCGAGCAGATGGGAGCAGGAGCAGGTGACGAGAATGCCGCCGGCGGGCAGACAGCGCAGCGCACGCAAGTTGATTTCCTTGTAGCCGCGGGCGGCGGCGGCGAGCGCGGCGCGATTGCGGGCGAAGCCGGGCGGGTCGAGAACGATGACGTCGAACTTGCGTCCGCTCTCATCGTAGTGGCGCAGCAAATCGAAGGCGTTGGCTTCGATCCATTCGACGCCATCGAAGCCGTTGGCGAGGGCGTTGCGCTCGGCGCGCTCGAGCGCCGGGCGGGATAGATCGGCCGCTGTCACCTGCGCGCCGGCGCGGGCGAGGTGCAGCGCGAATCCACCCTGATAAGTGAAGACATCGAGCGCGGTGCCGCCGCTGCGAGCGTAAGCGGCCGCGGCGGCCCAGTTCTGCCGCTGGTCGAGAAAGCCGCCGGTCTTTTGCCCCGCCAGCAGATCGAATTCGAACCGCACGCCGTTGATATGAGCCTGCGCCAGCGGCGTGGTTCCCCGCAGCAACCCGGCGCGGGATGCGAGGCTTTCCAGTTGGCGTAAGCGGGTGTCATTGCGCTCGGCGATGACTTCCGGCGCCAGCTCCGCTTCCAGCCAGGCCACGACCTCCGGTTGGCGCGCCTCCATGGCGGGGGTCAGCGTTTGCAGCGCGACGGCGGCGCCGTAACGATCCACCACCAGTCCCGGCAAGCCGTCGGCTTCGCCGGCGCACAACCGGTAAGCGTCGCTGTCGGCGACAAAGCGGCGGCGATAGGCCAGCGCGGCGCGCAGCCGCTCGGCCAGCCAGGTCGGCTCGGGCGCCGCCTCCGCCGCCGTCAGCCGCCGCAGCGCAATCTGCGACTGCGGACTGTAATCGGCCCAGCCCAGGCTGCGTCCGCGGCGGTCCGCCAGCATCACCGGCGCGGGCGGCGCCGGCGCCGCGCCCTCGAAGCCGAGCAGGTCGCTGCGATAGACCCAGGGATGCCCGGCATGGAGCCGCGCCGCGGCGCGGTCCTTGATGATGGCCTTGGCCATGGTCGAGTGCAGGGAGGGCCTGGACGCGCCCCCTGGCGGCGGCCGCCTCCGCGGCGCCGGCGGCCTGATCTTTGGCCCGCGATCTCCGCTGCCGGAGCGCCGCGTCAGGCGTAGATGCCGCGCAACTTGATGCTGAACGCCACCCGGTCTATGGCCAGCATATAGGCGGCGATGCGGTTATTGACTTGATGGCGCTCGGCGTAGGCGACGACGTCTTGGAAGCTGGCTTCCATGATGTGCTGCAACTGATCGTTGACCTCGGCTTCCTTCCAGAAATAGCCCTGGCGATCCTGCACCCACTCGAAATAGGAAACCGTGACGCCGCCGGCGTTGGCCAAAATATCGGGAATGACGAAAATCTTCTTGTCCTGCAGGATTTCGTCGGCGGCGGCGGTGGTGGGGCCGTTGGCGCCTTCGCAGACGATCTTGGCCTGGATGCGGTCGGCGTTGCGGGTGGTGATCTGGTTCTCGGTGGCGGCGGGCAGCAAGATATCGCAGGGCATGGTCAGCAGCTCCGCGCGGGGGATTGCCTCGCCGCCGGGAAAGCCCTGCAAGGTGCCGTTGGCGGCGCGGTACTCGACCAGTGCGGGAATGTCGAGGCCCTTGGGGTTGTGGATGCCGCCGTCGAATTCGTCAATGCCGACCACCCGATAGCCGGCGCGCGCCAGCAACTGCGCGGCGTTGCCGCCGACATTGCCGAAGCCTTGCACGATGACGCGCGTGCGGCTGCGCTCGAGCCCCAGCTTCTTGATCGCCTGGTCGCACACGATCATGCAGCCGCGGCCGGTGGCCTCGCGCCGCCCGCGCGAGCCGCCCAAGTCCAGCGGTTTGCCGGTCACCACCGCCGTCACCGTATGGCGCGCGTGCATGGAATAGGTATCCATGATCCACGCCATCACTTGTTCGTTGGTGTTCACGTCGGGCGCAGGCACGTCGCGTTCGGGCCCGATGAACTCCATCAGCTCGGCCGTGTAGCGGCGGGTGAGCCGCTCCAGTTCGCCTTGCGACAGCAACCGCGGATCGCAGATGATGCCGCCCTTGGCGCCGCCGAAGGGAATGTTGACGACGGCGCACTTCCAGGTCATCCAACTGGCCAGCGCGCGCACTTCGTCGAGGGTGACGTCGGGCGCGTAGCGAATGCCGCCCTTGCCCGGCCCGCGCGCGACGCTATGTTGCACGCGGTAGGCGGTGAAAACCTCGACCCGCCCGTCATCCATCTGCACGGGAATGTGCAGGGTGATCTCGCGCGTGGGATACCGCAGCACCCGCCACAGCCCTTCGTCGAGGTTGAGCTTTTGCGCCGCCAGGTTGAAGCGCGCTTCCTGCGATTCCCAGGGATTCGATTCCAGCGTCTCGAGCGGGGCCGTCGTGCTCACGGGAGGTCTCCTCCGCTCAGTATACCGAGAGGGCCGCGCGCGCCGTCGCCCGCGTCGTTGCCGCCTCCGGCTCTTCCAAGCTCACCAGCTCCCACAGCTCGCGCTCGCGCAGCAGACGCTTGACCAGCGCCGTGTGCAAGGCGTGCCCGGCGCGGTCCGCGCGCACGAAACCCTCCAGCGGATAGCCCAGCAGCGCCAGGTCGCCGATCAGGTCGAGCATCTTGTGGCGCACGAACTCGTCGGCGAAGCGCAGCGGCCCGTTGACCACCCGGCTCTCATCGAGCACCACCGCGTTTTCCGTCGAGCCGCCGCGAATCAGCCCCTGCCGCCGCATCGCCTCCACGTCCTTGAGGAAGCCGAAGGTGCGCGCCGGCGCCAGTTCCTGCCGATAGCGGGCCGGCGTCAGCTCCAGCTCGAACGTCTGCCGCCCGATCGCCGGGTGCGGAAAATTGATGCTGTAGGCCAACCGATAGCCGCGCGCCGGATAGACGCCGATGAATTTGCTGCCTTCGCGCAGCTCCAGCGGCTGCAGGATCCGCATCGCCCAGCGCCGCCGCCGCTGCGCCCGCGGCCGCGCCCGTTCGATCATCTCCACGAACGGCAGTCCGCTGCCGTCGAGGATCGGCACTTCCAGGTTGTCGATCTCGACGATCACGTTGTCGATGCCCAGCCCGATCAGCGCCGACAGCACGTGCTCGGTGGTCGAGATGAACACGCCCTTTTTCATCAAGCTGGTCGCGTAGCTGACCTGGGCGATGTTGGCCGCGCTGGCCTCGACGATGAAGCCCTCGAGATCGCTCCGCCGGAACTGGATGCCGGCGCCCGCCGCCGCCCCGCGCAGCGTGAGCCGCACCGGCGCGCCGCTGTGCAGCCCGACCCCGCTGGTACTCACTTCGCGGCTAATGGTGGCCTGGTTCTGCATTCGCCACCCCATCTTGGCACAGTCACATAAGTCTTTCCATCCCCAAGACTTACGGGGAGCCAAGCCGGGCACTTCGTGGCTTTTTAGCCACGCTGGGTGGGTTTTGGCGGCGCATTAACCACGCTTGGCGGCTTCGCCGTCTGGGCGATCGCGGCTTTCCAAGCAGATCGTGACCGGGCCTTCGTTGGCCAATTCCACGCTCATCACCGCGCGGAAGACGCCGGTCGCGACCTCGCAGCCGGCCTCGCGCAGAGCGGCGACCAGCGCCTGGTAAAGCGCTTCGGCCTCGGCCGGCGCGGCCGCGCGCTCGAACGAGGGGCGCAGGCCTTTGCGGCAATCCGCGAGCAGCGTGAACTGCGAAATCGCCAAGATCGCGCCGCCGCACTGCTTGAGGCTGAGGTTCATCTTGCCTGCGTCGTCGGCGAACAAGCGCAGGTTGGGGATCTTCGCCGCGAGATACTGGACGTCGGCATCGGTGTCGCCGCGCACGACGCCGATCAACGCCACCAAACCCGCTCCGATCTCGCCGGTGATCGTTTCGCCGACGCGCACCCGCGCCCGGCTGACCCGCTGCAAGACAGCTCGCATGCCTTAGAGAGTAGCCGCGAACGGCGGGCGCCGCGCCTTGCACCTGCTTCGCGGATCCCCGGTCCTTGCCGGCGCGACCTCCAGAACGGAGCGCCGGGTGATTGCCGAAGCCTGGGGCAAGGGTCGGGACACCAGAGCTTCCGCTTGGCGTGCGCCGCTTTCACGTCCTGCCCCGGCGCCCAAGGTATCTCGCTGCCCAGGTTCCTAGCGCGGCGCTCGCGCCTGCTCTACCTCCGCGTCGCTCAGCACCGCGCGCGATCGCTTCGCGGCGGCGAGCACGCGGGCGACCGCCGCCTCGTCCGCGGCGTAGCCGTGCCGCTCGAACCACGCGATCACGTTCCATTTGCCGCTCATCGGCCCGATCTCGATCTCCTGTTCGCGCCCGAACCAGCTCGCCGGCACGCCCGAATAGACGCGATCGGCGAGTTCGCTGTCGCCTTTGCGCCAGCCCTTCACCACCGCCGCCGCATGCACGCCGGTGGCGGTGCGAAAGGCATCGGCGCCGATCACCGGGTAATTCGGCGGAATCGCCACCCCGGTGGCGCGCGCCACCGCGTGTACATAATCGGGCAAGCGCGTCAGATCCACGCCCTCGGCTTCCGTTCCCTCGGCCGTCGCCGCCGGGCAGCCGAGCAGCGCCAAGTTGACGATCACCTGATCGAGGGCCGTGTTGCCGGCGCGCTCGCCGATGCCTAGCGCGCAGCCGTGGATGCAATCGGCGCCCGCGGCCACCGCCGCCAGCGAGTTGATCACGCCCAGCCCGCGGTCGGCGTGGCCGTGCCAGTCGATGCGCACGCCCGGGTAGGCGGCGGCGATCTCCTCTTTGACGAAACGCACGAGCGCCCGCGCGCCCGCCGGCGTGGCATGGCCGACGGTGTCGCACAAGGTGATCACTTCGGCGCCTTCCGCCAGCGCCGCGCCGTAGAGCGCGCGCATAGTCTCCGGATCGCAGCGCGTCGTGTCCTCGGTCACGAACATCACCGCCAGCCCGAGCTGCCGCGCATAGCGCACCGCCTCGCGGCTGGTGGCGACCAGATACTCGACCGTCCAATCCTCCGCCACCCGCCGGATCGGGCTGCTGCCGATGAAGGCCGCCGCCATCAGCGGCAAGCCGGCCTGCTGCGCGATCTCGGCCACCGGCTCCAAATCCCCGCGCACGGTGCGGGCGGCGCAATAGCAGCGCAGCGGCAGCCGGCACGCCGCCACCTCGCGCGCCAGCCGCAGCGTGTCGGCATAGGCGCGCGCGCTCGCGCCGGGCAGGCCCAAATCCGCCGAGCGAATGCCCACCGCCGCCATCAAGTGCAGGATTTCCAGCTTGGCTTCGATTTCCGGATCGCGCACCGAGGGCGATTGCAGGCCGTCGCGCAGGCTCTCGTCATTCAGCAGCACGCGCGTGCCGGCGGCGGGCAATTCGGAGCCGCCCGCCTGGTTCCAGTCGTAGATCCACGTCCGCTGCCGCATCTCCGCCACCGCCTGCCCTCGCGTTCATCATAGTCCCGCCCCGCCGCGCCAGGCGGCGATCTCGGCTTCCGCATAGAAGACGCGCACCAGCGTCAGCCCCCGCGCCGGCGCCGTCCCCGCCGCCTGCCGCCGGTCGCGGGCGGCGAGCACGCGCGCCACCTCCGCCGGCGCGCGCCGCCCGCGCCCGATTTCCAGCAGCAAGCCGACGATGTTGCGCACCATGTGGTGCAAGAAGCCCCGCCCCAGCACCTCGTACACCAGTTCCTCGCCCTGCCGCTCCAGGCGCGAGACCAGCACCTCTCGCACCGCGCCCCGCCCGCCCAGCTCGCCCGCTGCCGCCAGCGAGGTGAAGTCGTGCCGTCCGGCGAAGGCCGGCGCCGCCGCCTGCATCGCCGCCTCGTCGAGCGGATACGGCCAGGGGCAGACGTAGCGCGCCAGAAACGGCGGGCAGACCTCGCCGCGATACAGCCGGTAGCGATACAGCTTCGCCAGCGCATCGCGGCGCGCGTGAAAGTCCGGCGCCGCCTCCGCCACCGCGAGCACGCGAATGCTTGCCGGCAGCAAGGCGTTCAGCGCCCGCCGCAAGTTCGCCGCCGGCAGCGGCGCCGCCAGCGCCACGTTCGCCACTTGCTCGAGCGCGTGCACGCCCGCATCGGTGCGCCCCGAGCCGTGCACGACCGGGCGCTCGCCGGTGATGCGCGCCAGCGCCTCGGTCACCGCCTGCTGCACCGTCGGCCGATCCGGCTGCACCTGCCAGCCGCAAAAATCCGTGCCGTCATAGCTGAGCGTAAGTTTCAGATTCCGCACGCGCCGCCGCTCCGCCTCGTAGTATCGCCCCGCCGGCGCCGATCTCCCGGGAACCACCCGCTCCGCAACGGTGTCTAGTCACGCCAGGGCATAACAATAGACTATGAATCGTTCAGCCCTAGCGGTAGCAACTGTCACGGTCTTTACCGTTTGCCCGCTCTTCGCACAGCAACAACGGCAAGGGCCGCGCTACCCGGTCAATCCCAAAGCGCTTGCCGCCGGCTACCCCGGCTTTGCCGCGCCCGACCGTGTGATCGGCCCAGCGATCCAGGACTACGCCGGCGTACCAACGATCGCGGGGGCGGTCCAGGACAGCGACCTCGTGGTTGCTGGGACCGTGCAGTCCGTAGCCTGGCGACCGGGACCGCCACCCGACAAGGATCCGATCGCGGTCGTCACGTTCCGCTCCGCGATTCCGCTGCAACGCAAGCCAGGCCTCGCGCTGAAGGCTCCGCTTGTCCTTCGCGCTGGGGGCGGTGTTGCCGTGGTGCGCGGCCAGTGCGTCTTCGATGCCGACACGGGCGCGTGGATCGAGCCCGGGCGCAATTATCTGGTTTTTGCCTACGTGGCAAGCGACACGCATGACCTTTGGACCGGTGCTTGGTACGCGATAGGCCCCGACGGGGTGCTCAGGTCCCCGGTGGATTCCGCCGCCACGGCCTTTCTCGACGGCAAGCCCGCGGCACAGGTCGAGGCAAAGATCCGCGCCGAGGTGCTCAGGGAGGCGAAGAAGTGAGCCCCCGCGCCTGAGCCGCCGCTCTCACCTTCGTGCTGGCCGTCGCCGCGCTCGCCACCGCTTTGCAACGCGAATCGCTCTGCCCCCGCCGCAACGCCTGCTCGAAAATGTAGTGGACAACGTGGTCGGGGGGGGGGGGGGGAAAGGTTAAAAAAAAGAGGGACGTGATGGGCCCTT
>JAJPKR010000063.1 GCA_021323595.1 Terriglobia bacterium | reverse complement strand
GATATAGCCGGTGCCGCCGCAGCGCGGGCACGAGTCAGGCCAGGGCCAAAACTCAAGGCCGCTGCCTGCGCAATGCGAGCAGGCCGGAATCTCGCGGCCGGCCAGGTCGCGCACCGGCTCTGACTTGGGAATCGGGCCGCCCGGAAATAGAGTCTGGATCGCCGCCATTAGGTCACCTCACTGACATATTGTGGGGGCGCGGGGAAGCGTCGCGCCCCCAGAGGCGCCGACCGGCTCAGATCGGCGTCGTGCGTAGCGTGACCGGCCGCGCACGAACTGGACCATCGCGATGGAGAATGGGAATGATCGTGCTCGCCTCGGCCGGCCACGGCGGGGATACTCTACGCCCGCCGGGCCGCGGACGCAACGGAAATCGCGGGTTTTTTGGTGGGGGGCTAAAACCGGAGCGGGCCACGCGTGGATTTTACGCGCCCCCTGCCAAAAGGGGGCCCCAGGTCGCACGCGGCGCAGTGCCAGCCGCGCTCAGCGTCGAACGTCAGCGGTGATCGGCATCGCCGGCACTGTCGCTGGCCGCTGCCGACGATGCGCCATCGCGGCGGCAGTCCGGGCGGGGTGGTGCGGCGCGTCATGGGCATTCGCCTAACGGGCGCCATTCGCCGAGCGGCCAGCCGGCGGCCATGCTCTCGATGCCGGCGCCGGTCTCGCGAAACCAGCAGCGGCAGGCGCGGCAAAAGACAGCACCGCCCGAGAGCGGCCAGGCGGTCGGCTGCGAGCAGCGCGGGCAGAGCGGGATCGGGCTGTGCTGGGTCATGCGCGTCTACGCGACCATTCGATTTCTCCGATGATCCGCTCGGCGGGAAACCAAACCAGCGCCGCTTGCCCCTGGCGCGGGCGGAACAGTCTCACCAGCCCTTCGGCGCCGCTCGCCTCCCAACATATGAGGTCGCCCAGGCCGGCAGGTGTCTTAACCCATTCGCGTGGCGCCGGCAGGTCGCGCGCCGGTGCCGTCAGCGTGATGGCGCGGTCGCCGAGCGTGGCGAGCGTCACCCCCTCCCAGCGGTCGGCGCGTGGGTCAGGCTCGCACTTGCCGCAATGCCAGGCACCGGCGGAATCCTGCCAGCGGTAGGTCGAGGTGCCGCAGGCGGGGCAGGTATCGTCGCGGCCGGCGGCCAGAAGGCGAAGCAACTCAGGTTTCGCCGCGCGGATCGCCGGAACAAGCTCCGGCACCGCCGCATCGGGAAGGTCCCATCCGATCCGGTCTGGCGGCAGCAGCCAGAGATGGCCGCCAACGGCCTGAACTTCGGCCAGAACCTGCTGCGCGGTCACGCTTCACCTCGTTTATGGCCGGGGTCGGCGGAGGTTTTTGAGGTTTTTGAGGTTTTTTCCTCCCCGTCAAAATTAATTCCACGCTCATGGGCGGCCTGATCTGTTTTTTGTTGGCCTAAAAAAACCTCAAAAACCTCAGAAACCTCCGAAACCTCAACCTCGCGGCGGCCGACCGGAGGCGCCACGCGCCAAAGCGCACCGGAGCGACGCTCTCCGGTGGCACGCGATAGCCGCAGACCGCCGATGATGCGGTTGGCGTTCTCTCTACACCACCATCCCAGCCGTCGAGCGTCAGGTTGCCGTGGGTCGGCCTTGGCCGGTGCCACCGATACGATGGCGCCCAGCAGGTCCTGATCGTTCTTTGCGCGGTCGATGGCCTCGGAAATTTGCACCGCGCGCGACTCAAACGCGCGGTGCCACGCCGTCAGCAGCGCCTCAGCCTGCTCGCGGTCGGGGTCATCCTCTATAACGTGCTGCCGGCTCGCGCAGGGATCGGCTTCACCGAGCCAGACCAGAGCCGAGCGGATCAGGCCGCTCCACTCCTCGAATCCGCCCCAGGGCGGGAGATTCTGCGCCGGCCGCCCGGCAACATGGTAGGCGCGCAGGATCGTCAGCGCCGCCGCGATCAGCTCGGCCCGGTGCGCGGCGATGTGCGCTTTTAGGTTGGCTATGGTGAAGCTGCGCTCTTCGGGCCGCTCGGCCTGGGCGTCGAGCCGGCAGAGAAGGGCTCGTACCGCCAGATCGCCGCGAAAGGCGAGATTGTTTCCAGTGGCCAGCCAAGTGAGATTGGTCGGCAGTAGCAGCAGCTTGCTCTCGCCCAAGAGCCGGTCCGCGTATTCGCCCTGGGTAATCGCGCGCGCCAGGTCGGCGGAGCCAAGAG
Organism: Terriglobia bacterium; assembly: GCA_021323595.1. Lineage (GTDB taxonomy): Bacteria > Acidobacteriota > Terriglobia > Terriglobales > SCQP01 > JAJPKR01. Next base: position 9,255 of record JAJPKR010000063.1, on the reverse strand, counting down.
GGTGATCCATGTTGTCGAGGTTGACGATGGAATGGCCCTCGCGCAGTATACTCACCACCGCCTTGCGCGTTTCTTCACGGTCAGAGCTCACGGCCATCGCCGGCGCAGGCTGGCCAGTGGCGATGATCCCCACGGCCTCGGCGAGCAGGCTCTTGCCTGTGCGCTTTGCCGGCGCGCTAAAGCCAAACATCGGCGCCGCCGGCAGCAGCCGCCGCTGCAGCGCGGTGAGGATCGCGGCCAGCAGCACGCTGCGATCCTCCGGCTCCACGAAAGGAAACTCGGCGAACGGCGCGACCAGCACCGCCAGCGCGTGATGAGCGTCGAGCCCCGTAGGCGCGCTCGGGATCGTAGGCCAGCCGTTGCCGGCCAGGTATAGTCCCGTGGCGGCATCGTACCCGGCACTCCTTAGGATGGTTCCGTCGCCGCGCATGATCGGCGCCGCTATCACGCCAGCCAGCACCGGCAGCCGCCATGCGCCGATCCGCGCGAGGTACGCGGCGGCGATGCGGGCGGGGCAATCCACGCGGCGCGACTCGGGGCCATCCCTGCCTTGGCGCAGGCGCTCCCAGGCGGCCACCCGGTCGAACTCTTCGGTCAGTGCCACGGCACTGACGGGGGCGAGCTGCACGGTGCCGGCCGGCTTGCGGATAGGCCCTGCCGTCTGCTCGGCATCCAGCGCGACGATGCGCACCACCTCGCCCGCCCGCTGATAGATGCGTAGCTCGCTGGCCCTGGCGACCAGCAGCCGCTCGGCCTGGTCCACGGCCTCGGGCGCCTCGCCTGGCACGAGCGTTATGATGGGGCGCTCCGGCGGAGTATCGAGCGCGTTCGCGGCGCGAAACTCCGCGATCTCGCGATCATAGCCGTCTCCAAAAAGTTCAGCGGCGCTCGGCGGCGTCATTCGGCACCTCCCCGCGCGCGCAGGTCGCGCGCCACCTCGTCGCGCAGCCGCGCCAGTCCGGCGTGGCCTGGGTGGCGACGACCGATCACAATGACGGCCCGCGCCAGCGCGCGCAGCCAGCGGCGCTCCTCGGCGCGGCGGCGCTCGGCGGCGGCCCGGCGTTGCTCGGCGGTCGGCGGGGCGCCCAACATATCTCGCCACGATATGCCGGCGGCGGCCAGTACGGCGGCGGAGGCGCAACCGCCAAAACAGTGGATCACCACGCGGCCCTCGCGGCCCTCGCGGATCGACAGTGATGGTGACCGATCATCGTGCGCTGGGCAGCGCGCGATCCAGCGGCCGGGGCCGGTGGGGCGGGCGTGCAGGCGGGCAGCCACGTGGGCGGCGGTCATCGCGCCTCCCTCGCACGCGCCGCCAGGAAGGCGGCCACGTCGTCAGCGGCCAGCAAAACGCGATCGCCGACTTTGTAGTGCCGGATTTTCTTAGCGCGCACAGCGCCGCGCCAAAAACTCTCGCACAGGCCCGTCTGGTCGGCCACCGCCATTACGCTAAACAGCCTAGGCACGGCGGGGATCAGCCCAGCAGCGGGCAGGGTGGAGGTGGTGGTGGTGAATTCGCTTGGCCCCATCGGACGCGTCTCCTAGCCCCGTGTTTGCTCGCGCGAGCGAGAGGCAGGAGGCGGCCGCCGGCTGGCAGGCCGGGGGGCAGTCTATTGGGGCGGGAAAAGTCTAGGGCGCGCCGCAGCACATGTCAAGTGGTGCCGCACAGTTTTTTTCGCGCGGCGGCTACGCGCCGCGGCCCGTTGACACGATAACCCTACGCAGGGTATCTTCATTTCATGGCGACGAAGAGGGTTTCCGAGGCGGCGGCGCTCATGGGGCGGCGTTCGCACCGCGCGCGCATCGCGAAGTGGGGACGCGCGGAGTATCTCCGGCGGCAGCGCGAGTACGGCTCGCGCGGCGGCCGGCCGCCCAAAGAAGAATCGAAAGGAAAGGACCGGCCCAATGGCTGAGCAGATCAAGGTGATCGCAGCGGGCGGCGCACCGGCGCGCGACAATGACGGACTGCACCGCCGGCGCGGAATTTGGCACGCGACCATTCGAGTCGGAGGCAAGCTGCGAGAGCTGTCGTTGCACACGCGCGTTTACACCGAGGCACGGCGTGCGCGCGCCCGATTGATCGAGGCCGAAGCGCAGGGCAGTCTTCCATCCGACATGGCGCGGTGGCCCCTGGACAGGGCCATTCAGACGTGGCTCGACAGCCGCGCCCACGATACGGCGCCATCGAGCCAGCGCCGCTACCGGGAACTGGCCCGCGCCCTGGCGCGCCATTTCCCCGCGCGCACGCTCGGCGATGTTACCAGTGAGATGATCCGCGCCTACCAGGCCCAGCGGCTTGCCGTTCTCTCGCCACGGAGCGTCAATTTGGAGATGCGGGTTATCCGCATGGTGCTCCGGCGCGCGAAGCTTTGGGCGCGGATCGCTGATGATTACCAGCCCGTGCGCGAACCAGCCCAGGGGCCCGGCCGAGCACTGGCGCCCGATCAGGAAGCGGCCCTGTTCCGCGTCGCGGCTTCGCGGCCGGAATGGCATGTCGCCTACTGCTGCGCCCTGCTGGCGGCCAACACCACGGCGCGGCGGTGCGAAATTACCGGGCTCCGCATCGCCGACGTGGACTTGCTCGAAAGGGTCATCCGCATCCGGCGCGCCACCACGAAAACGGACGCGGGGTGCCGCATTGTACCGCTCAATGACGCAGCCGCGTGGGCGCTGGCGCGGCTGCTCGAACGTGCCAAGGCCCTTGGGTCCAGCCAGCCGGATCACTACCTGCTGCCGCTGGCCCGCCACCGCCAGACCAAGGCCGCAACGCCTTGCGGTGGCGCCGCGTTCGACCCAGCCAGCCACCAGAAGGACTGGCGATCCGCCTGGCGCAGTCTCACCGCCGCCGCCGGGCTGGCGGGACTGCGCTTCCATGATCTGCGGCACCATGCGATAACTAAGCTGGCCGAGTCTGGCGCGCCAGATCACGTCATCATGAGCCTGGCCGGCCACGTGAGCCGCGCAATGCTAGAGCATTACTCACATGTCCGCACCGAGGCCAAGCGGGCGGCCATCGCGGCAATCAGCACCGGCGTTCCCGGTCAGGATGCTCAGCCGGCGGCGGATCGAACCGAAGCGGCGAGGGTCCAGTAGCTCACTCGATTCGAGCAGTCCGCCAGCGCCAAACCGAATTCATTTGGACATTTGTTTGGACGTGCCAAAAAATCAGCCTACTGCACTAACGCAAGTGATTGATTTTGTTGGCGGGGACGACGGGGCTCGAACCCGCGACCTCCGACGTGACAGGCCGGCGTTCTAACCAACTGAACTACGTCCCCGCGCAGGTGAGCGGGCGCGCGACAGGAAGCGGGCGTCGCGCGGCAACTCTTCGACTATAGCATGGGGCCGAGAGCGGCCGCCGGCAAGCGGCGGACAGCGGACGAGCGCCGAAGGCCGGCGGAAGCGGCGCAGAGACGGGCAGCGGGGATTGGGGGCCGGGGCAGGGATCGCGCACGGAGCGCGGCGCAGCAGGCGAGACGCCCGGCGGCGAACGCGACGGTCGCGCCGGACTCCGGCTGCCGGAGCTGAAGCCCCGGAACTGGGCTGGGCTCCTGTCGCCGGGCCAAAGCCCGGCTCTTCCACAACGCTAAAACGCTGCGCTTCCACAGTGGGCTGCGGGAGAGGGACGCCGGAGGCCGGCGGAGAGCGAAGGGCGGACGGAGGTTGGGAACCGGGGCCGCAGCGGCGCGATGGCCGAGGGCGGCGCGGGCAGCGGTTAGCGCGAGCGGCCGAGGGCGGCGGGGCGCAGCGGGTTCCGACGGGCAGTGCCGGTGGAAGCATCGCGGGCCGGTTCTGCGACGTGGAGGAGGCTTTTGAGGGCGCGGCAGCGGGGCGGCGCAGGGTGTACTATGCTGCGGAAGACACCGATGACTCGCGCCATGACTCAATCCATCTGCCGGCTTTTCTCCTCCTTCACTTACTGCATGCGCCGCTGGGCGAACGCCGCACGGTTCCGCCAGCGCCGCCGCGGCAGCCTGACTCGCGGCGGTCGGCTCTTCCCCGCCGCAGCCGCGCGCACGACCCGGCGCGCCGGCCCGGCGCTAGCGGCGGCGCTGCTGCCGGCCGGCGGCGCGGCGGCGCAGGGCCCGGCGCAGCCGCCCTACCTGAACCCGAAGCTGCCGCCGGCGGAGCGCGCCGCCGACCTGGTGCACCGCATGACGCTGCAAGAGAAGGTGTCGCAGCTCGTCAACCAGGCGCGGGCGATCCCGCGGCTGAAGGTGCCGGCCTACGACTGGTGGAGCGAGGCGCTGCACGGGGTGATGGTGAACGGCACGACGGAGTTTCCCGAGCCGATCGGGCTGGCGGCGACCTTCGATGCGCCCGCGATTCACCGCATGGCGATCGCGATCAGCACCGAGGGCCGGGTGGTGTACGAGGAAAACGAGCACGACGGCAACTCGCGCATCTTCCACGGCCTCGACTTCTGGGCGCCGAACGTCAACATCTTCCGCGACCCGCGCTGGGGACGCGGGCAGGAGACCTACGGCGAAGACCCGTTCCTGACCGGACGGATGGCGGTGGCCTACGTCACCGGCATGCAGGGGACCGATCCGCGCTACTACCGCACGATCTCCACGCCCAAGCACTTCGACGTGCACAGCGGCCCCGAGCCGACCCGCCACTTCGCCGACGTGGACGTGAGCAAGCACGACTTGGAAGACACCTACCTGCCCGCCTTTCGCGCCGCCATCGTGGATGGCCACGCGGGCTCGGTGATGTGCGCCTACAACGCCATCAACGGCGAGCCCGCCTGCGCCAACCAATTTCTGCTCGACCATACGCTGCGCGGCGCCTGGCAGTTCCAGGGCTACGTGGTCTCCGACTGCGGGGCGGTGCGCGACATCTTCCACGGCCACCGCTACCGGCCGACGCAGCCGCAGGCCTCGGCGATCGCGATCGAGCGCGGCGTGGACAACGAATGCATCGACTTCGTCAATCCGGTGAAGGGCGACTCCGACTACCGTCCCTATCTGGAAGCGGTGCAGCAGGGGTATCTCTCCGAGAGCGCAGTGGACCAGGCGCTGATCCGGCTGTTCACCGCGCGCATCCGGCTGGGGCTTTTCGATCCGCCGGGGACGGCGCCCTACGCGCAGACCCCGCATGACGAGCTCAACAGCGCCGCGCACCGCGCGCTGGCGCGCAAGCTGGCGGATGAATCCATGGTGCTGCTGAAGAACGACGGCGTGCTGCCGCTGAAGCCGACGGTGCGGCGCATCGCCATCGTCGGGCCGCTCGCCGACCAGACGGCGGTGCTGCTGGGCAACTACAACGGCATCCCGACGCACACGGTCTCGCTGCTCGAAGGCATGAAGGCGGAGTTCCCCAACGCCGAGATCACCTACGTGCCGGGGACGCAGTTCCTGCGCAACGACGGCGCGCCGGTGCCGGCGGCGGCGCTGACCACGCCCACGGGCGCGCCGGGGATCGAGGCGGCGTACAGCGCCGGGCTGAATCTGGGGTCCGCGCCCACGCCGCTCGTCACCCGCCGGGAGACGAGCGTGGACTTGAGCGCGGCGAACCTGCCGGCCGAGGCGCAGGGCAAGAACGGGCTGGCGGTGCACTGGACCGGCTTTATCACCGCGCCGGCGACGGGCGATTACCTGGTCGGCATGAAGGCCAACGGCTTCGCGCGGGTCACGGTGGGCGACCGGCAGATCATGCAGATGTATAGCGCGGGGGCGAACCTGGGCCGCGTCCATTTGGTGCAGGGGCAGCCGGCGAAGCTGGACGTGCTCTACGGCCACAACGGCGGCGGCGCGCCGCAGGCGCAGCTCCTCTGGGCGCCGGTGCGCAACGCGCCCGATCCGGCTGCGGTCGCGGCGGCGAAAAACGCCGACGTGGTGATCGCCGCGGTCGGCATCACCAGCCGGCTGGAAGGCGAGGAGATGCCAGTGGATCAGCCCGGCTTTCTCGGCGGCGATCGCACCAACCTCGCCATGCCAGCGCCGGAGGAGGCGCTGGTCGAGGCCGTTGCCGCCACCGGCAAACCGCTGGTGGTCGTGCTCATGAACGGCAGTGCGCTGGCGGTCAACTGGGAGAAGGCGCACGCCGACGCCATCCTCGAAGCGTGGTACTCGGGCGAGGAGGGGGGCGCGGCCATCGCCGATACGCTCAGCGGCCGCAACGATCCCGGCGGACGGCTGCCGGTGACCTTCTACAAAGATGTCCACCAACTGCCCAACTTCGAGGACTACTCGATGGAGGGCCGCACCTACCGCTACTTCCACGGGCAGCCGCTCTGGCCCTTCGGCTATGGACTCAGCTATACGACCTTCCGATATAGCGATCTGCGGCTGCCGAGCGCGCCGATCCAGGCCGGCGATCCGCTCGACGTCGCGGTGAACGTGACCAACACCGGCCAGACGGCGGGCGATGAGGTCGTGCAGCTTTATCTCAAGTTTCCCGACGTCGCCGGGGCGCCGATCCGGGCGCTGCGCGGGTTCGAGCGCATTCATCTCGAACCGGGCGCCAGCCAGGAGGTGCGGTTCCACCTAAAGCGGCGCGATCTCAGCATGGTAACCGCGCTCGGCGACATCATTGTCGCGCAGGGCGAGTACACGGTTTCCGTCGGCGGCGGACAGCCGGACACCGGAGCGCCGGGAGTGAGCGGGAAGTTCCAGGTCAGTGGCCAGATCGTGCTGCCGCAGTGAACATGGTGGGCGGGGCGATAAGCTTCGCACGGTTTCGTTCTCCCACCCCAAGGCGCGCCGCTGCGCCTTGGGGACCCCGGGGTTCCCACCCCAAGGCGCGCCGCTGCGCCTTGGGGACCCCGGGGTTCGGCTGGTCGGGGCGGATCGGATCCATCGTGTATTCCTCCCCCCTTCCCAGCCTGCGGCCTCGCTGTTGGATTTTCAGTGGTAGACTCGGGGCTCCGCCAGCGGACTTTTGCGCCATGCGCCCGCAACCCCTGATCGTCGTGAGCGACGTCGAAGCCAGCAGACGCTGGTATCAGCGTCTTCTCGGCTTACGAGGCTGTCATGGGGGCGCCCAGTATGAACAGTTGGTGTCGAAGGGCCAGCTCGTGCTGCAATTGCACAGCTTCGACGCCGCACACCACCACGGCCCCATCGCCAATCGCGACGACAAGCCCTACGGAAACGGGGTCCTGCTATGGTTCGAAGTCGATGACTTCGACGCAGTCATGGAGCGGGCGGCGCAGATGGGCGTCCACGTCGTAATGCCCAAGCATCGCAATCCCCCGGACGGGAACGGGGGCCCGAACCATTGGGAATGCTGGATGCGCGATCCGGACGGCTACGTCCTGGTGGTCGCCAGCCCCTACGGAACCGCCGACGGCAATTGGCGTCCCGGCCCCCGCCTCTTCGGCGATTAGCCCCGCCGCGCCACTCGGCTGCCCTAGACCCCAACCCTTTCTCACAGCGAGCCCAAGAACGCCACCAGGTCGGATTCCTCCTGCGGCGTCAGGGTCCAGCCGAAGCGCTTCTCGTAGAAGCGGACGACGTCGAGCAAGGTGGCCGCCGAGCCGTTGTGGAAATACGGCGCGCGCGCGGCCAGGCCGCGCAGCACCGGCCCCTTGACTTTGCCGACGTGATCGAACTTGCCGTCAATCAGAGCTTGGCCGAGGTCGGAGGTGGTCTTGCAGTCGGCGGTAACCGCGCCGCTGGCGGGGTCAAGCTTGCAAACGGTGACGCGGGGCAAGTAGGCGATGTCGAGGCCGCCGAGATTTACGGAAGGGTTGGCGGGATCGGGATCGCCGGTGCCGATATCGAGCGGCGTGGGATAGGAATGATCGCCGACATTCACCGTGTCGTGGCGGGTGCCGCAGGTGCCGTTGAGGGAGGCGACGCCGCCGGGGGCCAGGCCGCCCTGAGAGGCCGGATCGTTCAGGCCGGCGACGCCGGTGATGTGGATCGGCTTCGAGTCGAAGATCGCTTCGCCGCGGGCGACGGCGGCGCGCGGATCTTGCGGCGGGAGATTGGCCCAGGCCTGGAAGATGGTGAAGACGTCGGACGTGAATTGGCCGTCGCCGGGAGTCACCAGCCCGCCCGGCTGCTCGAGCTGGGGAAAGAGCGGGTTGATGCTGGAGTTCATGCTGACGAAAAAGGGCTGCGAGACCAGCGGTTGCGGGCCGCCTTGCGCGCCGCCGGCCGACAGCAGGCCGGCGCGACGATCGAAGACTTGCGCGGTGGCCAGCCCGAGCTCGAAGTTCGCGATCCGCGTCACCACGTCGTCGGAGGGCGGCACGGCGGCTTGCGCGTGCCCCACGGTGGCGTCGACGGCTTGCTGCTTGAGGTCGGCGAGCAGCGAGCCGGGGGAGTTGTCGTAGCGGATGGTTTGCGTGCCGGTGAGCGGCGTCGATTCGCGGCCGTCAATCATGACCGCGGTCAAAAAGCGCAAGTTGGTCGCGGGAAGCGGGCGGCGGTACGCGGCGATGGTCGCGGTGTCGTTGCAGCCATAGGGATTCTCGACGCTCACGACGCGGTAGTCGGCGTTGGCGGGAACCGGGATGGCGATGCGGATCAGGCCGCGCGTGCGCAGCAGGCGATAGGCATCGGCCCGGCCCGCGACGGTCGTGAGGTCCACGCCGTGATCGCAGACCGTCCCATCCACCGGGCGGAAGATCGGGTCGGTGCCCTGGCTCGTCAGAAAGCGCAACTCGACGTGCGCGGCGGAGACGGCCATGCCATCGCTCGGCTGATGGCAGGTGATGCAGGCGCGGCCGTTGGTGCCCAAGCTCTGGAAGAAGGGGTTGGCCAGGTCCAGCCCGCCGCCGTTCACGTTGATGGTCCGCGAGGCCCCAAGCGGATTCGGATACAGCGTGCCGTTCGGGATGAAAGAGAAGAGGCCGTCGAATGGGCCCTGCTGCCCGCTCAACTCCACCGCCAACAGCAGAGCGGCGCAGAAGAGAGTGGCGAGGACGACGGCGCGGTTGCGATGCAGCCCGCCCGAATTCAGAGTGCAGACCCATTGGCCGATTCGCTTGGTCAGGCTTGACATGAAGTGGCTCCTTGCACGGAGATTGTGGACGCCGGGAGAGGGCGGCTGCCGGCTCCTATCTTGGTAATCGGAAATGGACGGAAAAACACGACACTACGCCGCGGGCTGCCGATGACCGGGAGACCCCAGGCAGAAACATGCGACACCTTGCATAGCGCGCGAGCAGGGGCTCGCGGGCCCAAGGCCAGGGCGGGCGAGGTGAGGAAGAGCGTGTAGCCCGGGCCCCGCGCTAGAAAGCGCACCCGCGGATCGGTCTGGCCGCGATTGGCCTCGAAGGCCAGCGGCAACCGGCCGTAG
>JAJPKR010000051.1 GCA_021323595.1 Terriglobia bacterium | reverse complement strand
TGCGGGCTCGGGCCCGCGCCCGCCGTCACGTTCTGCTGCCAGCGATTGCCGAAGCGGTCGTAAACGTAGCGGAAGGCCTGCGTGTTTTGGCCGTCGGGGCACTGGGCGGTGCAGGAACTGGCTACCAGCCGGTTGAGCCCGTCGTATTGGAAGCTCGTCCCATCGCCGTTGACGCTGTCGTTGGCGCTCGTCACGTCGCCGTCGGGCGCAAAGCCCAACACGAAGCTATAGCTCGCCGCCGCCCCGCCGGTCAAGGCCGATCCGCTCGGCGACGCGGTGAACGAGCCCGAGGGGAAAGCGCCCGGATCGTTCGTTGCGCTGGCGGCGGAGAGGCTGTAGTTTGTGTACCAGCCGGTCGCGGTCGAGGTGAAGGTCACCGTCGAACCGCTGGCTGCCGCCGTCACGCTGGAATCGCCGGAGAAGGCGCTTGCGAGCGCGCTCGCGATCGAGCTGGGCGTCGAGTTCTGACCATAGCTGACCGATTCGGCCACGCCGTTCACCGTCGCCGTCACCGTGCCCGAGTCGTAGGTTTCCGAGCCGCCGCCAGTGAGCGAGGATCCGGAGGCACTGGCGGAATACGACGCGCTCGAGAACTGCGAGGAGTCGCCCGTGGCCGAGCTCGCTGAGAGAGAGTAGTCGGTGTTCGCGCCCGTGGTCTTGGCCGTGAGGTCCACGGTTGAGCCCGAGGCCGAGGCGTTGACGTAGCTCGAACCCGACTGCACGGCGCTGGCCAGCGCCGTGGCCAGCGAGCTGGTCGTGCTCGATTGGCCGTAGCTGGCCGAGAACGTCTGGCCGTTCACCGTGAGCGAGACCGTGCCGGTATCGTAGTAGGTTGTATTGGCGCCGCCGGTCAGCGTCGAGCCGGAGGGCGAGGCCGGGAACGAGGTCCCGGAAAATTGCGAGGTGTCCGTCGTTGCGGAGCTGGCCGAGAGGGAGTAGTTCGTGCTGGCGCCCTTGGTCTTGGCGACGAGGCTAACGGTCGAGCCGGAGGCCGAAGCGTTCACGTAACCCGAGCCCGACTGCACGGCGCTGGCCAGCGCCGAGGCCAAAGAACTGCTGCTGCTCGACTGCCCATAGCCGGTCGAGAAGGTCTGCCCGTTTACGGTGAGCGAAAGCGTGCCGGAATCGTAATACGTCACGGCGTCCGTGCCGCCCGTCAGTGCGCCGCCTGACGCGTTGGCATAAAACGATTGCACTCCAAAGTCAGACTGGACGGAGGTGGCGAGCGAATAGTTCGTGGCCGCCCCAGAGGCCTTGGCGGTAAGGTAGACCGTGCTGCCCGATGCGGAGGCGGTAACCGGTGCGGCCGAGTCGCCATTGATCGTATACGCCAGCCCTGTGGCTAAATTACCCGAAGTCTCAGCGCCGTAGCTTGCGGTATCGGAATGGCCATTTACCGTAACGGTCACAGTACCCTGATCCGGCTGGGTGTGGCAGTACGGATTGCAGATTGTTATGGTTTGGTCAGACCCGGAGATCGTGACTGACCCTGTGCCGGGCGTGGCAGCATGCTGGATCGTGCGCTCGCTGCCGGAGATCGTGACGGAGCCGCTGCCGGAGCTGGTCCCGAGCGTTAGGCTCTGGTCGGGACCGCCACCAATCGTGACCGAGCCGCTGCCGGCGGTCGGCGTGCCCTTCGTACTTTCCGTGCCGGTGATCGAAATCGAGCCGGTGGCGTGGGTATCGTTGCCGTTCACCAGGCGCTCGGTGAGCCGGCCGCGGTTGTCGTAGGTGTCGGTCTCGATGGCGCCGTTGCCGAAATCTACGGAGGCGAGCTCGCCAAGCGGGTTGTAGCCGGCTCCGGAGAGAAGCCCTGCCGGATGCTGCGAGTCGGAAAGGCTGCTGGTGACGCTCGCGAGCTGACCCGCGACGCCCCCGCTGGAGTTGCCGACGTAGCCATAGGTGAAGCTGGCGCCGGCGCCGTCGGTTGACGTGAGCGGGTCGCCGGCCAGGTCGTAGGTGTAGCTGACCGGCCAAGACGTAGAGCCGCAGTTCGAGGGCGTGCATTGATCGTTGCGCGTGACGCGTCCCATCGGGTCATAAGCGAAGATCTCGCCGGTCTGAACCGCCCCGTTGGCCAGCGTCTGCTCTTCGGTGAGCCGGCCGACCGGGTAGCCCGTCGCGACGCCCCACTCCGAGCTCTGGTCATAGGCCAACTGGACCGTCGGCGTCCCGTCGGAGTAGGCCCTCTGGGTAAGGCGGTGAAGGTGGTCGTAGCTGTAGGCGGTGGTGATGCCGCGCGCGTCGGTGCGGCAGGTGAGATCGCCCGCCGAGGCCGGCGCGCCGCAGGCGGCGGCGTCGTAGGTGTACTGCACGGCGCCGCTCTCGGGATTGGCGGCGCTGGTGAGCCGCGAGAGGCCGTCGTAGGTGAACGTGCGATTGTTCAAGCCGGCCTGCGCAACCGAGGTCAAGTCGCCCAGGGCGCTGTAGCCGTAGTTGGTTAGGAATCCCGTGGCGGCGATATCCAGGTTGCAGGCTGCCGGCGTGCCGCCGGTGCCCGGCAGCGAGGCCGAGGTCACCTCGCACACGGAAATCACGCGGCCAAGCCCGTCGGCTTGCGAGATGCGCGCGACGCGCGAGGCGCCGTTGCCCTCATCTTGCACCTCGGTGGCGGCGCCGGCGTAGCTGGTCAAAATGCTGCTGCCGTCGGGGTGAGTGACTTGCGTCACGCGCCCCAGCGCGTCGTAGTTCGTCGTAGTAACGCCGTAGGTCGGATCGCTCGTCGAGCGATATGGATTCGTGACCTTCCACGCCTGGCCCTCGCCGTCATACGTTGTTTGCACGTAATCGGTGCCAGCCGGGTCGCTGGTGTGCTCGGCTTCGACCAGATGGCCGAGGCCGTCGAAGGTGTGGACGCTGGTGTCCCAAATGCCGGAGGAAATTTCGCGCGAGATGGTGAGGCTGGGCGAAGGCGCAGCGTCGTTGTAGGCATAGGTGGTCTCGCCGCCGTCGGGAAAGTTCGTCTGGGTGAGCCGCAGCAGCGGATCGTTGTATGTGAAGCTGGTGGTCTGGCCGTTCTCGTCCTTGGCGGTGGCCAGTTCGCCGCTCGCGTAGTTCCAAGTGTAGCTGCGCGTGTGGCCGAGCGCGTCCGTGATCAGCGTGGGGTAGGCGTGGGTCTGGCCGGGAGAAGAGCCGCTGGCCCAAGCGTCATTGTAGCCGCAGTTGGTGGCGTCGCCGGCGGGGTCGGTTAGCTGTGCCAGTTGACCGTCGTCGAACCAGGCGTAGTTGGTAGTGAGCCAATTACTTCCGCCGACCCACCTCGCCACCGAGGTTGGGTTGCCGCGCAAACCCGGCGGGGCGACCAGGTTGATGGCACCCGAGGCAGCCGGCGCGCCTGCGTCGTACGCGAACGTCGTGGCGGCCACGGTGTTCGCGGAGCCATCGTAAACTGTGATGCTGTCGGGCGCATTCACGATGTGGGTGGAGGGGGCGCCGCCCATGAAGTTGTGGTAGGCGGTGACGGTACGTCGAAGCAACGGGCCCCAGCCACCCGGTAGGGCGGGGCTGGCCGTGCTGTAGCAGCCGGGCGCCGACCCGGCAGCCCCTTGGCGCTGGAAATCGAACTGGTCGCTCTCCGTTCTCTGTTCGTCGGAGTTGTAGCAATAGAGCGCGGCCGAGCTCTGGCCGTTATCGAGCTGTGTCTGCTGGCCGGCGAGCTCGCGCTCATTGGCCCAGGTCTGGTAAACCGTGCGCAGCGTGTGGCCGCCGCCATCCTGGTAAACCACGCTGGTCTCGACCGGGATTTGGGGCGCGAGCGTGTCCTGCTGGAAGGGCGGCGTCGACTCGGCCATCGGCGCGTAGTTGTAAACCGTAACGGCTACCAGGCCGGTGAGTAGGTCGGTGCTGGTTACCGTGGTTTGCTTGCTGGTCCAATACCCGTCGTTCTTCCCGTCCCAGGTGGTCGTATAGGCAAAGTGCTGGTGGAGCACCTCCTGCGTGCCATCGTAGCTCACGTAGCGGTCGGTCACCGCCGGCTCGTCGAATAGGACTGAGCACGGATCCGAACTGGTGGTCGTCTGCGGGTCGTCGTAATTCGGCAGCGGCACCGAAGGGAAAAGCGACGCGGCGGCCTGGCTGTTCAGGCCCCACACGTAGCGCACGTAGCCGCCCGTGGGGTAGTTGACTTGAGCCAGGCGCCCGTAGGTCGACTCATAGGCAAAAGTCCACTTCTGGCCGTTGGGCAGGTCAATTTCCGTCACCGCTGGGACCGACACGGATCCTCCCGAGGCCAGCGTGCAAGCGCCCGGGCCCAGATTGGTCATCTGCTCGGGAAAAGTCTCGGTCGCATTGCCCCAGTGCAGCGTGAAGGGCGTCGCCAGGCCGGCGACGCTGACTGTATCGCCGTTATTGCCGATACCGGTCCAAGCCAGAACCTGCCGTCCTAGCGCGTCGCGATAGCCGTTGGTGCCGGTGATGCCGGTGCCGGTGGCGACGATCTGGTTGCCGTTGCGGTCGGTGATCGAGCTCGCCGCCTCGCCCCAACGGTAGATGCCGTTGGGATCCAGGTGGGTCACGCCGAGTCCCATTTGGCCAAACTGATAAACGGTCCCGGAGCCATCGGTCACCGTCACCGCCGGCGCGCCGTTAAAGCCGCAGCCCTGGCAGCCGGCGGTGCTTGCCAGCACACCCTGCGCGTTGCCGGGGCTAACGAGCGAATAGGTGGTGTCGCCCGCTGCGCTCTGGGCGTCGGGCTCCATGACGCCGATCCACAGCGTGTGTTCGGACCCGTCCACGCCCCGAAAAACATAATTCGTGGTGGCGTCTTCTTGATAGACGACCCAGCATCCCGGCCCGTTGTTCTGCGTGCAGGTGGGTTGCGCGTGGGCTGCGGCTATGACCGCGCTCACGGTCAACACCGGCAGGTCGTAGCCCCAACCGCCCACCTGAAAAGCGGAGGGCGGACTCTGGATCCAGCTAATCTCGTAAGGCCCCGAGCCCTGCTGCCGCCCCAAATAGGTATCCTCGCGGCTGCTATAGCGGAACCCGAAGGGCAAGGTTAGTCGGCGGCCTCCCGGCAACAGAACCGGGATTTCCAGCGATACCGAGCCGTCGGCAGGGTTGACGGTCTCCGCCGGGGCGCCGAGATAGTGATGCCCCGATCCCGGAACCGGAGCCGACGCGGCTAGTACCGGGTCGGGGACCTGGGCAGCCACGCGGGACGGAACTATCAGAATCGCGACAGCGGTGGCAAGGCCCGCAAGGGCGCCGCAGCGGAGGCGCGAAAGGCCGGTCATGATATGCCCCCTCTTCCTGGTCCGGGGATGGGTATCTCCCGCCCCGACCCAGGTCCGGTGCCGCGGCGCCTGCCCCGGCGCCGCCGAGATCGTGCTGTACTCCCCAGCGAGCCCCAGCGCTTCCCGCCTTATCTGGGTCGGCCGGTAACTCGCTCCTCGTCTCCCGGCTCTCTTCGCGGCCGGTTCGACTGAATCGGCTACGGCCGAAGTAGGACGCAATGCGACGGCCTTTGTCAAGAAAAAAAATCGGCAAAACTGCAATTTATGGCCGCTGATTGCCAGGGCGGCCGCTCCCCACAGTCGGGGCCCAAAGGCTCGCCCCGGCTGCTCAGCCCCGCTTAAGGGTCTAAGGGAAAGGTATGGCTCTGAAACTGCCCCAGTTAGCGGCCGGGCGAGTCTTTAGGGACTTGACTGGGAGCCGCCACGATCAGCCCGGCGGCGGGGCTTTTACGGGGCATCGTCGTCCGGCGCGCTGTGCGGGCGGGCGCGGTTGCAATCAGCCATCCAGGCCCGCGAGCGCGTGCGCGCCTGTCCCAGGCTCAGGGAAGGGTGCGCGTTCAGGATTTCGTTGCGCGGTGGGGTCGCTGAAGGTCTCGAGTCGACCCGCCTTCCGCCGGCTGGCCAGACCGGGTCGACTGCAGCTCGATGCCGTGCCGGTGCGCCCGGGCCCCGAGTGCAGAACTGGCGGACTGGGCGCCATCATTTGCCGTGACCGAAAGCGGCTTGCCGCACGCCCGCAGAGCCGCCTCCGGCGCTTCGCGCACGCGCTCGCGGCTGAGCCAGCCGGCGCGGCGGCCGCGCGGTCAGCGGGGCGCGGGGACCTCGGCGGCCACCCAGGCGCGGGCCACGCCGACGGCGAGGTTGCGCACGCGCTGGATGACGCCGACGCGCTCGGTCACCGAGATCGCGCCGCGGGCGTCGAGGAGATTGAACAGGTGCGAGCACTTCAGGCACAGCTCATAGGCGGCGAGCATCGGCGCGCGCGCCCCGCCGGCGCCTTCGGCGGCTTCCGCCGCGAAGCCGCGCAGCAGTTCCTGGCACTCGGCTTCGCACAGCCGGAAGTGCTGCCACAGATACTCGACATTGGCGCGCTCGAAGTTGTAAGCCGACATCTGCACCTCGTCGGCCAGGCGCACGTCGCGGTAGGAAAGCGCGGGCGACCAGCGGATGTCGTAGATCGAATCCACGTCTTGCAGGAAGGCCGCGATGCGCTCCATGCCGTAGGTCAGCTCGGCCGAGACCGGGTCGAGATCGAAGCCGCCGCACTGCTGGAAATAGGTGAACTGCGTGATCTCCAGCCCGTCGAGCATCACCTGCCAGCCCAGGCCCCAGGCCCCGAGCGTCGGCGACTCCCAGTTGTCTTCCTCGAACTTGATGTCGTGCTTGCGCAATTCAATGCCAATCGCCTGCAGGCTCTGAAGATAGAGATCCTGCACATTCTCCGGCGGCGGCTTCAAGATCACCTGCAACTGGGTGTGTTTGTAGAGCCGGTTGGGGTTCTCGCCGTAGCGGCCGTCGGCGGGGCGGCGGCTCGGCTGCAAATAGGCGACGCGGCAGGGCGCGGGGCCGAGCACCCGCAGAAACGTGTCGGGCGACATGGTGCCGGCGCCGACCTCAAGGTCATAGGGCAAGAGCAGCGCGCAACCCTGCACCGCCCAATAGCACTGCAGCGCCAGCATCAAATCCTGGAAAAACTCGCGCGGGCGCAGCTCGGCCGCAGGAGCGGCAAGGGCGGCGGTGGTTTCGGCGATCACGGGCAGATCCTTAGAGTTCCTGCAATAACTTCCAGCTTTGCATGCGCTGCTCGAGATGGGCTTCGACGCGCTGATGCAACAGCAGCCGCAAATCCGCGGCCTGGGCGCCGGTCTCCCAACCGGCGGGCGCGATCGCGGCCAGCGGCGTCTTGGCGAAGACGAGCGCCCAGGCGCGGCCGCCGCCGCTCAGGCGCGATCCGCCGGCGGGACGGCAGCCGCGGCAGGCCACGCCTTCGATGCCGGGACCGAAGGCGGCTTCTTCCTCCGCCGCCAGCGCCCGGCCGCAAACTTGGCAGTGCGCCAGGTCGGGCAAGAAGCCTTCGAGCCGCACCATCCAATACAAATCATAAAGGAGCGCCAGCCAGGGCGGCACGCCGGCTTGCAACCCCGCCAGCACCGCGACCAGCAGGCGAAAGGCGGCGTCGTTGACCTGATGCTCGGGCAGCAGCCGCTCGGCGAGCTCGGCGATATACCCCAGGATCACCGCCGATTCGTAGCCGCCGGCGTGGGTGGCCAGCATCGAGCGCACCACCTCGCAGCGATCGATCGCCACCAAGTCGCGATTGGGCCGCTCGAAAAACGACACCTGCACCTGCGTCAGCGGTTCCAGCGCCGCGCCGAAGCCGCTCTGGGGACGCCGCGCGCCGCGGCTCACGCCCCGGCACTTGCCGTACTGGCGGGTGAAGAAGCTGACGATGCGATCGGCCTCGCGCAGCGGATAGGTGCGCAGGATGATCGCGTCGGCCTGGCGGGCGGGCATGGTTCCAGCGTAACCGAGCGTGCGGGCGGCGGCACGGCGGAATCGCAACCCGCAGCGCCCGCGCCGGCCGGCGGCGCGGCGCGCGCGCTCGGGGCCGGAGTGCCGGGACCCGGGGAGCGGGCGGCGGGGGTGCGGCGGAGCGGCGCGGCGCGGCGGCGGCGCGGGTACTCTGGTACGACATGGCCGCGGAGGAAAAAGCGTTCGACGTGGTGGGGCTGGGGCTGATCGCGACGGATCGCCTCATCACCGTGCCGCGCTTTCCTCGTCCGGGGGACAAGGTCGCCTACAGCCGGGAGCAGGTGTTGCCCGGCGGGCAGGTGGCGGGGGCGTGCGTAGTGGCGCGGCGATTCGGCTTCCGCGCCTCGTTCGGCGGCTCGGTGGGCGACGACGAGGAAGGCGGCTGGCAGGCGGCGGAGCTGGCGCGCGAGGGCATCGACGCGTCGCGGCTGCGGCGCGTCGCCGGCTGCCGCTCGCAGCGCGCGTGGATCTTCGTCGAGGAGGCGAGCGGCGAGCGCACCATCGTGTACGAGCGGGCGGCGGCGCTCGCGTTTCCCGCCGCCGAGGTGGATGCGGGCTGGATCGCCTCCGGGCGCCTGCTCCATCTCGACGGCCACGACGGTGCCGCCGCCGCGCGCGCGGCGGAACTGGCCCGCGCCGCCGGCGTGCCCGTCTCCGCGGATCTGGCGAATCTTTACGAGCGCCAGCGCGCCGACACGCTCCGCCTGTTGCGCGCCGCCGATTACTTGATCGCATCCGAGGGCTTCGCCCGCCAGCTCTTCGGGCCGCTGCCCGCCGATGCGGCGCTGCAGCGGCTGCGGGGCGAGTTCGGCATCGGCTTCGCCGCGCTCACGCTGGGCGCGGAGGGCGTGCTGGCGCGCGCCGGCGCCGCGCAACTGCCCGGCGGCCGCGCCTACATACCGGGCTTCGCGGTCGCCGCCGTCGATACCACCGGCGCCGGCGACGTCCTGCACGGCGGCTTTCTCGTCGGCCTGCTGCGCGGCTGGGCGGCGGCGCGCGCGCTGGAGTTCGCGTGCGCGCTGGCGGCGCTCAACTGCACGGCGCCGGGCGCGCGCGGCCACATCGCCGGCGACGAAGAAGTCGCGGCGCTGCTGCGCGCGGCGCCGCGCCGCGCCCGCCCGGGTCTCGCGTAGCTGCCAACGGGCGGCCGGGACGATCGGCGCCGCGCGGCGGCGGCCGGCTCCCGGCTCTTCGCCCGGGGCGCAGCCGTGGCAACGGCCGGTACGGGGCCGGTATGCGGTACACTGGCGGACTGCGTTCAGCGCCGACGATTGCCACCACACCGCGCTCCGGGCCGCGCGCCGGCCCGCGCGCAGGATGCCGCCGCGTCATGCGCCGGAACGCGCGAAGGAGCTGCCGATGAAAATCATTGCCCGAAGCCTGGGTGTCGCGCTGCTGCTGGCGCTGGCCGCCGCGGCGCAGTGGACGGCGATCGGCGCCATGCCCGCCGGGCGGCGCAAAGCCGGCAGCGTCGTCTATCAGAACGAGCGCGGGCTGCTGCGCCTGTCGGCGCCGGCGCCGGGGATCATCCGCGTGCGCTTCACGCCGGCGGCGGAACTGGCCCGCGCCGGCCGCGACCATTCCTACGCGCTCGCCGCCGCCGCGCCCGCCGGCGGCGAGTTCACGTTCGTGCCCGGCGCCGATCAAGACGAGCTGACGACTTCCCTGCTGACGCTGCGCATCGCCCGCAATCCCGTGCGCCTCGCGTTCTACGATCGCGACGGCCGCCTGCTCGGCGCCGATGCGGGCGACGGCATGGCCTTCGACACCGCCGATGCCGCCGCGGGCGGCGGCGCGCGCGTGCGGGTGTGGAAGCAACTCGACGACTACGACCACTTCTTCGGACTCGGCGAAAAGACCGGACCGCTCGACAAACGCGGCATGAAGCTGGGCGGCACGTCCTACGTGATGTGGAACTCCGACGTCTTCGGTTACGACAACTCCACCGATCCCCTCTATGCCGATATCCCGCTGCTGATCGTGCTGCACAAAGCGCCCGATGCGCCGGCCCTGGCGCACGGCCTCTTTTTCGACAACACCTTTCGCGCCAGCTTCGATCTCGGGCGGCGGAGCCGGCAATACTTCGACTTCGGCGCGGAGGGGGGCGAACTCAACTATTACTTCATCGCCGGCCCCACGCCGCGGGACGTGCTCGAGCGCTACGCGCGGCTGACCGGCACGATGCCGCTGCCGCCGCTATGGGCGATCGGCTACCAGCAGAGCCGCTATAGCTACTATCCGGCGAGCCAGGTGTTGGAGATCGCGCGGCAGTTCCGCCAGCGCGACATTCCCGCCGACGGCATTTGGCTGGATATCGCCTACATGAACGGCTACCGCGTCTTCACCTGGGATCCGACCGGATTCCCGCAGCCGCGGCAGCTTCTGGCGCAGCTTCACGGCCTCGGCTTCCATGCGGTCGCGATCATCGATCCCGGCGTGAAGCAGGATCCCGGCTATGCGGTTTATGACAGCGGCCTGCAAGCGGGCGTCTTCGCTCGCCGGCCGGACGGCAGCTTGTTCGTCGGCCCGGTGTGGCCCGGGCCGGCCGTGTTTCCCGACTTCACGGATGCGGCGGCGCGGGCGTGGTGGGCGCACGAGATCGCGAGCTTCGCCGCGGCCGGCTTGAGCGGCATCTGGAACGACATGAACGAGCCGTCGGTCTTCGATACCCCCTCCGGCACCATGGCCGACGACGTGCGCTTCGCCAACGCGGGCGCGCCCAGCACCGCCGCGGAAACGCACAACGTCTTCGGGCAGCAGATGTCGCGCGCGACGCAGGCGGGGCTGCTGGAACTGCATCCGGAGGCGCGGCCGTTCGTGCTGACGCGCGACACCTATGCCGGCGGCCAGCGCTATGCGGCGCTCTGGACCGGCGACAACACCGCCGATTGGGGCCACCTGCGCAACGGCATCACCACCCTGCTCGGCCTCGGCCTCTCCGGCTTTCCCTTCGTCGGCAACGATATCGGCGGCTTTGCCGGCGTCAGCTCCGCCGATCTCTGGACGCGCTGGGCCGAGGCCGCGGCCTTCTTCCCCTTCATGCGCGGCCACGCCATGATTGACACCCCGCCCAAGGAACCCTGGGCCTTCGGCCCCGCCGCCGAGGCCGCCAATCGCGCCGCCATCGACCGCCGCTATCGCTACCTTCCCTATATTTACGATGCGTTCTACGCAAGCTCGCGCAGCGGCCTGCCGATGATGCGCGCGCTCGTCCTCGACTACCCCGACGACCCGCAGACCTACGATCTGGCGAGTGAGTTTCTCTTCGGCGACGATCTGCTGGTCGCGCCCATTCTTGCGCCGCACGCCACCAGCCGCTCGGTATACTTGCCCGCCGGGAGCTGGCACCGCATCGCCGCCGACGCGAGCGACGCCGTGTTCGCCGGGCCGGCGACGGTGCAGGTGACGGCGGAGGCAGCGCAACTGCCGCTCTTCGCGCGCGACGGCGCCATCCTCTTCTTGTCGCCGCCGCGCGCCAACACCGCGGAATGGCAAACGGCGCCGCTGATCTTCGACGTGCGCTCGCGGCAAGCGACCGCACGCCAATATTACGAAGACGACGGCGCGACCTTCGCCTACCGGCGCGGCGTCTATTTTCTGCGCACGGTCGCCTATGCGCCCGGCGCGCTCGCGACCACCGTCACGCTTTCGGCCGCGCAGGGCTCGTACCGCCCCCGCCATCCGTCGGCGCAGGTGGTGTTGCACGACGTCGCCGCTCCCGCCGCCGCCACGCTCGACGGCGTGCCGCTGGCGCCCGCGGCGCTCAGCTACTCCGGCACGCGCCAATTGACGATCACGCTGCCCTGGTCCGCCGCCGCCCAGCGTCTCGTGATTCGCTGGCGCTGACGCGGCAGCAGGGCGCGGAGCGCAGCAGGCGCAGCGCAGCAGTCGCGGTCGCGGGGCGCGGCACGACGCCAGCCCACGAACAAGCGGGACGCAGCGGCGGGACGAGCCGGCGCGCCGGCTCCCAGAACTTGCGAGGCCGCGCCGCTCAAGGAACTTGGGCTGGGCCCAGAAGCCAGATCGCCGGACGGTGTCCGAAGCTATCGTCGTCGCCGATCACCAGCTTCCCCGGCCCGGGCGGATGCACCAGGGTCAGGCCCGTGGGCTGAATTCCCTCGGGAACGTCGAAGACGCGAACGGTCGCCACAGTGGCGCCGGGCTGCAGCCAGGCATCCAGGCCCGGCGCCAGTCCATGCAGCGCCTGCCAAGCGCGCTGGCCGTCGCCGGAGACAACAATTCGTCCTGCCGGGATCAGCAGGAACACCCGATCGCCGCGCTCGCGCTGCGCGCGCTTGAGGGCGCGGCTGTGCAGCACCAGGTGAACGACATAAAAGCCGCCCTGCGCCCGCACGCCGCCGATCGCGGCGGTGCGCTCGGCGCCCGCCACGCCGAAACACCAGTCGTCGTAACAGCGCAAGCGGCCCGCGGCGATGACGCGGGCCGGAGCGGCCCGCGCCACGACGCCCACGACGCCCAGATAAACGGCCGCGCCGATCGCCGCCGCCGCCGCGAGCCGGCCGGCCGCGCGGCGGCGGCCGGCTCCCGCCAGCGCCAGAGCGCCGGCCAGGGCGGCGGCGGCCAGCACTAGCACCGCCAGGAAAAGCAAATCGAAGAGCGTCATGGCTGTACTCTGCGGCGCAGAGTATGTGGCGGACGGCGCGGCGTCAAGGCCCTTGTTTGCCTGCGCCGCGGTTGACTATAATGCCCTTGGGCCGAACGAACGTTCGAACGGTCCCCAGCCGCCATGCCCGCGTCCGCGCCCGCCCTCGTTGCCCCGCCCGCCACCGCCCGCGACCGCCGCTGGACGGCGATTCTCGACCACGCGGCGCGGCTCTTCGCGGAGAAGGGCTACGAAGGCGCGAGCCTGCGCGACCTGGCGCGCGCCACCGGCATCAGCCTCGCCGGCCTGTATCACTATTTTGACAGCAAGGAAGCGCTGCTGCACGCGCTGCAAAAGCACACGCTCGAGACTGTCCTCGCCGGGGCGCGCGCCGCGGCGGAGGGCCGAGCGCCGCGCGCGGCGCTCGAGGCGGTGATCGCCAACCATTTGCGCTATTTCCTCGCCAACCGCGCGGCGATGAAGGTGCTGTCGCACGAAGCCGCGGTGTTGTCGGGCGCGCGCGGCGAGGAGATCGCGCGGCTGAAACATCAGTATTACGAGCTATGCCTGGCGCTGGTGGCGGCGCTCGCGCCCGCCGCGGCGAACGGCGGCGCGGCGCGGGAAGCGCGCACGGCGGTGATGAGCCTGTTCGGCATGCTCAATTGGATTTACACCTGGCATCGCGAGCGGCGCGATCCCGACGCCGCCACCCTGGCGGCGGAGATGAGCGCGCTGTTTCTCGACGGCTGGACGCCGGTCCGGGCCGGCGCCGCGCCCGTCCCCGTGGCAACGAAAAGGAGCAATCATGGCAACCGTCACGCAACCGCAAGGCGCTGAAGCCGCCGCGGCGCGCCCGCCGCTGGTCGGCTACCGCACCGAAGGCCCGATCGCGATCTTGACGATGGACGATCCGCCGGCGAACACCTACACCTACGAAATGATGCGCGAGCTGGACGAGGCGATCCTGCGCGCCCGCTTCGACGACGCCATCCACGTGCTCGTGCTGACCGGGGCCGGCGAGAAGTTTTTCTCCGCCGGCGCCAACATTCGCATGCTGGGCAGCGTCACGCCGCAGTTCAAGTACTACTTCTGCCTGCACGCCAACGAGACGCTGTGCCGCCTGGAGCAGACGCCGAAGCTGGTGATCGCGGCGCTCAACGGCCACACCGTCGGCGGCGGCCTGGAGATCGCGCTGGCCTGCGACCTGCGCATCGCCCGCCGCGACGCGGGCAAAATCGGGCTGCCGGAGGTGACGCTGGGGGTGCTGCCCGGCACCGGCGGCACGCAGCGGCTGGCGCGGGTGCTGGGCAAGGCGCGGGCGCTGGAGCTGATGATCACCGGCCGCACGTTTTCCTTCGAGGAGGCGCAAGAGACGGGCCTGGTGCACGACATCTACGACCGCGACGACTTCTTGCCGCAGGTGCTCGACTACGCCCGCCAGTTCTGCCCGCCGCACAAGGCGCCGCGCGCCGTCGGCAACATCAAGCGCGCGGTGCAGACCGGCGCCGAGGTGTCCTTGCAGGAGGCGCTGGCGGTGGAGCGCGAATTGCAGCAACTGCTGTTCACTAGCGAGGACGCCAAGGAAGGCTTGGCAGCCTACAACGAAAAGCGGCAGCCGCACTTCCAGGGGAAATAGCCGGAGCGGGCGATGAGCGAAGCGGCCCCGAACACCAGCGTGATCGCGGACGCGGCGCCGCGCCGCCGCGGCCTGTTCATCGGCGGCCGCGAGGAAGCCGCCGCCAGCGGCAAGACCTTCGCCACGCGCGATCCCGCCACCGGCGCGCTTCTGGCCGAGGTCGCCGAGGCCGGCGCCGCCGACGTGGATCGCGCCGTCGCGGCGGCGCGGCAGGCCTTCGACGCGGGCCCTTGGCCGGCGCTGCCGGCGCGCGAGCGCGGCCGCCTGCTGCGCCGCCTCGCCGAGGCGATCGAGCGCCACGCCGACGAATTGGCCGAGATCGAGACCCGCGACAACGGCAAGCCCATCTTCGAATCCCGCCAGATCGACCTGCCCGAGGCCGCCGCCGTCTTCGACTACTATGCCGGCTGGGCGGACAAGATCGAGGGCAGCGTCGTGCCCGTCGCCGGCCCCTATCACGCCTACACGCGGCGGGAGCCGGTGGGGGTGGTGGGCGCGATCACGCCCTGGAATTTTCCGCTGCTGCTCGCGTCCTGGAAGATCGCCCCCGCGCTCGCCTGCGGCTGCACCGTCGTGCTCAAGCCCGCCGAGCAGACGCCGCTTTCCGCGCTGCGGCTGGCGGAGCTGGCGGCCGAGGCGGGCGTGCCGCCGGGCGTGCTCAACGTCGTGCCCGGCTTCGGCCCCACCGCCGGGGCGGCGCTGGCGCGGCATCCCGGCGTGGATAAGATCGCCTTCACCGGCTCGACCGCGGTCGGCCATGAGGTGATGCGGCTGGCGGCGGAGACCAACAAGCGCATCTCGCTGGAGCTGGGCGGCAAGTCGCCCAACCTCGTCTTTCCTGACGCCGATCTCGACGCCGCCGTGCGCGGCGCCTACAACGCCATCTTTTACGGCAAAGGCGAAGTCTGCGCCGCCGGCTCGCGCCTGCTGGTCGCCAGCTCGATCCACGATCGTTTCCTGGAAAAGCTGGTCGAGCGCACGCGCAAGCTCGTGCCCGGCGATCCCATGCATCCCAAGACCAAGCTGGGGGCGCTCGTCTCCGCCGAGCAGATGGAGCGCGTGCTCGGCTACATCGCCAGCGGCCGCAGCGAAGGCGCGGCGGTGGTGCTGGGCGGCGAGCGCGCCGCCGTCCCCGGGCTCGAGCACGGCAACTTCGTGCAAGCCACCATCTTCGACCGCGTGCGGCCGGAGATGCGGATCGCCCGCGAAGAGATTTTCGGCCCGGTGCTGGCCACCCTCGAGTTCCACGACTTCGAGGAGGCCATCGCCCGCGCCAACGACACCTGCTACGGGCTGGCGGCGGCGGTCTGGACGCGCGATCTCGCGCTCGCCCATCGCGCCGCCCGCGCCTTGAAGGCGGGCACGGTGTGGGTGAACACCTATAACCAATACGATCCCGCCGCGCCCTTTGGCGGCTTCCGCCAGAGCGGCTTCGGGCGCGAGCTGGGCAAGCAAGCGCTCGATCTCTACACCGAGACCAAGTGCGTGTGGGTGAATTTGCAGGAGTGAAGCGAGCGCAACACGAGGAGGCGCGCCATGGCCAAGATTTCCACCTTCGACGATTGGGTTGACCTGTTCCAGGGCTGGCAAAAAGACATCGGCCTCGACTATCCCGAGCTCAAGCAATATCAGTTCGAGGCCAAGTACGGGCCGCTGCACAGCACCGAGATCGAATTCGGCGCCTATCGCGGGCAGGCGCGCTGGCAGCGCGTGCGGCAAATCCCCGATCAACGCGCGCAGGACGCGCTGCTCAACCTCATCGTCTATCAAGGCGACACCGAGTTCGCCTCCGTCGAGCAGCAGCGCAACCTGTTTATCGGCGCGCCCACCGAATACGACCGCAAGGCGCTGGCGCGGGTGATGACCGAAGAGATGCGGCACGGCTTCCAGATGTGCCATCTGCTGATCGGCCATTTCGGCCATGCCGGCCGCATCGAAGCGCAAAAGCTGCTCGAGCGGCGCGCCTTCAACGCCGAGCGCCTGCTCGGCTCCTTCAACGAGAGCGTCGAGAACTGGCTCGACTTCTATACCTATACGCAGTTCATCGATCGCGACGGCAAGTTCCAGTTGCAGATGCTGAGCCACTCCGCCTTCGCGCCGCTGGCGCAAAGCATGGTGCCGATGCTCAAGGAGGAATCGTTCCATCTCGGCACCGGCAACGATGGGCTGCGGCGCATCGTCAAGCGCGGCCGCGTGCCGCTGCGCTACATCCAGAAGTACTTCAACAAGTGGATCCCGACCGCCTACGATCTCTTCGGCACCGACTTCTCTTCCTCGGCGCATTGGGCGTATGTCTGGGGTCTGAAGGGACGCTACGACGAGCACACCAACGCCCAGCCCGCCGACCTCGACACGCTGAACGACGCGGCGCGGCGTCTCTATTTCGAGGAGGTCAACAGCCTGATCCAGTCGCTGAATCGGCTGATCCCCGAGGGGCAAGAGAAGCTGTTCGCGCCCGACATCAAGTTCAACCGCCACATCGGCCAATACGCCGGCAAGTGCTTCAGCCTCACCGGCGAACCGCAAACGGCCGAGGAACACGCACGCCATCTGGCGGCGGTCTTGCCCAGCCCCGCCGACATCGCCGCGGTGAATGAACTGCTGGCGGCCGACAACGACTGGATCGAGCCCAAGGGCGCGGAAGCCAAGTGGTCGCCGCTGTAATGGTGGGCGGGGCGATAAGCTTCGCAGGGCTTCGTTCTCCCACCCCAGCGCGCCAACATCGCGCGCCGGGGGCCCCGGTTCGGCGGGTCGGGCGGATCGGATCCATCCGTGTATTCCTCCCGCCCCTCCCAGCCCGCGGCCTCGCCCCACTTGCTTCTCGCCCCGCTCCGGCGTGGTTAGCTGGCAGCGACCCGCCCTGCGGAATTTCGCAGGTCTTCTCTCGGGCGCTTCGCTGCGCTGCGCATTTGCCCTCGGCCCCGGCTGGCTGGATTTTCAGTGGTGGACTCGGGGCCTGCCGCCGGTCGCGCGCGGCGGCAGCGGGACGACGGCCGCGCTGAAATGAAGACGCTTCGCGCTTCATGGCGCTCGATTGAGCTGCGCGAGGAGGGCGAGTGGGCGCGCCTGATCCTGCGCCGGCCGCCGCTGAATGTCGTGGATGCGCCGATGGCGGAGGAGATCGCCGCCGCGCTCGCCGCATGCCGCGGCGCGGCGCGCGTGGTGCAGGTCGAGGCCGCGCCCGATTGCCGCGCCTTTTCCGCCGGCGTCGAGGTCGCCGACCATCTGCCCGAGCGCGCGCCGGCCATGCTCGCGCGTTTCGACGCCATTTTCCGCGAGATGGCTGCGGCCGATTTCATGACGCTGGCCGTCGTGCGCGGCGCGGCGCTGGGCGGCGGCGCCGAATTGGCGATCGCCTGCGACGCGGTGGTGGCGGGCGAGGCGGCGGTGTTCGGTTTCCCCGAGATCAAAGTCGGCTGCTTTCCGCCGCTGGCGATGGCCTTGCTGCCTCGCCTGGTCGGCCTGCGGCGGGCCGAGGATTGGATCCTCTCCGGCAGAAATGTTTCCGCCGCCGAAGCCGCCGCCGCCGGCCTGGCGCGGCTGGCGCCGGAGGGCGACCTGGAAGAGGCGGCGGCGCGCGTTCGCCAGGATTGGCTTCGGCTGTCGAGCGCGGTGCTGCGCGTGACGCGGCGGGCGTTGCGGCGCGATTGGATGGCCGATCTCGAGGCGGCCGAAGCGCTCTATCGTAGCGAAATATTGCCGCTCGCGGATGCCCGCGAAGGCGTGGCCGCCTTCCTGGAGAAGCGCGCGCCCGCCTGGAAACATGCTTAAGTGGGAAGGATGACGATCACCTGCGAGTCCTGTCTGGTGGACTTCTTGCCGCCGGCCGACGTCCAGCCCGAACGCGCCCTGCCGCCACCGGCCGCCGCCGTACCGGAGGGCGCGGCCGCGGGCCTGGCCGCGCTGTTCACGGATTGGCTGGGCCGCCTGGGCGGCGGCGCGCCGATGGCGACCGGTCCGCTGCGCTTCTCCTTGGCGCTCTGGCTGGGCGCGCAATGGATCGGCGAGCTCCGCCTCGATGCGGACGCGCCGCTACGGCAGGCGGGCGAGGCGGACACGGCGAATCATTTGTTGTTTCGGCTGCTCGAAGCCGCCGCCCAGAGCCGCGGGCTGGCGGTGCCCACGGCGCTCGCCCACGCCTTCGACGACTTGCGCGCGGGCACGCCGCTGGCGCTGCTGACGTATTTTTCCGCTCTGGGGCAAACCGGCGAGAGGCGGCGGCGGGCGCTCATCCGCGCCTTCGAACTCGATCCCGGTTTCGTCGCGCCGCGGCTCGCGCTGGCCGAGGAGCGCCTCGCCGCCGGAGATGGCGCCGCGGCCGCCGCCCTGCTGGCCGGCGTGACCGTTAACGATCCCGAGCGGGCCCGCGAATTGGGGCTGGCCTGCTGGGAGCACGGCGAAGCCGGCCTCGCCGCCGAATTGCTGGGCGTCGCGGTCAGCCGCAATCCCGACGACGGCCTGGCGCATGCGGCGCTGGCGGCCTTATGGGCGCGGCAGGGCGAGGCGCAGGAGGCCTTGCTGCTCGCGGCGCGCGCGACTACGCTTATCGCCGACGATTATCGGAGCTGGTCGGCGCTCGGCGATGCGCATCGCGCCCTGGGCGACCCTCGGCAAGCCGCGTTCTATTACAACGCCGCCCTGCGGTTGGCCCCGGAGGCGCCGCATCTGCTCAAAGACGCCGCCGCCAGCCACATCGCCGCGCAGCGGCCGCGCGAGGCCCTGGCCTTGATCGAGCGCGCCTTGGCGCTTGCGCCCGACGATCCGGAAAACCACGCGCAACTCGCGCTGGCGCGGCGCGACCTCGGCGACTACGCCGGCGCGCTCGCCGCCGCCGGCCGCGCGCAAGCCCTGGCGCCCGCCGACCTCCGCTTCGCCGAACTCGCCGGCGAAATCGCCAAGGCGGCGCAGTAGCCGCGAACGATGGTTCGGTCGCTGCCATCGGGCGGAGCGGCGGATCGGGAGCGACGCGCCCAAACTGCGATAGGTCGGCGCCGGATGCGCTGAGCGTCTAGCGCGGCTGTCCCGGCTGCGGATGCTTGCCCAGGTACTCGTAGCGGGCGATCAGCGCCCGCGCCGTTGCCGGCGTGACCCACTGCGGGCCATCGGCGTCAGTTAGCAGCAACGCCGGTTGGCTCATGCCGGGGTGCCAGTGGAACACCCCGACCTGATAGGGGAGATCGCCCCAAGCAGCGTCGAAGATGGCATCGCCCCCATCGGACACAGTGCTGAGATTTGGGCTATACAGGTCGCTCCGCAATGGCGCCATCAAGGTGGCTCCGGCGGCCGAACGAACGGCGACCTGTAGCTTGAAGGGCGTAGGCTCGGCCAGCCACGCGATAAAACGACCGTTGGGGCTAACCGCATAGCTGAGCCCATCCACGTGCCGATCGAGGACCTCGGCGCCCTGCCTTAGCTCAAATTCGGAAAAAGCCAGATTGGAACGCCACATCCCGACGACGACGCGGCGGTCGTCACTGCAGCGGACGCTGCCGTAGTCGTCGAATGCAACGTGGCGGCCGGCGAGAATATCGAACTGCTCCTGGTCGGCCAGGATCGTACCGCAGGTCGGCGCCATATAGTAATCCCCGTTCCACCAGTCGAAGCGCCCGGGGTAGGGCGGCTGGTGGACCCGGTATGGAGGTCGGAGGGCAACCACCAGCGGCCTCCCACGGGCCGCGAAGATTAGCACGAAATCTCCCCGGGGAGCAACAACGAGGCCATGCCAGGCTGCCGTTGAAATCCGGTGAATTTGGTTCCCACAGGATACCCAGGCCCCACCCCCGCGCCCGAAGACGAAGCATTCTTTGGTGCCAGCTTCTCTCCAACCGACTTGCCGGGAACGCAAACTCGAGGAGGGGATGCCGCCTGCCTGGCACGCACCCGCGACGCCCGCCGACGGCGAGAGCACCCCAAGGCAGATGAAAGTCCACAGCCACCGAGACCTCATAGCGTCGGTCGCCAGTCTGCATTCGGCGCCCACTGCCACATGCCGCCGAGGCCGATAACAAAGGGCTCGCCCGTCTCTTCGTCCGTGCCGAACTCCACCCACCAGTCGAACCGCCACTGGCCGGCAGCGCCGGTCGGCTGGAAGAAGATCGGGCCGCCCCCGCCGCCCTCCACCCGGCTCGGCGGGAGCGCCAACTTCACACAGGGCCGCAACACCAACCCGCTATTGGCGCGGCCGGTCCACCAGGAATCTCCGACCTCCTGCGGGCCGCCTACACCACGCTGCGGGCCGCCGGGCGGTAAGTAGCCGCGATGCTCGTTGCTTGCGTACAGCTTAAGCGGGTTTGTGCCGCCGATTAGTACGGCGTGGGTCGCGAAGCCGCCGCCCGCGTCGAGCACCACGACGTCGCCGACTTGCCCGCCCGGCGTCGGGTCCGGAAGGTAATAGTTGTAGCTGAGGGAACCGCCGAATCTCGCCATTTGCGCAGTGTTTTCGTACGGCGTCCACAGCCCGGCGTCCTGGATGGCTAGGTGGATGAAGTGGGTGCAGTCTATGGGATTCGGATGGCCCCGCGTCCCGGCGATTTCGTTTCCGCCCTCACCGCATTTCCACATGCTTAGGTTGGTCTGCCTCGCCAGCGCCGCAGCCGCGGCGACGACGTCTGTCGCTTCCCGTGCGGTCAGCACGTGGTAGCCGGGCGGGCAGTTGGCGAGGCCCAGTGGGTCGGTGGCCGAGCAGGGGCTTTTGCCGGCGTAGCTGTAGCGATTGAAGCTCTGTGGATCGGCCGGGTCCGCCGCCGCCCAGCCGGCAGGATCGGGCGAGAGCCAGCGGCTCTCGAGCGGCGAGTAGTTGCGGTAGCGAAAATGATAAAGCCCGCTCTCGCCGTCCTGCTCTTGCCCGGTCCAGTGCAAATTCGTGGTCGGGTCGCTCCCTTGGCCCGGCGAGCCCAAACCGAAGGGCAGGTAATGGTAGTTCAGCGCGCCGGCGCCGGCGTTGTAGCGGAACGACTCCGAGCCAAGCGCGTTGACGGCGTTGTAGGTGAAAGCCGAGTAGCCGCTCGGCGGCGAAGCATCGTAGGTCTCCAGCTCCAGCCCCGCCACGCCGATTTCCAGACGCGACCAGCCCCCCGCCGATTCGCTCCACACGCCCCGCAGCGACCCGCCGACCCCGTACAAGTAGTCGAAGCTGCCCGACGGCGTAGCGGAGCGGCTGCGGCGGCCAAGCGGGTCATAGTCGTAGCTGCTCGTCGAGCTGGAATTGTAGCCGGTCATCTCGTTGAGGTCGTCCCAACTGTAGGCGGCCGAACCGTCGTTGGTCAGGCGGCCGTCGCTGTCGTAGGAAAACCCGGCAACCTGGTTGGCGCCGTTGAAGCTGACGTTCCAGTTTTGCGCGCCGGTGGCCTGTGTCAGGTTGCCCCAGCGATCATAGACGAACGTGGAATTGGAAGTGGACATCGAATTCAGCCGTAGACGGTGCCGGCCTGAAGCGGGTGCGGCGTGCCAAGCCGATCGTCGTATTCCCACTGGCTGTACTCGTTGACCCAGGTACACGTCCCATAGGTCACGCAGGTGCTCTTCTCGCCGGGGCAGAGTGCCTGCACCGTTCGGTTGGGGAAGGCTTCGCCCACGGCGGCGCCAGCGTTGTAAACGAGCGTCGCTCCCGCCGACCATGCGCCGCCAGCGGGGCTGCTCACCAGGGAATTCGACGTGAGCCGGAAGTCGAACGGGATGAGGCCGCCCTTGAGCAGCACCGGGTAAATCGAGTGAATGTTGAGGTCAGCGAGATCGAGGTGGCCCTCAGGTACCTGCGCCAGCGAGCTAAACGGGGGGGCGCCAGGCGTGGCCTGGGCTGCCGCAAATCCGGCGGCCGCTGCCCAGACGAGGAACATAAGAAGTGCCGTGCCGATCGCGCGATGAACGCGGTGGGTTGCCACCGCGATGTCCTCCTGTCAGCACGGGACGATTTTCGACGCGCGATAGGTCGTCAAGTATCATCCTGGTCACCACCCACACGTGGGGTAATGACTTATCCGCACCAGCGCCCGCTCTGGCGACTCGCTTAGCCCCCCTCACGGCCGCTGGCGTCCCGGCGGCGCCTCGCCTTAGGTCATCTGGAACTCGCCACAGCCCGGCCCCCGTTGTTCGCCTGCTCCGGTGAGTCGTGGCCCGCAAATTCACTGAATTCGGGCGACCGGCCTGTTCCGGATACGCGGCGCGCTCCGGCAAGGCCGGAGGCGAGTTGCCATCACACTGTCGCACGTGCTTTGTTCCGCGCTGGCAGTTTAGGTGGCGGCCACGGCAGCGGTGGCCGCA
Source organism: Terriglobia bacterium (assembly GCA_021323595.1). GTDB lineage: Bacteria > Acidobacteriota > Terriglobia > Terriglobales > SCQP01 > JAJPKR01. The sequence goes on along the minus strand of JAJPKR010000051.1, from coordinate 14,955 downwards.
GCCCCAGCACCGCGGGAAATCGCCGCGGCCGCGTCGATTGGGCCGCGAAGAACGCCCGCGGCGGGCGTAGCGCCGCTGCGCCGGCTGGCGGCGCGCGTCGGCGGTGAAGGGCGCATCCGCTCGCGCATTGCCTCACGGAAGGAGATCTGCCGCTCATCGGTGCAGACCAGCCCGGCGGGCGAGCGCGGAGCGCCGCAGGCTTTCCGGAAAGCGCGAATTTACGAGGCGGCGGAGCGCAAGGCGCCGCGCAGCGCCAGCCGCGCCTGCAGCAGCAGGCGGCCGAACTCCGCCGCGCTGGCGCCGGCGATGGCCGCGGCTTGCCGCGCCTCGATGCCGCAAATGTCGAAGGCCAAGAAGGCCGCCTGCTGTTGCCGCGGCAACGCGCGCGCGCCGACGAGCAACGGCATGGCCTCCGCCGCCGGGTTGGCGAGCGCCAGGCAGGCCGCGGCCCAGCGCTGCGCGATATTGGCCGCGCCCTCGCTCGAGCCCTGCCGCGCCGCCTCGCAGAACGCGCCGGCGGCCAAGCGCCGCGCCGACGCCGCATCGCCCTTCGAAAGCGCTTGGGCCAGGCGATACGCGAAACTCCAGTGATCGCGATAGGCCTGCTCCCAGGGACCCGGCGGCAGCGGCGCCCGCGTTTTGCGGTTGGAGGGATTCGACGGATTCAGCGCGTGTGCCTTGGCGCCCATTTTCTTTGCTCACCACCCCACAAATTCGGTTATGCCTTCGACGGTGCACGTCGCCCGCCAATCCCGCCCCTGCGTGCCTGGCCGTCGGCGCGTGCAAACCCGGCGCGCCACGGCCCGCGGGCAGCCGCAAATGGAGGGAGTTAGCCCAACGTGCCGCTCCGCCCCCGCGCCATCCACTCGCGCCGGCACGCCCGCCCCGCCGCCGCAGCTCGCAAACTTTTCCCGAAGCGGGAGCAAATCGCGAATTGGCGAGCCTTGGCCCAGTCCTCTTTCTGAACCGGTTTCCCGCTCTGGCTCTGGCCGCGGAAGCTATTCTGATGGCATGAAAGAAAGTCCGCTGCTCGCGCTTTTCACCGGCGCGGGCGCCGCAATCGGGGACTACCGGGGCGCACAGACGGCTTTGCGCTTTCCCCATGAGGTAGCCGACCCCTTTTGGGCCGCCGCGCTGTGCGATTGGAGCTGGCGCGCCCGGCTTGCGGTCACCGGTCCGGAAGCCCGGAAATGGCTCAACGGCATCATCAGCGCCAACGTGCGCGACCTGGCGCCGGGGCGGGCGACGCCGTCCTTCTTCCTCGATCCGAAGGGCCGGGTGCTGAGCTATTTCGACGTCGTCGCCGCCGCCAACGACGGCTTCTTGCTGCTCTGCGACCAGAGCGCGGCCGGCGACCTGGCGGCGCAATTGCGCCGCTACGTCTTTCGCGCTCAGGTCGAAATCGCCGATCGCACCGATGAGGGCATCTCTTTGGGGGTGTGCGGGCCGGAGGCGGAAGCGGCGCTGGGCCGCCTTGGCCCCGTCAACCTCCCCACGGCCGCGGGGACGTGGACGGAAACGACGTTTCAGCCGGGCATCACCGCGCGCGTCCTGCGCTGGGTGTGGGGCGGAATTGTAACGTTCGAGATCTTGGTAGGCGGCACCTCGGCGGGTGGGCTATGGTCGCGCCTCGCCGCCGTCGCCCAGCCGGCCGGCGCCGAGGCGCAAGAGCGGCAGCGCATCGCCGGCGGCGTGGCCCGCCCCGGCCTGGATCTGCGCCCGACCGACCTCGCGCCCGAAACCGGACTGTTTGCGGCCGTGGGTTTGGCTAAAGGTTGTTACGTGGGGCAAGAGATCGTCGAGCGCGTGCGCGCCCGCGGCGCCGTGCATCGCCAACTGCGGCGGCTGCGCTTCGCCGGCCCCGTCGCCGCCGGCGCCAAGATCGTCGCCGCCGATCGCGAAGTCGGCGAAGTCACCAGCGCCGCGCCGCTCGCCGACGGCCAAACCGCCGCGCTCGGCTACCTGCGCAACGAAGCGGCCAGCGCGCCGTTCACCGCCGACGGCCAGCCCGGTCATGTCGCCGATGCCCCTGCCGCCGGTCAGAACGCGTAAGCCGCCCCGCGCCTAGCCGCCCGCATCCGCGCCCCGGTTAGCATCGCGCTCACGCCGGCTGGTGCTCGAGCACGGCCTCTTTCTCGCGTTCGTCGTCGCGGCGCTGGCTCTCGGTCTCCGGCAGCGCCAGCTTCAACACCTCCTCCATGCGCCGGACATAGTGCACCTCGATGCCCTGCAGTTGCTCCGGCTTGAGGTCTTCCTCGACTTGCTGGCGGTTTTCCGCCGGCAGGATCACCTGCTCGATTCCGGCGCGCTTGGCCGCCAGCACCTTTTCTTTCACCCCGCCGATCGGCAGCACGTCGCCGGAGAGCGTCAGCTCGCCGGTCATCGCCAGACGCGCCCGCACCGGCTTGTCGGTGAGCAGCGAGGCCAGCGCCGTCGCCATGGTGATGCCGGCCGAAGGACCGTCCTTGGGGATCGCGCCCGCCGGCACGTGGATGTGCAGGTCGTGATCCTTGAAGAAATCCTCGGCGATGCCGAGTTCGGCGGCGTGGGAACGCACCCAAGTCAGCGCCGCCTGCATGGACTCCTGCATGACTTGGCCGAGATGGCCGGTCATCGTGAATCCCTTGCCGCCCCTCATCTTGTTGGCCTCGATGAAGAGCACGTCGCCGCCGGTCGGCGTCCAGGCCAAGCCCACCGCCACCCCCGGGCGCCGCGTGCGCTCGGCGATTTCGGTCTCCACCCGCACCTTCGGCCCGCCCAAGAACTCGCGCACCACGTCGGGCGTCACCGTCAGCGGCGCGTCGGCCTGCCGCTCGGCGACGCGGCGCGCGTATTTGCGCACCACCGTGCCGATCTCGCGCTCGAGGTTGCGCACGCCCGCTTCGCGGGTGTAGTTGCGCACCAGCCGCCGCACCGCCTCCTCCTCGAAGACGATGCGGTCTTTCGCCACCCCGTTCTCCTCCACTTGCTTGGGAATCAGGTAGCGGAACGCGATGTGCAGCTTCTCCTCTTCGGTGTAGCCGCTCAGCTCGATCGTCTCCATGCGGTCGCGCATCGGCTCGGGAATCGTGTCGAGCATGTTGGCGGTGGTGATGAACAGGACCTTCGACAGATCGAAGGGCACGTCCAGATAGTTGTCGCGGAAGCTGAAGTTCTGCTCGGGATCGAGTACCTCCAGCAGCGCCGAGGTGGGATCGCCGCGGAAATCGCGTCCGATCTTGTCCACTTCGTCCAGCATGAACACCGGGTCGTTGGTGCCGGCGCGGCGAATGCCCTGGATGATCTGCCCCGGCAGCGCGCCGATATACGTGCGCCGGTGCCCGCGAATCTCCGCCTCGTCATGCACCCCGCCCAGCGACAGGCGGAAGAACTTGCGGCCGAGCGCCCGCGCGATCGAGCGGCCCAGCGAGGTCTTGCCCACGCCCGGCGGCCCCACGAAGCACAAGATCGGCCCCTTCATCGTCGGCCGCAGCCGCCGCACGGCGAGATAGTCGAGGATGCGCTCCTTGACCTTTTCGAGATCGTAGTGGTCCTCATCGAGGATCGCCGCCGCCTTGGCCAGATCGATCTCCTGCGCCGAGCCCTTGCTCCAGGGCAGCACCGCCAGCCACTCGATATAGTTGCGGGTCACTGAATAATCGGCCGCCGCCGGCGACATCCGGCTCAGCCGCTGCAACTCCCGCAGCGCCTCGGTCTTGACCTCCTCGGGCATGCCTGCGGCCTCGATCTTTTGCCGCAGCTCCTCGATGTCGCGCTGGTTCTCGTCGCCTTCGCCCAGCTCCTTCTGAATCGCCTTGAGCTGTTCGCGCAAGTAGTACTCGCGCTGCGACTGCTGCACTTGATCTTGCACTTCGGTCTGGATCTTCGACCGCAACTGCTGCACCTGCAGCTCGCGCGTGAGATGCCGGTTCACCGCCTCCAGCCGCTCGGCGATCTTGGGCGTCTCCAGCAATTCCTGCCGGTCCTTGGTCGAGAGCGACGGCAGCGACGAGGCGATGAAATCCGCCAGCCGCCCCGGCTCCTCGATGCTCAGCACCAGCGTCTGCAGCTCGTCGGAAAGCGTCGGCGACAGCGCCACCACCTGCTGAAACAGCGCGACCACATTGCGCTGCAGCGCCTCGATCGCGGTCTCGGCCGGCGCCGGAATCTCGGGCAGTTCTTCGAGTTCCGCGCGCAAATAGGGCTCGGTCTGCACCCAGTTGCGCACCTTGGCCCGCATCAGGCCTTCGGTGAAGATGAACAAGCTCTGATTGGGCATGCGCACGATCTTGTGCACGAGCGCGATCGTGCCTACCGAACACATGTCGGCCGGCTGCGGGTTGTCCACGTGGGCGTCCCGCTGCGCCACCACCCAAATCAGCTTCTCTTCTCCCAGCGAGTTGACCAAATTGATCGAGGACTGGCGCCCGACCGTCAACGGCAACACCGCGTGGGGAAACAGAACCGTGTCGCGCACCGGCAAAGCCGGCAGAACAGCCGGAAAATCCGGCAGCTTGACGTTTGGAGTTGTTGACATGAATCCCCTGCTTAGTAAAGGCTAAGCATAAAAGTTGATGATGTCAAGCTCAAGTCTGCCGATACCACCCCAGAACCTTGACCTCCTCGGCCAGCTCGCCGAGGTGCGCCAGGGCGTTTTGCACCCGTTTTTCATTGAGATGCCCCAGGAAGTCCAAATAAAAATGATATTCCCAAGGCCGGCCGGTGATGGGGCGGGATTCGATACGCGTCAAGCTGAGGTCGCGCAGCGCAAAGACGGCCAAGGCACGAAAGAGGGCTCCCGGGCGGTCCCGGGTCGTGAAAACGATCGAGATTTTATTGGCGCCCGGAACCGCCCGCCGCTCGCGATAGAGCAGAACGAAGCGCGTGAAGTTCTTCTTGTCGTCTTCGATGCCGCGGCTCAGGATGCGCGCGCCGTATTCGCGCGCCGCCGCCAGGCTGGCGATCGCGGCGGTATCGTCCGGACGGTTCGCCATCACGTGCTTGGCGCTGCCTGCGGTGTCATAAAAGGGCACCACCTCCCACGTGCGGTGGCGGGCGAGGAATTTGCGGCATTGTTCGAGGGCGACGGGATGCGAGAGCACGCGCCGGATTTGCGCGAGGGCGACGCCGGGCGCGGCCATGAGCTGATGGGCGATGCGCACGCGCGTTTCCCCGGCGATCCATACCGACTCGCGGCGCAGCAGATCGTAATTGGCTCCGACCGAGCCCGCTAAGGTGTTTTCGATCGGCACGACGGCGGCATCGGCCTGGCGGCCGGCCAGGGCCCGAAAGACTTCCTCGAAGTTCGGCAGGCAAACCAGCCGCGGGCGCGCAAGCAGCCGGCGCGCCGCCTCGTCGCTGAACGAGCCCCGCTCGCCTTGAATTGCGATGCGCATGCGCCTCCGCGGCCCTCCCCGCCGGCAAGAGGGCTCAGTGTACCGAACTTTGCCGCCGCCGTTGGCGGCCTAAAACAAAGCTACCTATAATAAAGAGATTCGCTCGCTTGCGCCGGCTGCAGGCGCGGCGAAGCGGAGCACTTTCATGCTGAATTTTTTTCGCCGCAAAGACGCGACCGCGCGCTGGTTGCTCGGCGGCATCTTGGTGATCATTTGCTTCGCCATGGTGCTGTTCCTCATCCCCGGCCTCGGCGGCGGCAACACCGGCGAGCCGGGCAGCGACACCTTCCTGGCGACGATCGGCCCGCGCTCGGTTTCCGTCACCGACTTCGACAATCAGATGAGCCGGATGCAGCAGACCGGGCCCTTGCCGTCGCAGCTGCTGCCGCTCTACGGCCAGCGCATCCTGCAGAACATGATCATGGAGAAGGCGCTGGCCCTCGAGGCGCAGCGCATGGGCTTCACCGCGACCAGCAGCGAGGTCGCGGCAGCCATTCGCCAGCAGCTCCCGCAGTTGTTCCCCAACGGCCAGTTCGTGGGTGAAACCGCCTACGAGGACTACGTCCAAAACGCCGAGCAGATGACCGTGGGGCAGTTCGAGCAGCAGGTCAAGGATCAAGTCGCCGAGCGCAAGCTGTACAACCTGATCACCGACGGAGTCCGCGTCAGCGACGCCGAGGTGCATCAGGCCTTCGAGCGGCAATACGCGAAGGCCGTCTTCGATTACGTGGCGCTCAAGCCGGCCGATCTCACCGCGCAGGTGAAGGTCACGCCCGCGGCGCTCGCGGCGTATTACAAGGCGAACATGAGCAAATACATGGCGCCGGAGCGCCGGTCGCTGCAGCTGCTGCTCGCCGATCTCACCCAGTTCGCGGCGCGGGTGCAGGTCACCCCTGCCGACGCGCGCCAGTATTACCAGGCGAATATCGCCAACTACACCTTTCCCGATCGCGTGCAAGTGGCGCACATCCTCTTCAAGACCGCCGGCGAATCCGCCGCCGACGTGGCCAAGGCCAAGCAGCAGGCGGAAGCCACCCTGGCCAAGCTGCGCGGCGGCGCCAACTTCGCCGACCTGGCGAAGCAGGTATCGCAAGACGACGCCTCCGCCGGCCAAGGCGGCGAATTGGGCTGGATCACGCGCGGGCGCATGTACCCCACCGTCGAGCAGGCGGCCTTCAGCCTTGCCCCCGGCCAAATCAGCGGCGTGATTCAGACGCCCTACGGTTTCGAGATCATCAAAGTCGAGGCGCACCAGGCGGCGCACGTCGACTCCTTCGCGCAAGTGCAGCCGCAGATCGTGCGGCAATTGCAGCAGCAGCAAGCGCTCGATCAGGCGCAGCGGGCGATCAACCAAGCGCAGCTCGAGGCGGCGACCACGCCGCTGCCGCAGCTGGCGAAAACGCTGGGGCTGCAGCTCATCACCACGCCGCCGCTCGCCGAAACCGACCCCATCACCGGCGTCGGCATCAACGAGGAGTTCGAGAACGACATCTTCTCCGCGCCGCTGAACGGCATCACCCCGGTGGTGAAGGTGCCGGCGGGCTTCGCCCTCGCCAAGGTTACGGCCATCGTGCCGCGGCAGATCCAGCCGCTCAGCGCCGTGCAAGACCAGGTCGAGCGCGACTTCAAGCAGGAGCAGTCCGTGCGCCTGGCGGCCACCTTGGCCGCGGATCTGCACCAGCAGGCGCAGAGCGTCGGCCTGAAACGCGCTGCCGCTTCCCTGCACCTGAAGCTGGAGCGCAGCCCGGCGCTGGGGAGCGACGGTTCCCTGCCCGACGCCGGCTCGATCTCGAGCTTCGCCACCTCGCTCTTCGCGCTCCACCCCGGCCAGGTCGGTCCCGTCGCCAGCCTGCCCGACAACACCCATTTGGTCTATCAGTTGGTTTCGATCCAGCAGCCGCCGCCCGGCGAGTACGCCAAGCAAGCGCCGGGGATTCGCGACATGCTGCTGGCGCAGAAGCAGCAGACCGCATTTTCCGCCTTCGCCGATCAGCTCTACGACCAACTGAAAAAAGAGGGCACGATCAAGATCAACGCGTCTTTGCTGAAACAGACGATCGGCACTCTGAGCCAGGGCTCGTAGCGCGGGCAAGGCACGCGGCCATGCAGGAACGGATCCCGGTCGGAATACTCGGCGCCACGGGCGTAGTCGGGCAGCGGCTGTTGGGCCTGCTCGATGCCCATCCCTGGTTCGAGCCGGTTTGGCTCGCGGCCTCCGAGCGCTCCCGCGGCTTGAGCTATGGCGAAGCCGTGCGCTGGCATCTCAAGACGCCCTTGCCCGCGCGCTTCGCGGCGCTGCCGGTCCAAGACGCGCGGCCTGAAGGCTGTCCGGCCCGCTACGTCTTTTCCGCCTTGGACGCCGCCGTGGCCCGCGAAGTCGAGCCGCGCTTCGCGGCGGCGGGGCATCTCGTCATCTCGAACGCCAGCGCCTTTCGCATGCGCGCCGACGTGCCGCTGGTGATTCCGGAAGTCAATCCCGATCATCTGGCGCTGCTGCGCGGCCAGGCCGAGTATCGCGCCGGGCGCGGCGGCATCATCACCAACCCCAACTGCTCGACGGTGGGTTTGGTGCTGGCGCTGGCGCCGCTGGCGCGCGCCTTCGGCATCGAACGCGTCTTCGTGGTGACGATGCAGGCGGTCTCCGGGGCGGGGTATCCGGGCGTCGCTTCGCTCGACATTCTGGGCAACGTCATCCCCTATATCGCCAAGGAAGAAGAGAAGGTCGAAAGCGAAGCGGCGAAGATTCTCGGCCGCCTCGATGGCGCGGCGGCGGTCGCGCCCGCTCCCTTCGTGGTTTCGGCGCACTGCAACCGCGTCGCCGTCGAGGACGGCCACACCGAATCCGTCTCCGTCAAGCTGGCCCGGGCGGCCAGCCGGGAGCAAATTCAGCAAGCCTGGAGCGAGTTCCGCGGCCGCCCGCAGGAGCTGGGCTTGCCGACGGCGCCGCCGCAGCCGGTGCTGGTCACCGGCGCGCCCGATCGTCCGCAGCCGCGCGCGGATGTCGATAGCGGCGCCGGCATGAGCGCGGTGGTGGGGCGGCTGCGCCCCTGCCCGTTGCTCGACTGGAAGTTCACGGTGCTTTCCCACAACACCATCCGCGGCGCGGCCGGAGCGGCGTTGCTGAACGCCGAGCTGGCGCACGCCGAGGGCTACTGAGGCCGGGGCCGCCATGATCGTCATGAAATTCGGCGGCACGTCGGTGGAAAACGCCGCCGCCATCGAGCGCGTGTGCGGCATCGTGCGCGACCGCCGCCCGGAGCGCCCCATCGTGGTGGTCTCCGCGCTGGCCGGCGTCACCGACCAGCTCGTGCGCCTGGGCCGGCTGGCCCTGGCCCGCGAGACGGAAGCCTGCAAGCGCGGCTGGGAGGCGCTCCGCGGCCGCCACTTGGCCGTGCTCGCGGAGCTGGCCGCCGGCGCCCCCGCGCCGCCCGAGGCCCAGGCGCTCGACGGCCTGCTCGAGGAACTCCGCCAGTTGCTGCGCGGGGTGATGGCGCTGCGCGAACTCACGCCCCGCTCGCACGATGCGCTGCTCTCGTTCGGCGAGCGCATGTCGCCGGTACTGGTGCGCCTGGCGCTGGCGCGCGGCGGTCTGCCCGCGGTGCTGGTGGATTCGCGCCAGGTCATCGCCACCGACGAGCGCTTCACCGAAGCCAAGCCGCTGCTCGCCGAAACCCAGCGCCGCGCGGAAGAGCATTTGCGGCCGCTGGTGGACGCGGCCTCGATTCCCGTCCTCGGCGGCTTCATCGCCGCCACCGTGCGCGGCGTGCCCACCACGCTCGGCCGCGGCGGCTCCGACTTCTCCGCCTCCATCCTCGGCGGCGCGCTTGGCGCCGAGCGCATCGAGATCTGGACCGACGTGGACGGTATGCTCACCGCCGATCCCCGCGTCTGCCCGCTGGCGCGGCGCATCCCGCGCATCTCCTTCGTCGAAGCCGCCGAATCCGCCTACTACGGCGCCAAGGTGCTGCACCAAGCCACCTTGCAGCCGGCGATGCTCAAGAACATTCCCGTCTGGGTCTTGAACTCGCGCCGCTGGCTGCCGGGCCCGCCCGATCCCCGCCACTCGGGCACGCTGATCACCGCCCGGCCGCTGGCGCCGCGCGGCAAGGCCAGCCCGCGCGCGGGCATGGTCGCCTGCATCTCCTCCAAGCGCCGCATCGCCTTGCTCGACATCGTCTCCACCCGCATGTTGCAGGCGCATGCCTTCATGAAGGCCATCTTCGAGGTCTTCGCCGTCCATCAGTGCCCCATCGACATGATCTCGACTTCGGAGGTCAGCGTGTCCTTGGCCATCAGCGCCCTCGATCGCGTTCCCGGCTTGGTGGATGATCTCAGCCGCTTCGCGGAAGTGCGCTATGAAGGGCGCAAGGCGCTGGTCTGCCTCGTCGGCGAAGGCATGCGCAACACGCCGGGCGTGGCGGCGGCGGTCTTCAGCGCCTTGGACGGCGTAAACGTGCGCATGATCTCGCAGGGCGCCTCGGAGGTGAATATCGGCTTCGTGATCGAAGACGATGATTTGCCCGTGGCGGTCGAGCGCCTGCACCGGCGCTTTTTCGCCGATGCGCGCACCGACGTCGCGCCGGCGCCGCCGCGCGCGCTCGGCGCCGCCACCGGCGCGCCGTAGCACCGTCTACAGTCCCGGCCCCATCGCGGCCGCGCCCCGCCCGCCCCCGCGAACGGGGGAATTGCCGCCGCCCGCCGCGCGCGCTAGCCTCGAACCCATGCTCGTGCTGCTGCTGCTGGGCTTGGTCCTCGCCGCGCCGCCACGGCCGCGGCTGGCGCTGCCGGCAGGCGCGGAGACCGCCTCCCTGGCCCGCGCCTTCCTGCGCTCCTGCCCCGCGGTGCAAATCACGACGAACCGGCGCGCCGCCGACTATCTACTCGCCTTCGATCCGCGCGCTTGGAGCTTGCATCGCTGGAAGCACGATCGCTGGGAGCTCGCCCGCGCCGGCGGCGATCTCGTCGCGGCCGGCGCCAGCGTCACGCTGGGACGCGCGGTGAAGGCGGTTTGCGCCGCCATCGCCGCCGATCGCGGCAGCGCCGCCGGCGGCGCCGAACATCACTCGTGAACGAAAAGGTCGGCGAGAAAGATCGTCCCGAGCAAGCGGTTTTCCGCGTCCACGACCGGCAATTGGTGCGCGCGTTCCCGCAGCATCAGCTTGGCGACCGAGGCCAAATCGGCCTCCGGGCGGCACTGCGGCGGTTGCGTGTGCATGATCTCGCCCGCCGTCACCGCCTTCGGATCGAGCCCGGCCGCGACCACCCGCAGGCACAGTTCCCGCTGCGAGATCGTGCCGAGCAAACGGTCGGTCTGCGGATCGATTACCGACACCCGGTACACCTCGTAGTCGCGCATGATGCCGGCCACCACTTGCGCGCTCTGCTCGGCGGTGCACCACGCCGCGACCGTGCGCATCACCTCGGCGGCGCGGCGGCTCGCATCGGGGGCGCGCAAATGACGGGGGCCGGCGGGGCTGGCGCTGTTCATCGCGGGCATCGGCTCCGGTCGCGCCGCGCGCGGCGCGAACTCCCTCAGTATAGACGCGAGCCGCCGCCGCGCCGCGCCGGCCGCCCCGGCCCCCGTCCCGGCGGCGGCGCGCCGCCGCTGGGGTGCACAATAGGAATGTGACGCAAGAACGGTTCGACTACGCAGTCATTGGCGGCGGCCTGGCCGGCGGCTGGGCCGTCAGCGGCATTCGCGAGCGGGATCAGAGCGGCTCGATCGTGCTCTTCAGCGCGGAAAACGATCTGCCCTACGATCGGCCGCCGCTCTCGAAGCAGCTCTGGAAGGGCGACACTACGCTCGACAAGATCTACGTCCAGCCGCCGGAGTATTACGCGCAAAACCACGTCGTCGTGAAACTTGGCACGCGCATCGCCGCCCTCGACCGGCGCGAGCATCGCCTGCGCGACGAAAGCGGCGGCGAGTACCTCTATGGCAAGCTCCTGCTCGCCACCGGCGGCGCGCCGCGCCGCTTGCCGCTGCCCGGCGGCGATCTGCCCGGCCTCTGCTACTACCGCACCGCGGATGATTACCGCACCCTGCGCGAGGCGGCTCGGGCCGGGCGCTCGGCCCTCGTCATCGGCGGCGGCTTCATCGGCTCGGAGATGGCGGCGGCGCTGACCATCGCGGGGCTGCGCGTGACCATGCTCTTCCCCGAGCGTTACTTGGTGTCGCGGGTGTTTCCCGAAAGCCTCGGCCTGGCGCTCAACGCCGCGTATCGCGCCAAGGGCGTGGAGGTGGTCGCCGAGGACGCGCCCACGGCGATCGAGACCGCCCACGGCGCCTACCGCGTTCGTACCCGCGCCGGGCGCTCGCTGGCCGCCGACCTGGTCGTGGTGGGGATCGGCATCGCGCCCAACGTCGAGCTCGCCCGCGCCGCCGGCCTGGAAGTCGGCAACGGCATCGTCGTCAACGAGCGCCTGCAAACCTCCGATCCCGACATCTTTGCCGCCGGCGACAACGCCTTTTTCCCGGAAGCGACCCTCGGCCCGCGCCGGATCGAGCATTGGGACAACGCCGTCTCCCAGGGCAAGCACGCGGGACGCAATCTGGCCGGCGCCGGTCAGCCCTTCACCGACCTGCCCTTCTTCTATTCCGACCTCTTCGAATTCGGCTATGAAGCCGTCGGCGACGTGGATACCCGCCATGAAACCTTCGCCGATTGGCAAGAGGAGAACAAGACCGGCGTCATTTATTACCTGGCGCACGGCCGCCTGCGCGGCGCCATGATGTGCAACGTCTGGGAGAAGGTGGAGGCGGCGCGGGCCCTGATCCGCGCCCAGCGGCCCGTGACCGCGCAGCAGTTGCAGGGCGCGATCGCCTGAGGCCGCGCGCCGGAAAGGCCGCGTGGTGCGAGTGCTCACCGTCAATACCGGTTCCTCGAGCCTGAAAGCCGGCCTCTATGAGGCCGGCGATGCGGTCGTGGCGCTCTTCACCTGCGTGGCGGAGGCGATCGGCGCGCCGCAGGGCCGCTTTCGCATCCGCGGGCCCGGCGGCGCGGCGGAGGAGACGGCCGCGCCCATCGCCACCCATGCCGCCGCGCTCGAGCGCTTTCTCGCCTGGCTCGCCGCGCAGGGCGCGGCCGGCGCCTGGCAGGCCGCCGTCCATCGCATCGTCGTCGGCAGCGCCGAGTTCCTGGCGCCGCGGCGCTTGGATGACGCCGCCCTGGCGCGGCTCGACGCGCTGACGCCGCTGGCGCCCGACCATCTGCCGCAGGCGCGCGCCGCCATCGCCGCCGTCGCCCGCGCCCGCGCCGGCGCCGTGCAGATCGCCTGCTCGGATTCCTATTTCCACCGCGATCTGCCCGCCGCCGCGCGCGCCCTGCCGCTGCCTGCAATCTGGCGCCAGCGCGGCGTCGCCCGCTGGGGCTTCCACTGCCTCTCCTGCGAGTCCGTGCTCGCGAGCCTGCGTGCTCTCGATCCCGCCGCCGCCGCCGGCCGCCTTGTCATCGCCCATCTGGGCAACGGCGCCAGCCTCACCGCGGTGCAGGACGGCCGCAGCGTGGATACCACCATGGGCCTGACCCCGGCCGGCGGCTTGCTCATGTCCAGCCGCAGCGGCGACCTCGATCCCGGCATCGTAATTTATTTGCAAGCCGCGGGCGGCCTCGACGCCGCCGCGCTCAACCGGCTGCTGAATCATGAATCCGGCCTGTTGGGACTCTCCGGCTCGAGCGGCGACATGCAAGTGCTCCTCTCCCAGCCCGGCCGGCCGGCCTCGGCTCTGGCGGTGGCGTGCTTCGTCCGCCAAGCGAAGAAGTTCGTCGCCGCCATGGCCGCCGCGCTCGGCGGCCTCGACACGCTGGTTTTCACCGGCGGCATCGGCGAGCACTCGGACGTGATCCGCGCCGGCATTTGCCGCGACATGGAGTGGATGGGCATCCGCCTCGACCCCGACAGCAATCGCCGCGGCGCCGCCCTGATATCGCACCGCGAGAGCCGGGTCGCCGTGCGCGTGATTCCCACCGACGAGGACCGCATGCTGGCCCGCCATGCGGCCGCGCTGCTGGGCGCCAAGGAGGAAGGCCATGTATCGTTTTGACCAGGCCATCTCGACCGCCGTGCCCGCGCCGGCGCCCGGCCAAGCCGCGCCCGGTCCCCTGCCCGCGAACGAGCTCGCCCTCATCGACCGCTGCTGGCGCGCGGCCAACTACCTGACCGTCGGTCAAATCTACCTGCAGGCCAATCCCCTGCTGCGCGAGCCTTTGCGGCCCGCCGACATCAAGCCGCGCCTGCTCGGCCACTGGGGCACGTCGCCCGGCTTGACCTTCATCTATGCGCACGTCAACCGCCTGATTCGCGAGCGCGACGTCAACGCGATCTTTCTCGCCGGCCCCGGTCACGGCGGTCCCGCGGTGCTGGCGAGCGTCTATCTGGAAGGCACCTACACGGAAATCTATCCCGAGGTCACGCTCGATCTCGCCGGCCTGACGCGGCTGTTCCGCCGCTTCTCGACGCCGGGCGGCGTGCCTAGTCACGTCAGCGTGCCCACGCCGGGCTCGATCCATGAAGGCGGCGAACTCGGCTATGTGCTCAGCCATGCCTTCGGCGCCGTCTTCGACAACCCCGATCTGCTCGCCGTCGCCGTCGTCGGCGACGGCGAATTCGAAACCGGCCCCTTGGCCGGCTCCTGGCCGTCCATCCATTTCTTGAACCCCGCCCGCGACGGGGCGGTGCTGCCGATCTTGCATCTCAACGGCTACAAGATCGCCAATCCCACCGTGGCCGGACGCACGGAAGATCGCAAGCTCGAGCAGTTCTTCCTCGGCCTCGGCTACGAGCCGCATTTCCTGGAAGGCAGCGACCCGGGGGAAATGCATCAAGCCTTCGCTGCCGCCCTGGCGCTGTGTTATCAGCGCATCCGCGCGATTCAAAGCGCGGCGCGCGACGGCGGCGTGCGCGAGCTGCCGCCGCCCTGGCCGATGATCGTGCTGCGCTCGCCGAAGGGCTGGACCGGGCCCAAGGAACTCGACGGCGTGCCGATCGAGGGCACCTTCCGCGCCCATCAGGTGCCGCTGCCCAATGTGCGCGCCGATGCCCGGCAGCTCGCCATGCTGGAAGCCTGGATGCGCTCCTATCGCCCCAAGGAGCTCTTCGACGCCGATGGCGCGCCCGCCGCCGACCTGCGCGCCGCCGCCCCGCGCGGCGACCGCCGCATGGGCGCCAACCCGCACGCCAACGGCGGCCGCGTGCTGCGCGCGCTCGATCTGCCGCCGCGCACCGCCTACGACGTGCCGGTGCCGCAGCCGGCGCGCGAGCGGCGGGAATCCACCCGCGTGCTGGGGACGATGCTGCGCGATGTCTATCAGCGCAATCCGCATAACTTCCGCATCTTTTGTCCCGACGAACTCACCTCCAACCGCCTCAACGCCGTGCTCGACGTCACCGACCGCTGCTTCGTCGGGCCCACCATCTCGATCGACGACCATATCGCCGCCGACGGCCGCGTCTTCGAGGTCTTGAGCGAGCATCTGTGCGAGGGCTGGCTCGAAGGCTACGTGCTCACCGGCCGCCACGGCATGTTCGTGACCTACGAGGCGTTCGCGATGATCGCCGCCTCGATGATCGTGCAGCACAC
>JAJPKR010000065.1 GCA_021323595.1 Terriglobia bacterium | reverse complement strand
TCGACGGCGGTCCTCGCCCAGGACGGCACGGTCCAGGCCTCGCGCCTTTATCCGTTCGGGGAGGAGGCGCAGGCGACCGGGGCCGAGTACAAGTGGACGAACCAGATCCGCGACGCCAACGCGCTCGATCATTTCGCCTTCCGCACCTACTCCTCGAACCTGGCCCGCTGGCTCTCGCCCGACCCGGCGGGCCTGGCCGCCGTCGACCCCGCCGACCCGCAGTCCTGGGACAGATACTCGTACGTCGCGAACCGCCCGCTGGCCGCCACAGATCCGCTGGGGCTGATGTGCTCCGCAGGCCAATGCTCAAGCATGAAGGGTGAGATACTTTCGGCCCTGTCCAATACGGTAGGAACGCTCGAGACGCAGGACGCCTGCAGTATCAACGGCGTCGTGGGCGGCTGCGACACGGCCGAGGCATTGGTCGCGTCCGGCGCCGGCGTGCAGTGCCCCGACAACTTCTGCGATCCCGGCGGCCGCACACCCTTCCGTTGTGAGGGGAACGTCTGCGGTTACATGAGTCTCCAGTACGTGGCTACCCACGAAAACGAGTGGAACGGAGTGCTATACACCGACGCGGAATTCGCGGAGCTTGAGTCGAGAGCCGTCGACGCCCAGCGTCATGCACTTGCAGACGCGATTGCCGATGAGACGGGCCAATCGCCGAGCGCTGTCTACCTCGAGCTCGATTTCGATTACACCAAGGGCGGGAACGCCAATTTCGAATTTCACGGCAATCTCCCGCCGTGTTTCGCGGGCTGTCAGGGCGGCGGTGAGGGCGCCCCCTGCCGCTTCCCTGCCAATCCGTCTATTCATTGGGCAACTACCGTGCAGGGCGTGAAAATTGTCCACCTTGACGCGGGCGACCCTTTTTCTGGCTTCGTGGGGTTTATCCTGCACATTGGGGACCTTTTCGGGATGATCAACTCCTCCGTCCCCTTCGGGACCGGGCCACATTAGTTATAGTTAAATGACGCGCAGCTTCAGCGCGCTCGCGCTCGGAACCATCCTGTCCGTGACGACCCTTGGCCGCGCCGCCCAGACCACGCCTCGAGTGGCTGTGACGACCGTCAAGCTCCAGCGCTACGGCTGGGAGCCGCCACGGCCCGGCTCCTGGGAAGACCTTGGCTACGCCGCCCAGCAGGTTGCGTTTGATTCCAAAGGCAACGTGGTAGTCGGGTTCACGGTGCGCAGCGGTCCTCCCCGCCTGAGTACGCGCTCCCGTCCGGGATTCGAGTACCGCGTGCTCCGGCTGTCGCCCTCCGGCGAGCTTCTCGAGTCCGTGCCAGCGCGTACGGGCGATCAGTGGGGCGGCGTCTATCTCGACAGCCACGACGATATCCTCGTGCGCGCCGATGGCTGGGTTCAGGTGCTGACGCCCGAGGCGGGGCGAGCGGCAACTGAGAATTGGACGAAGCTGGCGGCGTGTCCACCCTCATGCTATTTGGCAGAATCGCCAAGCCGACGCACATTCCTGCTTACCATGGATCCCGGACGTCGCTCCGACAGATATCTCGTGACGGTTGTCAGCCTGGAAAGCCGGGGAATCATTGCGCACTGCGCCCACCCGCTCACTGTGATCCCAAAATTGGTGTCGATTACTGACACGTACGCCTACTTCAACGCCGACCCTGGCAACCTCCCCACCCACCCGTCACCGGTGCTGTATCGGTGGCCGCTGTGCGATTACTCCCGGCGGACAACGATTCCAGTACATCGGCACGGCGCCGTGCACGCGCCAACCGACGACGAACTCTTCCTTGAAAGCTTCTACCCGCAGCAACGCGAGGTGACTTTCTACGCCCCAAATGGCCGGCCGCTAAACGTCTTGAAACTGCCGATCGACAAGCACGAGGGCGCGCGCGTAGCGCTTAGTCAAAACGCCCAGCGTGCGCTGGTATCGGTCGTGAGGTACGAGGGAGGAGCAGCGTGGCTGGACATCTTCCCCCACACGGCAGCGCAGCGCATGATCGTCCTCAACATTTCCACCGGGGCGCAACTGGCGGACATCCCGGTGCCGACGGCCAAAGGCGAGCCGCCCGCGGCTACTGCGATCAGCCCCGACGGACGCCGCGTTGCCGCCCTTGCAAATGGGACGCTCACTATCGCGTCCCTCCCCTGACTCAGAGAGCGGCGCTCCTGTTGACGTTTGGGGGCGGGCCCCAAGGATTCGCCAGCGGCGCGCGGACGCTGGGCTGGGCTCCGGCGCGGCCGTTGGCCGCGGGCGCGGGGCGGCGCCGCATGACCGCTCGGTCAGACGAGGCGGCGCCGCCGCGGACTAGAATAAAAAGCGGATGCAGGAGATCGTCATCGTCGCCGGCGCGCGCACGCCGATGGCGCGCTACATGGGCGAGTTGCAGCGGGTATCCGCGCTGGAGCTGGGCGCGGTGGCGGCCGCGGGCGCCATCGCCCGCTCCGGCATCGCGGCGGCGGACTTCGATCATGTCGTCTTCGGCAACGCCTTGCAGACCAGCGGCGACGCTCTTTATGGCGCCCGCCACGTCGGCTTGCGCGCCGGCTTGCCGGTGGCGACGCCGGCGGTGACCGTCAACCGGCTGTGCGGCTCGGGCCTGGAGGCGATCATCAGCGGCGCCCATCGCCTGCAATTGGAAGAGGCTGGCGTCGTGCTGGCCGGCGGCATGGAAAACATGACGCAAGCCCCGCATGTGATTCGCGGCGCGCGCGTGGGCTTCCGGCTGGGCGAGGGCAAGCTGGAAGATGCCTTGATGGTGGCGCTGCTCGACACCCAGTGCGGCCTCTCCATGGCCGAAACCGCTGAAGGCCTGGCCGCCGACCTGGGCATCACGCGGCGGCAGCAAGACGAATTCGCGCTGCTCAGCCAGCAGCGCGCGCAGGCGGCCCAGGCCGCCTGCCGCCTGAGCGAAGAGATCGTGCCCGTGCCCGTGGGCAAGGGCAAGCAGTTCAGCGCCGACAACCACCTGCGCCCCGACACCACCCTCGAGAAACTCGCGGCCCTGCCGCCGGCGTTCAGCAAGAACGGCTGCGTCACCGCCGGCAATGCCAGCGGCATCGTGGACGGCGCCGCCGCCGTGGTGCTGACGACGGCGGCGGAGGCGCGGCGGCGCGGCCTGGCGCCCTGGGGCCGGATCGTCAGTTATGCGACGGCGGGCGTCGAGCCGGCGCGCATGGGCCGCGGCCCAGTGCCCGCCAGCCGCGCCGCCCTGGCCAAAGCCGGCCTGCGGCTCGAGGACATGGACCGCATCGAAATCAACGAAGCCTTCGCGGCACAATATCTCGCCGTGGAGCGCGAGCTGGGGCTGGAGCGCGAGCGCACCAACGTCAATGGCGGCGCCATCGCCTTGGGCCATCCGCTCGGCGCCACCGGCACGCGGCTGGTGATCACGCTGCTGTGCGAGCTGGCGCGCAGCGGCGGCCGCTGGGGCCTGGCCGCGGCCTGCATCGGCGGCGGCCAGGGCATCGCCATGATCGTCGAGAACCTGCGCCGCGGCAACGGCCGCTGAAGGCGCCCGGCTCTTTTTTCTGCAAGGCAAGCTATGACGAAAGATGGAAAGTTCGAGGCGATCGGCGTAGTCGGCTGCGGGCTGATGGGCTCCGGCATCGCGCAGGCGTGCGCCACCGCCGGCTATCCGACGCAGGTGGCGGAAGTCAGCGAGGAGCGGCTGAAACCGGGCCTCGAAAGCATCCGCAAGTCGCTCGAGAAGTTTCAGAGCAAGGGGCAGATCAGCGGCGAGCAAGCCGCCGCGATTCAGGGGCGGCTGCGGCCGACGACGCGCCTCGAGGACCTCGCCGGCTGCGACCTGGTGATCGAGGCGATCGTCGAAAACCTGGCCGCGAAGCGCGAGTTGTTCGCGCGCCTGGACGGGCGGCTGCGGCCGGAAGCGGTCTTCGCCTCCAACACCAGCTCCCTGCCGATCACCGAGATCATGACCGCGACGCGGCGGCCGGAGCGCTTCGTGGGCCTGCACTTCTTCAATCCCGTGGCGCTGATGCCCTTGGTCGAAGTCGTGCGCACCGTCGCCACCGATGCCGGCGTTTACGAGCAGGTCGTCGCCTTCGCCGCCTCGCTCGGCAAGACCCCGGTGCGCACCGGCGACCGCAGCGGCTTCATCGTCAACCGCCTGCTGATTCCCTATCTGCTCGACGCCGTGCGGGCGCTGGAGGAGGGCGCCGGCTCGATGGAAGACATCGATCGCGCGATGAAGCTGGGGTGCGGCTACCCGATGGGCCCCTTCACCTTGCTCGATTTCGTGGGGCTCGACACCACCTATTACGCCGCCGAGATCATGTACAACGAATTCCGCGAGCGCCGCTTCGCGCCGCCGCCGCTGCTCAAGCGCATGGTGCTGGCCGGCTGGCATGGACGCAAGGCCGGCCGCGGCTTTTACGACTACCGCCAGCCGGGCCCGCCCCGGCCCGTGGCGCTGGGCTAGCCGCCATGGCCTACGTCCGCGTCGAGCGCCAGGCGCCGCTGGCCCGCATCACCATCGACCGCCCGGAGAAGCTGAACGCCCTCAATGCCGCGACGATCGGCGAGTTGGAGCAGGCGCTGGCGGAGGTGCAAGCGGCGCCGGAGCTGCGCGTCATCGTTCTCACGGGAGCGGGCGAGAAGGCGTTCGTCGCCGGCGCCGATATCGCGGAATTATCGGCGCTCGACCCCATCGCCGGACGCGAATACGCGCGCCGCGGCCAGGCGCTGCTGCGCGCCCTCGAGCTGTCGCCCAAGCCGGTCATCGCCGCCATCAACGGCCACGCCTTGGGCGGCGGCCTGGAGCTGGCGCTGGCCTGCAGCGTTCGGCTGGCGGCCGAACATGCCAAGCTGGGCCAGCCGGAAGTCAAGCTGGGCCTGATCCCCGGCTACGGCGGCACGCAGCGCTTGCCCCGGCTGATCGGCGCCGGCCGGGCGCTGGAGCTGCTGCTGACCGGCGAGCCGCTGACCGCCGCGGCGGCGCTGGCGTGCGGTCTGGTGAACGCGGTCACCCCGGCCGCCGAATTGCTGCCCCGCGCCGAGGCCCTGGCCGCCAAGATGGCCGCCAATGCGCCGCTCGCCACGCGCCTCTGCCTGGAGGCGGTGCGCCGCGGGCTGGAGATGAACTTGGAGGAGGCGCTGGCTTTGGAATCGAGTCTCTTCGCGCTCTGCTGCGCCAGCAGCGACATGAAAGAGGGCACGCGCGCCTTCTTGGAGAAGCGGGCGGCGCGCTTCGAGGGACGCTAGCGGCGCGCGATGGCCAAGCCCAGACGCACCGCCCGCGCCGCCCGCGCCGTCCGTCCTGCCCGCCGCCTGCCGGCGCGCGCCGGCGGCTTGTCGGCCCGGGGACTGCGCTTCGCCTTGGTGGTGAGCCGCTTCAATCGCTTCATCACCGAGCGCATGCTCGACGGCGCGGCCGATCTGCTGCTGCGGGCCGGCGCGCGGCCGCGCGATCTCGAGGTGATTTGGGTGCCCGGCGCCTTCGAAATTCCGGTCGCCGCCCGCCGCGCCGCCGCCAGCGGCCGTTTTCAAGCTGTCGTATGCTTAGGGTTGATCCTGCGCGGCCAGACCCCGCATTTCGACTTCATCGGCCGCGAGGTGACCCGGGGCATCGGCCAAGCCGCGCTGGAAACCGGCGTGCCGCACGGGTTCGGAGTGCTCACCTGCGACACGCTGGAAGAAGCCGTGGACCGGGCCGGACTCAAGGCCGGCAATAAAGGCGCGGAAGCGGCGCTCGCCGCCTTGGAGATGGCGAACCTCTTCGCCGGGACTTAGTCCGCGGCGGCGCGGCGGCCCGGCGAGCAGGGCCGCAGGAAGATGCGCACGGCGTTTGCGGCGCTAGGGCGGCGCCGGGCCGCGGGCCCGGATACCCCCGCAGATCCCGCTGCGGCGGTATTGCGCGGCGCCGGAGGCGGCGGCTATGATGCGGCCCAGCAGGGGGCAAGCAGTCGAGGGAAGGAGGCAAAAACCTTTGAGCACGGTTATCAACGGTGGAAGCTGGGAGTCCGCCGGCTCCCGGCCAGCCAGCGCCGCGGGCGCGGCGGCCAACGGTTCCGGTCCCAGCCGGATCCTGGTGGCCGTGGAGGATTTATTTTTCCTGGCTAAGATCCAAGAGACCGCGCGCCAGTTGGGAGTGAAAATTCAGGTCGCCAAGAGCGCCGCCGACGTGCTGGAACGGTCGCAAGCGCCGCCGCCGCCGTCGCTGATCATCTTCGATCTGAACGGCACCGCGACCAAGCCCATCGCCACCATCGCCAAACTGCGCGCCAACCCGGAGTTGAAGCGCGTGGCGCTGCTGGGCTTCTTGAACCATCTGCAGGCGGATTTGAAGCTGCGCGCGCAGCAGGCCGGCTGCGATCTGGTGATGCCGCGGTCGGCGTTTTCGCAAAATCTGCCGGCGCTGCTGCGCCGCCACGGCCAAGCCGAAGCCGCCGAGTAGCGCTGCCGTTGCGCGCCCCCGCGGCGTCCCGCGCCGCTGCGGCTCGCGGCGGCCGGTTGCGGCCGCGCCCCGCCGGCGCGGCCAGCGGAGGGATCGCGCGCGGCATCGAAATAAGGATGAAGTTCCGCCGCGGGCCCGAGCCTGGCTACATCGTTGTGCTGCCGCGGCAGGCCGCCCGGCCGCCGCGGCTGGCGCCGCCGCCCATGACCATCGCGCCCCCGCTCTCCGGGCTGCTCGTGCCCACCGCGAACAATCGCCCTGACGATCCCACCAGCTGGCAGAACGAACCCGGCCCCGGAACCGGCGAGCGCCCGGAAGCCGAGATCGTGCGCCGCGACATCGCCGCCATGGAAACGGTCGAGCGCGTGCGCCTCCCCGCCGCCCGCGCGGGCGCTGCCGGCGCGACGATCGCGCCCAAATGAGAGCTTTGTGACTGTCGCAGGCGGGCGTCTTGTGTCACAATGGCCGGTCATTTTGCCGGAGGCAGCTATGAAATCCCGTTACTTCGCGAGCCTTCTCGCCATCGCCCTGGCGGGATGCGCCGCCGCCGCGCAGCAGCGCCGCCCACGCATGGAATCGCCGAGCGCCCCGGCGGCGCCCGGCGCGACCAGCGCGGCCCGACCCGCCAGCCCCAACCCCGAAGCCGCCGAGCCCTATCCCAAGGGCGACCCGGCCCTGGGCGAGCCGGTCGTCACCCATCACACGATCACCCTCAACGGCCGCGCCTGGGCCTACACCGCGACCGCGGGCACGCTGCCCATCTACGTGGTCGAGAACCATGAGCGCAAGCTCGAGGCCCACATGTTTTTCGTGGCCTATACGCTCGACAACGAGGCCTCGCCCAACCGGCGTCCGCTGACGTTTTCCTATAACGGCGGCCCGGGCGCGGCGTCGCTCTACGTCCATATCGGCGGCTTCGGCCCGCGCCGCATCGCCATGCTGCCGACCGGCATGCAGCCGGCTCCGCCGTATCACATGGTGGATAACGACCAGACCTGGCTGCCCTTCACCGATTTGGTCTTCGTGGATGCCGTGGGCACCGGCTACAGCCGCGCCGTTTCTCCGGAGATGCTGCGCCGCGCCTCGGGCGTGGAAGGCGACTACGAAGCCTTCGGCGAGTTCATCCGCATGTATTTGGAGCGCTACAACCGTTTGACCTCGCCGCTGTTTTTGGCGGGCGAAAGCTACGGCACGTTCCGCTCCGCCGGCCTGGCGGGTTATCTCTTCAACCACGGCATCGCGCTCAACGGCGTCATGCTGCTATCGAGCGTCTTGAACCTGCAGACGCTGAACTACGCCCCCGGCAACGACCTGCCCTATGTGCTCTATCTGCCGACCCTGGCCGCCTCGGCCTGGTATCACCACAAGCTGCCGCCCGACCTGCAGCGGCTGCCGCTGACCGAGGTGGTCAAGCAAGCCGAAGCCTGGGCGATTCCCGACTATCAGGAAGCTCTCGATCAGGGCGACGCCTTGCAGGGCGCGGCGCGGGAGCAGGCGTTGACGCAGCTCGCCCGATTCACCGGGCTGAGCAAGCAATACCTCGACCAGCGCAATTTGCGCGTGAACACCGCCCAGTTCATGACCGAGCTGCTGCGCGACCAGGGCCAGATCGTCGGCCGTTACGACAGCCGCATGGTGGGCTACAACCGCAACCCCGGCGATCCCTTCCCCGACTATGATCCCAGCGACGCCGCCGTCGGCCCGACCTTCACCGAGATGTTCCTGAACTACGTCCGCAACGAGCTGGACTACAAGAGCGATATCCTCTATTACTCGCTCGGCGGCGGCATCGACCGCTGGAATTGGAACGCCGAGGGCTTCGGCGGCGGCTACGCCGACGCCAGCACGCTGCTCGAGAGCGCCATGGCCAAGAATCAATACATGAAGCTCTTCGTCGCCGAAGGCTACTACGACCTGGCCACGCCGTTTTTCGAGGCGCAATACAGCATCAAGCACCTGTTCCTGCCGCCGCCGGTGCGCAACAGCGTCACCGTCGGCCATTACGAGGTCGGGCACATGATCTATTTGGAAGAAAGCGCCCGCATCAAGCTGGCGAAGGACGCCGAAGCCTTCATCACCGCCGCGTCGAGAACGCAGTAGCCCCGGCGGCGGCCCATGCCCGCCGCCGTCCCCGCCGGCCCTGCGCCGCGCGCAGGGCGGCGGGCCGACCGCACGCCGGCTAGTAATAGATCAGGAGATGCTGCTTGATCAGGTCTTGCCCGGTCATGTCCGGCTGCTGCTTTAAATCGGAGTAAATGCAGATGGCGTTGGCGCCGGTCTGATCGGTGATCAGGCCGCCGTATTGCTGCAGCGCCTTCATGATCGCCTTGACGGCGGTGCTGGCGGGCAGGGAATCCACGTTGACGCTGGGATCGAAGCGGATTTTCGCCCCTTCGCGAAAGATGCCCCCTTGCACCGAGCCATCCGTCCATGTGTTGGGCGGCCCTTGGCGGCCGAGCAAGGGGCTGTTCATGCTGCCCGGAACGATGACGTTCAAGGCGTGCTGCAGGCAATCTTCGCAGTCGAGTTCGCCGGGCATGACGTCGCCGGCCAGGCCGGTGACGAGCGCGGCGGTGGTGCCGGGCGTGCCGTCGCTGGTGGCGAGGTTGCCGCTGACGATCTTGCCGACGTTGGTGCTGGTGGGATTGCCGCTGCCGTCGGTGAACAGCTTCCAGAAATCGTAATAGTCGAGCGTCTTGGTGTCGATGACGATCAGGTGGCCATCGTTGGACGTGCCGTTGCAGCAGCCCAGCGTCGGCCAATAGCCGTTGGGCGGATTGGGCACGCAGATCTTATCCGTGTAGTTGTAATAGAGCGTGTCGGTGAAGGTGGTGCAGCCGTAGGAGCCGTCGGTGTACTCGACGGGGTAGCCGAAGCCCTGCACGGTGTTCAGCGAGAATCCCAGATTGTCGGCGACGAGAATGCTCGAGATGTCGAGGCCTTGCCCGCTGGGCGGGCTATAGAGCCAGTTGGCGCCGGAGCTGGTGAAGAGCCGGGGCGCGGGCGCCGGCGCGCTGGGCACGGCCGTGATCGTCACCTGCGCCGTCGCCGACAGCGATGCGTCGGCCTGGGCGGTGGCGGTCACCGTCGCCGCGCCGGTCTGGGCGCCGGCGGTGAAGAGGCCGCCGGCGTCGATCGTGCCGCCGGCCGCCTGCCAGTGGACGGCGGTGCTGGAGAGGCCCGAGACCGCGGCCGTGAACTGCTGGGTCGCCCCCGCTTGCACAGAAACGGAAGCGGGACTGATGGCGATCGCCGGCCGCGCCGGCGGCGGGCCGGGATCGGTCACGGTCACCTTCGCCGAGGCGCTGCTCTGCGGCGCGACGGCGCTGGCCGCCGTCACTTGGAAGTCCCCGGCCTGGGAACCGGCGGTGAAGATGCCGCCGGCAGTGATGCTGCCGCCGGTCGCCTTCCAGGTCACGGCGGCATTGCTGGTCCCGGTCACCGTGGCGCGGAACTGCAGGCTGGCGCCGAAGGCGAGGCTGGCGCTCGCGGGCGACACCGCCACGGTAATCGGCGCGTCGGCGGCCTGATTCTTGGCGGCGTTTCCGCTGCACGCGGTCAAAGTGGCGAATAAAAGGCAGGGTACGGCAAGGCGGATCCTCAAATGCGGGTTCCTCTCCGACGAGTGGCAGAGCCGCCCGGGGGCACCAAACGCTCAGGAGCGGCTCAGCGCGCCGCCGGGCGGATTGAGAGGAAAGTACCTGCGAGAAAAAGGATCGTAGTTCGGGCGAAGGCCCGGCGGCGATTGGGAAATTCGCTTAGAGGCGAGTGCCTACTGCGGTCACTCGTGACTGGCGGCCAGTTAGCGCCTAGCGCGCCGCCGGTTGCAGGCGAGCGACCAGCGCCTCATACGGCTGCAAGGCCAGCCGCGCGAGCGCGAGCTCGGGAGCGCGCGGCCGGGAGTCGAGCAGCAAGCGCGCCCGTGCGGCTCCCGCCGCCGTCAAGTCGCGCCGCTGCGGGCGGGCGCTCATGTTGAGCGCGACCAGCACGGACTCGCCGTTCGTTTGCCGCAGGTAGGCGAGCACGTCGGGGTCGCGAACGTCGATCGCGCGCCAGCGGCCGGCGCGCAGGGCGGCGTCGGTGCTCCGCAGATGCAGCAGGGCGCGGTAATAGGCCAGCAGCGAGTGCGGATCGCGCTCTTCCGCGGCTACGTTGACCGTCTTGGCGCTGGCCGGCACGGGCAGCCAGGGCCGCACGCGGCAAAAGCCGCCATTCACGCCGCCGTTCCACTGCATCGGCGTGCGCTCGCCGTCGCGCCCCTTGAACCGCGGCCACCAGCGCCGGCCGACGGGATCGCGCACGTCCGCCAGCGACACCGGATCGGTGGTGACCATGCCGATCTCTTGGCCGTAGTAAAGGATCGCCGTTCCGCGCAGCGTCAGCAGCAGCGTCGGCAGCAAGCGCGCGATCTGCCGGTTGTGGATCTTGTCGCCGTACCGGTCGAGCTCGCGCGGCTGGTCGTGATTGTCGAAGAACCAATCGGGCGTGCCGTGCGCCGCGTTCCCGTCCCAGGCGGCGATGCGGCGGCGAAACTCCGGCGCGGAGAGCCGGTTCACGTCGGCGAACAGGAAGTCGAACGGCAGCTCGATCTCGTCGTTATGGGCGCCGTAGTACTGCGAGAGCTCGGCTTCGTTGTCGCCCACGGTCTCGCCGATCAGCACCGCGTGATATTGGTCCGCGAGCCGGCGCAGGCGCCGCAGAACCCCGTGCACCTCGGGCAAATTCTGGTTGTACTTGTGGATCTGCTGGGGGCCGAGGAAATCGCCGGTCTTCAGCACGCCCATCGGATTGTCGCGCAAGCGCGGATCCTCGAACAGGGTGGTGACCGCATCCAGCCGGAAGCCATCCACGCCGCGCCGCAGCCAGAAGCGCACGTTGTCGAACATCGCCTTTTCGACGGCGGGATTGCGCCAGTTGAGATCGGGCTGCTGCTTGTAAAAGAAGTGGTAATAGTACTGGCCGGTGCGGGGATCGTACTCCCAGGCGGAGCCGCCAAAGATCGAGGTCCAATTGTTG
The DNA here is from genome assembly GCA_021323595.1 of Terriglobia bacterium. Classification (GTDB taxonomy): domain Bacteria; phylum Acidobacteriota; class Terriglobia; order Terriglobales; family SCQP01; genus JAJPKR01. The sequence continues at coordinate 53,425 of JAJPKR010000065.1, read as the reverse complement.
GGCGGGCCGCCGTTGCGCCCGTCGCGCCAAATATAAAAATCGCGGTACTTGGCGGTGCGCGAGCTGCGCGAGTTGAGGAACCAGGGGTGCTGATCGGAGGTGTGGTTCAGGACGAGATCGAGCAGCACGCGGATGTGGCGGCGGTGGGCGGCGGCCAGCAGGGCGTCGAAATCGGCCAGGGTGCCGTAGCGCGGATCGATGGCGTCGTAGTTGGAGATGTCATAGCCGAAGTCCACCTGCGGCGAGGGGTAGAAGGGCGTGATCCAGATGGCGTTCACGCCGAGGCTTTGCAGATAGCCGAGATGGGCGGTGATGCCGCGCAAGTCGCCGGTGCCGTCGTTGTCGGAATCGGCGAAGCTGCGCGGGTAGATCTCATAGATCACCGCGTGCTGCCACCAGGCCGGGGCGGCGGCGGGGCGGGGCGGCGTGGGAGCGGGCGCGGCCGCGCCCAGGGCGGCGGCGAAGACGAAGCCAAGGCAAAGAAGCAGATAGCGAAGATAGCGTCGAGGCGTAAGCATGCTCATGGGTTTGCAGGTGGCCGAGCGGGAGCGGCGGGCGCCGGCGCCGCCAGCGCCGCCACCAGCGCCCGCAGCCGGGGATCGAGGCGGGCGGCCTGTTGCCGCTCCTGTTGCGCGCGCTGCTCCTGACCCTGTTTGGCCAGCGCCTGCGCCAGCAGCAGGTGGGCGCGGGCGAAGCTGGGGTCGTCGGCGAGCGCTTGCCGGAGTTGGGTTTCCGCCGCGGCGGCCTGGCCGGCCGCCAGGTCCCGCGCCGCGATATTCACCTTGAAGATCGCCGCCAGGTGCGCCTCGCGCGCCTTTTCCAGTTGCAGCCCGGCGGCGCGTTCGCGAGCCGCGCCGGCGCGGTCGCCGGTCTCTTGCAGCAGCCGCGCCAGGGCGTAATGGGCGCCGGCCAGGGAGGGATCGAGCGCCAGGGCGGTCTCCAGTTGCTGGATGCCCTGACGCTTGTCGCCGGCCTGCTGATAGGCCGAGCCGAGCGTGTAATACGCGGCGGCGTAGTCGGGGCGCAGCGCGATCGCCGCCCGCAAATCCTCGATCGCGGCCGGCGCGTTGCCCTGCTGCCACTCGATCACGCCCAAGGTATAGCGGGCGTCGGCGAGCTGGGGCGCGATGGCCAGCGCGCGGCGCAGCTCCGCGATCGCCGCCGCCAGTTGATCTTTTTGCTTGTAGCAGAAACCGAGATTGTAATGGGCTTCGGCGTTCTTGGGATCCCGCGCCAGCACCCAGCGAAACTGGACGATGGCGCCGTCGAAGTTCGCCTGCTGCAGCTCGGCGACGCCGAGGTTGACGCGCGCGCGCAGGTTATTGGGCAGCGCTTGCACCAAGGCCTGGAACGCGGCCACCGACCCCGCCGCGTCGCCCTTTTCGAGCAGCGCCAGGCCCAGGTGATTGCGGGCGTTCCAATCCTTGGGCGCCAGCCGCACCGCCGCTTGCAACGCCGCCACCGCGCCATCCACGTCGCCGAGCTTCTCGAGCGCGAGCCCCAGTTGGTCGGCGGCCGGCGCGGAGCGCGGATCGAGGCGGCGCGCCGCGCTCAGATGCGGCAGGGCGGCGGCATCTTTCCCCTCCGCCGCCAAGGCGGCGCCCAAGGAGAACTGCGCCTCGGCCGATTGCGGCCGCGCCCGCACCGCCCGCTCGAGGAGGGCGATGGCATCCGAGGTATCGCCGATCTGGCGGCGCGCTTCGCCGGCGTGATAGAGAAATTCGGGAACGTCCGGCCCGAGGGCTAAGGCGCGATCGAACTCGGGCAACGCGTTCGCCGGCTGCCCGGCGGCCAGGAGCACGACGCCGATGGCATCGTGCAGGCCGGCGGCCGCGGGGGACGCGGCGGGGGTCTGGGCGAGCAGCGCCCGATACAGGGCGATGGCGGCGGCGCGCCGGCCGGCGGCGGCGTAGGCGCGCGCGAGATTCACGCCGATGCGCTCGGAATGCGGATCGAGGCGGCGCGCCGCGCGCAGTTCGGCGACGGCCGCGGCGGCATGGCCTTGCGCCAGCAGCGTTTCGCCGAGGGCATTGCGAATCTCCGGCGCGCGGGAGTCGAGCGCCAGGGCGGCGCGGAAGTCGCGCTCGGCCGCGCGATAGCAGCCCGCGCGGTAGGCGCTGACGCCCTGCCGGTACCAGTCCGCCGGACGCGCCGCGCCCGCCGCTTGCGCCGCCGCGGCGGTCGCTCCCGCCAGCAGCAGCGCCGCGGCCGCGATCGCCGGCCAGGCGTGGCGCGCTGGGCGCTTACCGCACATCGGCGCCGAAGTCCCCCTCCGCCTGTGGCCGCAACGAATTCGAGAGCGCGAACTCCCGCTGCGCTTCCCGGTCCCGATGCAGCACCGCCAGCGCCCGGCCGCGCAGATAATGCGCATCATAGTTGTTGGGATCGAGCGAGATCGCGCGGCTGAGCATGCGTTCGGCCAGCTCGGCGTCCTTTTGCTCCAGCAGAATCTTGGCGCTGAGAATATAGGGGCCGCTGTAGGTCGGATCGAGCCAAATGGCGCGGCTGAGATAGGCTTGCGCTTGGGCGGAGTCGCCGGAACGATACAGCGCATCGCCCAGCCGGTAATAGGCCTTGGGAAAGACCGGGTTGAGCGCGATTTCTTGCTTCAAGTCGGCGATCGCCGCCGCGTATTGCGCGTGCGTGATTTCGATCTCGGCGAGCAGAAAATGCGCCAGCGGCAGACGCGGATCCAGGGCCAAACCGCGCCGCAACTGATCGGCCGCCTGCGTCTCCATCTGCTGCCGCAGCAGCACCTTCGCCAACGCCACGTACGCGCCCGGGGAGCGCGCATCCACGCCCAGCATGGCCGCCGCCGAAGCCCGGGCGGCCGCGGCATCGCCGGCGTCGAGCTGGCAGACGGCCAGCAGATATTGCAGGTCCACCTGGCCCGGCATCCAGGCGCGGACCTGCTTGAGGTAGGGAATCGCCGCTTGCGGACGGCCCAGGAAGAAAAGGTCCAGGCCCATCAGCTTCACCGCCTCGTGATTCGCGGGCGCGGCGGCCAGCACCGCTTGCAGCGCCGGGAGGGCGCCCGCATAGTCGTGCAGGCCGTAATCGGCCGCCGCCAAGAGCAATTCGGCTTCGTTGTCGCCGGGATGGACCTGAAGATATCGCTTGAGCGCCGCCGCGGCTTCCGTGTAGCGCCCCTGCTGCAACTCCGCGCGCACTGGCGCCAGCGGCGCGGGCGCGGGCGCTTGTGCCGCTAGCGCCGCCGCCAGACCGGCGGCGGCCAGCGCCGATGCGAACCACTTCAGCACTGCATTACTTTACGCCATGGGCCGCACCGGCGGCGGCCCCGCCTGGCGCTACCAGCTCAGCTTCAAGGCCACCTCGCCGGTGCGCATGGCGTTGAGGTCGGGCGCGAAAATCTGCGTGCCGGTGACCTGGCCGAACTGCGGGTCGTCGATGTTCGAATCCGGCACCGCCCAGTTGTCGTGATTGAAGGCGTTGAAGGCCTCGATGCGCACTTGCAACTTCGCCCGCTCGCTCACCTGGAAGGACTTGAAGAGCGACAGGTTCGAGGTCCAAAACGCCGGTCCGGTCAGGCAGTTCAAACAGGCGGTGCCTTGCCGTTGAATGCCGGTGCTGGTCGAAGGCGGCACATCCTTGAACGCGGCACGGTTCCAGAAGGTCTGCTGGCTGCCGGCGCCGTTGCCGCTATAGGGGTTTCCCACCTTGTCGGGCCAGGTCTGGAATGGGCAATTCTTGCAGCCGGCGCCGCTGTATCCGGCGGTCGTCGCCAGCCCGCTATGGATCGAGGTGTCGCCGTTGAACGTCCAGCCGCCGACGAGCGCGTTCATCCAGCCGCTGGCGTTGCTCAAATACTTCTTGCCGCGCCCGATCGGCAGATCGTAGTTGTGCACCAGGTTGAAGACCTGGCGAATATCGATGCCGCTGGTGCCGTAGCCGTAACGCCAGCCATAAAACCAGTTGTCATTGAAGCCCATCGAATGGGCCCAGGCGTAGTTGGCGAAGATTTGCAGGCCGTTCGAGTACTGCTTGCTGAGCTTGATTTGCAGGGCGTTGTAGTTGTTCGAATCGCAATTGCAGTAGTCGGTGATGCCCTGCGTCAAGCCGAATTTCTGGAAGTAGGGCGACAAATAGAGCCCGCCGGTCGTATCCGTGATCGAGGGGATCGAAGTGGGCGCGTTGATGTTGGGCGTGGTGCCGATGTGCGTGCCCTTATTGCCCACATAGGCCAAGTCCAGCGCCATGGTGGACGACAACTGCCGCTGCACGCTCAAGTTCCATTGATCCACGTAGGGGACCACTTCCTTGCGCTCGTCGGCGTGCACGTTGACGCCGTTCGGCAGCGGGAATTCGCCGGTCGAGGAATAGCTGGAGGGATTCGGGAACAGCGCCAGCCCCGACGGCGGCCCTTGCGTCAGGGTGAAGTTCAAGCCCTGGAACGTGTTGGTCGGCTCGACATCTTGAAACGCCAGCACCGGCAAGTTCTGCGTGACGGTGTGGCCGAAGAGGGTGCCGAAGACGCCGATATCGAAGCTGCGCCCGTAGCCGACGCGCACGACGGTCTTGTTGTCCATCTGCCAGGCGACGCCCAGCCGCGGCGCGAAGTTCTTGTAGGCGGCCTGCACGTTGCCGCTGAGGTTATAGGGGCCGACGCCTGCGGCGATGATGTTGGCGTTGGTGAAGTCGAACCAACCGCCGAGATTGGGGCCGTTGACCCGCTGGGGCTGATAGAACTCCCAGCGCAGGCCGTAGCTCAGCGTCAGCGACGGCGTCGCGCGATAGGTGTCTTGGGCGTAGAGGAAATAGCGGTTTTGCAGCTCGTGCGCGTTGGTGGTGGTGCTGACGTAGCGCATGAACTGCGAGGTGATGCCGAGATCGAAGCTGGCCACGCCGTCGCCGGAATTGGTGATGCCGAAGGCGCTGGTGGGGTCCGTGTGATAGAAGAACTGGCCGTTGCGGCTGTTATCGCTGGGCACCCGCAGATTGTTGGCGAAGCGCACGTCGGCGCCCCACTTGAACTGATGGTTGCCGACGAACTTCGTCCAGTTGTTCACGAACTGGTGCTGGAACTCGAGCTCGCGCAGCGGGCAGTTGCACTGGTTGTTGTTGGCGATGTTGTGCACGGCGTAGCCGAGCGTGGTGGTGCCGACGCCCACCGAGCCGTTGCCGTCGATTTGGAAGGAGGGAAAGCCGCTGGTGAAATAATCTCCCAGGTTGACGCCGCCGATTCCGACTTGCGCCCCCAGGTCCTTGCCGGCTCCGCCCATGTCCACGTTGACGCGATAGCGGGCATAGCCGTAGCGGACCTCGGTGAGCAGGGTGGGCGAGAAGGTGTGGTTGAAGCCCAGCGCCAAGCTCTGATCGCGCGAGGAAGAAACGCCGGCGAAGTTCACTCCATCCAGGGCGGGGCCGCCAAGGTCGGTGCCGAAGTCGCCGGGCGCGGTCTTGTGATATTGCGCGAAGGAGTAGCGGGCGAAGAACTGCGAGTTTTCGCTGATGTTCCAGTCCTCGCGGGTGTCGAAGGAGTTGCTGTCGAAGATTTCTTGCCCCGTCGCCAAATAGTCCTGCGAGGTGTTGTTGCCCGGCGCCACGTAATTGGGGGCGGGCAGCATGCCCAAAATCTTGCCGGCCACCGAATCGATGCGCCCGGCGGGAATGATGTTGCCGGCGAACTGTTCCCGTCCCTTGCCGTCCGGCGTACCGGTGGTGGGATCGAAGATCATGCCTTCCCGCGCTTGCTGCGGCAGGCCGCTGGTGTCGGTGACGGTGATCGGCGTGTCGCCGTTGTTGGCGCAGGGGGTGGCGAAGCTATTGCCGCTCTGGCACAGGTATTTGCCGAGCTGGCCGCTGAAGTCGCCGGCGCGCTCGGCGGCGGTGGGCACGAAGGTGACGTTGTTGGCCGTGCGGTGCCGAATCAGCCCTTCATAATCGCCGAAGAAAAACAGCTTCCGCTTGATGATCGCGCCGCCGATGTTGCCGCCGAATTGGTTATAGCGCAGCGGGTTGTTGAACTTGCCGGTGATCGGGTTGGGCACGCTCTGGGAGAAGGGATCGCGCGCCACCATCAACTTGTCGTTCTGGATGTAGTCGAAGCCCTCGCCGTGCAGCGTGTTCGTTCCCGATTTGGTCTGCGCCGTCATCACCGCCGCCGTTGCCGTCCCGAACTCGGCGTCGAAGTTGTCGGTGGTCATCTTCACTTCCTGAATCGAATCGGGATCGGGATTGATGACGATAATGCCCAAAATCGGGTCGCGATTGTCGGTGCCGTCCAGGATGTAATCGGTGCCGAAGAAGCCTTGGCCGTTGACCTCGATCTGCGCGCTGCGCTGCGGATTCTCCGACGAGGCGTGCTGCCAGCCCAGCATCACCGTGCCCGGCATCAGCAACTCGAGGTCGGTGAAGTTGCGGTTGGCGACCGGCGTGTCCTCGATCTGGCGCGTATCGAGCACCGTCGCCACGTCGGCACGATCGGTCTTGAGCAGCGGCGGCGCGCTGGTGACTTCCACCGTTTGCGAAACCGCGCCGACGTGCATCGCCGCGTCCACCTTCAAGCCCTGGTCGGCGACGACGGTCACGTTCGATTGGGTGAACTTCTCGAACCCGCTCTTTTCGACCGTCAGTTGATACGGGTCGGGGATCAAGTGGATGATGGTGTAGTTGCCGGAAGCGTTGGTGGTGGTGGTGAAGACGGTCCCCTTCAAGGTGTCGCGCAAGGTGACCTTGGCGTTGGGCACGGCGGCGCCGCTGGTGTCGGTGACGGTGCCGAAGACGCTGCCCGTCGTCGCCTGGCCCCAGGCCGTCAGCGCCAACAACGCGAAGGTCGCGAGTAAAGTCAGGAGGGACCGCACACGAGTCATGTCGTAGTCTCCTTGCTGTCGGCGTCTCCAGACACCGAGGCAGTCGCCGCGCTCACACAACAAACGTGTGGAAAACTAATGCAATCACGGGGCGGTGTCAAGGTTATTGTGATCGCGCAGATCACAAACGCAAATTCCAGAATTGGAACATATTGTATACGCGATGAATCGTTTTAGCGGCGGGGCGCGATCATGGGCGCGATGAACCGCCGCGCTATGCTCGCGCAACTCCTTCGTAGCGCGCTTGTTATCGCGGCGGCGCGGCCGCGGCTGCGCGGCGCCGACGCCGCCGCCGCCGGCTTTGAGGGCATCCGCTTCGAGGAGATCGCGCAGGCGGCGGGGCTGCGGGCGCCGACGCTCTTCGGCAGCCCGCGCCACAACAAGTACTTATTGGAAACCACCGGCTGCGGCGTCGCTTTTTTCGACTACGACAACGACGGCTGGCTCGACATCTTCCTGGTCAACGGCTGGCGCTTCGAAGGCTTCCCGCCAGGAATCAAACCCAGCAACCGCCTTTACAAGAACAATCGCGACGGCACGTTCACGGACGTGACCGAACGCGCCGGCCTGACTCGCTCCGGCTGGGGCCAGGGCTGCTGCATCGGCGATTTCGATAACGACGGCTGGGATGATTTGTTCGTCACCTACTGGGGCCAGAATGTTCTGTACCACAACAACGGCGACGGCACCTTCACGGACGTGACCGCTCGGGCCGGCCTGATCCAGCCCCGGCGGCGCTGGAACACGGGCTGCGCCTTCGTCGATTACGACCGTGACGGACACCTGGATCTCTTTGTCGCCAACTACATCGATTTCGACCCCAAGACCGCGCCCACGCCCGCTTCCGGGCCGTGCCTCTACAAGGGCCTGGAGGTGGCTTGCGGTCCTCCCGGCCTGCGCGGCGGCGTCAATCTCCTCTACCACAACAACGGCGATGGCACGTTCACCGATGTCAGCGAAAAGGCCGGGATCACGCAGGTGGATGGCACCTACGGTCTGGGCGTGCTCACACTCGACTACGACAACGACGGCTGGCCGGACATTTACGTGGCCGACGACTCCAATCCCAGCCTTCTGTTTCACAACAATCGCAACGGCACCTTCACCGAGGTCGCGCTCGAGGCCGGCTGCGCGCTCAGTCCCGACGGCAAGCCGCAGGCGGGCATGGGCATGGCCGCCGCCGACTACGATGGCGACGGCTGGCTGGATATTTTCAAGACCAACTTCGCGGGTGACACCTCTTCCCTTTACCGCAATCTGGGCGACGGCACCTTCGAGGACCGGACCTTTTCCGCCGGCATCGGCGTGAACACACGATTTTTGGGCTGGGGCTGCGCCTTCGTGGATATCGACAACGATAGCTGGCCCGACCTGTTCATCGCCAACGGCCACGTCTATCCGGAGGTCGAAAAGCTGGCCTCGGAGGCCGGCTACCGGCAGCGCAAGGTGGTGTACCGCAACCTCGGCACGGGCCGGTTTTCCGACGCCAGTCATTCGCTCGGGCCGGCGGTGCTGGAGCGCCATGCGGCCCGCGGCGCCGCCTTCGGCGACTTCGATAACGACGGCGACGTGGACGTCGTCGTCAACAACGTCAACGAGCCGCCCTCGCTCTACCGCCGCGACACCAGCCGGAAAGAGCGCTGGATCAAGTTCAAGCTGCGCGGCGTCCGATCGAATCGCAGCGCCATCGGCGCGCGCGTGGAGATTCGCTGCGGCTCCCGCCGGCTGATCGACGAAGTCCGTTCCGGAGGCAGCTACATCTCCCAATCCGACCTGCGCCTGCACTTCGGTCTGGGCGAGGCGACGCAAGTGGACGAAGCCTCGATCCGCTGGCCGAGCGGCGCGCGCGACACGCTGCACGCGCTGGCGCCCAATCGCCTTTACGTCATCGAGGAGGGCAAGGGCATCGTCTCCAGCCAGCCCTTCCCGCTCGCGAAATGACCGCCCGCGCTCTCCTTCGTGCTATGCTGCGCCTCGCCATGGCACGCGCCCCCCGCCGCGTTTTCGCTGGTCTGGCTTCGCTCGCCGCGCTCATCCTGCTGCCGCTGCCGAGCGCAGCGCAGCAACCGGCCGACCTGTCCGCCCTCTTCGCCGAGCATCATCTCAAGGAAGACATCGTCAAGCCGCCCCGGGGACTCTTGCACCATGAATATCTCGTGCCCTCGGGGCCGTACTTCCAGCTCTTCGACTGGGACACGTATTTCATGGGCGTGGCCCTCAGCTACGACCACCGCGGGCGAGCGCTGGCCGGTTCGGTCGAGGATTTTCTCGACTTCACCGATGAGCATGCCAATTGGCTGGGCTATACGCCGCGCGAGATCGCCCCCGACAGCCTGTGGGCCTTGCCGGAGATGTGCAAGCCCTTTCTCGCGCAGGCGGCGCTGCGCGCTTCGCTGACGCTGCACGACGCGAGTTGGCTCGCGCAGCCGAGCGGCGCGAGCCATCGCTCGTACTTGCAGAAGCTCGCCGACACTCTGACGTTCTGGGAGCGCAGCCGCCGCGCGCCCGACGGCCTTTTCGTGTGGTTCGACGGCGTCGAGAGCGGGGTGGACAACAACCCCGCCGTCTCCGACGATCCCACCGGCATCACCGAAGGCGTCGATTTGCAAACCTACGTCTACCGCGAGTACCTGGCCATGGCCGTGCTCTCCGGCTGGCTGGGCCATCCCGCCGCCGCCGCCGAATATCGGGCGCGGGCGGCGCATTTGCGCAGCGCCATGCAGCGGCTGCTCTGGTCCGCCGCCGACGGTCTCTACTACAACCGCGATGCTCGCAGCGGGCGGTGGATTCGCGTCAAGACCTGGACCGACCTGGCGCCGCTCTGGGCGGGCATTCCCACCCAGGAGCAAGCGCGGCGCATGATCGAAGATCACCTCCTCAATGCGCGGGAGTTTTGGGCGCCTGATGGCGTGCGCAGCCTCGCCGCCGACGAGCCGCTCTACAACCCCCAGTCCGGCTATTGGCGCGGCCCGGTGTGGGTGATTTCCGACTACCTGCTGATGCACGGCCTGCTGCACTACGGCTATCGCGCGCAGGCGCGGGAGCTGGCGGCCAAGACGACGGCGCTGCTGGCGCGCGATCTGCGCGTCACGGGGGGCATGAACGAAAACTACAACCCCGAAACCGGCGCGCCCGATGCCGGCGGCCACTTCGTGAGCTGGGATCTGCTGGCCGAGCACATGGCGGCGGAGGCGCAATCCGGCTTCGATCCGGCCGCAATCCGGCCGCCCGCGGCGGCGCGCACGGCGGCGGCGCCGCGCGGCTAGATGACGAAGCCGCCGCTGACGTTCAAGATTTGCCCGGTGATGCCGGCGCTGGCGGGGGAGCAGAGAAACAGCACCGCCGCCGCCACCTCCGCGGCGCGGGTGAAGCGGCCGAAGGGATGCCGCGCCAAGGCGCGAGTCTTGACCGCCGCGTCGGCGAAGTGGCTTGCGGTCATGCGCGTGAGCACGTAGCCGGGCGCGACGGCGTTGACGCGAATCCCGCGCGGCGCCAGCTCCAGCGCCCAGGAGCGGGTATAGGCATCGAGCGCGGCCTTGGTGGCGCCGTACAGGCTGCGCCGCGCCACGCCGGTGCGGGCCGCCACCGACGAGACGTTGACGATGCGCGCGCCGCGCCGCAGCGCGGGCAGCAGCGCCTGCGTCAGCCAAAACGGCGCCTTGAAGTTGACCGCCGCGAGATCGTCGAACGACGGCTCCGCGGTCTCGCCCAGCGGCGTGTCGCCCCACAGGCCGGCGCAATGCACCAAGATGTCGAGCCGCGCCGGCAGCGCGCGCGCGAGCGCGGCGATGGCATCGGCGCGCCGCAGGTCGGCGGCGATGACCCGCGCCCGGCCGCCGCCGGCGGCGATGCGGCGCGCCACCGCCTCGGCGCGGCCGCGTCCGCGGCCATAATGCAGCCAAACTTCGGCGCCGGCGCCGGCCAGCGCCGCCGCGATCGCGGCGCCATGCCGCCCGACGCGCCCGTCACCAGCGCCCGCTGCCCGCGCAGCAGCGCGGGCGCGGCGATGCGAGCCGGAGGCCGGGGGCGGCGTTCCGCACTGGTGAATTTCGCGGCCGACTTGCCCGGTTTAGCGGCCGGCGCTCGGACGGGATTTCGGCGGCTGCCGCGGTCAGGCGCCATGCCTTGCGATCTTGCCTCGCCGGAACGGCGCAAGCAAGAGCGGCGCCGCTTCAGAGCAGCGGCTGCGACCAGTTCTCCAGCGAGTTCACGACCGCAGCGAGAAACTGGTCGGCGACGGCGCCATCCACGACCCGGTGGTCGAAGCTCAGCGTGAGATGCACGATCGAGCGGATCGCGATCGCGTCATCCACGACGACCGGCGTCTTATGAATGCCGCCGACCCCCAAAATCGCCACCTGCGGCTGATTGATGATCGGCAGGCCGAACAGGCCGCCGAAGACGCCGGGGTTGGTGATGGTGAAGGTGCCGTCCTGCACCTCGTCGGGCGAGAGCCGCTTCGTGCGCGCGCGCTCGGCCAGATCGTTGATGGCCCGCTGCAGGCCGAGGAAGTTGCGCTCCTCGGCGTGCTTGATCACGGGCACGATCAGCCCCCAATCGAGGGCGACGGCGATGCCCAAATTGATGTCCTTCTTGTAGACGATCGACTCCTCCTGCACCGAGGAGTTGACGATGGGAAACTGCTTGAGCGCCGCGATCGCCGCCTGGGCGAAGAAGGGCATGAAGGTCAGCTTCGTCCCCGCCGCCTCGAACTGCGCCTTCGATTTCTCGCGCAGCGCCACGATCTTCGACACATCGGCCTGGAAGACGGAATAGACGTGCGGCGACGTACGCTTGCTCATCACCATGTGTTCGGCGATGCGTTTGCGCATCACCGACATGGGGACAATCTCGACCGCACCCGGCTGGTAGGGCGCGGCGGGAACGGCAGGGGCGAGCGGCGCCGGTTCGGGGACCGGCGCGGGCACCGCCGCCGCCTGCGGCGGCGCGGCGCGGCGCTGCTCGATGTAGCTGAGGATGTCGCGCTTGGAAACGCGCCCGTGCTCGCCGGTGCCCGCGACCTGCGCCAAGTCCACTTCGTTTTCGCGCGCCAATCGCCGCACCAGCGGCGAGGAGCGCACGGTCGCGGCGGCGGCCGGCGCCGGAGCGGGCGTAGGCGCGGCGGCGCGCGGCGCGGGGGCGGGCGTAGGCCGCGGCGGCGGAGCGGCCTGCGGCGCGGGCCGCGGCGGGGGCGGGGCGGCTTGCGGCGCCGGACGCGGCGGCGGCGCCACGGCCGCGGCCGGCTGCGGCGCGGCGGCGGGCGCGCCCGCGCCATCGCTGTCGATCACCGCCACCACGGTATTCACCTGGACGGTTTTGCCCTCGGGGATCTTGATCTCCTTCAAGACCCCGGCGGCGGGGGCGGGAATCTCCGCATCCACCTTATCGGTCGAAATCTCGAACAGCGGCTCATCCCGCTGCACCTTGTCCCCGGGCTTCTTCAGCCACTTGGTGACAGTGCCTTCGAAAATGGATTCCCCCATCTGGGGCATGATCACGTCCACAGGCATAATTTCCTCGGTAAACCCTATATCGTCCCACGAAACCCGGGGGCGCGGAAGGCGCGGGCGCAAAAATCGAGCACCCGATTTTCCGCCCAATAAGGATCGGGATCGGCGCCGTTTTGCGGGTTCATGAAGGCACAGTGCCCGCCGTAGCGCGTGACGCGAAACTCGATGGCGGGGTTGGCGGCCATGAGCGCGCGCGAAGCCGCCGTAACCACGATAAACGGATCGTCCTCGGCATGCAGCACCAGGGTGGGCACGCGGATGGAGGCCAGGACGCGCGCGGCGCTGGCGCGGAAATAATAGTCGGCGGCATCGCGATAGCCGAACAGCGGCGCCACCACGCGATCGTCGAAGTCCCGGATCGAGCGATAGCGGCGGCGCGCGAAGCCGCCGTCCGCCCCGGTGCGCGCCTGCCAGCGCCGCACCCGCCGGTGCAAATGAAACAAGAAGCGCCGCTCATAAAGCCAGCAGGGGCGGCGGTGCAGCGCATCGGCGGATTCCGCCAAATCGAGGCAGGCCGAAACCGCGGCGCAGGCCGCCAACCGATCGAGCGGGGGCCACGCGCCCGCGCCCAGCTCGCCGGCGTACTTCAGTACCGTGTTGCCGCCCATGGAAAACCCCACGAGCCCCAAGGCCGCGACCCGCGGCTGCGCGCAGACCCAAGCCGCCGCCTGCGCCAGATCACCGGACAGCCCCGAGTTGTACAGCGTCGCCGAGTCCGCCTCCGAAGCGCCGCAGCCGCGAACGTTCATGCGAATGACGTGCCAGCCGCGCCGCGCGGCCTTGGCCGCCATCGTCCGCATGTAGCCGACGTCGCTGTGACCCTCGAGTCCGTGGACGAGCAGCAGCGCGGGCGCCGGCGCCGGCTGCCAATGGCAGCGCAGCAGCAGGCGCACCCCCGCCGCCACCGCCAGCCGCGCGTCCTGCGGCGGCGGCAAAGCGGCGCGGCGGGGGCGCAGGTAGGAATAGAGGGTATTGACGTGCCCGTTGCGCAGCCACGCGGGCGGAATATATTCGTCTGCCAAGGCCAACTTTCAGCTTAGCCGCGGGGAGCGGCGCGCGACAGGGGCGGCGCGGTTGCGGCCGGCGCGGCTCAGGCCAACTCGATCCGCCGGGCGCAGCCGGCGAGGTCGGCGGCGGCGTGAGCGGTGCGGATGAGCGCCACGCCGCGCCGCAGCGCCTCGGCCAGCAGCGCCTCGGCCGCCGCGCGCGCCGCCGGGTCCATGGCGCTGAAGGGCTCGTCCAGCAGCAACAGCCGCGGCCGCCGGTAGAGGGCGCGCGCCAGCGCCAAGCGCTGCTGCTCGCCGCCGCTGAGCGAAGCCGCCGGCCGCGGCAGCAGCTCCGCCAAGCCCAGGCGCGCCGCCAGCCCGCGCAGGCTCGGCTCATCTCCGGCACTCGGGCCGGCGCCCGCGGCCGCGGCGAACGACAAATTGCGCGCCACCGTCAAATGCGGGAAGACCAGCGCCTGTTGCGGCACCCAGCCGATGCCGCGCGCCTCCGGCGGGGCCGCGGTCACGTCTTGGCCAGCCAGCCAGATCGCGCCGCCAGCCGTTGGGATGACTCCGGCAATGGCTTCGATGAGCTTGGTCTTGCCGCTGCCGCTGGGCCCCAGCACCCCCAGCGACTCGCCGGCCGCCAGCTCGGCGCTGATCGGCCCCAAGCGAAACGCGCCGACGGCCAGGCGCAGCTCGACCAGGCGCAGCACCGGCTAACGCGGCGCGGCGCCGAGGCTGGCCGCCGGACGCACATGCGTCTGAATGAACTCGATAATCGCTTGCAGGCTCGAGCCGGGCGGAAACACCGCGCCCACGCCCGACGCCGTCAGCGCCTTCGCGTCCTCTTCGGGCACGATCCCGCCCACTACCACCAGCACGTCGTCGAGCTTGTGCTGGCGGAGCAGCTCCATGAGGCGCGGCACGATCGCGTTATGCGCGCCGCTCAGGATCGAGAGGCCGATGCAATCCACGTCCTCCTGCAGCGCGGCGGCGGCGATCATCTCCGGCGTCTGGCGCAGGCCGGTATAGATCACTTCCATGCCGGCGTCGCGCAGCGCCCGCGCCACCACCTTGGCGCCACGATCGTGGCCATCGAGCCCCGGCTTGGCGACGAGCACCCGGATTTTTCGGTCCATCGTCATGGCTCAGGCCAGCGCCGATTCCTCGTAGGTGCCGAAGACCTCGCGCAGAGCGTCGCAGATTTCCCCAAGGGTGGCGTAGGCGCGCACGCTCTCGAGCAGCGGGCCCATGACGTTGGCGTCGCCGGCGGCGGCGCGCTTGAGGGCATCGAGCGCGCGCCGCACCGCCCCGTTGTCGCGGCGCGCACGCAAGGCGCGCAGCTTCGCCGTTTGCGCCTCGCGCACCGATTCGTCGATGTAGAGGGTCGGCACCGGCTGCTCTTCCGCCGTGAATTCGTTCACCCCGACCATGATTTTGCGCTTGGCTTCGAGCGCCTGCTGATAGCGGTAGCTGGCGTCGGCGATCTCGCGCTGGGGAAATCCTTGCTCGACCGCGGCCACCATGCCGCCCATCGCGTCAATGCGGTCGAAATAGGCGAAGGCGCCCTGCTCCATGTCGAGCGTCAGCTTCTCGACGAAGAAGGAGCCGCCCAGCGGATCCACGGTGTTGGCGACGCCGCTCTCATGAGCGATGATCTGCTGCGTGCGCAGGGCGATCGTCGCCGCGTGCTCGGTCGGCAGCGCCAGCGCTTCGTCGAGCGAGTTGGTGTGCAGCGACTGCGTGCCCCCCAGCACCGCCGCCAGCGCCTGGATCGCCGTGCGCGCCACGTTGTTGTAGGGCTGCTGGGCGGTGAGCGAGACGCCCGCCGTCTGCGTGTGGAAGCGCAGCATGGCGGAGCGCGCGTCGCGGGCGCCGTAGCGCTCGGTCATGACCCGGTGCCAGATCTTGCGCGCCGCCCGGTATTTCGCGATCTCCTCGAAGAAATCGTTGTGGGCGTTGAAGAAAAACGACAACCGCGGCGCGAATGCATCCACCGGCAGGCCGCGGCGCAGCGCCCACTCTACGTACTCCATGCCGTCGCGCAGGGTAAAGGCCAGCTCTTGCAGCGCCGTGGAGCCCGCCTCGCGAATGTGATAGCCGCTGATCGAAATCGGGTTGAAGCGCGGTGTTTCGCGCGCGCCGAACTCGATCGTGTCCACCACCAGCCGCATCGAAGGCCCGGGCGGAAAGATGTACTCCTTCTGCGCGATATATTCCTTCAGGATGTCGTTTTGCAGCGTGCCCGCCAGTTGCCGCCACGCCACCCCCTGCCGTTCCGCCGCCACCAGGAACATCGCCCAGATCGGCGCCGCCGGCGAGTTGATGGTCATCGAGGTGGTGACCTGATCGAGGCGAATGCCCCGGAACAGCGTTTCCATGTCTTCGAGCGAGTCAATGGCAACGCCGCACTTGCCGACTTCGCCCTCGCTGGCGGCATGGTCGCTGTCGTAGCCCATCAGCGTGGGCAGATCGAAGGCCACCGAAAGCCCGCTTTGGCCTTGGGACAGCAAATAGCGGTAGCGTTCGTTCGTCTGCTCCGGCGTGGCGAATCCCGAGAACTGGCGCATCGTCCACAGCCGGCCGCGGTACATCGTGGGATGAATCCCGCGCACGTAGGGAGGCTGGCCGGGAAAGCCAACATCGCGCTCGAAGTCGAAATCGGGGGGCAGATCCGCCGCGGTATAGAGGCGCTGGACGGGGCGGCCGCTGATAGTGGTGAACTCGGCCGGGCGCTCCGGTGATTTCTCCAGCGCGGGCGCGAGCACGTCCCGCTGCCAGGCCTGTTCGCGCTCGGAAGGATGCCGCTCCGCCGCGGCAGCGGCGGCGTTCGCGGCCGGCTGGGACGGGGCCGGAGGCGCTTTCAAGCTCATCGGAGGCACCTAAATGCCAGTCTAAACGGGGCCTTAGGACCGGGCAAGCAACCGGGCGTTCGGTCATGCGCCGCAGCCACGCGGCTACGCCCGGCTGCCGCCGCCTTTACCATGTAGGGGCGCATGAACGTCGTCATCTCGGTTCACAACCGCTTCGATCTCTGGAACTGGCCGGCCTGGGCGGCCGACGCGCTGCGCCGCGATTTTCCCGGCGTGCAGGTCCACCATCTGACCGACCCCGGCGAGCGCGCGCGCGTGCTGCCCGAGGCCGACATCCTGGTGGCCAGCCAGTTGCACCCCGATCAGTTCGCTCTGGCCAGGCGCCTGCGCTGGATCCATTCCCCCGCCGCCGCCGTGCACCAACTGCTGTTTCCGGCGCTAGTCGCCAGCCCGGTGGTCGTCACCAACGGCCGGGAGGTGCATGGCTGGCCGGTGGCGGAGCATGCGTTGGCGATGATGCTGGCGCTGTCGCGCTCGCTGCCGGCGGCGGTGCGGGCCCAGGCGCGCCATGCCTGGGCGCAGCAGGAGATCTGGCAGCGGCCGGACCGGCCGGGCGAGTTGCGCGGCGCCACGGTGGTGCTGGTGGGCCTGGGCGCGATCGGCGGCAATTTGGCGCGGATGCTCAAGGCGCTCGGCGCGACCGTGCTCGGCGTCCGCGCCCATCCCGAGCGCGGCGCCGCCGGCGCCGACGAGGTGCATGCGCCCGATGCGCTCGAGGCGCTGCTGCCCCGCGCCGATTACTTGGTGCTCGCCTCGCCCGTCACCGCCACGACCGAGCGCCTGCTCGACCGCCGCCGCCTGGCGCTGCTGCCCGCGCACGCCCGCCTGATCAACGTCGGCCGCGGCAGCCTGGTGGATGAAGCCGCGCTGGCCGAGGCGCTGCAGGCGGGCCGCCTGCGCGGCGCCGCTCTCGACGTCTTTGCCCACGAGCCGCTCGCGCCGGCCTCGCCGCTATGGGATCTCAACCAAGTCTTGATCGTGCCCCATCTCGGCTCCGCGACTGAGGCGCTCTGGCAGCGGCAACTCGAGCTGTTCGAGGAAAACCTGCGGCGGTTCCTGGACGGCGAGCCGCTGCTCCACCTGGTCGAGAAAAGCCGCGGCTACTGAGCGCCGCGGCGGCGCGCTATTGGTGGTGGCGGTTGGACGCCGTTCCCTGCGCCGCGCCGGTTTGCGCCACGGCCGTCTGTCCCGGCAGCGGCGGCAACACCGGATGGTGATTCGGGTACGGGATCTTCGGGTAGGCGAGCGGCTGGGCCTCGGCGATTTGCTTCATCGCGATCTGCACGGCCGCCAGCAATTGCGGATCCTCGCCCTTGCGCACCAGCGCCGGATCCTGCCACACCGTCACGTCGGGCGCGATGCCGTGATTCTCGACTTCCCAGTGGCCGGTCAGGCCGCCGATGGCCCAGCGCGGCGCCGTCACCGAGCCGCCGTCCATCAAGCGCGGATAGCCGCCGATGCCCACCAGCCCACCCCAGGTCCGCACGCCCACGAGCGTGCCGACGTGCGCCTTGCGGAAGTACCAGGGCAGGGCATCGCCGCCCGAACCGGCGAATTGATTGATGATCATCACCTTCGGCCCGAAGATCGCCTCTTGCGGGTCGAGGTAGCCCTGGCCGTGTTTGGTGACTTGCAGGCTCATCGGCGTGCGCCGCAAGTAGTCGATGATGTAGTCGCTCAAGTCGCCGCCGTGGTTGAAGCGCTCGTCGATGATCGCGCCGCGCTTGCCGACCTGGGAGAAGTAATAGCGATTGAAGTTGGTGAAGCCGCCGAAGCCGGTGTCGGGCAGATAGACGTAGGCGAGCTCGCCGTGGCTGAGGCGATCCACCAAGCGGCGGTTGGCTTCCATCCAATCCAGGTTGCGCAGCCCGCGCTCGCTGGCGACCGGCGTCACGACGACTTCCCGCGCTCCTTGCCCGTCGGCGTTCGGCCCGACCTCGAGGGTCACCTGCTTGCCGGCGGTCTGCTGGAAGTATTGGTAAATGTCCTCGCTGGCGTCCAGCGGGCGGCCATTGACGGCGAGCAGGTAATCGCCGGGTTCGACGTTCACCCCCGGCGCCGTCAGCGGCGCGTGCAGGTTCGGATTCCAGTTCTCGCCGCTATAGATCTTGGCGAACTGGTACTTGCCGTTGGCGATGCGGTAGTCGGCGCCGAGCAAGCCGACGTTTTCGTCGTGCATCGGCGGCTGCGCGCCGCCGCGCACGAACATATGGCCGACGGAAAGGTAGCTGAGCATCTCCTCGAACAAGAAGTTCAAGTCGGCGCGGCTGGCGATGCCGGGCAGATAATGCGCGAACTCCGCCTCGGCGGCGGCGATGTCCAGCCCATGGAAGCCGGGATCGTAGTAATAGGCCCGCTCGATGCGCCACACGTCGTGGTACATCTCCGCCCACTCTTCGCGCGGCACGACATAAACCTGCAAACCGGCGGTCTGCAATTCGCCGGTATCCGGCTTGGGCGCATGATCGGTCGCCGCGATGTACCAATGCTGCGCGCGCAGAAAGAGCATCTTCTTGCCGTCATGGGAAAACGCCACGTTGGCAACGCCCGTGAGCAAGGGCTCGCTCTTGCGCGTCTTCAGCGTGAAGCGGCTGACGGAAAGCCGCGGCGGACCAAACCGCGTCGCCACCGGCGGCAGCGACGCCAGGAACAGCGTGCTGTCGGGCGCCGCTTGCAGGCCGGCGTAGTTGGCCGGCGGCACGGGCAAGGCCAGCGTGCGCTGCAAGATGCCGTCGAAATCGATGCGCACGGGCGCGGGCGCGGCCGCCGCCGCCGGCTTCGCGGCCGCGCCGGCCGGCTCGTGGCCGCCCGCGGCCAGCGCCGCCTGCGCGGCCTCGGCCTTCTCGTCGTCGCTCTCCGGCGGCAGCGGCGAGGGCAGATCGTTGCGCAGGACGGCGATGTAGACGCTGCGCGTGACCGGGTGCGCCAGGCTGGTCATATCCAGCCAGCCTGCCGACAGGCCCATGTTGGTGCTGGCGGTGAAATACAGATACTTGCCGCTCGAATCGAACTGCGGGTAGAGGCAGTCGCTCATGCCGTCGGTGACCTGGTGGACCGAGTGATCGGCGAGCGAGTAGATGAAGACGGCGCGCAAATGGTTGGGGAGCTGCTTGGTGTAGGCCAGCCATCGGCTGTCCGGCGACCAAGCGGGATCGAACTCGTGCAGCGGGGTCTCGTAGAGATCGGTGTCCACCGGCACCGGCGCGCCGGCGCCATCGGCGCTCACGATCCACAGATGCAGCGCTTGATCGCTGAAGGCCAGCTTCTTGCTATCCGGCGACCAGGTCAAATCCTGGTAGAAGGAGCTGCGGTTGCCGAGCCGAATCGTGCGCGCGGGATGCAAGCCCTTCTGGTCGCGAATGCGCAGATCGTACTCGCCGTCGCGGTCGGAAAAATACGCGATCCATTGGCCGTCCGGCGACCATGCCGGATCGCGATCCATCACGCCGGGGCTCTGCGTGAGATTGCGCGGATCGCCGTGTTTCGCCGGCACGGTCAAGATTTCCCCGTGCGCCTCGAACAGGGCGCGCTCGCCGGTCGGCGACAGGCTGGCGGTATCGGCCTCGATTTGTTTCTCGACGTTTTCCCAATGCGGGCGCAACTGCGGCATATCGCCCGCCACCGACACTTCCACCGGGCGCGTGCGGTGCGAGCGGAAATTGTAGATGTGCAGTTGGCCGAACTGCGAGTAGATGATCCCATCCGGTCCCGCGGACGCGTCGGTGATGTCGAAACCGCCATCGGCGTTGACCACCTCGGTGACGCGCTGGGTCACGGTGTCGTAGGCGAAAAGGCTCACCGCGCCATTGCGATCGGAGAGGAAATAAACGGTCTTGCCAACCCACATCGGGTCGCTGTCGTTCGAGTTCTCGCGAGGAATCTTGACCACGCTCGAATCCGCCAGCCGCGCGATCCAGATCGGCGTGGTTTGCCCGCCGCGATAGCCCTGCCAGAAGCGCTCCCACTGGCTGTTGGGCACGTAGGCGAGGTACCGGCCGTCGGGAGAAAACGAGCCTTCTTCCGCCATCGGCAGCGGCAGCTCGGTGGCAAAGCCGCCGTGCACGGGCACCGTGAACAACTGATCGGGATCGGAGTAGCTGGAGCGGTTGGAGCGGAACAGCACCGCCGCGCCGTCCGGGGTCCAGCCCACCGCCACGTCGGGATAGGGATGATAGGTCAGCCGCTTCGGCTCGCCGCCGGCGGCGGGCACGACATACACGTCGGTGTTGCCGTCGTAGTCGCCGCTGAAGGCGATTTCCGTGCCGTCGGGGGAAAAATACGGCGCGCCGCTGAGTCCGAAGCCGGTCACCAGCCGGTGCGCGGCGCCGCCGGTGCGCGGCGCGATCCAGATGTCGCCGCCATACACGAACGCGATCTGCGTCCGGCTCATCGTCGGCGACTGCAAGAGCAGCAGCGGCGATTCCGGCGGCGCCGCCGCAGCCGCGGCGGCCAGCGCCAAGCCCGCGACCGCGGGCAGCATCAGTCGCACCAAACGCATGGTTCCCCCTAAGCCGCGAAATCCGCGGCGGCGGCGATTGTACCGCAATCCACCTTCGGTTTCGGCAACAAGGAAAGTCTGTTTTCGCACCAAGCGCCCGGCTGGGCTGGGAAAAACCGCAACCTCGTCCGCTCGGGATTCGGACGCGCAGGCGGGCGCCCGGCTAACCTGCAGCGCTACGGGAGCGCGCGGGCGGCCTCGGCGGCGAAATAGGTAATGATCAAATCGGCGCCGGCGCGCTTGATGGCGGTGAGCGTCTCCCACATCGCGCGCTCGCGATCGAGCCAGCCGCGCTCGGCGGCGGCGATGAGCATGGAGTATTCGCCGGAAACTTGATACGCCGCCAGCGGCGCGGTAAAGCGCTCGCGCGCCGCGCGCAGGATGTCGAGCGCGGGCAGCGCCGGCTTGACCATCAAGATGTCGGCGCCTTCCTCCCAATCCAGCTCCATTTCCCGCAGCGCTTCCCGCGCGTTGCCGGTGTCCATCTGGTAGCCGGAACGATCGCCGGCCTGCGGCGCGGAGGCGGCCGCCTCGCGAAAGGGTCCGTAAAACGCCGAGGCGTATTTCGCGGCATAGGCCAGGATCGGGGTATCGGCGAAGCCGGCGGCGTCGAGGGCGCGGCGAATGGCGGCGACGCGCCCATCCATCATGTCGCTGGGCGCGATCACGTCAGCGCCGGCGCGCGCCTGCGAAACCGCCGCCCGCGCCAGCAGCTCGAGCGTGGGATCGTTTCGCACCCGGATCGCGCCCGCCGCATCGCGCGCGATCACGCCGCAATGGCCGTGGGTGGTGTATTCGCACAGGCACAAGTCGGTGATCACCAGCAACTCCGGCACGGCGCGCTTGAGCGCGCGGGCGGCTTGCTGGACGATGCCGTTGTCGTCCCAAGCGCCGCTGCCTTGCTCGTCCTTGCGCTGGGGAATGCCGAACAGCAGCACCGCTTTCACGCCGCTTTCGGCGATGCGCCGCCCCTCTTCGGCCAGCTGCGCCACCGGCCATTGCCGCTGGCCGGGCATGGCCCGGATCTCGGCCGGCGTGGCGGCGCCCGCCGCCACGAAGAGCGGCTGCACCAGATCGTCGCGGGTCAGCCGCGTTTCGCGGGTCAGCGCGCGCAGCACCGGCTGATCGCGCAGCCGCCGGGGTCGGTGAACGGGAAACATCGTGCTCCCAGTCTAAAGCTCGGTGCCGACGGCCTGGCGCACACGCCGCAGCAGCGCTTCGGCGATCGCGCGCGCCCGCGCTCCGCCTTCGGCGAGCACGCCGTGCAGCCGCGGCCGGTCCGCCAGCCACTCTTGGTAGCGCGCGCGCGGCTCGGCCAGCGCGCGTTCGACCGCCTGCCAGAGCTGCTCCTTGACTTCGCCCCAGCCGGTGCCCCCCGCCCGCAGCCGCGCCGCCATCGCCTGCGCTTCCGGCGCCGCCACGAAGTGCCGATAGAGCTGGAAGACCGGCGCCGCGTCCGGCTCCTTGGGCGCCGCGACCGAGGTCGAGTCGGTTTGGATTTGAAAGATGCGCTTGCGCAACGCCGGTCCCGGCGCAAACAGCGGGATGGTGTTGTCGTAGCTCTTGCTCATCTTGCGCCCGTCAATGCCGGGGATCGTCTCCACTTCTTCCCGGATCAGCGGTTCGGGCGGAGTCAGCAGGTCGCCGTACGTATGATTGAACCGCAGGGCGATGTCGCGGCAGATCTCGACGTGCTGCTTCTGATCGCGGCCCACCGGCACCACGTTGGTGCCGAAGGCTAAAATGTCCGCCGCCATCAGCACCGGATAGGTGTACAGGCCGGCGGTCGCCTCCCGCTCCTGGGCCACCGCATCCTTATACGCGTGCGCCCGGTCCAGCCAGCCTTTGGCCGTGAAGCAGCTCAGGATCCAAGCCAGCTCCATCACCTGGGGCACGTCGGACTGCCGGTAGAGCAACGTCTTTTGCGGATCGAGCCCCAGCGCCAGCCACGTGGCCGCCACCTCGTCGGTCAGTTCGCGCAATTGCCGGCCCTCATGCAGCGTGGTCAGCGCGTGATAGTCGGCAATGAAATAGAAAGCGCGGTAGCGCTGCGCCAACTCCAGCGCCGGCCGCAACATCCCCAAGTAGTTCCCCAAATGCGGATGTCCGCTGGGCTTGATGCCGGTGAGTGCGATTTGCATGCGATTGAAGGCAGTCGCCGCCGCCGGCGCCAGCCGCGCGCCGCCATTGCAACCTATACGATCATCGCGCATGGTACGCCTGGCAGGATTCGAACCTGCGACCTTTCGCTCCGGAGGCGAACGCTCTATCCAGGCTGAGCTACAGGCGCACGATAAGGAAGGGCACGCTGCGGCCTAAGCGCAACCGCCGCTGCGCCTCATTTTAACCCATCGCCCGCATCCACCTGGCCCAAGGGGCTGCCGCGGCTGCGCTCGCGAGGGCTAAGAGCGTGCGTTTGACCCCTTTTTGCCCATCGCCCCAGGGCGCACAGCCGCTTTTGTCCGGCTGCGGGCCGGAGGCGCCGGGCCTGACCCGGCTTGGCACGTCAACGGCGCGAGTCAGCGGCGCGGTTGGATACCTAAAGAGTAAACAGCGCGCATTCGGCGCTGGAAAATACAGCGGCTTTTTGCCGATTCCGAGTAAAATGAGACGCTAGGGACCGATTTCGGCTCAGCCAATCTCATTCAGTTGCAATGATGCGCCGGTCACATCATGAGGGAGTTGCTCGTTCTCTTGCCTGCGCGGGCCTTTTGGTCGCGCTTTCGCTCGTAGTTCCCGCCGCCGCGAGCCGCCATCATCGCCGGCATCGCCGCTATCGCCGCCCGGTACAGACTTGGACCGCCAGCACTTACGCGTATGGCCTGTCGGCCGATGATGTGACCGGCGGCGAAGACCCCGTGGTCAGGCGCGCCGCCGTGGACGCTCTGGGCGACCTCAACGGCACGGCGGTCATCGTGGACCCCAACAACGGCCGCATCTTGGCCATGGTCAACCAAGATTTGGCGCTGTCGGCCGACTATCAGCCCTGTTCGACCACCAAAATCGCCATTGCCTTGGCCGCCCTCGACCAGGGAATCATCAACGAAAACACGCCGGTGCAAGTGGGCCGCCATTGGTTCGTCACGCTGACCAGCGCGTTGGCCCATTCCAACAACGCCTATTTCGAAGCGCTGGGTCAGCGCCTCGGCTTCGAGACGGTGAGCCATTACGAGCGCTTGCTGGGTTTGGGCGAGAAGGCCGGCTGGAACATTCCCGGCGAAGATCCCGGCTCGTATCCCGCCGCGCCGGGCCCGGGCGGCGTCGCCAAACTCAGCAGTTTCGGCGAAGGCATCCATATGTCGCCGTTGCAGTTGGCGGCCATCGTCTCCACCGTCGCCAACGGCGGCACCCTTTACTGGCTACAGCATCCGACGACAGCCGAGCAAGCGGCCGATTTCGTTCCCCGCGTCAAGCGGCGCTTGAACATTCACAATTTTCTGCCCGCCGTGCAGGACGGCATGATGGCCGCCGTGGACTACGGCACCGCCCGCGGGGCGTATTTGAGCGACGAAGAAATCCTGGGCAAGACCGGCACCTGCAGCCGCGACGGCACGCGCTTCGGCCTGTTCGGTTCGTTCTTGGGCCCGCAGTATCCGCAACTGGCGGTCGTCGTGATTCTGCGCGGCAATGGTTCGGTCTACGGCCCGCGCGCGGCGGAAGTGGCGGGCCGCATCTACCGGGCCCTCGATCACGAGCAATACTTCGCCGCCAATCGCGGCCCGGGCGGCCGCCCCGCCGGGGAATAGTTCCCGCCTGCCAACCCGCCCTGGGCCTGCGAAAGCATGCGCTGCATTGCTTCCAAGCAGAAGTTGTGCAAGCGTGACCGTAAAGGCATGTGGGCTGGGTACGGATTGTTTTGGAGCCAGTGGCGCGAACGCTTCGTGGAGACGGGCGCGCTGGCCCCGAGTTCCCACCATCTGGCGCGGAGCATGGCGGCGCCGCTCACGCGCCGGCCGCCGGCCCCGATCCGCGTGCTGGAAGCCGGAGCCGGCACCGGCGTTTTCACCGAGGAACTGCTGCGGCAAATGCACGCCGGCGATCGCCTGGATCTCTACGAAATCAATCCCCGCTTCTGCGAATATCTCGAGGCGCGGCTGAACCGCATGCGCTGGCGCGAACGCGGCCTGGAGGTTTGCCTCCACCGCGACGATGTTCTGCGCGCCGACCTGGGCCAGGGCTTCGACTTCATCGTCTGCGGCTTGCCCTTCAACAATTTCGCGCCACCGCTGGTCGCGGAGATTCTGCATCTCCTGCTCGACTCGCTGAACGAGGGCGGCGTCTTTTCCTATTTCGAGTACCTGGCGCTGCGCGACTTGCGCCAGTGGTTTCTCCGCTCCGGCCCCGAGCACGAACGGCTGCGGGCGATCGGCGAAATCATGCGCGGGGTGCTGAGCCGTCACGAAATTCGCCGCGATGAGGTCTGGCTGAACTTCCCGCCCGCGGCCGCGCATCACTTGATGCGCCGGCCGTCCGCAGCCGCCGTTACCTCCGCCTAGTCGGGCCGCGGACGCGCTGGCTCGGCCGCAGCCAGGACCGCGTCGGCAATGCGCGCGGCGTCCCGGCACGGCGCGACGTCATGGACCCGCGCCAGATGGGCGCCGCCGAGAATCGCCGCGGTGACCGCCGCGACCGTCGCGAACAGCCGGGCTTCGGCGGGCGCATCCCCGAGCGCATGGCCCAAAAACGACTTCCGCGATACGCCGGCCAACAGCGGCCGTCCGAACGCCTGCCAGTCCCCCAGGTGCGCCAGGATGGGAAAATTCTCGTCCAAGTTCTTGCCGAAGCCGAAGCCCGGATCCAGCACGATTTGCTCGTCGCCAATGCCGGCCGCGCGGCTCCGCTCCAGCATTCCCGCCAGCCCTTCGCGCACGACCCCGACCGGATCCGCCAGCGGCGGCAGGCGGTGCATGGCGGCGAACTCGCCGCGCCGGTGCATCAAGACCGCGCCGCAGCCGGCGGCGGCGACGAGCGCAGCCATGGCGGGGTCCTCGAGGCCGGTTACGTCATTGATGATGTCCGCTCCGGCCTCCAGCGCGGCGCGGGCGGTGACCGCGTGGCGGGTATCGACGGAAATGAGCGTGTCCGGCAGGTGGCGGCGAATGGCGGCGAGCGGCGCACGCAAGCGCTGCCACTCCGCTTCCGCGGCCAGCGGCGCGGCGCCCGGCCGGGTGGATTCGGCGCCTAAATCGAGGATGTCCGCGCCCGCCGCGACGGCGGCCTCGGCAGCGGCCACCGCCGCCGCCTCGCCGCTGAGGCGGCTTGCGGGGTAGAACGAATCCGGCGTCAGGTTCAGGATCGCCATGAGCCAGGTGCGCTCTCCCAGGGCGAGGCGGCGGCTGCCGACCTGCCAGTGCCGAATCGGCCGATGCATGATAGAAACTTAGCAAGGAAGAGCCCGCTTTCCCGTTCCTTTTCCTAGGGTTGTTTCGGGCTGAAACCTGGGCTGCGGCCGTTCCGTCCGAAAAGGAGGCCTCATGTCACGATCCTCTCGTTGGTTCGCCTCAAGCCGGCGCCTGGCGCTGCTCGGCCTGCTTTTGGCCGTGAGCGGTGCTGCCGTGGGCGCCGGGGCGCAGCAGACGACGCCGGCGGCAAGCGCCAATGGAGCGGCCGGCGTGGATCCCGCTTACGTGGCCGGCTACAACGCCGGCTACGCCGCCGGGCAAGACGACCATGCCGGTGGCGCGACCGCCAATCCCCACAAGTTCCGCGCCTATCAATTGGCCGACGAAGGCTATACCAAAGCCTACGGTACGCTCGCCGATTACCAGCGCGCCTACCGCAGCGGCTTTGAAGACGGCTACAACGACGGCTACGGGCAGCGGCCGCGGTCACTGGGCGCCGCCCCTGCGGCCGCGGGTCCGCCTCCGGAGGAAACGACGCCGGCTCCCGCCGCCGCCACCGCCTCTTCCGCCGCGGTTCCGTCCGAGCCGCCGCCGGCGACGCCGCCCAGTCCGGCCAGCCCGCAAGCAGCCGCGGCGCCGCCCCGCCCCGCGCTTGCCCTGTCCCCGGCCAAGCGCGCCATCGGCATCGGCTACCGCGAAGGCTATAGCGCCGGCGAATTCGACGCCAACCGTAACACTCCCTACGATTTCTCGCAGAACACCGAGTACCGGCTCGCCTCCGCCGGCTACTCCGAGTCCGCCGGCGATTTCACCGCTTACCAGAACAACTTCCGCGACGGATTCCGGCAGGGCTACGACGACGGCTATCACCATCGCCTTTACAACTCGCAAATCGGCATTCGCACCGATACCAGCATCGGGCCGGGCGGTCCCGGCCTGCTTCCGACCAATCCGGAAGTGGCGCGCGCACGGCCCAGCGGCGTTTATGAAAACGGCATCCTGGTCGAGGAAGGCACGCTGCTGCAAGCGCGCCTGAACAATGAAATCAGCACCAAGGTCAGCCGCCCCGGCGATCCGTTCAGCGCGACCGTGAGCATGCCGATTTGGGTGGGCGCGACGCTTGCGATTCCCGCCGGCTCGACCCTGCATGGCGTAGTCGCCGAAGCGCAGCGCGGCGGCCTCTTGCATGGCGGCGCGCGTCTGCAGTTACGCTACGACACCATCGAAATCCCCGGCCGCGGCCAATATTCCCTGCACGCCACCACCGCCGGCGTCGGGCGCGGCGCCGACGCGGTGAACGGCAGTGAAGGCACGATCCAGCACCCGAACCAGAACGGGCAAAACGTCAAGCGCGTCGTCGCGCCGGCGGCCGCGGGCGCGATCATCGGCGGCATCTTCGGCGGCGGGCGCGGGGCGGCGGTGCTCGGCGGCCTGGGCGGCGCCATGGGCGCCGCCGGCGTGATGGTGAGCCGCAAGCGCGACCTGACGCTGCACATCGGCGAAGACATCGCCCTGCGCCTCGATCGTCCCCTCGAGCTGCGCGGCGCCGTTGCGACCAGCGGCAGCGCGAATCCCTGAAGCGCGGCGGGCGCGGCTGGTATCGTAAGGACATGAGCTCTGTGCCGCCCGCACTCGAGGCCCGTCAGTATCCGCTCGGCCGCTTCGTTCCGCCGGCCGCCATCGGCGAAGCCGACCGCAACCAGTGGATTGCGGCCGTGGCCGCGCTGCCCGCCGAACTGCGCCGCGCGACCGAAGGGCTAACCCCCAGCCAATGGGAGACCGCGTATCGCGAGGGCGGCTGGACGCTGCGCCAAGTCGTGCATCACTTGGCCGACAGCCACATGATGGCCTTCACTCGCTTCAAGCTCGCCCTGACGCAATCCGAGCCCACCATCAACGCCTACGATCAAGCCGCGTGGGCGGCCTCCGCCGATGCGCAGGCTGCGCCGGAAGTCTCCTTGCGCCTGCTCGAAGCCCTGCACGAGCGCTGGGCCCGTCTGTTGCGCTCGCTCGCGCCGGCGGATTGGCAGCGCACCTTCCGCCATCCGGAACGCGGCCTGATGACGCTCGAAGCGAATCTGGCGCTCTACGCCTGGCACGGCCGCCATCACACCGCCCAAATCGCGGCGCTGCGCGAGGCGCGCGCCTGGTGACGCCGCGCCGCGCCATGCCCGTCCTGCTGCGCCTGGGGATCGTGCTGCTGGTCGCCGCCGCCTTCGTGTACCTCGCCTATTCGAGCCTGCACCTGTCGCGCTTTCACGTTGAAGTTTGCGTCAGTTACCACGGCCAAAGCGCCTGCCGCGAAGCGGCCGGCCACACTCGCGACGAAGCGCTGCGCGCCGCCCACGATAACGCCTGCGCGCAAATCACCTCCGGCGTCACCGGCACGATCGGCTGCCAAGACACCCCCGCCACCAGCGTCCGCTGGCTCGAGCGTTAAGCGCCCGTCCGCGCGCCGCCCGCCGCCGGTCCCCGATCCCCGTGCGCGAAGTCCGGCCCGGCTTTGTTGTACTCTGGCAGCCATGCATCGCAGCCCTCGCCTTGGCCTGCGCCCGGCATCCCGCTGGGCGCTTGCGGTGATCCTTGCCGGCGCGCTGCCGCTCGCCGCGCGCAAGACGCGCCGCCAGCCGGCGCCCGCGCCGCTGACCCTGCGCCAGATCATGAGCTTCGCGTTTCCCTCGGAGCTGACGGCCGCCGCGCACGGCGAGCGCGCCGCCTGGGTCTTCGACATCGAAGGGGTGCGCAACGTCTGGGTCGCCGACGGCCCGGATTTCCAGGCGCGGCAAGTCACCCATTACAGCGAAGACGACGGACGCGAGATCGACAGCCTGCGCCTTACCCCGGACGGCAAGACGGCGGTCTATTCGCGCGGCAGCGAAACCAATCGCCAGGGCCAAGTGGCGGATCCCAATAGCGAAGTCTGGAAGCCCACGCAAGAGGTTTGGGCGGTGCGCCTGGATGGTCCCAGCGCCGGCCAGCCGCGGCCGCTGGGCACGATGGAGTGCGGCGAGGAGGACTGCGAAGACATCGAGCTCTCCCCCGACGGCCGCTACGCCGCCTGGGCCGCGCGCGGTCAAATCTGGATCGCCCCGGTCAGCGGCGCCGAGCCGGCGCGCCCGATGGCGTATGTCCGCGGCGACAACGATTCCCCGCGCTGGTCGCCCGACGGCCGTGAAATCGCGTTCGCCAGCCACCGCGGCGATCACGGCTTCATCGGCATCTACGACTTCGGCGCGCAGACCATCCGTTATCTCTCGCCCAGCGTGGATCGCGACTCGCTGCCGCGCTGGTCGCCCGACGGCCGCCAGATCGCCTACGTGCGGGAACCGGGCATCGAGCGCGGCCTGCCGATCATTCCCTGGCGCACCGAGCATTGGTCCATTTGGATCGCCGATGCCGCCACCGGCGAGGCCCATCCCATCTTCGTAAGCGGCGACCGCCCGGAGGACACCTATCCCTCCTGGCAGTTCATGCCGGGCGATTTCATGTTCGCGCCGGGCCGCGTGCTCTTCCCGTCGTGGCGCGACGGCCATCTGCACATCTATTCGCTGCCGCCCACGGGCGGCGAACCGGCGCTGCTCACGCCCGGCGACTTCGACGTGAAAGACACGGCGCTATCGAGCGACGGCCAGACGCTGCTTTACTCCTCGAACCAAAACGACATCGATCGCCGCCATATCTGGAGCGTGCCCGTCGCCGGCGGCAGCCGCCCGACCCCGCTCACGCAAGGCGACACCATCGAATGGACGCCGGTGCAAACCGGCGATGGCCAATCCACGCTCTGCCTCGGCTCCAGCGGCACCGTGCCGGCGATGCCCTATCTGATCGCCGCCGGCGGCCGCCGCATGCTCGCCTCCCGGCTGCTCGCCGATTACCCCTCCGATCGCCTGGTCACGCCCAAGCAGGTGATCTTCGCCAGCCCCGACGGCCTCTATCAATTGCACGGCCAGCTCTTCGTCCCGCGCGGGCGCACGCGGCCGGGGCCGGCGCTGGTCTACATGCACGGCGGCTCGATGCGGCAGATGATGCTCGGCTTTCACCCGATGGACTACTACCACTACGCCTACGCCGAAAATCAGTACTTGGTCAGCCGAGGCTACGTCGTCCTCTCCGTCAACTACCGCACCGGCATCATGTACGGCTTCCATTTCCGCTATCCGGACCATGCCGGCTGGAAGGGCGCTTCCGAATACCAAGACATCGTGGCCGCCGGCAAGTACTTGCAGTCGCTGCCGATCGTGGACCCGCACAAGATCGGACTCTGGGGCGGCTCCTACGGCGGCTTCTTGACCGCCATGGGCCTGGCCAAGAACTCCGACATCTTCGCGGCGGGCGTGGACATGCACGGCGTCCACGATTGGCGCACCGAGCGCGGGGGCGCCGGCTTCGCCGCGCCGCCCGATGCCGCCGCCGCGGCCAAGCTGGCGTGGGAGAGTTCGCCCGACGCTTACGTCTCCACCTGGCGCTCGCCCGTGCTGCTGATCCAAGGCGACGACGATCGCAACGTGCAATTCAGCCAGATGGTGGATCTGGTGCAGCGCCTGCGCGCGCAGCACGTGCCCTTCGAGCAGCTGGTCTTTCCCGACGAAATTCACGGCTTCCTGATGTGGCGCACCTGGATGCGCGCCTACGCCGCGACCGCGGATTTCTTCGATCGGGTGCTCGAGCAAGGCCAGACCATCGCGACGACGCATTAGCCGGGCCGCGCCGCCGCGCCGCGCCGGATCCCGCGCCGCCGCCCGCGGCCGGGCTGCCCGGCGGGGCGGCGTTGCATGGCGAAGAAAAAGCGAAGATAATGCGGGGATGGCCGCGCTCCCGCTCCCCCGCCGCTCCGCCGCGCCGCCCGCCGCCGCCGCGCCGCCCGCCGCCGCTGCGCCCCTGACGGGCATCGCCGCCCTGGCCGCGGCGGCATCGCCGCTCGAGCCGCACCGGCAAGTGGAGTTCTTCGACCTGGAGGCGCGCTCGATCCTGACTCGCTGCGCCTCCCCGCGGATGCCCTTCACGTGGACGCTCAATCCCTACCGCGGCTGCGAATTCGGCTGCCACTACTGCTACGCGCGCTACGCGCACGAATTCATGGAGCTGCGCGGCCGCGACGACTTCGAGCGCAAGATTTTCATCAAGCGGCGGGCCGCCGAATTGTTGCGCGCCGACCTGCGCCGCGTCCGGCCCGGTGAAAGCATTGCCGTCGGCACCGCCACCGACCCGTATCAGCCGGTCGAGCGCAGCGCCCACATCACCCGCGCCTTGCTCCAGGTTTTCGCCCGGGAATCGGATCTGGATCTCGGCCTGGTCACCAAGTCGGCCCTCGTGGCCCGCGACGCCGCCTTGCTCGCGCGCATCGCCGCGCGCAACCGCATGGTCGTGCGCCTCACCGTCACCACCACCGATCCCGCGCTCGCCCGGGTGCTCGAGCCGCGCGCGCCCCGCCCGGATCTGCGCCTGCGCGCGCTCGCCGCCCTGCGCGCGGCGGGCGTGATAGCCGGCGTCATCTGCGCGCCGGTGCTGCCCGGCATCAACGACCAGCCGGAATCGCTCGCGGCCGTCGCCGCGGCGGCCGCCGCCCACGGCGCGCGTTTTTTTCACGCCAACGCGCTCTATCTGCCCGCGGCGGCCCAGGCCCACTTCCTGCCCTTCCTCGCCCGCCGGTATCCCGCGCTGGCCGCCGAGTACCGGCGCCTTTTCGCCGCCTCCTGCTACCAGCCGCGCGCCTGCCAAGAGCGCGTCAGCGAGCAGGGCGCCCGCGCCGCGGCCCGCTGCGGCCTGCCGACCCATGCCCCCGCGCCGCTGCCGGCGAGGGCGCAATTAAGCTTGTTTTAGGAGAACAGCATGACCCCGCCCCTCAATCCAGATTCGCTGCCCGGCCTCGGCGTTCTGGAGCAGACGCCCATCATCCTGGAGCGGCTGGTCGCGCTGGCCAGCGACGAGCAGCTCGCTTGGAAGCCGGCGCCGCAGCGCTGGTCCATCAGCGAAGTGCTGGCGCATCTCGCCGATGTCGAGGCGCCGGGCTTCCGCGAGCGCATCGAAAAGATGGCGCGCGAGCGCCTGCCGCGCCTGGCTTATTACGATCAAGAGGCGAAGGCCGCCGCCGGCGAATATTCACGCGGCGCGGCGCGCGAGCACCTCAAGCATTTCTGCCACGAGCGCGACCGCAGCGTATCTTGGCTGCGGTATCAGCCCGCGAGCCTGGCCGCCGCCGAGGGCGAGCACGAGCGCTTCGGACGCATCACCGCCGCGCACCTGATGAACGAATGGGCGTTCCACGACCTCGGGCACATTCGCCAGATCGCCGAGCTGTTGCGCGCGCGCGCGTTTTATCCCCACATGGGCCCGTTCCAAGCCCTCTACCAGATCCATCCTTGACCCGGCGCGCGCGTGCGCGAGCGCTTGCGGCGGGAGTATCATGCCTGGCATGCGCCAAGCCCGGCTCATCCTTAGCCTGACCGCCTTGGCGGCGCTAGCGGTTTGGGGCCAAGGCTTTCGCCAGAAGAGCATCGTCGGCCGCCTCTGGCTGGGCTCGCAGCCCGCCGTGCATTTCGCCGTCACGCTGCAGAACGAGTTTGGCAACGTGGTGGCCCAGACCATGACCGATTCCGCCGGCGAATTCACCTTCAATGGCTTGGCCGGCGCCACCTACCGCATCGTGGTCGCCGCCGACGGCTTCCAGCCCATCAATGAAACCGTGGACCTGAGCGCCTCCGGCGAGCAAGCGAGCGTCTCGCTCTTCCTGCATCCCGTGCAAGTCCGCGGCGGGTACGGTTCGCTGGGTGCGCATTCGCTCTCCGCCAAGGCGCAACGCGCCTTCTCCGCGGCGCAGAAGCTGCTCGACCAAGGCCAATACCAGCAAGCGCTGGCGCCCCTCAACGCGGGCCTGGCCGCCGCTCCCAAGTTCGCGCCCGGCTATGTGGCGCTCGGCAACGCGTATTGGGCGACGCGGCAACGCGACAAGGCCGAAGCTTCGTGGCGCAAGGCGCTGGAGCTCGATCCCAAGCAAGCCGAAGCCGCCATCAATCTCGCCCGCCTCGACAACGATCGCCGCCAATGGCCGCAAGCGCTGGCGCTGCTGAACGCCGCTCCCGCCGCGGCTCATTCCGCGTGGCCCTGGCGCTTGGAACACGGCCGCGCCGAATACGGCCTGCGGCAGTGGCCGGCCGCCGAATCCGACCTCCGAGCCGCCGAACCCGAGGCCGGAAAAACCAACCCCGCCGTCTACGTCCTGCTCTCGAACCTGGCGATCAAGGCGGGCCGTTTCCCCGAGGCGCGGCATCTGCTCGAGATGTACCTGGCGGCGGCGCCGCAGGGGCCGTTCGCCCCGCGCGCCCGCGCCATCGTGCAACAAATGATCGCGCGCGGCATTCCCGACCCGCCGCCGGCCGCCGCGCATTGAGCGCGGCCCTCGGCCGCCGGCGCGGCTCTCGCCGCTAGCGGCCCGCTTTGGCCTGCTCCATGGCCGTCACCAGCGCCGGCGGCAGCGTGGCGTTCAGCGCCGGGCGGCCGGGTTCCTCGGCCAAGGCCCAGGCGACGGCATAGACGGTGCGCGCGACATTCTGCAGCTTGACGTAATCGATCTTGTCGGGCGAGTCCGACGGCTGATGGTAATCGCGATGCACGCCGTCGAAGAAAAACAAGATCGGAATCCCCTGCCGCGCGTAGTTGAAGTGATCGCTGCGATAAAAGAACCGCTGCGGATCGGTGGTGTTGTCGTAGAGGTGATTGAACGAGATGTCGAGAAAATGGCTGTTCACGGCGTCGGCGATGGCGCCGAGCTGGTCGCTGCTGATCTTGGGCCCGATGGTGTAAATCTCATCGTGGCCGGTGAGCTTGGCGTCGCGCGGATCGGTATCGCCGGCCGCCTTGCTCCGCCCCAGCATGTCCATGTTGAGCTCGGTGACCACGTCGGCCAGCGGCACGGTGGGATGGGTGGTGAAGTACCGCGAGCCCCAGAGCCCCTTTTCCTCGCCCGCGTGCCAGATGAACAGGATCGAGCGCTTCGGGCGCGGTCCGCGCGCGAAGGCTTCCGCCAGCGCCAGGTTGGCATCCGTGCCCGAACCGTCGTCGTCGGCGCCGTTATAGATGTCATCGCCGTTGACCGGCCGCCCGATGCCGACGTGATCATAGTGGGCGCCGATCACGACGTATTGATGCTGGAGCTGCGGATCGCTGCCTTCAACGATGCCGATCACGTTTTGCGTGCGCAGCGGCTCGGCCTCGCCCACCAGCGTCAGGCTCAGCGTCTTCGCCGCGCTCAGCGCGAACGGCGCGGGCAACCGGTTGGTTTCGGCGCCGTCGAAGATCGCCTGCCCGCCGGCTTTTTCGCCCGCGAAGATCGCCGCCACCAGCGCCGGCGAAGCCAAGACCATGGGCGCCGAGCCGGAGGGATTGAACGCATCCACGCTGACCACGCCCTGCTCCAAGCCCGCGGCAAAATACGGCCAGAAGCTCAGGATGCGGAAGGTCGGAACTTGAACGATCCCCAGCGCCCCGCGTTCGCGGACGACGTCCATGGGGCTCATCCAGTCTTCGCCTTCCTTGCCCGTCAATTCGCTCTCCCGCGGCGCCGTTCCCGCCACGATCAAGAACTTGCCTTTGACGTCGAGGCCCTGATAAGGATCGGCTTGCCCCTTGACCCAGTAGCCGTTGCCCACGTACACGAGGCCGCCGGCGAACTGGCCGCTGGGCGCCGCGCCGCGCGCCGGCACGAAGCCGTCGCCCAAGCCGAACTCGCGCCCGCCCACGCGGATTTGCGATTGCTTGCGGTCATAGCGCAGGCGCGTCAGCGCGATCGGCTGAAAATACGCCGCCAGCGGCCCCGGTCCCGCTCCCGGATCACCCGCCGGCTGCACGCCCCATTGCGCGAGGTGCGAAGCGATGAACAGCGCGGCGGTATTCAAGCCGTTCGAGGGCGTGTTCCGCCCCTGCAACTCGTCGGAGGCGATGAAATAGAGCCAGTCCTGGAGCTCGCCGGCGGTGATCGCGTCCGCATTGGGGTGCGCGAGCGCCAGCGCGGAAAGCGTGACCCGCGCCGCGCGGTGCGCCTTGGTCGCGCCCGGCAAGAGCGCCGCATTCGCGAACACGGCGAGGACGATGAGCGGAAGGAATTTACGCATGACTCGACGCATCATACGCCGAGCGCGGCCCCCAAGTCACACCCGCGCCGCAATTCGTTCCCGCCGCCTGCCAGCGTTGCCGGCGCCGCCTGCGCCGTCCGGGCAGAGCCGGTTCCAGGCGCTTAGGTTCCCCCGCGGCCCCGCCCCTACGGCCTGGACGCCTCGGGCGCCACCGCCGGGCCGAGTTGCCCGGTGGCTGCCGGCTGCGCCGCCGGAAAATAGATCTCGAAGGTCGTGCCCCGGCCCGGCTGGCTGTTGACGAAGATAAAGCCGTTCGCCTCGAGCACGATGCTGTGCACGGTCGAGAGCCCCAGGCCGGTGCCCAGCGCCTTGGTGGTGAAGAACGGCTCGAAGATGCGGCGGCTGGTGGCTTCATCCATGCCATGCCCGTTGTCGCTGGCCGTCAGCAGCACATAATCGCCGCTCGGCACGGGATGCCCGCTGCCCGGCTGCACGCGGCGGTGCTGCACCGTGAAGGTGAGCCGCCCCGAATTTCCCATCGCGTCGCGCGCGTTCACCGCCAAGTTCATCAAGATCTGCTGCAACTGCGTGGCGTCGATGCGCACCCACGCCGCTTGCGGCGCCGGCTGCACCACGATCTCGATCTGTTCGCCGAGGATGGCGCGAATCAGGCCCTCGCCGACGCTGAGGCTGTGGTTCAGGTCCAGCACCATCACCGATCCCGGCTGCTTGCGGCTGAACACCAGCAGCTGCCGGGTGATGTTGGCCGCCGTCGTCGCCGCGGCTTGCACGCGCTCGAGCTTGGCGCGCACCGCCGGCTCCAGCGAGCTTTGCAGCAACAACAGCTCGCAGTGGCCGGTGATCACGGTCAGCAAATTGTTGAAATCGTGAGCGACCCCGCCGCTCAACTGCCCCAGCGCTTCGAGCTTTTCCGCCTGGCGCAAGCGGTCTTGCAAGAGGCGGCGCTCGGAAATGTCGAGCAGCACGCCTTCGATGTCGCTGCCGCGAACCACGCGCGCCGTCGCCCGCGCCCACGCCCGCGTGCCGTCGCGCCGCTGCAGCGCCACTTCCACGCCGTTGCCCCCCGGCTGGCTCGACCCGAAATACTCCCGCGCCGCATCATCGGCCGCGAACTCGGTCAGGGAAACCGGCCGCGGCGCGCCCGGCGCCAGCCCCAGCAATTCGGCGCACGCGCGATTGTAAAACAGCAGCCGCCCGTCGCCGGTGCGCCGGTACGTGCCGATGCGAAAATCTTCGAGCGCCGAGCGCCGCAGGGCGGCGGCATGCCGCCGCGCACGAAATTCCAGCGCCAGCAGGAAGAGCGCCAAGATCACCAGCGCCGCCGCGCCATCGTCGGTGGTGGTGACCCAATCGCGCTGCCGCGCTTCCTCCGCGCGCATTTGCGGCACCGCCTCGGCCAGGCGGTCGATGCCGTTATATTGCAGTTGGTTGAAGTCGTTATAGGCGCTGCTCGCCGCCGTCTGGGCTGCCGCGAGCAGCGCGGCGCTGCCGCCGCCGCGCAGGGCCGCGGCGTCGGCGGCCATCGCCGCAGCGGCTTGGCGGAAGGCCGCGTTCAGCAACGCGAGGTCTCGCGAATCGGCGGTCTGCTGCATCTGCGTCTGCGCCGTCTTCAGCCGCGCCCCGGCCTCCGCAAACTGCTGCTCGCGCCAGCTTGCCGTTCCGCCCGCCTGGCCGGAGGCGACCTGGGCCGCCCAGCCAAACGCCGCCACCGCCTCGCGGCATTGCAGCAGAAACGCGTGGACGCGATCCATCGCCGCCGCCTGCTCGGCCAGGCGTCGTGCCGCCCTTCGGCTTTCCGAGCCGCCCACCGCGACCAAGGCCACCGCCAAGCCCAGCAGCACTAAAACCGCGAACCAACGCGAGAAGCGCGGCTCGAAAGCCGCCATTTTCGCGCTTAGTCCCAGGTTCGCCCCGGAACCCCGGAGGCCGGGGCGTTGGCCGTGCCATGACATTGCGAGTCTTGCCCGATACCCGAACGGACGCGCGGCGGCTGGGGGAGACCCGCGCCCATCGTGAAGGATTTGGGGCTATTGTCGGTGCCTCCGCTTCGCAAAATCACCTTAAAATCCTCTCATCTGTTGCCGCCTGCGATACGCCCGCGCTCCGGCCCGCGCCCGCTCCGGCACGAGTCAGCCCCATGCCGCCGGCTTGCGCGGCGACGATCCACGAGCCGCCGGCCGCATGGTCCAGAATAGGCGCATGCACATCCGCCGTCCGTTTCCCGCCCTGCTCGCGTTCGCCGCCGTCTCGCTGGCCTGGGGCGCCCCGGTGCCGCGCCGCGCGCCGCGCCGCGCCAAGCCCGCGATCACCACGCTGATGTACATCGTCAACACGCCCGATTCGATCGCCAGCTTCCGCGCCCACGCCGCCGAGGTCTCGATCGCGGCGCCGCAATGCTTCACCATGGACGCGGGCGGTTTCGTGGGCGGCCAAGTTCCGCCCGAGGTCGCCGCCATCGCCGCCGAAGATCACGTGGCGCTGATGCCGTTGGTGACCAACCGCGGCTTCAGCCAGCCGCTGATTCACACCGTGCTCGATACCCCCGCTTCCCGCGCCCGCGCGATCCGGTACTTGATCTATTACGCCCGCCGCGACGGCTACCTCGGCTTCCAATTCGACTACGAGCACATCCATTACACCTATCGCCGGCGCTTCACCGCGTTTTTCCGCGAAGCCGCGCTGGCCTTTCACCGCGCCCATTTGCAGCTCAGCATCGCGCTCGTCGGCCGCTTGAGCGACGATCACGACCTCGCCTCCGCTCCCGGCGGCTATGCCGATTGGGGCGGCGCTTACGATTACCGCGCCATCGGGCGCGCCGCCGATTTCGTCAGCGTCATGGCCTATCCCGAGCACGCCGGCTTCTCCGGCCCCGGGCCGCTGGCCGGCTACGACTGGGTGCAAAAGGTGCTCGCCTACACGCTGGCCCGCATTCCCGCGCGCAAAGTCTCGCTGGGCGTTCCCATCTACGGCCTTCGCTGGACGCCCGTCGCCGGCCGCGCGCACTCCGCCGCCTTCGCGCAAGACAACGTCGGCGACGCCCACCTGCGCTGGAGCGTGCATTCCGTCGCTTATGCGGACCTGGCCGCCTCGCTCGCCGCCGATCCGCCGCAGTGGGACGCCGTGACCCGCACGCATTATCTCGCCCAGCCCGCCGCCGGCGGCGGCCAAGTCTGGTATGAAGATGCCGCCAGCCTCCAAGCCAAGCTGGCGCTGATGCGCCGCGATCGCCTGCCCGGCATCTCCGCTTGGCGCCTGGGCATGGAAGATCCCGCGATTTGGACGCTGCTGGCGCGGGACTACCGCATTCGCCATCCCCGTCCGCGTGCCGTGCGCGGCGATTTCGCCCAGCGCTCCGCCGCCGCCGCGCGCTAGCCGCAGATCCCGCTGCCGCCGCGGCGATCGAACGCGCGCCCCGGCGGCCGCTTGGCTCTTGCGGCGGTGGATGGATGGCGCGGCGACAACGAGCGGTGGACCGGCGGGCGCGATCCCTGGGCCGGCTGAAGCCGTGGCGCCCGGAGCCGGCGCCCAAGTCCGGCGCCTAGGCTGCGCCTGGCGCGCGGTCGCGGGCGCTTGCGTCGCAAGCGCCCGCAAATCCGGCCGCGTCAGAAGCTGATCTTCAAGCCCAACTGAATCTGCCGCGGATCGAACGCCGCCACCGGCCGCCCGCCGTTGGTGTAGGAGTTGTCCGCCTCGCGCACGTTCACGTGGTTGAACAAGTTGAAGGCATCCACGCTGAACTCCGCGCTCGCCGCCTCGCGCAGCGGGATCTGTTTCGCCAGCCGCACATCGGCCGAATAAAACGCCGGCATGCGATAGACGTTCCGCCCCAGCGTGCCCAGCGTGAACGGCGCCGGCAAGATCAGCCCGGCCTTGCCATCCGGCGCCCGATACGAGCCCGGCGTGTCGAGGGGCACGACCGAGGGCCGCGCATCGCTGTCGTTGTTGACGAGCATCTGGTCTTGATTGGTGATCAGGTTGTAGGGACGCCCCGACGCCAATTCCACGATCGGCGCCAGCGTCCAATTCGCCAGCAGCGCATGCGCGCCTCCCGCCGCCGGCCCCGGCAGATCCCAAACCCCGCTGAGGACGAACCGGTGCCGCTGATCGAAGTTGGAGTTGCCGCGGTCCAGCCCCGGCTGGCTGTCGCTCTCGGGCTCTTGCAGCGTCTGCAGGTCGGTCGAATCGTCGATCGCGTGCGACCAGGTGTACGAAACCAGCGCCTGGAAGCGGTTCGAATAGCGATGCCGCAGCGTCGCCGTGAAGCCGTGATAGACCGAGCCGCCGCTCGACTCGTAATTTTTCACGTTCGAATACGGCACCAGCCCGCCCGCCGGCCCGGTCGGCAGTTGGAACGCCTCGGCCAGCTGCTGTAACTGCGCCATGGGAATGCCCAGCGCCGCCTGCGTCCAAACGTAATTCGGGCCGCTCGGCCGAAAATCGTTGAAGATCAGCCGCCCCAAGGGCGCCGCCGCTCCCAGCGTCTGCACCAGCGGCAGCAGCGGCCCCTGGCCGGCCAGCGCGGCCAGGTACGCTTGCAGCAGCGCCGGATTGCCTTGGTTGATGTTGCGCGGGCGCAGCAAGTGCACGCCATGGGTCACGTTCCATTGCAGATCGAGCGAGGTCGCCGCGCTCAACTGGCGTTCGTAGCCGAAGCCGCCCTGCTCCGCGTAATCGAATTTGAAATTCGCCGCCACCGGCAGCGTTTGCGGCAGCACCGGGCTCACGCCCAGCGCGAACGCCTGATCCAAGAAGGCCGGCGACAAGGGATCGAAGCGCTGCTGCGCCGGCAGGTAACCCAGCGCCGGATTCGCCAGCAGGCCGAAAGGCGTGAATGCGCCGCCCTGGAACAAATCGTCGGCGCCGACCAGATGCGGCGCGATCAGGTAGGGCGAGCCGACGCCGTCCACGATGTCGGAAAGAAACGCCAGGCCCAGCAGCGGGTGCCCGTAGAAAATCCCGTAATAGCCCCGCACCACCTGCTTGCCGTCGCCCGCCGGATCGAAAGCGAAGCCGGCGCGCGGGCTGAAGTTCTTGTAGCGGTCGGGAATGCCCTTGACCACCCCCATCGTGCGCTGCGCGAACGCCGCGGTGGCGTTGGCGGGCGGAAAGACCGGCGTCACGTCGAGGTCATAGCGCAGGCCGTAGTTCAGCGTCAGCCGCCGCGAGACCTGAAAGCTGTCTTGCACGAACGCGCCCGCCACGCCGTCCTGAAAATGATCGCTGGCCCGCGCCGCGCCGCCGAACTGCTGCACGAACGATTGCGGCGCGCCCCAGCCGTAGGCCTGCGCCGGCGTGAAATCCGGCGCCCCCGTCGCCGCCCATCCCTGCGAGAGCGGCCCGAAGATGGCGTCGCTCACCGGCAAGCTCGAGGCGAAAAAGTAAATGCCCGCCTGATTCAGGGGAAACGTCGCTTGCGTAGGAATCACCTCGGAATCCACGCCGAATTTCAGCGTGTGCCGCCCCATCACGTGCGTCACGTTGTCGCCGATCTCGATGTACTTCTCGACCCGCTCCTCCGGCGCGAACGGCTCCTGGCCGAAGCTGGCCACCCCCGGCAGCTCCACCGCCACGCCGGTGCTCGCCGGCAGCAGATGCAGGGCATGGCGGCTGAATTGCGCGTGCAGCTCGTTGAGCCAATCCGGCCCGCCGGCGCTGAGCAATTGCCCCGCCAGGCTGAAATCGTGCGTGTTGGTCGCGGTCGTGCGCGAGACCGCGTTGAGGGCGGTGGTCTGATTCTCGCCGTTCGAGGGCACGCCGGTCACGAAGCTGGGCGAGAGGCTGGCGCGAATGAAAACGCTGTTCGCGCCGTTGAGCTGCCGATCCAGCCGCAGCGAGCCGAAATAGGCCTTGGCCGTCGCTGGATAATCGCCCACCAGCGATTCCAGCGGCGTGTAGCTCGGCGGCAGCGGCAAGCCGGTCAAGGCGAAGGCCGCCGGGTTGCCGTTCGCCACCGCGAAGCCGTTGCCCGCCGCCGAGCCGGTCAGCGCCAAATTCGACGCCGCCCCCGCCAGCACGTAGTAGCTCGCCGCCGCTTGCGGCTGCGCCGCCGCCGTCTGCGCGATGTAGGCGGCCTGCGCCGGCGTCAGCAGCGCCGTCGCGTTGGCCGCCGCCTCATACACACCCGCCGGCAGCGGCACCGCCACGTTGCCGCCGAAGGGGTTGGGCACCGGCACCAAGCCGAAGTTGCCGCGCCCGACCTGCGAAAAGCCGGTCGAGTGCTGCTCGGTCGTTTCGAACGAAAAGAAATAAAACGTCCGGTCTTTCTGGATCGGCCCGCCCAGGGTGAATCCCGTCTGCAAGCGCGTGTCCGGCGGATTGGGCTCGTTGGCGAAGGCGTTGACGGCGTCGAGATTGCGGTTGCGCAGATAGGCGAAAACGTCGCCGCGCGTCTGATTGTCGCCGCGCTTCGAAACGATGTTGATCTGCGCCGCCGCCGCCCGCCCGTACTCGGCCTGGTAGCCGCTGGTCAAAATCTGGAACTCCTGCACCGCCTCTTGCGACAGCGTGGCGCGCACGCCGTTGATCGCCGCGTCGTTGGCCTCCACGCCGTCGATGGTCACCGAGTTGGCGCGGGCGCGCTGGCCGCCGAAGTTCAGGCCGCTGGTCGGCGCCGGCGCCAGCACCGGCT
This sequence comes from Terriglobia bacterium, assembly GCA_021323595.1. Taxonomy (GTDB): domain Bacteria; phylum Acidobacteriota; class Terriglobia; order Terriglobales; family SCQP01; genus JAJPKR01. The sequence goes on along the minus strand of JAJPKR010000065.1, from coordinate 11,666 downwards.
GGTTGTCGCGCGTGGTGGCGGAATCGAGCAGCGTGAAGTTGATGTAACTGCGGCCGTTGCTGGGCAAGTTAGCGATGGCGCGCTGGCCGATGGTCGTCGCCACGCTCGTGCGCGTCGTCTCCACCGTCGCCGGCGCGGCGGAGACCCGCACCTCCGTGCGGACGCTGCCGACCGCAAGCGTGACGTTGACGCGCGCCTGCTCGCCCACCGTCAGCATGACGTCGGTCACCTCGCGCGGCGTGAAGCCCGCCGCCTGCGCGCGCAGCCGGTACAGGCCCGGCGGCACCGCCAAGAACGCGAATTCGCCGCGCGCGTCGCTCACCGCGCCGCGGCTGGCGCCGCTGGCGGGATCCGTCAGCGTCAGCCGCGCGCCCGCGATGGCCGCTCCGCTCGGATCGCTCACGCGGCCCGCCAGCTGCGCCACATTGGTTTGTGCGTATAAAGACGCGCCGAGACTCAAACCCAGAATCCACACTGCCATGCGAACGCCGCTCACGTTTGCCTCCCCCCGGGTGATCCCCAAGACTTTCGCCCAGAGATGCTGGTTAGGTCAAGCGCGCGGGCGCAAAATGAACCCTATGTGCCCGATTTGCTCTGTCCGGCGGCCGGTCTCGCTCGCCCTGCTTACCTGCATTTTGCCGGCCCTGCTGCTCGCTCAAGATGGGAAAGTGACGGTAATTCACGTGCGCGGCTCGCGCCGCTTTGCCGCCGGCGAGGTCATCGCCGCCAGCGGCCTCCCCGTCGGCGCGCCCTTCTCCGTGCCGGCGCTCGATGCCGCCGCCCACCGCCTCGCCGACACCGGCGCCTTCAGCGAAGTAGATCCGCGCGTCATCCGCCTCTCTGGCGGCGTGATCCTCGACTGGTATCTCGCCGATGCGCCCCAGTTCCTGCCCGCGCGCTTTGAAGGCTTTTCCGGCCTCGACCGCCAAGAGATCGCCGCCGCCCTCGCCAAGATTCCGCTCTACCACGGCTCCTTGCCGCTGCTCAAGCTGGGTTTGATCCGGCAGGTCCAAGCGGCGCTGCAAAAGCTGCTCGAGGACCATCATCTGCCCGGCAAGGTCGCCTACTTCTTCCACTTCCAAGGCGTCGCCGCAATCACTTTCTTCGTCCGCCACTAGCGCCGCTCGTTCGCTCCGGGAGGGCGCAGCCGCGAGCTGGTTTTCGGCAACTGAGGCAGGGAACTGACGGCTCAGCGAGTGGCAGCGGCCTGACGCGCAGGCCGCCCGCCTGCGCCTAAAACGCCCGGGAGGGCAAGCCGCCTGCGGCGGCTTGCCCTCCCGGCGCAGGATCCCCGATCGCTCGTCCCTGGGACTTTCGCCTACCGCCGGCGGCCGTTATGCTTGGCGCGGTAAATGTGCCGCGAGGCGCGATTCTGCTGCCGATTGACCGCGCGCCGCTGCGCCTGGTTCAGATGCCCGCCGTTATCCTCGCGCATGTCGCGCGTTTCGCGGCTGATGCCCGCTTCGCGCCGCTCCAGCCGCTGCGTCTCGCCGGCGGTGAGCTGGCCGCTGTTGATGCCGTTGGCGATCCGGTCCTGCTGCCGCTGCCGGCGTTGCGCCAAGGTGGCGGGCTTCGAAGTAGTGGTGGAAGACGAGTCCTGCGCGTTGGCGGTCAGACCCAGCGCCAACGCCAATGCCGCGGCGGCGGCGAAGATGACGGTCGCATTGCGTTGCATGGTTTATATCTCCCTGGCGCGCTCCGGTGATCCGGCGGCCACACTCGCTGAAAACCGGAAACGTGAAAAATGTCGCGGCCGGCAAGCGCGCGCCTGAGTGCCAGCACGTAGTCCTCCAGCGCCGCTGCCGCCGCCATGGGGGTGGAGTAACATGGCTGATTCCTGACCTCATTGCCATGACTGGAGCGCTATGCTTCGCCGCCTGCTTCCGCCCCTCGCCGCCGTTCTCATGACGCTTTTCCCGCTGCTATCCGGCGCGCCGGCGCAAGATCGCGCGCAAGGCCGCTCGATGGTGCTCACCCGCTATGGCATCGTCGCTGCCGAGAGCCCCTTGGCGGCGCAGGCCGGCGCCACGGTCCTGGCGCAAGGCGGCGATGCCGTGGACGCCGCCATCGCCGCCAACGCCGTCATGGGCGTGGACGAGCCCATGATGAACGGCATGGGCGGCGACCTGTTCGCGATCGTTTACGACGCCCGCAGCCGCCGCCTCTACGGGCTCAACGCCAGCGGCTGGTCGCCCGCCGCGTGGTCGCTCGACTACTTCCACCGCAAGGGCGAGCGGCACATGCCCGCGCACGGTATCGACACCGTCACCGTGCCCGGCGCCGTCGACGGCTGGGCCAAGCTCTCCGCCCGCTTCGGGCGCCTGCCGCTCGCCGTATTGCTCGCCCCCGCCATTCGTTACGCGCGCGAAGGCTTCCCGGTCCCCGAGTGGACCGCCGCCTATTGGCAAGTCGCGGCATCCGACATCCGGCCTAGCCCCAGCGCCGCCGCGGTGTATCTGCCGGGCGGCGAGCCGCCGCGTCTCGGTCAGATCTTCCGCAATCCCGACTTGGCGCATTCGTTGGAGGAGGTCGCCGGCGGCGGCCGCGACGCCTACTATCAGGGCCCGATCGCCCGCGCCATCGTGGACTTCTCCCAACGCCAAGGCGGAGCGCTCACCCTCGCCGACTTCACCGCGTACTCCGCCGAATGGGTCGAGCCCATCTCGGCCACCTATCATGGCTGGACCGTTTTCGAGTTGCCGCCCAACGGCCAAGGCATCGCCGCGCTGGAAATGCTGAACCTCATGGAGCGTTTCCCGCTCGCCCGCTACGGCCACAACTCCGCCGACGCGCTGCACGTCATGATCGAGGCCAAAAAGCTCGCCTACGCCGACCTGCTTCGCTACGTCGGCGATCCCCGTTTCAGCCGCATCCCCGTCGCCGGCCTGCTCGCCAAGGATTACGCCCGAAAGCGCGCGGCGCTGATTGACATGGCGCGCGCCAACTGCGATGTCTCGCCGGGCGTGCCCGCCCCTCGCCCCGGGGACACGACCTACCTCACCGCCGTCGACGCCCAGGGCAACATGGTCTCGCTGATCCAAAGCAACTACTCCGCCTTCGGCTCGTTTCTCGTCGCCGACGGCACCGGCTTTGCGCTGCAGAACCGCGGCGCCCTCTTCAATCTCCAGCCCGGCGCGCCCGACGTCGTGGCCGGCCACAAGCGCCCGCTGCACACGATCATCCCCGCCTTCATGGAGAAGGGCGAAACGCGCATCGCCTTCGGCATCATGGGCGGCTTCAATCAAGCGCAGGCGCACGCGCAATTCGTTTCCAACGTCGTGGACTTCGGCATGAACATACAGGCCGCCCTCGAAGCCCCGCGCTTCACCAAGCTCAGCTTCGCCGGATGCGACGTGGACATGGAAGACCGCATTCCCGCCGCCGTCCGCGGCGCCCTCAGCGCGCGCGGCCACCAGATTCACGTCCTCGGCCCCTACAGCTCGCGCGTCGGCGGCGGCCAAGCCACCGAGCGCGATTTCGCCACCGGCGTCAACTTCGGCGCCTCCGATCCCCGCAAGGATGGCGAAGCCATCCCCGAGCCTCCGCCCGCCGCCGCGCCGGCGCCCGGCCGGCAATAGAGCGCCCGGCCCGTGCTCATCCTTACGCTTCGATCTGGATCGCTTGCCGGCTTCGCCCGGGCCGGGTTATAGTGACTCATGCTGCACGCCGCGACCATGGCTTGTTGTTGCCGCTGTCGCCATTCCCTGCCGGCGTGAGCTGATTCGCACTCGTAATCACTTTTAAGTACTGCGATTCATCGGCGCTCACCGCTGGCGACTTCCTGGCCGCGGATGGGCGCTTTTGTTTTTTTTGCGTGTCTTTCATGGCTCAAACTCAACCCCCGCTTCACGAAACCAAGGTTCAGCGCCACGAGCGCATCAAGGCCGAGCAAAACCCCTGGGAGGAGCTGCCGCGCCTCTTCCAGGCTTTCCGCGCCGGCCACGGCGCGATCGCCGCCGCCGACCTGACGGTGCGCCTGCGCTGGTGGGGCCTGTACACGCAAGGCGACGGCGAGGGCGCCTTCGGCGCCGCCGCGCCCTATTTCATGCTGCGCGTGCGCGTTCCTTCCGGCTTGCTCGACGCCGCGCAGGTGCGCGCCGTCGCCCGCATCGCCGAGCGCCATGGGCGCGGCCTGGCCGACATCACCGTGCGGCAGAACTTCCAACTGCATTGGCTGGAAGCCGAGCATCTGCCCGACATCTTCCATCAACTTTGGGCGGTCGGTCTGACCAGCCAGGCGGCCTGCGGCGATGACACGCGCAACGTCACCGGCTGCCCGCTCTCCGGCATCGATCCCGAGGCGTTCTGTGAAGCCGGCCCGATCGCCGCCGCCGTCTCGCGCGCGTTGATTTCCAGCCCGGAGTATTACAACCTGCCGCGCAAGTTCAAGATTTGCGTCACCGGCTGCCGCCAGTGGTGCCCCAACCCCGAGATCAACGACGTCGCCTTCACCGCCCATCGCCGCGGCGACCGCCTCGGCTTCGGGCTCCGCGTCGGCGGCGGCCTCTCCTCCACCCCGCTGCTCGCCGTGCCTTTGCCGGTCTTCGTCGCCGCCGATCAGGTCGTGCCGGTGGCGCGCGCCATCGTCAGCTTGTTTCGCGATCGCGCCGAGCTGCGCCAGAACCGCGCCAAGGCGCGCCTGAAATTCCTGTTCCTCGAGCACGGCTGGACCGCCGCGCGTTTCCTCGACGAAATCGAAAGCCGCCTCGGCTTCGCGCTCGAGCGCGCCGAACCCGACGCCCCGCCGGCCGGCGACTTCCGCGACCACGTCGGCATTCACCCCCAGCTCCAGCCCGGCCTGTTTTACGCCGGTGTTTCCGTGCTCCGCGGGCGACTCTCCGCCGCGCAGCTCCATGCCGTCGCCGATGCCGCCGAGCGCTGGGGCAGCGGCTCGATTCGCGCCACGGCCATGCAGAATCTCGTGGTCGCCGATATTCCCGAGCGCCATCTGGCGCCGCTCGAGCGCGCCCTGGCCGCCGCGGGGCTGCCCCTGGCCGCTTCTTCCTTCCGTCGCGGCGTGATCTCGTGCACCGGCAAGGAGTTCTGCAAACTCGCCGTCACCGAGACCAAGCAGGCCGCCGCCGCCCTGGTCGCCGGCCTCGAACGCCGCCTGCCCGGCTTCGCCGTGCCGATCAAGATCAATCTCAACGGCTGCCCCAATTCCTGCGGCCAGCACTGGATCGCCGACATCGGCCTGCAAGGCGTGCGCGTGAAGACCGCCGGCGGCCCCGAAGATGGCTTCGATGTCTTCCTCGGCGGCGCGCTCGGCCGCGATGCCGGATTGTCGCGCAAGACGCTCGGCCGCGTCCGCGCCGCCGAGCTCGCCGATCGCCTCGCCGCGCTGCTGCGCTTTTTTGCCGCCGAGCGCCAAGGCGACGAGCCGTTCCACGCCTTCGTCCGCCGCACCGAGCCGGCCCGCCTCGCCGCTGTGCTCGGCCAGCTCCCCGCCGTGGCCCTGCCGCCGCTGCCCAGCCGCGAAGACCTGATCAGCTTGGAGGCGGTTTGACCGCAGAGTCGGACCCCGCAGCGCGGCTTTTGCGCGGCACCGCGGCGCGCCGCGGCGCAAAGCCTCAAGACCGCCGCCGCCCCGCCGCGCCCCCCGCCCCCAAGAAACGCCCCGCCGGCAAGGTCTGGCTCGTCGGCGCCGGTCCCGGCGATCCCGAACTCCTGACGCTCAAAGCGCGGCGGGTGCTCGCCGCCGCCGGCGCCGTCTTCTACGACGAGCTGGTCAGTCCCGCCATCCTCGACTACGCGCCCGCGGGCTGCGAGCGCGTCTATGCCGGCAAGCGCCATCGCCATCACGCGCTGCCGCAGGCCGAGCTCGTGGCGCTGATGATCGCGCGCGCCCGCGGCGGCGCGAGCGTCGTGCGGCTGAAAGGCGGCGACCCGTTTCTCTTCGGCCGCGGCGGCGAAGAAGCCGATCAGCTCGCCGCCGCCGGCATCCCCTGGGAGATCGTTCCCGGCATCAGCGCCGGCTTGGCCGTGCCCGCGCTGGCGGCGATCCCGCTCACCCATCGCGCCCATGCCTCCGCCGTCGTCTTCCGCACCGGCCACCGCTGCGCCGAAAGCTCCGCTCCCGGCCCCTCGCCGCGCCCCACGCAAGTGGTGTTCATGGGACTCGAACGCCTGCCCGAGATCGCACGCCAACTGCAAGCGGAAGGCTACCCGCCGCAAACGCCCGCCGCCGTCATTTCGCAAGGCACGCTGCCCGGCCAGCGCGTCGTCACCGGCACCCTCGCCGCCATCGCGGCCCGCGTCCGCCGGGCCGGGCTGCGCTCACCGGCGCTGATCGTCGTCGGCGATGTCGTCGCCTGCCGCGAACGCTGGCGCGCCGCGCCGGCCGCGCCGCCGACCGCCGCCGGCTCGGCGCCCGGCGGCATTATTCTGCTCGCCCACGGCTCGCCCGTTCCCGCCTGGCATGCCAGCGTCGAGCGCCTCTGCGCCGAACTGGCCGCCGGCGGCCGCTTCGTCCGCGCTGCCTATTTGCCCCCCGCGCGCCCTTCGCTGCTCGAGGCCGTCGCCGCCGCCGCCGCGGCCGGCCAGCCGCGCGCCGCCGTCGTGCCCTATTTCCTCGCCGCCGGTCTCCATGTCGCCCGCGACATTCCGGCTTTGGTCGCCGAGGCCCAAGCGAGGTTCCCCGGCGTCGCCCTAGCCCTCGCGCCCTCTCTCGACGGCCATCCCGCTCTCCGCACCGCCGTCCTCTCCCGCGCCGAACGCGCCCTTGATACCTCAGACGGGAACTAGGGGCGAGAACCGAGCGCTCCTCCTCGCGCCGTTGGTTGCGATTCGCCTCGCGATCTCCGAGGATCGTCCGGTGGGGACAGATCTCATCCATGGAACGCGCCACGATCTTCCTCGAAGGAGACGCGGAGCGTGAACTGCGCCGCCGCGCGCCGTAGCCGAATCGGAGAGATCCTCTGCCCGATTCCGTTGTTGCCGTGATTACGACAGGCGGCGCACGACGGCGGCGGTGAACTCGCTGGTCGTGGCCTCGCCGCCCAAGTCGCGCGTGCGCGGCCCGGCCTCGAGCGCCCCGCGCACCGCCGCCTCGACTTCCGCCGCCGCTTGCTCTTGCTGCAGCGAATGCCGCAGCAGCAGCGCCGCCGAAAGCATCGCGCCCACCGGGTTGGCGCGGCCCTGGCCGGCGATGTCCGGCGCCGAGCCGTGCACCGGCTCGTACAAGTCCACCCGCCCGCCGAGCGACGCCGAAGGCAGCATGCCGAGCGAGCCCGCCAGCGCCCCCGCCTCGTCGCTCAAGATGTCGCCAAAGAGATTGCCGGTGGCGATCACGTCGAAATCGCACGGCCGCAGGATCAACTGCATCGCGCAGGTATCCACGTACATGTGCCGCAGCTCGACGTCGGGGTATTCCTGCCCCAGTCGAGTCATCACCCGCCGCCACAGTTGGCTGGTCTCGAGCACGTTGGCCTTGTCCACGCTGGTCAGGCGCCGCCGCCGCTGCCGCGCCAGTGCGAAGGCCACGCGCCCCAGCCGCTCGACCTCGCCCTCGCTTTAGCGCATGGTGTTGAAAGCCGCGTCCCCGGCGAACCCGCGCGGCTCGCCGAAATACAACCCGCCGGTCAGCTCCCGCACCACCACGAAATTCGCCCCGGCTACGATCTCCTCCCGCAGCGGCGAGTTCCCCGCGCCGGGCAGCCGGTACATCGGCCGCAGATTGGCGAAGCAGCCCAGCGCCCGCCGCAGCCCGAGCAGGCCGGTCTCCGGCTTGCGCGCCGGCGGCTCGCCGTCGAACTCCGGCGCGCCCACCGCCCCCAGCAGGACCGCCCGCGCCGCCAGCGCCGCTTGCCGCGTCGCCGCCGGCAGCGGCTCGCCGGCCGCCCGCAGCGCCGCCCCGCCGATCAGCTGGGTTTGAAACGCCAGCGCCAGCCGGTGCCGCCGCGCCGCGGCCTCCAGCACTTCGACCGCCGCTGCGGTGACTTCCGGCCCGATGCCGTCGCCGGGCAAAAGACAAATGGTTTCGGGCATTCGCTCGCGCTGGGCTGGACCGGGCTTAGACGCCCCAAAGACTCTCGTCCACCGGCTCCGTGTAATGGTAGAGCACGGAATCGTCAAGCACCTCGAGCCGGTACCGCGCGTGCGCCGGCACCGCCGCCGCATCGCTGGCCCGCAGCATGACCGTCTCCTCGCCGAGGCGCAGGCGCACCCGCCCGCTCACCACCGCCGCGATGAATGGCTCCGCGCTCTTGCGCTCGACCTGCTCGCCCGCAGGCAGGCGCTCCAGCGTCCCCTGAAAAGTCTGAATTCTTTTCGCCACTGCCGTCATAATTCCCTCGCGCCGCCCCTCAGGAGCGGGCCCCCGGCTGCGCTTGCGCCTCCGCCGCCGCTCGCGGCAAGGCGCCGCCGCCGGCCAGCCGGTGCAAATCCGCGTCTTCGACCGTCTTCTTGCGGTCCGCCAGCGCCAGGAACTCGCGGTAAATCTCGTCCAGTTGCCGCCGCTCGAAGTTATAGCCCAGCATCGCCAGCCGCTTCTGCAGCGCGTGCCGGCCCGAATGTTTGCCCAGCACCAACTGGCCCTGCCGCAACCCCACCGACTGCGGCGTCATGATCTCGTACGTCAGCGGCGACTTGAGCACGCCATCCTGGTGAATGCCGGCCTCGTGCGCGAACGCGTTCGCCCCCACCACCGCTTTATTCGGCTGCACCCCGACGCCGGTGATCTCGGTCAACGCCTGGCTGAGCGGCACCAGCATCTCCGTCTTGATGTTCGTGAAAAACGGCAGCGCGTCGCGCCGCACGTGCAGCGCCATCACGATCTCCTCCAGCGCCGCGTTGCCGGCCCGCTCGCCGATGCCGTTCACCGTGCACTCCACCTGCCGCGCGCCCGCCGCCAGCGCCGCCAGCGTGTTCGCCGCCGCCAGGCCCAAGTCGTTATGGCAGTGCACGCTCAGCGCGGCGTTCTCGATGCCGCGCACGCGGCTCTTCAACTGCGAGATGAGCGCCGCGTACTCCGCCGGCACGCAATAGCCCACCGTATCGGGCACGTTCAGCGTGGTCGCGCCCGCCTCCAGCGCCGCCTCCAAAACCTCGATCAAGTATTCGAGGTCCGTGCGGGTCGCGTCCTCGGCCGAGAACTCCACGTCCTCGGTGTACTCGCGCGCCATGCGCACGGCGCTGAAGGTGTCGGCCAGCACCTGCGCGCGCGTCTTCTTCAACTTGTATTGCAGATGAATGTCGCTGGTCGCGATGAAGACGTGAATCCGCGACCGCGCCGCCTCCCGCAGGGCGTCGCCCGCGCGCCGGATGTCGGCTTCGACCGCCCGCGCCAGCGCCGCCACCTTCGCCTGCCGGCAAACCCGCGCGACCGCAGTCACCGCTTCGAAGTCGCCTTCCGAACAAATCGGAAAGCCGGCTTCGATCACATCCGCCCCCGCCGCCTCCAACTGCTGCGCCAGCCGCACCTTCTCCGCCGGCTTCATGCTGAAGCCGGGCGCCTGCTCGCCATCCCGCAGCGTAGTGTCAAAGATCGTGATGCTTTCAGCCATGCGCTCCTGCTTCCCTCTAGCCTACCGTCCGGTCGGCAGGCTCGTCAATGGGAGTCAGTCAATCAACCATGAAATCTTTTTAACGTTTAGCAGCACTTCCGAGGAACTCGCTCCCTCGGCCCCCGGTCCATCCCAAGCATTCTCAACCAAGCTGACGGGAGGCTCCCGGCTCGATGGCGGTTCCTGTGCCCCAGCCGATTGTCCCGGCAGTTCTAGACAGCCTTCCGGCGATCGGCTATACTGGCGCTTCGATGCACCGCTCCGTGGCCAGCCGTTTTTGGTATTACCGGTCAGGCGGGAGGGGTGTGTCGTAGCTAGCTAACTAGCTCGCGACTTCCTGGCCCGCTGAACGAAAGTTCAGCGGGCCTTTTGCTTTTTGGGCCATGAATCAGGGGGAAACATGCTGATCCAACTCCGCTCCGGCGCCGCCGCGCCGCGCCTCGAGTCGCTGCGCACCCAATTCCAAAGCTTGGGCTTTTCGCTCGAGCCGGTCAGCTATTTCTCGGGCACGGTCTTTTCCTTGCAAACCCCCGAAGAAGAGGAGCCGGCGCCGGCGGCGCTGCGCCAGGCGCGCCTCCTGGCCGAAAGCGTCCCCGGTCTGCTCGCCGTGATCTGCGGGCCCGCCGAGCTTGCCAGCCGCCAGTTGCGGCCCGAGGGCACGCGCGTCCGCATCGGCGGCGTGGAGATCGGCGGCGATGAGTTCGTGGTCATCGCCGGCCCCTGTTCGGTGGAGTCCCGCGAACAGACCCTCGCCACCGCCCATGCCGCCGCCGCCGCCGGCGCCCGGCTGCTGCGCGGCGGCGCCTTCAAGCCGCGCACCTCGACCTATTCCTTCCAAGGCCTCGGCCGGCGCGGCCTGGAAATCCTGGCCGAAGCCGGCGCCGCCGCCGGCCTTGCCGTCGTCACCGAAGTCCTCGCTCCCGAAGACGTGCCGCTCGTCGCCGAATATGCCGACATGCTTCAAGTCGGCGCGCGCAACATGCAAAATTTCCCCCTCCTCAAGCGCGTCGGCGGCCAGCGCAAGCCGGTGCTGCTCAAGCGCGGACCGGGCGCCACCCTCGCCGAGTGGCTGGCCGCCGCCGAATACATCCTCGCCCGCGGCAACGATCAAGTCGTCCTCTGTGAACGCGGCATCCGCACCTTCGAAACCTTCACCCGCAACACCCTCGACATCTCCGCCGTCGCCGCGATCCACGAGCTCTCTCATCTGCCCATCTTCGTGGACCCCAGTCACGCCACCGGCCGCCGCTCCCTGGTCGCCTCTGCCTCCCGCGCGGCCCTCGCCGCCGGCGCCGACGGCCTTTGCGTCGAGGTGCACATCGCCCCCGAGGAAAGCATCTCCGACCGCGAACAGGCGATCTCTCCCGCCGAATTCGCCGCCATCATGGCTGATCTCCGCCCCTTGGCCGCTGCCCTCGGCCGTTCTTTAGGCAGGCAACATTCTGCGCCGGCTCTGAATCCTACTTTGGTGGCGTCGGCGGGCCGAACTGCGCGGCCTACGTCCTCTGTCGTGTGAGCGCACCTCATAAGGACACCGGGTTCCCGCACCACCCGTTTGCATGCACCCTCTGGGGGACGAGACCATTCTTTAAGGCCGACAAATCATATTAAATGCTTTATAATCAATCGGTTACAATCGGACTGCCGAGCTGGCCTGGTCTCATGCGTAGGCACTTGGGTTCACAGCGCAGGAAGCGCAGTTCTCAGAACATGACCGTCGCTTCACTGCGCCGTGCCGCCGCCCGGGGCCAACTCGTTTGCACAACATGACTTGGCGCAGCGGCTGCATGGCAGTGAAATTGCCACACCGTCGCGGAGTTTCCGATGAACGCATCGGTCTTCGCCCCGCCAGCCCAGCATCGAACGCTGCGGTTCCGCTCAGGCCTTCGGCTGCAAGGCGGGCAGGAGGCGCCGTTCCACGACTATCCGTTGCGCGAAGAAATTCTGTTCCAATACTCCGGGATTCGCGAGCTGCTAGGCGGATCGCCTGCCCCAAAAATTCTGGAAGCTGGGCCCGGCAGCGGATTCGCCGCTCATCTGCTATCGCGCCAGGCCGAACTCGTTCTCGCCGACGTTTCGGCTTCGAATCTGACGGCGCTCAGGGCAGGCCTGGCCGGCGTCAAGACCTGGCAAGTCGAGCTGGGCGGCGCGAACGTCGCCGTT
>JAJPKR010000060.1 GCA_021323595.1 Terriglobia bacterium | reverse complement strand
CGGGCGAGGTGAGGAAGAGCGTGTAGCCCGGGCCCCGCGCTAGAAAGCGCACCCGCGGATCGGTCTGGCCGCGATTGGCCTCGAAGGCCAGCGGCAACCGGCCGTAGGCGGCGACGGCATCGATCTTGCGGCCCAAGGGCTGCGCCTTCGGCGCCCCCCTTCTCCCTTGGGCCGTTGCGCCGGCGGCCATCGCCAGCATCAGCAATCCGCTAACGGCGCAATAAGTGACCGGCTTCCAATGGCTCATAACTTCGCTCCCTGCGCAAGCGCTTGCACACTGCACCGCCGCTGACGCTGGGCCGCACGCGGCGACGCGGGGCAGCATCTCGCGTCCCCGCCCGTCCGATCAATGGACGCGGGCTGAACTCTGGCTGAACTCACACTGAACTCACCCAGGCTTCCCGCCCGATCGTCCGCGGCCGCAGCCAAGCCCGCGTTTTCGGCTCCTGGCTCTCTTACCGCGCCGGAGTGATAGAATCAGAGCCACTCTCTGGTTTCGCCGCTTTCGCTATGGCGTCTGCTCCGCCATTTCGCTTCGGCCCGTTCGAATTCGAACCTGCCGCGGGCGAGTTGCGGCGCGCGGGCGAGAGAATCCATCTTCAAGACAAGCCGCTGCGCCTGCTGCAGATCCTCGCCGCGCGCGCCGGCGAAGTCGTTTCCCGCTCCGAACTGCAGCAGGCGCTTTGGCCGGGCCAGAGCTTCGGCGACTTCGACGACGGCCTCAATACCGTCGTGCGCAAGCTGCGCGAAGCCCTTGCCGACGACGCCGAGCAGCCTCGCTACATCGTCACCGTGCCCCGGCGGGGTTATCGCTGGATCGCGCCGCTCGAACCGGCCGCGGCCGCCCACCCGCCGGCGCAGCCGGCAGGGCCGTCGCGCGCGCCCGGCCGGGCGGCCCGCCGGCGCTGGCTCTGGCCGGTGGCGGCGGCCATCCTCGCCGCGGGCGCAACGACGGCGTTGCTCCGCTCCCGTTCCGTCTTCTCCTCCGGCGCGCCGGCCAAGGTGCTGGTCGCCGCCGTCGACAACAGCACCGGCGACGCCCGCCTAAGCGGCGCGCTCGATACCGCCCTCGCCGTCAGCCTCGAGCAATCGAATCGCTTCGTCCTCTTCCCTCGCGATCGCGTTCCGGCTTTGCTGCGCCTCCTCGGCCAGCCTGCCGGCGCCCCGCTGACGCCCGCCCTCGCCCGCGCGATTTGCCGCCGTGAAGGTCTTGCCGCCCTCATCGAGCCGGCGATCACCCGGACCGGCCAGGAGTACGCGCTCACCGCCGAGATCGTGGACCCCGCTTCCGGCGCGGTGGTCGCCTCGCATATCGAGCGCGCGTACGGCAGCGACCATATCCTCGACGCCCTCGGCGTGCTGGCCGACGATCTCCGCCGCGACGCCGGCGACTCGTTCCTGGAAGCCAAATTCGTGGCCCGCCCGCTGCCGGAAGTCACCACGCCCTCGCTCGCGGCCCTGCAGGATTACGCCGATGGCCTCGAGCAATGGCGCCGCGGGCGCTTCGCCGCCGCCGTCACGCTCTATAAGGCCGCCCTGCTCGCCGATCCCGACTTCGCCATGGCCCACGCGGCGCTGGCCGATGCCGATTGCAGCTACATCTATTACGACGAGAGCGGCTGCCGCAGCGAATACGCCATGGCGCTGGCTCAGCCCCGGCGGCTCACCGATCGCGAGCGCGCCCTGATCGAAGCCAACCGCGCCGACGACTTGGGCATGGTCGGAACGGCGACGGCGCTCTACAAGAGCTACTTGGACCGTTACCCCGACGACTGGTCGGCCCTCAACGATTACGCTCATTTCCTGCGCCTGCACGGCCGCCAGGCCGAAGCCATTCCCATCTACCGCCGCCTGCTTCGCGTCGCGCCCAACGATGCCCGCTCCTTGGTCGAGCTGGCCACAGCCGAGATGAGCAGCGGCGATTACCCGGCCGCGCTCGCCGCATACCAAGAAGCGTTTCATCTCGATCCCGAATGGGAGTTGGCCGGCGACACCGACCGCGAGTACGGCTTCACGCTGGTCCGCGCCGGCCACCCCGACCGGGCCGTCGTAGCCTTTGCGCTCGCCCTGCGCCAGCCCGCCTTGCGCTCCTACGGATTGGTTTCCTTGGCGCGGCTCGACTTCTGGCAAGGCCATCTTGCCCGCGCCGAAGCTCGCATCCATGAGGCGTTGCAAGCGCCCGGCAACGATCCGCTCGCCATCGCCCGCCGCCATCTTCTCCTCGGCCAAATCGCCTGGGCGCGCGGCGATCGCCCCGCCGCGCTTCGCCAACTCGCCGCCGCGCGGGAGCAATGGAATCAAATCGGGCCCAAGGTGGCCTTCGGCTCGCTCCTCGGCCAGGAATTTGCCCGCGTCGGCGATGCCGCCTCCGCCGCGCGCCTGCTCGCGGCCATCATGCCCCTCGCGCACCCGCAAAATCGCGAGGAGATGGGCTATGTGCGCCTGCTGCGCGCCGCCGTCGCCACCTCGCGCGGGCGCCCCGCCGAGGCCGCCACCATCGCCGGGCTCCCGGATGCCGATGACGGCCCTTCGGTTCGCTGCCTCACCGTGCTGACGCTCGCCCAGGCCGATCAGCAGGCCGGCAATTTGCCTGCCGCCGTCGCATGGTTTCGCCGGGCCGCCGGGCCCGTGGATTGCTGCCTCGGCTGGGAGCCGCAGCCGCGCCGGCAGGAAGCCTATTACTGGCTGGCTCGCGACGAACTGGCCCTCGGCAATCGCCCTGCCGCCCGCGCTTCCCTCGCTCCCCTGCTCACCTTGCTCGCCGGCGCCGACGCCGACTTCGTCCTCCATCGCCAGGCTCTCGCCCTCGCTGGGCAGCTCCACTGACGCCCACCCAGCGCCGCTGCCCGCAGCCGGCGGCCCTGCCCACGCCATGGAGTTCGCGCTCTCGGACGCCGTAATGCCCGGCGCCTAAGTTCGTCGGCGTCGAAGCGCGCGGGCAAACCGCGACCGGGCCGCAACTCCAGCCAACTCCGCTCGCGCAACCTGAATCCTACTTAGGAGGCCCCCAAGGGGGAAGCCTGTGCGGGCCGCGCTGCCGCCGGTTCCCTCCTTGCGGGGGCCCCATGATGAGTGCCCCCGTTGGGAAGCTCAACACTGCAAGGCGCTTGCGAAGGCCCCAGGATTCGCTGTAATACGAAGCATCGCAAGAGGTTAGGCTCATCGCCCCGCGCGCCGCGGCGTCAGGGGTGTTGACCTGTACTTCCGGCCAGGAGGCCGCCCTTCGGCCGCAGTCTAGCCTCCGTCCAGCCATCTTCGCCCGCCCCTTGCCGCTTCGATAGACCTCTTATATACGCCCGTCGCTCGCGCGCAAGGGTCTCGTGCTCGCTTGAGTCACGTCGGCGAACGAACGGTTCGGCGGTGCCCGACGCAAGCGCGCTAGGCGCCCACGATCGCGGCAGGCACGTGCTCGCTGCGCGGCGCCGGCGCCAGCGCGAGCAGCACGACCCCGATCACACCGAACAGGATCACCGCCTCGATAAAATCGCGGCGCGCGCCCCCGCTCGCCTGCGCCCCTTGCACCGCCATCACCGCCGCGTGCACGAGGCTCGACCAGGCCGCGAAGAGGATCAAGATGCGGTAGCCGCGCGGATCCTTCAAGGCGAGCAGCACAAAGATACCCAGCGTGAAATACAAGCTGGCGAACATCGCCGTGACTTCATTGTGAGCCGGCAGCAGCCAATGCGCCCGCCACAGCTCGCCGTAGAGCGTAATGACGCCGATGCCGACGAAGAACAGCCCGACCAGCGCCAAAACCACCAGCAATGCGCGTCTTCGAAGCATTTTCGCTCCCCTCGCAAACGCTGTGATTATAGCCCCGGCTCGCGGCGGCCACGGGTGCGTTCCGCATGCCCACCGCGAATTTCTCGGCCTCCGCCGCGCGCGGCGGCCGCACGCGATCGCCTCGATTCCGGCCGGCGCGCCGGATTCGGAACGAGGCGATCGGAACGGCTGCGCTCCGCGAGCGTTGCCGCACCGCTATAGCTGCCGCCTTGCGGCGTCGGCTGCTTCGGCCAATTGCATCAGGAAGGAGAAGAACGTCCGGTCCGGCTGCCCGACGAACAGTCCGTCGGCGGTCAACGCCCGCACCGCCGCGACCGCGCCGGAGTTGGCTACGGAGCTGGGCCGGATGATCGCCACCGCGCCCAGGCTGGGATCGAGAAAATGCGCCGGCTCCGGCATGATCAGGTTGGCTTGCAGGGTGTCGCCCTTGAGCGATTCCGGGTCGGTTTCCCCCTGCGCCTTGGTCAAGTCGGCGAAGGTCACGGTGGAGCGATTGATCGGATCGGTGTCGGTGAGCGGCAAGGCGTTGCCCGCCTTGTCCTGCCAAGTTTGGAAGTGCATGATCTCCGAGCCGCCGATGCTCAGGACGATGCGCAGGACTTCGAGGCTCGAGACCTTCTGCGCCATCGTGGCATAGAGGCTGGTGCCGCCCTGCTCGATGAACGCGAAATGAAAGCCGGCCGTGAACGCGATCGCCTGCAAATGCGTGCTGATGCTCGTGGCGGGGTCGTCGCTCACGCTGCTGCCGGCGACATCGTCGTCGCTGCGCGGGATCGCCGTGTGCTGGCCCACGCTCAAGCTGGGCACGGCCTGGACGAACTGCGCGTTGCGGTCGAAATCGGGGTTCGTGATGCTGCGGTAGCGTGACCAAAAGCTCGTGTCGATGGTCAGCTTGGTGAGATTGGTCAGCCGCGGCTTGCCGCTCGAGCCGGTGGCCGTGCTGCCCGGAATGTTGGCGAAGCGGCTCAGATCGACGGGCTCGGCGCCCTTCGCAGCCAGATAGTTATTCAGGAAGCGGACGTGGCTGAACTCATCGTCGGTGTTGTCGTGGATATATTGCGGCATGTCGCCGTCGAGAATGGTCAGCGCATTCGTGTAGAGGGCATTGCCGGAAGTCGCCGGGAGTTCGCTGTCCTGAACGCCGCCCAGTTCCGTGTATTGCAGCCAAAGATCCGACTCGATCTCCTCGGCCGCCGCCAGAAATCGCAGAATCGCGATGTCGCCCCGCGTCAGCGGCCGCCGGTCTTCGTCGTCAGCGGCGAAGACTGGCATCCCGCCGCGCGCCAGCAACGTGCCCAAGGCCGCCGTGCCCGCGGCCATCGCGCCTTGTTTGAAAAATCGCCTGCGATTGTTTCGACCACCCATTTGCATTCCCATCGATCCTCCCTTTTTGTTCGATCGTTCACACACCTGACTGCGGTGCCAGCTTTGAACCCTCTATGCGATGTGAAGCGCTTCGAGAAGTTACGGAAGATTCGGGATCGGAGAGCCGCGACCGCGCGCCCCGATCGGAAAGCGCGGAAAGCGGCGCGCGCGAACGTCGCGAGCCCGGCGCGGGCGACGCCGCTCCGCGCTCCCGATCGCGCGTGCGGAATGCGACAATCTTGGACACGGCCTCCCATGATCCGCGTGGCGCTCTTCATTCCCTGCTTCGTGGATCAGCTCGCGCCGACGATCGGGCAAGCGGCGGTGCGCGTGCTCGAGCGCGCCGGCTGCACGGTGGAGTTTCCGGAAGCGCAGACCTGTTGCGGGCAGCCGGCCTTCAGCACCGGCCATTGGCGGGAAGCGCGCGCTCTGGCGGAGCGGTTCGTGCGCGTCTTCGCCGCGGCCGAAGCGGTGGTCTGCCCGTCCGGCTCTTGCGCCGCCACCGCGCGCCGCGCCTTCGCGCTGCTGGACGACGGCGACGCCGCCTGGCGCCGCGACGCCGCGGCGCTCGCGCCGCGCGTTTTCGAGTTCTCCGAGTTTCTTGTGCGGCGGCTGCGGCTGACCGACGTCGGCGCGTTTTTTCCCCATCGCGTCGCCTATCACGATGCCTGCCACTTGCTGCGGGAACTGGGCGTGCGCGACGAGCCGCGGCAACTGCTGCGCGAGGTGCGCGGCCTGGAATTGGTGGAGATGGAGGAGCCCGAGGAATGCTGCGGCTTCGGCGGCGCCTTCGCCGTCGCGCTGCCCGCCATCTCCGCGGCGCTGGGCCGGCGTAAGGCAGCGAACGTCGAGCGCGCGCAAGCCGAGTTCGTCACCACCGGCGATCCCAGTTGCCTGCTGCACATCGGCGGCGTTCTCGCGCGGCAACGCGCCCGCGCGCGCGCCATTCATCTGGCGGAGATTCTCGCCGCGGAGCGGCGGCCGGGCGCGGCGCCGGCCCGGCCATGAACGCGGAGCGGCAATTTCGCCGGGCCGGGGCGCGCGCCGCCGCCGACGCCGCGCGCCAGGATTTTCTCCGCGCCGGCCTCGCCGGCTACGGGCACGCCGCCGCCGGCGCGCGCCGCCGCTTCGCCGATTGGTCCGCCGCGCGCGACCGCTGCCAGGAGGTCAAGGCCGAGGCGCTGGCGCACCTCGACGCCTACCTCCTGCGCTTCGAGGAGCGCGTCGTGGCGCGCGGCGGCCATGTCTTCTGGGCCGAAACCGCGGCGGCGGCCCGCGATTACATCCTCGGCGTGGCGCGCCGCCATGGGGCGCGGCGGGTGATCAAGTCGAAGTCCATGGTCAGCGAAGAAGTTCGCCTCACGCCCGCGCTCGAGGCCGCCGGCATCGCGACGGTCGAAACCGACTTGGGCGAGTTCATCGTCCAGTTGCGCCGCGAGCCGCCCTTCCACATCGTCACGCCCGCCATGCACCTGCGCCGCGGCGAGATCGCCGCGCTGTTCCAGCGCGAGCTCGGCGCGCCGCCCGGCGCCGACAGCGCCGAGGAGCTGGCCGGCGCGGCGCGCCGCGCCCTGCGCGACCAATTCCTCGCCGCCGAGATGGGCATCACCGGCGCCAATTTCTTGATCGCCGAGGAGGGCTTGGTCGCGATCACCGAGAACGAAGGCAACGCCCGCCTCTGCTCTTCTCTGCCGCGCGTGCACGTCGTGCTCACCGGCCTGGAGAAGGTGCTGCCGCGCCTCGCCGACCTCGGCCTGTTTTGGCCGGTGCTCGCCGCCGCCGGCACCGGCCAGCCGATCACCTGCTACAACAGCCTGATCGGCGGGCCGCGCCAGCCGGAGGAACGCGACGGCCCCGAGGAGTTTCACGTCGTCTTGCTCGACAACGGCCGCTCGGCGCTGCTTGCCGACCGCGAACGCCGCGACACGCTCGCCTGCATCCGCTGCGGCGCCTGTCTTAATGTCTGTCCGGTCTTTCACACCATCGGCGGCCACGCCTACGGCGCCACCTATTCCGGCCCCATCGGCGCGGTGCTGATGCCGCAACTCGGCGGCCTGGAGCGCTTCGGCCACCTCGCCTTTGCGTCCTCGCTCTGCGGCGCCTGCACCGAAGCCTGCCCGGTCAAGATCGACTTGCACCGGCATTTGATCCGCAACCGGCGCGACGCGGTCGCCGCCGGCCGCGGCCGGCGGCGCGAAGGCTGGGCCGTGCGCGCCTGGGCCTGGCTCGCCGCCGATCCCCGCCGCTACCAGCGCGCCGGCGCCGTGCTGCGCCGGCTGCTGCGCGTGCGGCGCGTCCTCCCCGGCGAAGGCGGCATGCTGGACCCGCTGCGCCCCTGGACACGCGCGCGCGCCTTGCCCGCGCCGCCGGCGGAATCCTTCCGCGAATGGTGGCGGCGCCGCACCGCCGCGCCTCCTGCGAGAGACTCCCATGACTGACGCCAACGCCGGCCGCGAGCGCATCTTGGCCCGGCTCCGCGCCGCTCGCGCCGCCGCCCCGCTCGCGCCGCCCCCGGCGCCGCACGCGGCCGGCGTCTTCGCGCCCATCGCCGATCCGCTCGTGCGCTTCCAAGAGGAATGCGCCGCCAACCGCACCGAACTCTATCAAGTCGATGCGGCCAACGCCGCCACCTGTCTCGGCGATCTGCTCGCGCAGGCGCTCGCGCCCGGCGACGGAGCGCCCGCCTACGTCCAAGACGCGCCGATCCTGCGCCGCCTGCTCGCGGCGCTGCCGCCGCCGCTGCCTGCGCGCCTGCGCTGGTCGAGCGAGGCGGCGGTCGGCGGCGATGCGGGCGCGGCGGTCACGCTGGCCGAGGCGCTCGTCGTCCGCACCGGGTCCATCTTGGTCTCGACGGCTTGCGGCGGCCGCGCCGCATCCGTGCTGGCGCCGGTGCACATCGTTTATGCCGAAGCGGCGCAGCTCGTGCCCGAACTCGATCAGGCGCTCGTCGCAGCTCGCGCCTGCGCCGCCGCGGCCTCGATGCTCTGCCTCATCACCGGCCCCAGCCGCACCTCCGATATCGAAAAGAAGCTGGTGCTGGGCGCGCACGGGCCGCGCCGGCTGGTCCTGCTGCTGGCACGCTGACCCAGGTTGGCTCTCGCGGGGGAATCGAACGGACGGCAGATAGAGACGCGCCGGCGATGAAGCTAGCCCGCGCCCAGCAGTCATCCCGGACCGCTGCGGGCGAATGGCGCGCTAGCTCCATCGCCGATCCGGCACCGCGAATGCGCTGCCCTTGCGGGCTGGCGCTCGCCGGTGTCCTTCGCGCCTGCCCGTTGCCTCGCAAGCGCCGTGCCACTGGCTAAGTCATTGCGCTAGCACCGCTGCCGGCCCGGCGCTGTCGCCTATTGCCCCAGCCGCTGGCGCATCACACCCAAAAGGAGAAGACGTCCGAAGGCGCGGCCGGGAACCGGCGGCAGCGGATGGCGGCGTGCAACGCGACTGCAGGAGGATGAACGTGAATTTCGAAGAACTGTGGCGGACCACACCATCCCGGGCAGGTTCTTCACCCCCGGCGATGCCGCCGCGCTGCCACTGGCGGCGCGCCGTTACCTCGAGCACGCGATCGCGCCGGCGACGCCGCTCGCCGCCGCCGTGCGCCTACGGATGCGCGGGGAGATTCGGCTGCGACAGTGGCTGCCGTTTCGCGCCGAGGAGGTGATTGCGTGGGGCCGGGGCATGATCTGGCGCGCTTCGGTCCGCATGCATGGACTGCCGCTCCGGGGCGCGGATCAGTGGCTGGGAGGCGAGGGACGCGAGGGCGCGGGCACGATGCATTGGCGGCTTTTCGGCATCGTGCCGGTGATACGGGCGGCCGGCGCCGATATCACGCGCTCCGCCGCCGGACGCGTCAATAGCGAAGTCATTTGGCTGCCGTCGGCGCTGGTGAGCATGCCGGCGCGCTGGAGCGAAGCCGACGGCATCCTGCATGCGCGCTTTACCGCGCACGGGGAACCCGCGGACTTGGCCCTGGCGATTGCTCCCGACGTGCGGCTGCAGTCGCTGGCGCTGGAACGCTGGGGCAATCCGAACGGCGCCGGCTGGCGCGGTGTCTCGTTCGGCGCGACGTTCGAGGCCGAGCGCACGTTCGGCGGCTACACGGTACCGAGCCGCCTGCGCGCCGGGTGGTACTTCGGCAGCGAGCGCTTCGCCGCCGAGGGCGAGTTCTTCCGCGCCGAACTGACCGCCGCCGAGTTTCGCTAGCAAAACCTGCGCAGATCAGGCTGTCCCCTTTTACTACTTTGTAAAAGGGGACAGCCTGATCTTTGCGGGTTTCAGTAGCTGATCTTGTCTGGCCGCGCCATGAACTTATGGAACAGTTCCGTGCCCTTGTCCACCAACGGCACTTGCTCGCCGCCGATGAACAAGTACTTGATCTCGGTGCGCAAGTCGAGCGGGTCGCCGGTGGCCACGAAGAGATCCGCGCGCTTGCCGGCGTCGATCGAGCCGAGCTGATCGGCCACGCCCAGGATCTGCGCCGGATAGAGCGTGACCGCCTTCAGCGCCTCTTCGGCCGGCAAGCCATAGGCCTCGGCCAGCGCCGCGTTCTGCGGCAGGTTGCGCGAGTCGGTGGCGGATCCGCTGGCGATGCAGAAGGGCGCGCCGTTCTTCCACAGCGCCGCCGGCGTGCTGTAGACGACATCGTAGGGATCGTTCTCGCTGTTCGGCAGCGCCGTAAGCGGTCCGTAGATGATCGGCACGTTGTGCTGCTTGATGAGGCCGAGCGCGAGCCAGGCATCCTTGGCGCCGGCGAGCACGTAATGCAGGTGCTCGGACTCGCCGAACTGGATGGCGGCGCGGATGTCATCCACGCGATTCACCACGAAGACGACCGGCAGCTTGCCGGTGACGTAGGGGATCATGGCGTCCAGTTCGACGTTGCCGTCCTCGGGGGTGCGTTGCGCGCCGGCATAGAGCCGGGCGCGATCGAAATAATCGCGCAGGGCGTCGAGGCGGCGGCGGTATTCGCGCTCGCGCTCTTCCGCCGAAGGCGGTCCTTGGCCGGAGAGCAGGCGCGCGAAGGCACCGCGTCCCCCGCCGCCCTGCCGGGGAGGAAAGTTGACCCACAGGGCCGCGCCGCGGCGGATGGACATTTGGTCGCTGGTCCAGCCCGCCAATTGAATGAGCGAGGCCTGGCCGGCGATGATGCCGCCGCGCATCGCGGTCAGCGCGTCGGTGATGCCGTTGGTCCGCACCGTGGGAATGATCTCGTTCCAGGGGTTGACGGCCACGCCCGCCTGCTCGGCGGGGTTGAAGTCGCCCACTTCCTGCGTATCCATCGTGCCCGGCTCCCCCTCCGGCACGAGCTGAATGCCGAGAGTGGTGTTGGCGTCGAGCAAGCCGGGATACACCGACAACCCCCGGACGTCAATGACGCGCGCCCCGCCCGGCACCGCGACGCGCGCGCCGACGGCGGCGATCTTGCCGTTCTCGATCAGCACCGTCCCGTCGGGGATCGCCGGCGCGCTGACGCGCACGATGCGGCCATGCACCAGGGCGATGGCCGGCGGCGCCGCCAGCGCCCAACCGGCGGCGAGCGTCAAAGCCGCCGCCAGCGCCAGGAAAATGCTTGCGCGCCTCATTCGTCGCTCCCTTCCGCGGTCAGCGCGCCGAAAAACCCGCGCCCGCCCTTGTAATTGCGCTCGTACCAGGGCGCGTCATGGCGCGACGCGAGGTCCTTGGCGCGGTCGAAGTACACGATGCCGTCCACGATGGTCATCTCCACGTGCGACGCGGGAGCGAAGGGATGGCCGTTGAAGATGGCGAAGTCGGCGTCCTTGCCCACGTCGATCGAGCCGGTGGTGCGGTCAATGCCCAGCATCCAGGCGGGATTGAGGGTGATCATGTCGAGCGCCTGCTGCTCGGTCGCCCCGCCGTAATGCACGGCCTTGGCCGCTTCTTGATACAGCCGCCGCGCCCGCTCGTCGCTGTCGGAGTTCACGGCGACGCGGACGCCCTTCTTGGCCAGCAGCGCGGGCGCGTAGGCGATCGCTTCGCTGGCCTCGTTCTTGTACTCCCACATATCGGCGAAAGTGGAGACGCCGACGTCATGGGCCTTGATCTCGGGCCAGATCTTGTAGCCCTCCAGGCCGTGCTCGAAGGTGCGGATCTTGAAGCCGAAGTGATCGGCCAAGTCGAGCAGCATCAGCATCTCGTCGTTGCGATACGAGTGGGCATGAATCAGAATCTTGCCCTCCAGAATCTGCACCAGCGGGTCCAGATCCAGGTTGTCGCGCGGCGGCATGGGGTGCTCGCCGCGGGCGACGGCGGCGCGGTAGTCGGCCCAGCGATGCTGGTACTCGCGCGCGCGGGTGAAGGCGGTGAAAAGGACGTTTTCCACCCCTTGCCGCGTCGCCGGATAGCGCTGCGGCCCGGTCTCGCCGGGGAAGCGGTTGCTGCGCTTGGGATTTTCCCCGAGCGCCATCTTGATCCCCTGCGGCGCGTCGGGATAGAGCATGTTGGCGATCGGCTGGCCCCACTTGAGCCGCACCACCGCGTCCAGGCCGCCGATCGGGTTGGCCGAGCCGTGCAGCACGTGGATGATGGTCACGCCGCCCGCCAGTTGCCGGTAGAGGTTGATGTCGTGCGGGTTGAGCACGTCCTTGATGTGCGCCATGGCGCTGACCGAGGGCGCACCTTCGTTGACGCCCCCGTCGATCATGGTGTGCGAGTGCTCGTCGATGATGCCGGGGATGACGTACTTGCCCGCCCCATCAAGGACCGGCACGCCCGCCGGCGCGGTGAGGCGTTCGCCGATGGCCACGATCTTGCCGTCGCGCACCAGGATGGAGGTGTGGTCGAGGGTGCCGTGCGTGGCGGTCATCACCGTCGCGTCGTGAATGAACAGGCTGCCGGTCTGCGCCGCCGCCGGCGCGGGCGCGCACGCCCAGGCCGCCGCGACTGCCAGCACGAAGTAGATCGCGCGCTTCATCGTCCCGCCTCCGTCTCCGCCGGCCGCGCGCCGGGCCGCGCACCGGGCCGATGCGGGCGCTGCTCGGGATGCACGAAAATCAAGCGCCCGTCAATGAACAAGTACTTTACCTGCGCCGCGGGCGCGAACGGATCGCCGGTCGCGACCACGAGATCGGCAATCTTGCCCGCGTCCACCGAGCCGAGCTGCGCCTCGGCGCCGAGGATGCGCGCCGGCCACAGCGTGGTCGCCTTGAGCGCATCGTCGGCGCTCAAGCCATGGCTCATCGCGTCGCGCACCTGCGCGAAAAAGTCGTCTTTGGCGGTGAGACCCTGGCTGGTGAGGGCGAAAGGAATGCCGGCCTTGGCCAGCGCCGCCGGATTGGAGGCGTTCTCATCCTCTTCCTTCTTCCGCTCGTCCGGACCCAGGCTGTCGGCATCGGCGGGCTTGAATTGCAGGGTCGCCAGCACCGGCGCGTGCGCGGCCGCCAGCGCTGCCGTCTGCTTCCAGGCCTCGGCGCCGCCGGCGATGATCGGCGTCAGATGAAACTCCGCCGCCGCCGCCAAGGCGCGCAAGATGGCGTCTTGATCGTTGGCGATAAAGATGACCGGCTCCTGGCCGTTCAGCGCGGGCAGCAAGGAAACGATCTGGCGGTCGTACACCGGCCGCGGCAGGCCGCGCTCGCCCGCCTGGCGGTAGATGGCTTCGGACTCCTGATAGCGCCGCGCGTCCAAGAATGCCTGCCGAAACACGGCGACCGCGCCCATCACCGACGACGGATAGCCGCCGCCGAAGCCCCGCTCCGGCCGCAACTCGACTACCAGACCGGCGTCGGGATTCACGATCATGTCGCCGGCCGTCGGCCCGCGCAGCTCGATCAAGGCCGCCCGGCCGACCAACACGCCGCCGAGCGGGGCGCTGAGGGCGGTGGTAATGCCCGTCGCCCGCACCGCCGCCAGCGCGCCCAGCGGCCGAATCAGATCCGCCGCCCGCCGCGCCGGCGTCACGCCGCCGGGCGGCGGGTCGAGATAGTTCCGATAGGAGTTGACGGGAATCGCGTCCAGCGGCGGTAGGGGCTGCGGCCCTCCGGGCTGCGCCGCCGGCATCGGCCGCGCCGGCCGCGCCGCCGGCGGCAGGCCGTCCTGGCTGTAGGCGTCAATCAGCCCGGGATAGACCGTCAGGCCATGGCCGTCCAGCACCTCCGCCTCCGGCGGCGCCGTCACATCGGCGCCCACCGCCGTGATCACGCCCTGGCAAATCACGACCGTGGCGCTGGGCAGCGTCGGCCCGCTGACCGTGATGACCCGCGCGCCGCGAATCGCGAACGCGCCCGCCGGACATTCCGCTGCCGCCGGCAATGCCGCCAGCCCCGACGCAAGCACGAAATAGCCGAGCAGTCTTGCGAGACGCATGCGTCCTCCCGACTTCACTCACTCCTGGAAAATGACTCCGTACGGTTGCGAACCTGCGGAGGTTACCACAGTCACCGACTCAAGGCGAGGGGAACCGGATCGACGGCAGGATGCGGCCGAACGCTGCGCGGGCCAGTTCCCAGCAGGCGATCCGCGCCAGGACCGCGGATTTGCGCTAGCCTGATCGAAATGCAAGTTGGCGACGCCGCTCCTGACTTTCAAGTGTCCGACGAAGACGGCCGGCCGGTGACGCTGCGCCAGTTTCGCGGGCGCACTGTGGCCCTCTATTTCTTTCCTCGCGCCAACACGCCGGGTTGAATCGTGGAAGCTCGCGAGTTTCGCGACGCCTATGCAAAATTCGAGCGCGCCGGCATCGTCGTGCTCGGCGCCAGTCCCGACCCTCCCGAGGAAGAGAAAAAGTTCAAGACCAAGGAGCGCATTCCCTTCCCCCTGCTCGCGGACCGCGATCGCGAGCTGGCCGCCGCCTACGGCGTCCTCAAAGAAAAGAGCATGTACGGACGCAAGTTCCTGGGCGTGGAGCGCACCACCTTCGTGATTGATGGCAAGGGACGTATCACCCACGTTTTCAATCGCGTAAAGCCGGAAGGCCATGCCCGGGAGGTGCTGGAGGCGCTCGGCGTGGCCTAGCGGCGCGCGCAGGGCGGCCCGGCGACCGGGCGCTTGCTTGACAGCGAGGCGTTCGATTTTCGATACCTGGCCCCATGGAGACAGTTGTTTCCGGGCTAAAGGAACTCTTATCATCAGCGCATTCCCCTCGGCCGAGTCCGCGCAGTGGCGGACGAAGCACTCGTGCGTCCGCGTCTCAAACTCTCGTACTTGATCGTGCTGACCTTGATCTTGGTCGGCGTGGCCCCGCTGTTTTTCTACGGCACGCGGGTCATCTCGTTGAATCGCGACGCCTTGCGCACCAAGGAACGCGAATTTCAGACCGCCACCACCCGCTCGCTGGCCGACGAGGTCGGCCTCTATTACCAGATGGGCGGCGTGGCGTTGCAGCATTTGGCGGCCGCGGTGGTCGTGCTGACGAACGGCGATTTGAGCGGCATGCGCGTTAACCTGCCCGAGGTACGCGGTCTGTTGCAACAGGCGCTGAGCACCGCCCCGGGGCTGCTCTACATCTCGATCATCAATAACCAGACGCAAGGGGTGACCGCCTCGCGCCTGCCGGGGATCGATCCGTTTCTCGGCCGCGCCATGGAGCGCGCCTATCTGGTGTCGCGCACGGGCCAGAGCACGTACGTGCCGGTCGAGATCGCCTCCGGCGATCACAAAATGACGGTGATGCTGCGCAGCCTCCCGCTGCAAGCCGGCGGCACGGTCATCGGCGTCATTCTGCAGGTCGAGAGCTTCGCACCGGTGCAAGCGCGGCTGGACGAAATGGCGGGCACGGGCCTGGAATCCTACGTCGTGGACCAGCAGGGCAAGCTCATCGCCGCCGGCTCCGCCAACGGCAAGGATGGGGCAATCTTGGGCCAGGATCTCAGCCGCCTGGAGATCGTCCGCCGGCTGCTTTCCTGGCACGGCAATCCCTTGGCCTCCGAGACCACTTCGTACACGCAGCAGGGCGCGCACGGGGCGATCGCCATGCTGGCGACCTACTCCGCCATCCCCGACCTGCATTGGGCGGTGGTGGCGCAGCGCCCCGAGCGGCTGGCCTTCGCCTCCGCGCAGCAGTTGGTGCGCGAGGGCTATCTGCTGATGCTGGCGATCCTCATCATCAGCGTCGAGCTCGGGGTCTTGTTCTCCGCCCGCCTGACCAAGCCGCTGCAGATGCTGCGCGACCAAGCGCAGGCGCTGGCGCGGCGCGAGTTCGTCGGCCGCGTGGCCGTCAAGAGCAAGACCGAGATCGGCGACCTGGCGCAAAACTTCAACCGCATGGCGGAGGAGATCGAGCGTTACGTCAACGACCTCAAGATCGCCGCCGCCAAAAATCGCGAGCTGTTTTTGGGCTCGATCCGGCTGCTGGCGCAGGCGGTGGACATGAAAGATCCGTACACCCGCGGCCACTCCGACCGCGTCACGCGCTACGCCGTGGCCATCGCCCGCCGTCTCAACTTGCCGGAGGAGGAAATCGAGAACGTGCGCATCGCCGCGCAATTGCACGACGTCGGGAAGATCGGCATCGACGACCGCATTCTCAAGAAGCCGGGCGCGCTGTCGAACGAAGAGTACTTGATCATGAAGCAGCACACGATCAAGGGCGCCAATATCGTCCGCCAAGTCGAGGCGCTGCACGACACGATTCCCGGCATCGAGCTGCACCACGAGGCGGTGAACGGCAGCGGCTATCCCTATGGGCTGCGCGACGAGCAAATTCCGCTGGTCGCCAAAATCATCGCCGTCGCCGACACCTTCGACGCCATGACCACCGAGCGCCCCTATCAGCAGGCGTTCGACATCGAGAAAGTCGTCGGCATCATCACCGGCGCCTCGGGCGTGCGCTATTCGCCGGCGGTGGTCGAGGCCTTCGTCGCCGCCGTGGAGGCGGGCGAGATTCGCATCCAGCGCCAGGCGCTCGCCGCCAAGTAGCCGCCGCGGCGCGGCTTCCCCGCGCCGGCCGCGGCCGGCGCGCGCGTCAGCGCTTCCCGCGAAACGGGTAAGGCTGAATTCCCTGGCCTTCGACGAGGGTGACGTAGCGGTCGAGCGGCGGATGCTCGATGCGCTCGACGCGTCCGGAAGGCTGCGGCCAGCGCACTTCCAGCCAGGCGATGCTCTCGGCCGCGCCGATCCCCAGCACCAGGCGCGGATCGTGCGAGGAGAGATAGCTGCCGCCGCCCACCTTCATGCGGCTGCGCGTGCGCCCGGCGAAGTTCCAAGTGACGCGCGCGCCCACGGCGTCGCGATTGCAGTGCACGCCCACCAGGAAGACGCCCAGCCAATGCTGCCGCCGCCCGACCTCGTTGCGGAGCAGCAGCGGACGCTGGCCGTTGTTGCTGATCAGCACGTCCACGCCGCCGTCGTTGTTGAAGTCGCCGGTAGCCAGACCGCGCGCGCCCCAGCGCTGCTGGAAAACCGGTCCCGCGATGGCGCTGACGTCGCGGAAGCCGCCCTGGCCGTCGCCCTGGAAGAGCATCGGCTTCTCGCGCCAATACACGCCGCGGTCGTATTGCTCGATCATGTCGTCGGGGTGGCCGTTGGCCTGGATCAGGTCGAGCTCGCCGTCGTTATCGTAGTCGAAAAAGCGCACGCCCCAGCCGCTCTTCAGGAACGTCGCCGCGCCGAGGCCGTCGCGCGAGGCCTGGTCGGTGAAGGTCTCGTCGTGATTGTTGTGATAGATCGAGAAGCGTTCGTGATCGATGTTAGCGACGTAGAGATCCATCCAGCCGTCGTTGTCGTAATCGGCCGAGTCCAGGCCCATGCCCGAGCGCGGCATGCCCTGATCGCTGTAGGCTACGCCGGCGCTGAAGCCGATCTCCTCGAACTTGCCGCCGCCGCGGTTGAGGAAGAGGAAGTTGGGCGAGGTGTCGTTGGAGACGAACAGATCCAGCCAGCCGTCGTTGTTGATGTCGGTGGCGACGACGCCGTGCGACTTGCCGGGATTCTTGCCGATGTCGCTGAGATGGCCGGTCTCGGTGAAGGTGCCGTCGCCGTTGTTGTGGTAGAGCTTGCTGAGCCGCGGCGGGAAGATGCGGGGAATGCAGTAGTAATGCTTGCCCACGGCGTTGGTGCCGCAACTGACGCGGTGGGCGGGGCCGTATTCGACGAAGGAACAGACGAACAGATCCAGCCGCCCATCGTTGTCATAGTCGAACCACGCCGCCGAGGTGGACCAATTGGGATCGGCCAAGCCCGCCTTCTCGGTCACGTCGGTGAAGGTGCCGTCGCCGTTGTTGTGATAGAGCAGATTGCCGCCGTAGCCGGTAATGTAAAGATCGGGCCAGCCGTCGCCGTCATAGTCGCCCACCGCCACGCCTTCGCCGAAGGTGACGCCGCCGAGCAGCCCCGCCTTGGCGGTGACGTCGGTGAAGGTGCCGTCGCGATTGTTCTTATACAAGGCGTTGTGCGGCGGGTCGGCGGGATGGAAGAAATCGCAGCGGCCGGTGTTGACGAGAAAGATGTCCATCCAGCCGTCATTGTCGAAATCCAAGAAGGCGCAGCCCGAGCACATGCTCTCCGGCAGGTAATGCTGCGAGGACATGGCATTGTCGTGCACCCAGGTGATCCCCGTCGCCGCAGGCGGCAAGTCGGTGAAGATGGGCGCGGGCGGCGCGGGGGGCAGCCAGAGGCCGTCGGCGTAGCGCCAGCCGGCAAGCGCCAGGCTGGCGGCGCCGGCCTGGCGCAGAAAGTGACGGCGGGAACGCGAGAATGGCACGGAGAGGTTTTCAATATAGCAGGATTCGGCGGGCGAAAACTTCCGGCGCAGGGCCCGCGCCGCGGCGGGGGCGCCCGCGGCCGGAGACCGCCGCCGCGGGCGTGCGCTATCATGAGCCACGCTGTCATGAGCTCCTTCAACCGGCGACGCTTTCTGGCGGCTTCCGCCGCCGCTACCGCCGCGGCCGCCTCCGGTCTCCCCGCCAGCGGACGCGATCTCGGCTCGCCCGCAACGAGCGCCGATGCCGCGCGATTGCCGGCCGATCCGCGCTATCTGTCGCATTTGCGGCTGGGCCTGTTCACCTGGCCGTTCAACGACAAGCCGCTGGCATGGGTGCTCGATTATGCCCGCGAGTTGAATTTGCAGATGCTCGAGATCGGCACCGGCAACGATCCCGGCGCGGCGCATTGCCCAGTGGATGCGCTCCTCGCCGACGCCGGCCGGCGGCGCGAATATTTGCGCCAGTTCCACGACCATGGGCTCGGCATCAGCGCCTTCAGCTGCCATGGCAACCCGCTCGATCCCGACACGGCCGCCGCCCGCGCTACGAACGACGTCTTCCTCAAGACCCTGCGCTTGGCGGAGATGATGGAAGTGCCGGTGGTGGTCTGCTTCAGCGGCTGTCCCGGCGACGATCGCGGCGGTCAACGTCCCAATTGGGTGACCAGCTTGGAGCGGCCCGAGTACGTGGCCCTGCTGGACTGGCAATGGCGCGAGCGCGTCATCCCCTATTGGCGCGAAGCGGCGGCGGCGGCGCGCCGCCATGGGCGCCGGGTCGCGCTGGAGTTCGACCCCGGCTATTCCGTGTATAACGTCGCTTCCCTGCTGAAGCTGCGCGACGCCGTCGGCGACAACATCGGCTGCAACCTGGATTTGAGCAACATGTTCGCGCAGGGCGTGGACGGTCCCGCGGTGATCAAGAAACTGGGCGAGGCCGGCGCGCTCTTTCATTTCCACGCCAAGGATGCGGTGCTCGACCCGGAAAACTACGCCATCAACGGCTTTCTCGACCTCACGCCCTACACCGACGTGCTGCACCGCTCCTGGAGCTACGCCATCGTCGGCTATGGCCACGACACGCTCTATTGGAAACGCATCGCCTCCGCCCTCAAGAACGTCGGCTACGATTACACGCTTTCCATCGAGCACGAGGACCCCACGACCGAGCCCATCGTCGGCGTGCGCAAGTCTGCCGCGTTTCTGAAAACCATCGTGCTCGAGTAATCCGGGCTGGGCCGATCGACGCGGCCCCTGGCTCCCGGCCCGGCTATGGGACGGGAAGCGGCGGGTGAAATTCGCCCAGTCACGGCACCGCGAGCCTGGCGCGCCCCACGAAGGCGGCGGGGCGATGAAACAGATGAAACATTGTCGGCGGCCGGTCAGTATTCAACCAGAGTACTGGACGATTCACTATGACCCACCGCTTCCGCTTCGTTCTTGGCGCCATGCTGGCGGCGCTCTTGGCCGCACTGGCGCTGCCGGCGCAGAACCGTGCGATTGATTACAACCCCGGCGGCATCAATTACTCGCGCGGGCGCGGCTGGTGGAGCACGTTCTTCGGCCAGCAGCCGGTGCCGGTGCCGGCGGCGGATCTGCGCAACAGCGCGCGCGAGTATGCGCTGCTGCACGGCGGCAAGCTGCGGCTGAGCCTGGATGACGCCATCGCCCTGGCACTCGAAAACAACCTCGACATCGTCATCCAGCGCTATAACTTGCCCATCGCCGACACCGATATTTTGCGGGCGCGCGCGGGCCAGGCGCCGCACGGCGTCTCCACCGGCCTGGTCAGCGGCACGCCCGGCGGCGGCGCCGCCACCACCAGCGGCGCGGGCGCGGGCGGCGCCGGGTCGGGCGGCACGATCCCCTCGCCGGGCGGCGCGGGCGCCGGTGTCGCCGGCATCGTCACCTCGACCCTCGGCGGCGGGCCGCCCGCGCCTAACTTCGACCCCACCTTCACCACCTCGATCTCCGCCCAAGACCAGACCACGCCGCAGTCGGTCAGCTTCATCACCGGCACCACCAAGCTGATTTCGCACAGCGGCACCGTCAATTTCAGCTACGACCAGGCCTGGACGCCGGGCACGAAACTCGATGTCAGCTTCACCAACACCCGCGAGAGCAACAACGACATCTACAATCTGTTCAATCCCACTCTCAATTCCGGCATGACGGTCACGCTGACGCAGCCGCTGCTATTGGGCTTCGGCACCACGGTCAACGGCCGCAACCTCACGCTCGCCCGCAACGACCGCGAGATCTCCGACATCGCCTTTCGCCACCAAGTGGAAGCCACGGTGACGCAGGTCGAAGAGATTTACTGGGACGCGGTGAGCGCGCGCAACTCGGCGGCGGTGGCGCAACAATCGCTGCAGGAGGCGCAGCAGATCCTCGGCGACGACCGCAAGCAGCTCGAGATCGGCACGATGATTCCCCTCGACGTGATGAAGCAGCAATCGGTCGTCGCCAACGATCAGCAGACGCTCACCGCCGCGCAAACCAACTACGAGTACCAGAAGCTGCTGCTCCTCAACGCCGTCACCAAGAACATGACCGATCCGGTGCTGCTCAACGCCGATGTCGAACCCACCGACGAGATCACGCTGCCGGCGCAGGAGGCCATCCAGCCGCTCGCGGATCTCGTGCAGCAGGCGATCGAGCACCGGCCGGAACTGGCCATCTCCCGCATCAATCTCAACAACGAGCGGCTTTCGATCAAGGCCATCGACAACGAGCTGCTGCCCTCGTTGAACCTGAACGCCTCCTATGGCGCCAACGCCTTGGCGGGCGTGGCGGCCTCGCCGACTTCGCTGCCGTTCTTCGTCACTCTGCCGCCGGGGTTCCGGCCGGGCGCGTCGGGCTTCGGCAGCAACTTCGGCGCGTTGATGCGCGGCGACTTTCCCACCTACGCCGTCGGGCTTTCGCTGCAAATTCCCATCCGCAACCGGGGCGCGCAGGCCGACGCCATTCGCGCGCAGCTCGAATACCGGCAATCGCAAGCGCAATACCAGCAGTCGATCAATCAGATCGTGCTCGAAGTGCGCAACGCCCAGTTCGCCTTGCAGCAGGACCGGGCGGCAGTGGCGGCGGCGCGGCAGGCGGTCAGCCTCGACGAACAGACGCTGGCCGCGGATCGCAAGCGGCTGGCGCTGGGGGCGGGCGTGATCCAGACGGTGGTCACCGACGAAACCACGCTGGCGGCGGCGCGGCAAACGCTGGTCGCGGCGCTCTCGAACTACCAGATCGCGCGCGTGCAGTTGAACGAGCTCACCGGCCGGACTCTCGCCGCCGACCGCATCTCCCTCCAGGACGCGGAAAGCGGCCATGTGAACCAGATGCCGCACTGGGAGACGCGCTAGGGCCGGCGGCGGCCTCGGGGGCGCCTTCCGGCCGCCGCGCCGGCAGACATCGTTGACGGATGTCAACCATCTGCGTCTCGGCGGGCGCCATCATGCCCGCCGCGGTTTCTGGTGCGCGGCGCACCGCTCCCCGCGCGCGTCACCGGAAGTCGTAGGTCGGCACCAGCGCCTCCGCCCCCGCCGGTCCCGCCGGCCGAATGCGCTCGGCGCGTAAGTGCACCACGCCTTCGCGGTTCTGCAGCACGCCCTCGATCCACAGCGCCGATTCCGCGGCGCAGACCAGGCGCTGGCGTTCGAAGGTGGCGGCGGGCACGATGATATTGGCGATACCGGTCTCGTCTTCCAAGCTGAGGAAGACGATGCCGCGCGCGGTTTCCGGCCGCTGGCGGGCGATCACCAAGCCGGCGACGCTGGCGCGGCGCCCGTCGGGAACGCGGCGCAATTCGGCGGCGGTCAAGATGCCGCGGGCGCGCAGTTCCGCGCGCCGCAACGCGAAGGGATGCGGGCCGAGCGTGACGCCGCTGCCGCGATAGTCGGCCAGCATGCGTTCCTCGGCGTTCATTTCGCGCAGCGGGCTGAGTTCGGCGTCCTGCGCGGCGGCGGCTTCGCTGTCTTCGTAGAGCGCCCCGGCCGGCCGCCACGCCCGCTCCACTTGCCACAGCGCGGCACGCCGCGCCGCCGGCGATTCCAGGCCGGCGGTGAGCTCCGGCGCCGCCGCTTCGTCGAAGTCGGGCAGCGCGCCGATTTCGGCCAGCAAGCGCGCCTCGCCGCGATTGAGTCCGGTGCGGCGGCGCAGATCGTCGAGCGAGCGGAAAGGCGCCCGCCGGCGCTCCGCCACCATGCGTCGGCCGACCTCTTCCCGCAGCCCGGAGGCATAGCGCAGTCCCAGCCGCACGCCCGGCTCCGCGCCGGGCAGCACGGCGCAGTCCCAATCGGATTCGGCCACGGCGATCGGCAGCACGGCGACGTCGTGGCGGCGCGCGTCCTGAATCAGCGTCGCGGGATGGTAAAAGCCCATCGGCTGATTGTTGAGCAGCGCCGCGTAGAACTCCGCCGGGTGATGCGCCTTGAGATAGGCGCTGGCGTAAACCAGCAGCGCGAAGCTGGCCGCGTGCGATTCGGGAAAGCCGTAGAGGGCGAACGAGGCGATCGCCTGCGCGATGGCCTCGGCGGCGGCGCCGGTGATGCCGCGTTCGGCCATGCCCTGCCGCAGCTTCCCCTCGACCTCGCTCATGCGCGCGCCGGGGCGCTTGTGGGTCATGATGCGCCGCAGCTCCTCCGCCTCGCCGCCGCTGAAGCCAGCCGCGGCCATGGCCATCCGCAGCAGCTGCTCTTGGAACAGCGGCACGCCCAGCGTGCGCTTCAAAATGGGCTCGAGCGAGGGATGCGGATAGCTCACCGGCTCGCGGCCGGCGCGCCGCTGGAGATAGGGATGCACCATCTGGCCCACGATCGGCCCGGGCCGAATCAACCCCACCTCGACCACCAAGTCATAGAACGTCTCCGGCCGCAGCCGCGGCAGCGTCGCCATCTGCGCGCGGCTCTCGACTTGAAAGACGCCGATGGTGTCGGCGGCGCGCAGCATGCGATAGACCTTGGCGTCGCCGGGGGGAAAGCGGGCGAGGTCGAGGGTGGCGAGCGATTCCCGCGCCGGCGAGCGCGCATCGAGCAGGTGCAGCGCGTCCTCGAGCACCGCCATCATGCCCAGCCCCAGCAGATCCACCTTGATGATGCCCAAGTCGGCGCAATCGTCTTTATCCCACTGCACGACGACGCGGCCGGGCATGCTGGCGTTTTCGAGCGGCACGACCTGGTCGAGGCGGCCCTGGCAGATCACCATGCCGCCCGAGTGCTGGCCGAGATGGCGGGGCAGGCCTTCCAGCCCGGCGTGCAGGCGCAAGAAATGCTCTATGCGGGGATGCCGGGTTTCGAAGCCGCCGCGCCGCAAGCGCTCGTGCGGCGGCGCGACGGGTCCGGGGGCGGCGGGATGGGTCGCGCCCAGCGCGTGCGCCAGCCGCTCCACCGCCGCGGGCGGAAAATCGAGCACTTTGCCCACCTCGCGCGCCGCGGCCCGGCCGCGGTAGGTGATGACGTTGGCGGTCATCGCGGCGCCGCTCTCGCCGTAGGCGCGATACAGGTACTGGATGACGCGCTCGCGGCGCTCCCCGCTCGGCAGGTCAATGTCAATATCGGGCCATTCGCCCCGCTCCTCGCTGAGGAAGCGCTCGAAGAGCAGTTCCATGCCCACCGGATCGACGGCGGTGATGCCGAGGCTGTAGCACACCGCGCTGTTGGCCGCCGAGCCGCGCCCTTGCGCCAAGATGCCCTGTTCGCGGCAGTAACGAATGATGTCGTAAACGATGAGGAAATACCCTTCCAAGCGCAGCTTGGCGATCAGCGCCAGCTCGTGCTCGATCTGCCGCCAGGCGCGGCGCGCCAGCGCGCGGCGGGCGGGGGTGGCGGCGGTTCCCGGCGCGCCGTAGCGGCGGAGCGCGCCGGCCACGGTCAGCTCGCGCAAATAGGAGGTCATGGTGTGGCCGGGCGGCACGGGAGCGCGCGGGAACTCGTAGCCCAGGTCGTCGAGGCGAAAACCCAGCCGCGCCGCCAAGGCGCCGCTGGCGGCGACCGCACCGGGCACGTCGGCAAAGAGGCGGGCCATGGCCGCGGGCGGCTTGAGCGCGCGCTCGGCATTGGGGGCGAGCAAGCGTCCGGCGGTATCGAGGGTGCAGTGATGGCGCAAGCAAGTGAAAACGTCGGCAATGGGCCGCTCGGCGGCGGTGGCATAAGCGACGCCGTTGGTGGCGATCGGCGGCAGGCCGGTGGCCGCGGCCAGGCACAGAAAGGCGCGATTGAGCGCCTCTTCGCCGCGGCGAAAGTGGCGCTGGATTTCGACGAGCACGTTCTCGCGCCCGAACATGCCCGCCAGGCGCTCGAGCACGCGCCGTGCTTCGCGCTCGCCGCCGCGGCGATCGCGCAGCGCCGCCGCCAGCGGGCCGGAATCGGCGCCGGTAAGGCAAACCAGGCCGCCGGCGAACTCCTCCAGATCGCCCCAGCCGGCGCAGCCTTCGCCCTTGGGCGCGCGCAGATGCATGCGGGTCAGCAGCCGGCAGAGATTCTGGTAGCCGGCGCGCGTCTCCACCAGCAAGGGCAGCCGCGCGCCTCCCACCAGCGGCACTTCCGCGCCTACGATGGCGGCGATGCCGGCGCGGCGCGCCGCTTGGTGCAGCCGCGGCGCGCCATATACGCCGCCGCGATCGGTAAGCGCCAGCGCCGGCATTCCCAGCCGCGCGGCGGTTTGCGCCAGCGCTTCGGGCAGCGAGGCGCCCTCGAGAAAGCTGAAGGCGCTGCGGCAGCGCAATTCGACGTACGGCTCCATCGCGGCCTCTTAGTCGTAGTAGCCGATGAGCTGCCAGACGCCGCTGCGCCGGTCATGGCGCAGCCGCCGAATGCTCGTTGCGCCCGCCTCCCCCGCGCGGCGCCAGGGCGCCACCTCGATCTCCCAGTCTTCGCAATCCCATGGCTCCGTTCCCCACCATTGGCCATCGGCGCGCCAGGGCCCGGCGGCGCGCGTCACCAGCCATTGCCGCGCCCCGCTCTCGCCCCGGCGCGGCGGCAGTTGCAGCTTGGCGCCCACGAGCGTGAGCTCGTCATCGTTGGCGCGTTGCACCTGCACCGGCCGCGGCGGGCGGTAGCGGCGCAACGCCAGCCCGGCGGGCGCGGGCGCGGGCGCGGCGGCCCCGGCGGGCGGCGGCTGAAACGCCGCCAGGCGGAAGGCGCCGGGACGATGCGAGTCGAGCGGCTGCGGCGAGCCGGCGCGGGCGGCGGGACCGGCCAGTTCGCTCACCCGCGCCAGCACCTTGGGCCAGCGCGCGGGATCGGGCGCGGCAGCGGCGAAGAGCCGCGGCTGCAGCCGCCGCGGGCTGGCCACGCGGCACTCCAGCGCCAGCGCCACCACCCCGGCGCGGGCTCCTGGCGGCAGCGGGGCCGGCGCGACGGCGAGCGGCGCGAGCTGGGCCAGCAGATCGCGCGGGCTGCGGGTGGGCGTGAGAAAACGGCGCGCGCGAACCTGAGCCGCCGCACCTTCACGCTCGAGCCGCAGTTCCGCGGCCTCGACCATGCGATCTTCCCGCTCCAACTCGCGCGCCAGCGCCTCCAGTTCCGCCGCCAGCGCCTGTCGCAAGCGCTCGCCATCGGCGAGCGGCGGTTCGAACGCGAGCGTGCGGCGGCGGCGGTCGCGCGGCAGCGGCGGCGGGGCCAGCACGCCGCCGGCTTCGCCCCGCGCCAAGCGCCGGAGGGCCAGCCCGGCTTCGCCCAGCCGCTGCCGCAAGGCGCACGGCGGCAGCGCCGCCAAATCGCCGAGCGTGGCGACGCCCCAGCGCCCCAGCAATTCGAGCAGCTCCGCCAGCGGTTCCGGCGGCACCGGCGTGAGCGCGCCGATCTCGGCCAAAAACGCGACCGGCAGCGGCGCCAGAAACGCCGCTTCCCCGCCCGGCGGCAGGCGCGCCAGCGCCGGCGCCGGGCAATCCGGCACATGCAGGCACGCCGCGGCGCCGGTCGCCGGTTGCGCCGCCAGGCCGACGCTGCGGGCGCCGAGCAGCGCCAGCGCCGGCTGCGCCGCCAGACCCGCGTGCGCGTGCAGGCCCGCCGCCGCGAGCATCGCGAGCAGCCGCGCGGCGATGGCCTCGGCGGGACCGAAGAGCCGCCGCAGGCCGGTCAAGTCGAGCACGGCGGCGTCGTCACCGACGGCTTCGACGCGCGGCGAGAGCTCGCCGGCCGCCGCCAGCAAGCGCGCCTGCAGCTCGCCTTCGGCCGCCTCATCGCGCGGGAATGCGGTCAGGCGCGGCTCCCGCGCCAGCGCTTGCGAGAGCGACAGCCCGGCCGCCACGCCGGCGGCGCGGGCGGCGTGGTTGGCGGCGGCGATGCGGCGCAGCGGGCCGTCGAGCTCGATGGCGGCCGCCGGCGCCGCCGGCGGCGGCGCGGGCCGCGCCGCCGCCTGCAACGAAAACACCGGCAACCAGGCGGCGAGGAATTCGTTCACGCCGTCTCCTCCCACTCCAGCCGCGCCTCCCAAGCGCGCGCCGGCGGCCGCCGTGCGCCCTCCCCGTCGCGCCGCGCATGCCGGGATTCGAGCCGCAGGCGCGCGCCCGCCAGCAGCGGCATCGCCCGCTCGTCCCACAGCACCGCTTCGCGGGTAACGCTCCACGCACGATCGGCGGAGGTGCCGCACAGCGGCCGCGGCGCCAGCACCAGCAGCGCCGTGCGCCGGCAGCGGTCGAGCGCCCGCTGCAAGCGAAACCACGCCGCCGGCGGCGGGCGCAGCTCGGCTTCGCCGCGATCCAGCAGATCGAGCACGACCAGAAGAAACGAGCCGGAATGGATCAGCCAATGCGCGGCTTCGAGCAAGGCGGGCACGGGCGTGGCCGCGCCGCGCAGCCAGAACAAGCGCGCGAGCTCGAGACCGGCGCGCGCCGCCGATTCCGGATCGAAGGCGCCGGCGGCATCCACCCAGGCCAGCGCCGGCGGCAGGGCGCCGGTTTCCGCCGCTTCCGGCCGGGCGCGCAGCATCTCCGCCGCCCAGCGCAGGGCGCAGGTCGTTGCGCCCGCGCCCTCCGCCGCCGGATGGGACGGCGTCAGCTCGGTGATGCCGCCCGCGGGCACCGGCGCCCCGCCACGGGCGGGGGACGTTCGCTCCGGACCCGGCAGCGTCGCGCCGAAGCCGCGCGCCGCCAGCATGCGTTCCAGTTCCAACTTGGCCGACATGAAAAAGCCCCCGTGAGCAGGCACTCACATTTTCGCTTTTTCTTCGCCTTGTAGTTTAGGTCCGCGCCCGCCGCCCGTCAAGGCAGCGCTCTAGGGGCAAGCCGTCGCGAGGGCGACGGCAAGCGATGCGAGGAGGCGAATCGCCTGGTTACCGCGGATTCTTGCGGTTTCCGGCGCAAGTGCGCATGCCGCCCCGCGAGCCCTCGGCGCGCCGGCAGCCCGCGCTACTTGCTCGCACTGGACGGGGCGGCGGCAAGCTGCCCGGAAACCGCGGCCGCCAGCGCCTGCTGGACGGCGGCCACGGCAGCGGACAAAGGCGGCTCGGAATCCGGCAGGATGGGCCGCCGCCGCTCGAGCGTGAACTTCACCTTGTCTTGATCCGGGCTCTCCCGGCGGTGAATGCGCAGCTTGCCATCGGCCAACAAATCCAAATGCACCATGTCGAAGGCCAAGCCGGCGGAGGCGAGCAGGTGCAAATAGGGACCGCGCGCGGTCTCATCCGGCGCTTCGGTGTAGCCCGAGTCCCAGGTGACATCGGGCGAGAGGCCGCCGACGCCGCCGTTGCGCGGCGCCGAGCCCTTCAGCGCCATGTAAACCCGAATGCCATCCACGATCGGCTGGAACATATCGCGCGGCTGAAAGCGCTGCCCAAAGCGCTGGTAGCGATCGTTCATGCGCGCCTCCAGCGGCAACAGTCCCGGCACCGCGCGCTCGGCGGAGGCGATGCGGTCGCGCAGCGCGTACGCGATCTGCTCGGCATAAGGATGCTGCGGATCGCGCAGGTAGCCCAGACTCGTGAACCAGCCGCGCGGAATCCACCACGCCCGGCCCGGATTCGCGCTCTCGCGACTCTGCACCCAGCCGGTGTATTCGCTGAAGGGCTGCACCCATTCGTGCGACGGATAGCCATGCGGATTGAGGAACGCATCCGGCAGCCAGGCCGCCAACAACTGCCGGCGCGTGCGCGACTCGGGATATACCGGGTCGGTTTCGCCCTGGCCCTCGGCGACGTCGGCGGCCAGCGCGCCGTGATAGCCGGGATGCAGCAGGTTCTCCGGCGTGATGCGCGCGAGCAGCATGGAAAGCGCCGTGCCGTCGGGGTTGTCGATCGGATGAAGCACGACGTTGACCCGGCGCAACCGCGCCCGTATCGCCGGATCGGCGACCAGCAACTCCCCGAGCTTGTCGATGTGGCTCGTGCTCGAGACTTCATTGGCGTGCTGCCGCCCGCTATAGATGATCGTCGCCTTGAGCGTCGTCTCCTTGGCCCAGGAGCGCAGCCGCGACGGCGAAGGCAGCAGGATATCGGCCGCCCAGATGTCGTTGCCCAAATAGCTGCGGCCCATCCAGTAGACGGTGACGCCCGGGAAGCGCGCCAGCCGCGCCAAGATCGCCGCGTTGGCGCCATTGCCGATCGGCTCGTCCCAAGACACGATCGGCGCGCCCGCGCCGGGCCGCGCGAAAGCGGCGATCATCGGCCGCGGATGCTTCGGCGCCGGCACCGCCAGCAGGGCGAAGGCGCGCGGCGCCGGCGGCAGCGCACCGCCCGGCGGATCGCCGCCGGCCGCGGCTACGACGACGTTGGCATCCGCCGGCGCCGCATAGGCCGCGCGGATCGGGCGGGGCAGCACGAACTCGAAGCCGAGTTGCCGGAGATGCGGATACGCGATCGCATCCGGATAGAGCCCGGCCGCGTGCATAGCCGCCAGCCAGCGCATCTGCCCCTCGGCCTGCGCTACGGAGAAAATGGTGCGGTCCACCTGGTCTTGGCCTTCGACCTTGAGCCAGGCGGCATAATCGTCGCCGAGGAAATCCGCCGGCAGCGACCACGTCAGCCGCTCGACGCCATCGGCGCCGGCGCGCACTCGCACCCCGATCAGCCGCGGCTCCATCGCGCCGCCGATCGGCGGCAAGTTGCGCTCCTCCACGTGCAGCGCCCCGCTCCCGTCACGCCAGCTCAGCCGCACCAGCGGATTCGCCGCTGCCTTGGCGTAGAACTCGATCCGCACCCGTCCGTCCTCGCCATCGGCCGAGGGATGCACCACCGGCACGATGCGGCCCGTGTAATCGAGCGGCCGCCCGGCCTCGAGGTCGCCCATCATGTGCACAAAGGCTTGCGTCGAATAGAAGGCGTCTTCTTGCAGCGCCTCGAGCGAGGAAATGCGCTCGTGGTCGAGGCCGAGATCGTAATCCGGCTCGCTCATGCGAATGTCGAGCTTGAGCGTATCGAAGGGCGGCTGAAATTCCGGCCGCAGCCAGCCGTGCGCCTGCGTCATCACGATGCGGTACACGCGCGGGAGCGTGACGTTCTGATAGTGATCCCAGAACATTTCCAGGTCGGTGGGGATGCGTTTGTCGAGCACGATCGCCGGCCCCGCCGTCATCGTCACCCATCCCGTCTCGACCTGCACCTGCTCGTAACGCGGCATCACGCCGTTGTAGGGCTGCATGGCGGTGGTGACGGTGAAGGAGCGGTCGAAGATTTCCCGGCCGGCGGCATCGTAGGCGTGAACGCGATAGGTGGGATTGCCCGCGTAGGCTGTGCCCGGAATCGGCGACGCGAAGAGCGGCCCGGGTTCGGTGGAATCCGATTGACGAACCGGCGCGACGCCGGAGGGCGGCATCTCGCGCAGCGCGATGGCACTTAGCGGCAAGTTCAGCTTGCGCGCCAGCATCTCATCCACCGGATATAACTCCTGCACCCATCGCGCCGGGGAATACATGACCCGCACTCCCGTGGGATCCACGTCACGCGCGAAATCGATCTGGATGCGCCGCACCGGCAGGCGGGCGAGCTCGGGCGCGATCTCATCCATGAGCCAGCTATAGCCTTGCTTGTACGCGCAGAGCACTTCGACTCGCGTGCGCTGCGGATCGGCGCCCGCCGCGATCAGCAGGCCCCGCAACTCCCGCGTCAGCCGCTCCCGCTCCGCCGGCCCTTCGCTCACGCGCGCGACCAGGCTCACTGGCTCGCCCCGCGGGATCTGGCGCACCACGCCCCGCACCGCCTCGATCAGCCTTCGGCCTTCCCACGGAATGGTCAGATCTTCGGCGAACGTCGGCCGCGCCTGATGAAAGGGAAAATCGGGATTTTGATAGTGCAAGCCAGGGTCGGAGGCGCAGCAGCGGGTACCGGCGCGCAAGCTCTCCGCGACGGCCTGCGCATCGGTGACGCGCAAGTCGCGCTCGATCATCCGCCGCGCGAAGGCGGCGAGCTGCGGGTCGGCCAAGTCCACGTAAATCTCCGCCTTGACGTCGCGGGGCTGCTCGTTCGCGGGAATCGCCCGCAGCCACTGATCCAAGTGATAGAGCGCAGCCGATGCCTGACCCGCCGCCGACCGCAGCGAAAAAAAGCGGTGCAAGTCGTAGCGAATCTCCTCAAGCGACAGGTACTGCTTGCCCACATCCCAAAGGTTCGGGAAGCGGCCGGCCAGCAGCTTCAGCACCGCCGCCTGCCCAGCCTGATCGCCGCGAATCAGCACCGCGCCGTGCTCGCCCCGGGGTTCGCCCCCATCGGCCGCATTCGTGCCCGTTCCGGCGGCGCGTTCCGGCCTGCGGACCGGAAACACGTCATCCACAATCACCGCCGCGCCCTCGCCGACGCCGAGCGGCGCCGCTCGCATCGCCGCGGCGGTTTGGCGCTGCCAGGCCGCCCAAGCCTGCCGCGCCAGCGGCGAGTTGCCGGCGACGACGGCTTGCGTCTTCAGCTTCACCGCATCCGCACCCGGCGCGGGGATCGCCAGCGGAATCTCGATGCCGGTGGTCTCGAGACCCAGGCGCGCGGCCAAATTGGCCATCGCCACGCCGGCGGGGCCGGCCGGCACGCAGAGTTGCGCATCAAGACTCGCGGGCACCGGGACTTTCTTTCCGGGATTGAAGAGGCCCTTCCCGGTGTAGAGCGTGGCGAGATCGAGACGACGCGACGGCCCCGGCTCGGCATCGGCCGACGCTTGATCCGCATTCGACTTGGCGGCGCCCGCGCCTTCTTTTCTTGCGGTCGCGGCGCCGGGCCGGCGCACGCTGATCACGCGGTCACCGTCGATGACGGCCAACTCCGCGAGCTGTTTGAGCGCGGGCTGCGCCAGAGCCCGGCTTAGGGAGCGGGCCGTCGCGGCGCCGCGCAAATAGGCGCGCGCAACGCCGCTCCCTCGCGTCCGGTACACCAAACCGGCGAGCTCGACGCGGGCGCCGGCCACCTCGGAGGCGACGGCTTCGAGCTTGGCGCCAGGAACATCCCAAATGTACGGCGCGTGCGCAGCGAAGCCGGCCGCCGCCGCCGCGAGCCCCTGATCGTCGCCGCCGGCGATGATCAGATCGTTGCCGGCCGCGAACACCCCGCCCTCGCCCGGCGCCAAGCGCTCGGCCATCGGCGCAACGCCATGCCACAAGTCCGGCGGCGTGGCGGCGCGCCCCACGAAGATGCGCGGCCCCGCCCCTGCGGGCGGCATTGCCACGACCAGCGGCAGCGTGAGGCCGGTGGAACCGTAGGCCAAACGCGCCGCCAAATTGGCGGCGGCGGCGTTTTCCGCCGCGGTCGGCCGCGCCGGCACCACGATCGTGCCGCGAATGGCATCGGCGATGCCATTGCCGTTCGTGTCTTGGAGCATCCAGCCGGCCGCGAAGGCGCGGGCCAACGGGCTCGCGGCCGCAGCCGGAGGCGCGGGCGGGCGCGCCGTCCGCGCTAGCACCGCCCGGCTTGCCGCCCGCCCGCGCGGCTGCGTCGCCGCCGTCGCCGCCGCCGCCGCCAGCAAGCATGCCAACGCCCATGCCGCACCCGCCGCCCATCGCCGCCGCATCATCGCTCGCTCCTTTACCGCACCCCGAACCTCGCCTGCCGGCTTCGCGGGGACGTATGCAGGATTCTACTTGCGCGGGGCGCTGCACGCGAGGCGCAAGAAGCAGACCGCGGGGCGCCGCGCGCCTAGTCACTGTGCGCGCGGAAATGCGCGGCGAAAGTTGGCGGTGGTTACGTGGTCGGCCTCTTTTCGTTCCCAGCCGCGGAGCCGGGCCAGGGCTGCGAGCGTGGCTGCGACATAGGCCGGCTCGTTCCGCTTTCCCCGGTGGGGCACGGGCGCCAGAAACGGCGCATCGGTCTCGACGAGGATGCGGTCGGGCGGCGCGGCGGCGGCCACGGCGCGCAGTTCGTCCGCGCGCGGAAACGTCAAGATGCCGGAGAACGAAAGATAAAATCCGAGCTCCAGCGCCTCCGCCGCCTGGGCGCGGTCGCCGGAGAAACAATGAAAGACGCCGCGAATGCGCCCCGGCGCCGCCGCCTGCGCCGCGCGGATTGCGGCC
This sequence comes from Terriglobia bacterium, assembly GCA_021323595.1. Classification (GTDB taxonomy): domain Bacteria; phylum Acidobacteriota; class Terriglobia; order Terriglobales; family SCQP01; genus JAJPKR01. Next base: position 42,546 of record JAJPKR010000060.1, on the reverse strand, counting down.
ACCGTGTCGGCCCAAGCCTCCCGCGTGTGGATGGCAACCGGCAAATCCAGCCCCGCCGCGATCGCCAGCTGCCGCGCAAACACCTCGCGCTGAGTCTCGCGCGGCGAATGGTCATAGTGGTAATCGAGGCCGATCTCCCCAATGGCGATGATCCGGGGATCGGAAGCCAGCCCCTCCAACTCGTCAAAACTCGCCGCCGTCGCCCCGCTCGCCTCGTGGGGATGGATGCCGGCGGTGGCCCAAATGCGCGGCAGCGGCGCCTGCGCGGGCAGCTCCGCCTGCCAGCGCAGGGCCACGTCCAGGGTGCCCGGCGCCGCGCCGCCGCCAATGGCCGCGATCTCGGTCACGCCCGCCGCCAGCTCGCGCTCCAGCATCGCCGCGCGATCACCGGCGAACTCGGGCATATCGGGATGACAATGCGAATCGATCATCGAATCTTCGATGCTACCGGAGAGGCGAGCTCTGCCGCACCCGCCGCGCGCGCCGCATCCCCGCGCCGGGCCCGGTAGTCTTGTCGTATGCCGCTGATCCCGCTGCGCAACGAGAGCGAAGATCAATTCCCGCTGCCCGCGCTCGCGCGCCGCTGCTACGGGCGCTTCGGCTTCCCCGCCCTGCCGGCGCGGCGCAGCTATTGCAGCTCCAATTTCGTGCAGACGCTCGACGGCATCGTCTCTTACCGCGACCTGCCCGGCCGGGGCACCGCCCGCGAGATCAGCGGCGGCAGCGCCGAAGATCGCTGGGTGGCGCAACTGCTGCGCGCCCATCACGACGCGCTGCTGCTCGGCGCCGGCACCCTGCGCGAGGAGCCCGCCCGCGACGGCCGCGGCTACGATTACGGGCGCCTGGCCCCGGGTTGGCGCGCGTATCGCCGCCGCGTTCTCGGCCGCGAGCGCAGCTTGGTGATCATCCTCACCGCCTCGGGCGACCTCGATCTCGGGACGCGGCTCTTCGCAGCTCCCGCGACGGAAACCTGGATTCTGACCACTGCGACCGGGGCGCGCCGGCTGCAACGCCAAACGGCCCCGCCCGTGCCGCCGCGCATCGTCGCGCTCGGCCGCGGCTTGCTCGCCCCGGCCGAGCTATTGCGCTGGCTGCGCGGGCAAGGCGTGAATCGGGTGCTGTGCGAGAGCGGCCCGACGCTCTACGCGCAGTTCTTCGCGGCGGGCCTGGTGGATGAGGAATTCCGCACCATCGCGCTGCAGGTCGCCGGCGTGGCCGCGCCGCCCGCGCCGGCGCGCCCCACCGCGTACGATCAGCTTTCCTTCCGCCCGGAATCCGCGCCCTGGGAGCGTTTGATCAGCGTGCACGTGGCGCCGCCGCATCATATTTTTCTGCGCTTGCGCCGCGCAGGGCGCGCGGCGCGCGGCTGACCGCACCGAGTCTAGCGCTGCCGTTCGCCGCGAAGGGCGGCGCGCAGGGCCGCCACGGTCAATTCGATCGCGGCGGCGCCGGCGCCGGCCTCCACCCACGCCACCGGGCGCTCGGCTCCGGCCAGGATGACTCCCGACAGCGCGCCGCCTTCGCTCTCGAGCGCCGCGGCCAGTTCCCGCGTCCCGACGCGCGGCGCCCAAACCAGCGCCCCCGCCGGCGCCGTGCGTTGGCCGATGGCGGTCACCAGCGCCTCCGCTTGCAAGCGCCCTTGGGCGTAATACAACGGGCTATACAATTCGACCCAGGCTGGGGGCGGCAGCGGCCGCGCCGCCGCTTCCGCGCGCGCCCGCAGCGCACGCCACACTTCGCGCCAGGCACCGCGCTGCGACGGGCCGCCGCCCTCGAAGGCCACCACCGCCGCCGCCACCGGCCGCTCGAGCGCTTGGCTCAGCCACGCCGCCGCCGATCCCATGCCCGCCGCCGGCGGCGCGCCCGCGGCCGGCTCGTACCAAGCGAAGCTGGCAGCGGCCTCGCCGCGGCTTTGTCCCAAACGGATCGGCGCCAGCGCCGCGCCGCGCGCCGGTTCCAGCCACCGCCAGGCCTGCCGCGCTTCCGTCTCGTCGCCCACGAAAATCACGGCGGAGGTTGCGCCCGCCAGCAAGCGCGCCATCGCCGCCAGCGGCGGCGTAGTAAGGGCCGCTGCGACGGCCTCCTGATCCCAGCCGCGCGGCGCCATGCGCTCGCTCATCACCCGCAAAGCGTCGCGCGGCACGCCGTCGCCGCCGCGCCGCAGCCGTGCGCCCTGCTCCGGCGGCGCCGCCAAGAGGCGCGCCCAGGCGGCGCCGGCCGCCTCGCCTGCGATTTCGATGATCGCCTCGCTCGGCACCTCCGCAGTGTACCGCGCGCGTCCAGCCACGGCGCGGCCCGCCTTCTGGGACGTCCGCCAGGCTTTGCGCCCCGAGGGCCGGCGGCCTCGGCGGTTTCAGGCTATTGTCCGGAACCCGGCACGACGGCGAGCGGCCGCTGGTCTGGCGCGGGGGGCTCGACGCGGCCGATCGCCGCCGCCGCCAGACCCAAATTGCGCCAGCGCCGGAGCAGCTCCGGCGCGCGCTCCGCCGGCAAGGCCACCAGCATTCCGCCCGAGGTTTGGGGATCGAACAGCAGCGCTTGCAGGTCGTCTCCGATAGCGGCGTCGAAGGCGACCGCGCAGGCGGCGAAGTCGCGATTGTCGTTCAGGCCGCGCGGCCGGAAATGGGCGGCGTAAGCCAGCGCGCCCGGCAGCAGCGGCACCGCCTCGGCGAAGATCGTCAGGCGCGCCGCGCTCGCCGCCGCCATCTCGCGCGCATGGCCGAGCAGCCCGAAGCCGGTGACGTCGGTGGCCGCGTGCGCTTCCAGGCCGGCGAGCGCCCGCGCGGCGTCGCGGTTGAGCGTGGTCATCGAGGCCACGGCGGCGGCAACGTCGGCATCGCGCGCCTGGCCGCGTTTCAGCGCCGTCGCGATCACGCCCGTTCCCAGCGCCTTGCTCAGCACCAGCGCGTCGCCGGCGCGCGCGCCGGCATTGGTCAGCGTTTCGCCCGGCCGCACCAGGCCGGTGATCGCATAGCCGAACTTCAGCTCCGCGTCGCGCACGCTGTGGCCGCCCACCAGCGTGCAACCGGCCTCCTCCAGCTTGCTCAGCCCGCCGCGCGCGATCTCGCCGACGATCGCGGCCGGCACGTCGTCGGGAATGGCCGCGATGTTGAGCGCGGTGCGCGGCTCGCCCCCCATGGCGTAGACGTCGCTGAGCGCGTTGGCGGCGGCGATCTGGCCGAAGGCGAAGGGATCATCCACGATGGGGGTGAAAAAGTCCACGGTTTGCACCAGCGCCAGATCCGGCGCGATGAGGTACACCCCGGCGTCGTCGGCATGTTCAAAGCCGACCAGAAGATTGGGATCCGACGATCGCGCCAACTGCGCCAGCACCTGGTCCAAAACCGATGGACTCAGCTTGCTCGCTCAACCGGCGGCCTTCGACATCTCCGTCAACCGCCGGACGTGTGTTTCCGCCATTGCGCCTCCTGGCCGCGATTATAGTGCGGCGCCGCTCTCGGACCCCGTTATCCCCCAACGCCGATCCCTGTAAGATGAACCTCATGCCGCCTCGCGTTCGCAAGGCCGTCTTTCCCGCCGCCGGTCTCGGCACGCGCTTTCTTCCCGCCACCAAGGCCCAGCCGAAAGAGATGCTGGCGCTGGTGGACAAGCCGATCATCCAATACGGAGTCGAGGAAGCCCTGGCCTCGGGAATCGACAACATCATCATCGTCACGGGCCGCGGCAAGAACGCGATCGAAGATCATTTCGACGTCAGCTACGAGCTGGAAAAGATCCTCGAGGAAAAGGGCAAGACCGACCTGCTGCAAGTCGTTCGCGAGATCAGCGACATGATCCACGTCTCCTACATCCGCCAGAAAGAGGCGCTCGGCCTGGGTCACGCCGTGCTCACCGCCCGCGAACTGGTGGGCGAGGAACCCTTCGCGGTTCTGCTGGCCGACGACGTCATTGACGCGCCGGTGCCCGCGCTGCGGCAGATGCTGGACGTTTACGAGGCCACCGGCGCCTCCGTGATCGCCGTGCAGCCGGTGCCGCGCGAGGTCATCTCCAGCTATGGCGTCATCAACCCGTCGCCGGACCAAGCCCCCGCGGGCCGCTTCGCGGGTCCGATCGCGCGGATCGCCGACCTGGTCGAGAAGCCCCGGCCCGCGGACGCGCCCTCCGACCTGGCTGTGGTCGGCCGCTACGTGCTCACCCCCGCTATCTTCGACTGCTTGGAGCGCACGCAGCGCGGCGCCGGCGGCGAGATCCAGCTGACCGACGCGCTGCGCATGCTGGCCCGCCGCGAGCCGATGTACGCGCTCACCTTGGCCGGCCGCCGCCACGACACCGGCGACAAGCTGGGCTTCCTGCAAGCCACGGTGGAACTGGCCTTGAAGCGCGCCGACCTCGGCGAGCCGTTCCGAGCCTACCTGCGCGCGCTGAAGCCGTGACCGCGCCGGCGCCGCTACCGCGGCGATTCTTCGTGCGCCCGCCCGTGCCGGTCGCCCGCGACCTGCTCGGGCACCTCCTGGTGCGCGAACTGCCGGAAGGCCGCGTGCTCGCCCGTATCGTCGAGGTCGAAGCCTACCTGGGCGAAGACGACCCCGCCGCGCATGCCTACGCCGGCCCGACCCGCCGCAACGCGGTGCTCTTCGGCCCGCCGGGCCATGCGTACATTTATCTCAGCTACGGCATTCACGACTGTTTGAACGTCTCGACGCTCCCCGCCGGCCGCGCCGGCGGGGTCCTATTCCGCGCGTTGGAGCTATGGCCCGGCCAGCCCGCCGGCATCGAAGCCGCCTTGCAACGCCGCGCTCCGACCTCCCGTCCCGCGCGCCTGCTCAGCGGCCCCGGCCGCCTGGCGCGCGCGCTCGGCATCACGCGCGCGCTCAACGGGCATGACCTGACCCGCCGCGGCCCGCTGTATCTGGCGCGCGCGCCCGGCCGCGGCCATCCCGCGATCGCGGCCTCGCCCCGCGTCGGCATCACCAAGGCGCGCGAGTTGCCCTTGCGCTTTTTTCTTCCCGAGTCGCCCGCCGTATCGGGGCCGCGTCGTGCACCGCGCCCGCAAAAAAATCTTGGCACCGCGCCGCCGGACATCGCACACTAGTTCTCGGTTATGGCTAGCGAACCTCAACTGCAACCCGCGCTTGTCCCCGGCGGCCTGGAAGATTTTCTGCGCCTCGAAGAAAAGATCGTAGGCGTTGCCGACGCGCTGCGGGCGGCGCGCGAGCAGCGTCTCGCGGCCGAGCGCGAAGCCGCCGAAATCAAGGCCAAGTACAACGAGTTGAAGCACGAATTCGCGCGCGCCGAAAAGGAGATGATCGCGCTGCGCAAGGAGCGCGACGAGATTCGCCGGCGCGTGGAAAAGCTCATCGGCCAGTTGGACGCCTTGCGAGCCGAATAAACGAACCCTAAACGGCGAGAGCGGCGCCGTGCAGCTTGCCTGCACCGAGATCGAACGGAGCCTCATGAATCCCAGCACTCAAGTCGAGATCTACGATCAGCTCTACCGCCTCTCCGGTCCCGACGAGGCGCATCTGCAGCGCCTCGGCGCCCGCGTCGACTCCGCCATGCGCATGATCGCCCGGCAGACCCGCGTGGTGGACTCCTTACGCCTGGCGGTCTTGGCCGCGATCAACCTCGCCGATGAAAACGAGATGCTGCGCGACAAGATTCGCCGCCTGGAAGCGACCGTCGCCGAGCGCAGCGGCCACTACCACGACTTGCTCGACGGCGCTATCGCCTCTTGACGCAACTCCCGCCGGCTTCCGGATCGCCAGCGCCTGGGACGCGCACCGCGCGGCGCTTCCGGTGGCGCCCTGCGCCGCCCGCGCGCTTTGGCGCCTGATCCACGATTCGGAGCCCCGGGGCAACCGCTCCTTGACCCCTGCTACCCTGTTCTTTGCGGATTCTCTTTGTTGGTGACATCTACGCCAGTCCCGGCCGCGCCGTCGTGCGGGATCATCTCGCCGACCTCGCCGCGCAGCGCAGCGTGGACCTGCTCATCGCCAACGCCGAAAATGCCGCCGGCGGCTTCGGCATCACGCCGGCCCTGGCCGAAGAGCTTTTCGCGCTCGGCATCGACATTTTAACGACCGGCAATCACGCTTGGGATCGCAAGGAGATTCTGCCCTTCATCGCCAGCACGCCGCGCCTGTTGCGTCCCGCCAACTTCCCCGCCGGCGTTCCCGGCGCCGGCCTCTACTGCGGCGCGACGCGCGGCGGCGAGCCCTATGCGGTCATGAACCTCCAGGGGCGTGTCTTCATGCCGGCGCTCGACTGTCCCTTTCGCAAAGCCGATGAACTGCTCGCGTCCCTGCCGGCCGATCTAGGTCCCGTCGTCGTGGATATGCATGCGGAAGCCGCCAGCGAAAAGCAAGCCATGGGCTGGTACCTCGATGGACGCGTCAGCGCCGTCCTCGGCACCCATACGCACGTTCCCACCGCGGATGAGCGCCTCTTGCCGCAAGGCACTGCCTTTCAGACGGATGTCGGGATGACGGGCGCCTACGCCGGGGTCATCGGCAGCCGCCCGCAGGAGGTCATCGAACGCATGCTTACGGGACTGCCCAACCGCCTCGAGCCTGCTGCCGGCGACGTCCGCCTCTGCGCCACGTACGTCGAAACCGACGGCCGCCGGGCAATCCGGATCGAGCGGGTCGAATTGCGCCTTCGCTCTTGAAACACTCTCGGAGACGGCGCTCCCCGGCCAGCGCCAGGAAATTCCCGGAACATCCGTGAACGCCGGCCGCTGGTCGCTACTTGGGTATGCGCGGCGCGGCAACGCGCGGCGCCGGACTCGGCGCCGCGACCGGGCCCGGCATCGTCGCCGCCGGGCGAGCGGAAGGCGGCAGCCCGGACGAGGCGGCCACGCCGGCTCGCTGCCACCCGCCCATGGGCGTCTCGCGCATAATCCTCGGGCCCATGATTCGCTCGCGGTCATGCGCGAAGCTCGAGCGCGCCCGCCGCATTGCCGCCATCTGCTCCGCATTTAACGTGGTGCGCATGGCCGCGCGGCCGGAAATCCCCGCCCGGTCGAAGCGTCCCAGCGCTCGCGCACGATACCAGTCCTGGGTTCCGACCACGCGAGCGGGCGCCACCGCGCCGCCGCTGCGGATGGCGAGGATGCCGATCGGGTGGTGCGGCGTCGGCGCCGGCGGCGGTGGCGGCATCGGCGGCGCCATCCAACCCGGCTCCAGCACGCCATTGGCCCAGAACATCGGCGCCCCGGCGAAGAGATCGCCGCCGAATGGCGACCACGCCCACCCCAGCGGCGAATCCCACCACATCCCGAAATGGAAAGGATCCCAGCCCCAGGGATAGAACGAGTCCCAGACATAACCCATCGTGGGATCGAAGAACCACGTGCCGTTCATGAACGGGTTCCAGCCCGCCATCGCGATCGAGGGATACCACCAATTGCCCCGCCAGGTGCCGTAGGGATCCAACTCCGTCTTTAGGTTCGAAGCGCGCGCCTGCTGATCCAGCGACGCGCTCCATTGATCCCACGTATCGCGGGTTTTGGACTTCGCCAACGCCGCCGGCGCCGCCTGCGAGACCTGCAACTGGTCGTTCTTCTTCAGCAAATAGGAGTCGTTGGCCGTCGCCACTTCCGCTTGGCCGCCCAGCCCGGTCACCTGTCCCTGAGCGCCATTCACGGCGACGCGAAACTCCGCGCTGCCATCGGTCGTGACCACGCCTTCGGGGAACAGGGCGCGAAAGCCCGCGGCGTCCTTGTTCGCCAGGCTGAAGTACGCCGTGCCCTGGGTGATCGCGACATCGCTCAGCCGCGTGCCTGTGCCGTCGAGCGCCAGCCGCTGGAAAACCGCCTCGCTATTCGGAATGAGCTTGACGGTCGAGCCGCCCTCGAGCTCGATCACCGCCCGGCCGGCATCGCCCGTGCGCACCTCGTCGCCTTCCGAGATCGGCGCGTTAAGGTTCAGCCGTTGCCAGCCCCGGCCGTCTTGGTTGATCTGCACCGGCCCTTGCGCCAAGCTCACGCGCACGATGCGCACGTGCGAGAGATGCGCGCTCTCTACGGCAGACTTGAATTGCTTGGACTTGAGGGCGTGGGAATTGAGTTGCGGAGCCTGCGCCAACAAGCCCACAGCCGACGCCAGCAAAAAGAGGAGAACGCGACGGAGGCAAACCATGGCTACCTCCCTCCTGTTCCGAGTATATCCCTCCACGCCTCCCTGGTCGTGCGCCAAAATGGAATCATAATGTGAGCGTATGCGGAGCCGCCAGCCCTCCCTCCTCGCCACCTTCCTTGCCCTTGCCGCCGTGATCAGCCTTTCCGCCGGCATCTTGCGGGGCGACGACGTCGTTTTCTTCAAAGACCTTAAGCCCGCGCCTGCCCTCCGCCTCACGACCCTTGACGGCCAGACGATTGACGTCCAGGCGCTGCGCGGCAAGATCGTTTTCCTGAACTTCTGGGCTACCTGGTGCGGACCTTGCCGGATGGAAATTCCCGAGTTCGAGAAGCTGCAGCAGGAATATGCCGGGCGGCTGCAAATCATCGGCCTCTCGGTGGACGATGCCCCCGCCGCCGAAGTCGCGGCCTTCGCGCGCCAAATGAAGATCAACTACCCGGTCGTGATGGCGAGCGACGCGATTCAAGGGAAATTTGGCGCTATCCCCGCCGTGCCGACGACGGTGGTGGTGGATCAAAACGGCGAGATCGTCCAGCGGCAATCAGGCGTCTATCCGCTTTCGACTTGGGACAGCGAGATTCGCGCGCTTTCCGGCCTGCCGTTTCACGGCCATATCGTGCGCGTGGATCAAATGTCGCCGCACGGCGCCGTGGGAACGACGCGCATTCCCGGCCTGATTGACGATTTCAAGCGCCTGACGCCGGCGCAACGACAACAGGCGCTCGCCCGCTTGAACAACGAGAGCTGTCCCTGCGGCTGCAACCTTTCGATCGCCAGTTGCCGCGTGCAGGACCCCGCTTGCGGATTCAGCCTTCCCGAAGGCAAACACATCCTCGCTGAAATCGCCGCCGGCAAGAGCCATTAGCGCGCCGCAACCGGGATGTTTTCGGCGAGCGCCTCGCGCCGCCAGAGCAGCAGGCGGCTGCACCATGCAGACCCGACGAATCCCGAAAACGAGAGAATCGCTGTCATTTCCTTCCAGTTATGGAAGCCACTTCGACTCTCGGTCCGCTTTTCCGCTGGGCTTCCCGCGAATTTCTAGCCGCTGGCCAGGAAGACCGGGCGAGTGACATTTTCTATTCCCCTGACGACCCCGGCTGTGGTAGTGTCTGTCCCCAAGGTCGTGGTGCGCTGACATACTTCTGAGGGGCCCGGCAACGTGAGGGGCCTACCTGCGACCGGAGAGGAATGGATTATGTCGAACTTTCGTATAGGCCGTATGGTGCTGTTCGTTTTTGCGGCGGCGGCGTTTTCCGGGCTCTTGCCTGCCTGGGCGCAAGCTCCGACTGGCGGTATCTCGGGAACCGTGACCGACGCATCGGGCGCGGTGATACCCGGCGCGCAAATCGTAATCACGGAAGTCGCCACCGGCCGTACGATCCACGCCGTTTCCAATTCCGCCGGTCTCTATGTCATTGACGCGCTGCTGCCGAGCGTGTACAACATCAGCATCGCCGCCAAGGGCTTCGCACCCGCCACGCTGAACAACATTACCGTCAGTGCCGGACAAATTTTCAACGGCAGTGTCAAGCTCAAGGTCGGCACGCAGGCTGAGAAAGTCGAGGTCTCCGCGGCTGCTCTGCAGGTGGATACCGTGCGGCAGACCGTCGACGACGTGGTCCACACGAGCACCATCAACGCGATGCCGCTCGAGCAGCGCAATTTCCTCGACACCGCCGCGCTGCTGCCGGGCGTGAACGTGCGCGACGGCGGTACGATCGACCCCACCAAATCTAACGCCTATCGCACGGTCGGCGTGGACGGGCGTTCCGGCACATCCACCCGGATCCAGGTGGACGGCATTGACATCACGGATGAAACCGTCGGCACCACGACCGCCAATATCCCCCAGGACTCCGTCAGCGAATTTCAGCTTACTCGTTCCTCGCTCGACATGTCCACCTCGCTGACGTCTTCGGGCGCCGTGAGCATCCTCGGCAAAACCGGCACCAACGACCTGCACGGCGACGGCTTCTATCAGTACCGCAACCAGTCCATGGGAGCGCGTCAGGGCTTCGACTGCTCCGCCGCGGCCGACTGCCCGCAGGGGTATGCCAACGCCTTTCCGTTCCACCGCGCGCAAACCGGCGGAAGCTTGGGAGGTGCGCTGGTCAAGGACAAGATCTTCCTCACCGGCAGCTATGAGCATGACGCGCAAGCGACTGAATCTGTCGTAAATCCCTCGGGGCTGACCGCAATCGATTATCCGCAATTCGCCGGCAAGGCGGCGCAACTGCCTAGCCCGATCAACCTTTTCACCACCCGCCTGGACTGGAACCTCACGCCCGCGTTGCGCGCTTTCTACCGCTTTAATTACGACGACGACCTCTCCACCGGCGGCGACGTCCTCAGCCCATTCCAAAATGTGGACTGGACCAATCTCAACATCTGGGGCCTCGATTACGCGCGCGGGAGTCTGACGCACAGCATTCGCGCGGGATACCTCAAATTTCACAACCGCATCGTCAGCCAGGAGTTGACCATTCCCTTCGATCGCGTCAATGGCGTTCCCGTGCAGGTCAACGCCAGCAACCTCTCCTGGGGCCCAAACGGCCTCGCGCCGCAGCGCACCGATCAAGTGGATAAGCAATTTAAGTACGACGGATCCTGGCTCGTTGGCCGCCACAATCTCCGCTTTGGGTTCGAAGAAAACGACATCAACCTCGGCGGTTTCGCCAACTTTGCCGGCCCGCTCGCGGTCAGCGACGACGGCACCACCAACACCATCGGCGGTCCCTTCAGCGACCCGATGAATCACATTTTCAACAGCTTCAGCATGGGCCCCAATTCCGGGTATTTCACCGTAGCTCCCGGGCTGGGCCTGCCACACGGCGGCCACCAGAATTGGCGCACGGCCTTCTATATCGGCGACAGCTTCCACGCCACGTCTAATTTGACCGTCAATTTCGGCACCCGCTGGGAATACGACAGCGGCTTTTTCAACAACGAGCAGGGCATCACCCGGCCTGCGTTCCTCGACTACTTCCAGGCGGGCGCCTCGCAGCACCCGAAAATGCCCTATACCAAATTCGGACCGCAAGCCGGCTTCGCCTGGGATGTGACCGGCAGCGGCAAGACGGTGGTTCGTGCCGGAGCCTATATGGCTTACGACATGAATATTTACAACAATCTGATCTTCGACCAGTACCAACTCATTCCGCCGGGCATCGGGCCCGACTCCTACGATCAGACCAGCGTCTTGAGTCTGGGCAGCGATGGCCAGCTGCATCCCGTGGTCGTCACCGACGCGGAAAATTTCGGCTGCACCGCCGCGCAAGTGCAAGCAGGCAATTATACCTGCCTCGTCGGCCAGCGCATCGGCGACGTGTTGCCGGTTATTGCCGAAATCGACCAGGCCATGCTCAGCGGCTACAACACCAACTCTTCGAAATTCAGCGCCAGCAATGGCGCGTCGCTGATCCAGCAGACCAACGGCGGGCCGCTCTTCGGCGCCGTGGTACCCGGTAACAATCTCCACATCCCCTACTCCATTCAGATGAACATCGGCTTCCAGCATCAGTTCAACGCCAATACGATGCTGACGATGGATTACATCCGGCTCAAGGGCGTCGGTGAGCCCTTCATCGATCAGGAGATGGAGCACCGCCGCTGGGCGAACACGTTCAACCTAAATGCCGCGGAGGCGCAAATCGCCGCCGACGCGGCTGCCTTCGATTCCAAGCAGGGGTCGCCTTGCGCCAACGCCGGCGTCGGCGCAGCCACGCCGCTGGCCGCCGCTCAACAGCAGATCGCGTGCATGATGGCGCCCCCCGGGGGTGCGCCCGCAGCCGCCAATATCGGCGCGTTCAGCTTGGCCAATGACAGCGTCTTCCAAGGCCGCACGCCCGATCCGAACTCCACGGGCATCACTCAGACCACAAACTTCAGCCGGGTGCGCTTCTTGGAGAACGGCTTCAGCCTGTACTCCGGTCTGCAAGCGCGTCTGGTGGGCCGTGTGGCCACGCCGCACCTGAACGGATTCGAGCGGGCTTTGGGCTACTCCATATCGTGGGCCTGGAGCAAGGATCAGTCCTCTACGGGCTGCCAGCGCATCGAGTTCATTTGCGGGCCTTTCAACGATTTCAATCCGAACGATCGCAACAGCTTTGGCTATACGGCCCTCGATCACACGCACTGGATCAATGCGGGAATCCAGCTAACCACCTTCGGCGGCCTGGAGACGAACTGGCTGATGTCCGTGCACTCGCCCTCGCCGGCCACCATCATGATTCCGCAGTTGAACAGCGTCGGCGCGTCCTCCAATCGCCTATTTACGCTCGACATCCTGGGCGATGGCGGCAGCGGCTCCGGCGCGCCCACGGGCTATTTCATCCCCGGTATCGGCGTCGGTGGATTCGATCGCAAAGTAAAAAATTGGAACGACGTCAACGCCGCCATCCAGAGCTTCAATGCCGCCTATGCGGGCCACTTGACTCCTGCCGGCCAGCAGCTTGTCAACGCGGGCTTGTTCACCGCCGCACAGATGGCGGCGCTGGGCGCAACCGTGCAGCCGGTTCCGCTCGTAGTCACCACGAACCCTTGGCCGATGCAGTGGTACTACAATGCCGATGTGCGCGTCGAGCGCCCATTTCACCCCGGCACCGAGCGTATGACCGTCGCACCTTTCCTGGACATCTTCAACGTCTTCAATCACACCGGGTTCGGCGGTTATTTCGGCTCCGGTTCCACGGGACCGTTCACAAGCGCGCCCGGGGGCTGGCTGCGGGACTACAACAATCCGGCGCAGGCCGTGGACCTCAACGGCATCCGCGGACGGCAGAGCCGCAGCGACGGGACGGACAACCGCTTGGTGCAAGTCGGTGTCCGCGTCACCTGGTAGCTCGTCCCGGGAGATCAATCCATAAGGGCCGGATTCGTTCCGGCCCTTTTTTATTCCTGGGACTGCCGGAAGCGGCGGCCCACGCCGTAAGGATCCACGCAACTACGCGCGGCTTGCCGGCGGCAGGCGCGCCTCTCGCCACCGGAGCTATGCGCCAAAGTAAGACCGCCCATTCCCATCCGGGCGCGTCTGGGAACGCGCGCGGCTCCGCCGGCTCGTCGCGGCCTTAGGGTGCGCGAGAGCGGCGCCTTCGGCTCTCCGAATGCGCTACCATGGCCCTTCCCCATGACTCGTCGCTGGCTCTTCGGTTTGATCACGTTCGCGCTCACGGTCGGTCTCGCTTCGGCGCAATCCCTGGATAGCGGCAACGCCGAGTTGCGCGCCATTGCCCGCGGCATCTCGGCCGCGCGCATCCGCGCCGACATTCACCATCTGGTCGGTTTCGGCACCCGCAGCAGCCTTTCGGATCCTTCGGGCGCCAACGGCCGCGGTGTCGGCGCCGCGCGCGACTGGATCGCGGCGCAGTTCCGCGCCGACCGCCGGGCGGACGGCGGCCGGCTGCAAGTGCGCCTCGACGCTTTCACCCAGCCGCCGGGGCCGCGCGTGCCGCAGGCTACGACCATGAGCGACGTCATCGCCGTGCTGCCCGGCACCGATCCCAACGATCATCGGATCTTCGTCGTCGGCGGCCATTACGACTCCCGCGCCAGCAACATCCTCGACCCCACGGTCGCCGCCCCCGGTGCCAACGACGACGGCAGCGGCACCAGCGTCGTTCTCGAGTGCGCGCGCGTGCTCAGCCAATACCGCTTCCCCGCCACCATCGAGTTCATCGCCTTCGAAGGCGAGGAGCAGGGGCTCGACGGCAGCCGGCATGCCGCCCAAGAGGCCAAGCAGGCGGGGCAAGAGATCGTCGCCATGCTCAACAACGACATCGTCGGCGGCGACAACACGCCCGGCCACGCCAACACCGACCGCCTGCGCGTCTTCAGCGAGGGCGTCTCTCCCGCGATCGACGCCGCAGGCCTGCGCCGCCTCGCCGCCACCGGCGGCGAAGACGATTCGCCCTCGCGCGAGATCGCCCGCTTCGCCTCCGCCCTCGCCGCCAGCTACCTGCCGGACTTCCATGTGGTGCTCGAGTACCGGCGCGACCGCTACCTCCGCGGCGGCGATCACATTTCCTTCAACGACGCCGGCTATCCCGCCGTTCGCTTCACCGACTTTTTCGAAAACTACAACCACCAGCACCAGACGGTGCGCGTGGCCAACGGCGTTCAGTACGGCGATCTGCCGCAGTTCACCACTCCGAGCTACACCGCCGACGTGGCGCGCGTCAATGCGCTGGCGCTGGCGGCGCTGGCGCTGGCGCCGCCCGCGCCCGCCCACGCGTATTTCCTGCCGCGCTTGGAGACCGGCACTTCGCTGCGCTGGGACGCCGTACCCGGCGCCGTGGCCTACCGCATCCTGCTGCGGCCCACGGCCGCTCCGCAATGGACCGAGCGCCGCACCGTGCACGGCACGCAAGCGCACCTCGACGAGTCGAAGGACAACTATTTCATCGGCATCGCCGCCGTGGGCGCCGGCGGCCTGGAGAGCCCGCCCACCCTGCCCTCGCTCCCGCCCTTCCGCCGCCGCCCCGCCGCGCCGGCCGCCCATTGATCATGAGCCCGCGTCCCTTCCTCGCGTTTCTGGCGGCAACGTGCTGGGCCGTTGCCCTCGCCGCCCAGGCCCCTGCGCCGCGGATCGCCTGGGGCCCGTACCAAGACCTCGCGCAATCGCTCATGCAGCAGTACCTGCGGGTGGATACCTCGAATCCCCCGGGCAACGAAATGCGCGCGGTCGCGTTTTGGAAAAATGTCTTCGACCGCGAAGGCATCGAGAATCACATCTACGAGTTCGCGCCGGGACGCGGCAATATTCTCGCCATCTTGCACGGGGATGGCTCGGCCCGCCCGCTGATCCCTCTGAATCACGAAGACGTCGTCACCTCCGTGGCCTCGCGCTGGCAGGAACCGCCGTTTTCCGGCGCCATCCGCGACGGCGAGCTGTACGGCCGCGGCAGCGAGACATGAAGAACGAGGGCCTGGCGCAAGCGATAGTCATGATCGTGCTCAAGCGCGAGCACATGCCACTCAAGCGCGACGTCATCTTTCTTGCCACCGGCGACGAAGAGGTCGACGATCTCGGCTCCGCCTACATGATCGCCCACGAGCGCGGTGCGCTGCGCAATGCGCAGTACCTGCTCACCGAGGGCGGCGATACGATTCGCGGCGCCGATGGCCGGGTCGAGTACGTCGGCGTGGATGTCGCCGAGAAAGCGCCCTACTGGCTGCATCTCGTGGCCCATGGCACGCCCGGCCACGCCTCCCGTCCCATTCCGGATAGCGCCCCCAACCGCCTGATCCATGCTTTGGCGCGCATCACCGCCTGGCAGCCGCCGCTGCGCCTGCTGCCGCAAGTGGAGGAGTTCTTTCGCGCCATCGCGCCGGAGCAGGCCGAGCCGCGCCGCTCGCAGTTCGCTGACATCCGCCAGGCGCTGGCCGACCCCGCGTTCGTGCGCTGGATCTCCGCGCAGAGCGATTACGACTATATGCTGCGCGATACCGTCAGCCTGACTATGCTCCACGGTGCGCAACAAACCAACGTCATTCCCAGCGAAGCCTGGGCCAACCTCGACGTTCGGCTCTTGCCCGGCACCGATCCCGCCGTCTTCAGGCACGAGATCGAACACGTCATCGCCGATCCCGAAATCGAGGTTTCGCAGCTCTCCACGTTCCGCCCGCCGAACTCCTCGCCCACCGATTCCGAGCTTTACCGCATCATTCGCGAAGTCTCCGCGCGCGCCTTCCCCGGCGCGCCGGTCGTGCCCAAATTGCTCAGCGGCTTTACCGAGAGTGAAATGTACCGCCGCTTGGGCATCGAGTGCTACGGCTTCAGCCCGTATGCGGTGACCGAGGCCGAGAGCGACACCGAGCATGGCGACAACGAACGCATCGGCATCGCCGAGCTCCGTTCCGGCCCGCCCGTGCTCTTTGAGGTCGTGCGCCGCCTCGCCGCGCGTTAATTCACCGTAGCGGCGGGACAGGACGGCGCGCACGACCGCCGCAGCGCCGGTTTTGCCCGGCGCTAGCCGGCGATTTGCGCCGCCTCTTGCTCCAGCCGCCGTCGTGCGTTCGCCACGAAAAACGGCTGTGCCCGCAGCAGCACCACCCGATCCGCCGTCCAATGCGCGACCATGATGCCGCGGTGCTCATGCGCGCCCGCGCCGAGCAGCAAATGGCCGAGTTCGTGCGCCATCACCATGCCCAGGACCTGCGGGCGCGGCATTCGCGCCTCCTCGGCCAGTTCCGTCGCCCTCGCGCAGAGCACGCCGGCGATGTGCGTTCCGCTCCAGGCGAAACCCAAGGCATCGGCGTCGCGCGTCGCCCTGGCCGCCATTTTCTGCGGCAGCAGGTTGATGATCAGCGCCTGCGGGCGCACGACCTTCGCGCACGTGATCTCGCGCCAGCCATGCGCTCCGCAGCGCGTCCAGTCGAACTCGATCCCTTCGGGGCGGTAATAACGGCCGGCCTCGGCTTCGGCGGCGCGCAATTCCGCCGTGGTTAGGCCGGCGTAATCGTAAACGGCGACCTGGATTTTTGCCGCGTGACTGGCAAGCCCCAGCGCCAGGGTGCCGAAAATTACGCCGACGAAACGGCGTGCGTGCATCGTTTCCTCCGCCTGCTCGCACACCAGGAACAGGTATGTACAAGAGACTCGCGGAGCTGCGCCACGTCACTCGAAATTCGATCAAGGCGTGATGGGTCGCACGTTGCTGGGCGACCGTAATCGTCCACTGCGGTTGACCTTCGCGTTCGCGGTCGAATCCTCGAGGTTCGCTCAGCGCACGGACTTCCGGCGCGTCCCGATCACGAAAATTTAGGGTTGGGCTCGCGGGCCGGCACGCCTGGCGGCGATGGCGGCTGTCCATTGCGGCCGGCAATCGGCGCTGCTTGCCGGCGCTTTTCGCTGGCGCCAGCGACATCGTTGTCGTCCGCCTAGTCCAGCCCACCGAGACGTGTTGTCCGAAAACTCCGGAAACGTAAAAAAACGTACCCACGTCGAACCATGTTCACGGCGGGTGCGGGCCACCGGTGGCGCGATGGTGCCTTGTGGGTAACCTCGGCGCGCGGGCGGCCTCGCGATGTGGTACTTTAAGTTCCTGAATCTTCAATAGATAGGAGTTGATTTGACGCTCGCGGCTCTCCTAGTGTTTTGGCAGATCGGAGGCGGCGCAGTGCCGGAGATGATCCAGACCTCCGGCCCTGTTGTCCGCATCGTCTTGGTAATCTTGGCCCTTTTTTCGCTTTTTTCCTGGGCCATCATCTTCCAAAAGTGGGGCAGCTTCCGGCGGGCGCGTGCGCAGATGCGCAAATTTTTGCGCGCCTTTCGCAAGTCGCAACTGCCCGAACTCAACGCCTCTAGCGATTCGTTTCGTCCGTGTCCGCTGGTCGAGGTCTTCGAATCGGGCTACGAGGAATTCACGCGCCAATACACGGCGGGAACGGGACGCAATCTCGAGGCCGTCAATCGCGCGCTCAAGGCCGAGGGAACGGCGCAGATTACCCTGCTCGAGCGGCGCCTGGGCTGGCTGGCGACCACCGCCGCAGCGTGTCCCTTTATCGGCCTCTTCGGCACGGTGTGGGGCATCATTGACGCCTTTCACAGTCTCGGCACCGAAGGCGCGGCCACGCTGCGCGCGGTGGCTCCGGGCATCGCCGAGGCGCTCATCACCACCGCCGCCGGCCTGGCCGCCGCCATCCCCGCCTTGATCGCGTATAACGCCTACGTCAACCAGATCAAGGAATTCTCCGCCGGCACGGACGAGTTCGCGCTGGAGTTCCTCAATCGCGCGGAGGCGACCGCGGCGGCCGGCAACCGGCCCGTGCCGCAGATGGCGGGCAAGCCGGCGCTCTAGGCAATCGAGGAGTCTGTCATGGCATTCACCGCTTCCGATGGCCGCACCCACAGCTCGCTGGCCGATATCAACATCACGCCGCTGGTGGATGTGATGCTCGTGCTGCTGGTGATCTTCATGATCACCGCGCCGGTGATCCAGTCCGGCATCGACGTGACCGTCCCGCATACCCGCAACGTGCAGGTGCTGACCCAGGAGCGAATCGTCGTAACCGTCGATCGCTCCGGCAACGTCTATGAAGGGGATCAACTGGTGAACATCCATAACCTTGCCGCCAGCCTGCGCGCCAAGATGCCAGATCCATCACGGCAGGATATTTATGTGCGCGCCGATGAGCACCTTCCCTGGGGGCAACTGGCGCAGGTGATGGATGCCATCCAGGCGGGCGGCTTGAAGCGCGTCAGCCTGGTGACCCAACCCTACGACAAATAAAGGCGATGTCCCGTTCGCTCCAGCCCGCCGACGCGATGCCCTCCGCGCCTCCCGAGCGCTGGGGCGGCAGTCTGCTGCTGAGCGCGCTCGGCCATGCCGCGTTGATCGGCCTAATTTTCTTCGGGGCGCGGCTGTTTCCGCACCTGTTCCTCGGGGGCCAGCACCCCGGCGGCGCGGGGCAAGGGACGATTCAGGCCAATCTGGTTTCCTCCGTGCCCGGCGGCGCCATCCCCATGCCCTCGCCCACCGACACCATCACCAAGAACCGCCTGGCCAACAACAATCCCGGCATGGCCGTGAGCCGCCCGGTCCGCGCCCCCAAGCCCCCGCCCGACGCCATCCGACTGCCTGCGCGCCGCCGCCCTTTCACGCCCAAGGATCTGGCCATGGAGCAAGCCCAGCATGAGCTCGATCGCTTGGCCCGGGCCGACGTTCCCAAGCAGCCCGATACCCGCGCTGATTATGGCGCCGGGGGCCCGGCCTCGTTCAGCTACAGCATGACGCCCGGCGTCGGCGGCGGCGGAAGCCTGGCCTTCGGCGACGCCGCCTTCGGATCGCAATATGCCGCTTGGGTAAATCACCTGCGCGACCGCCTGACTTTCTATTGGGCGCAACAATATCGCGATCCCGCCGTGCCCGTCGGCCGCTTGGTATACATTCAATTCACGGTGGACCGCAGCGGCCATCTCAGCAACATCGTTTTCGTCGAGCGCAGCAATATTCCAGCCCTCGACAGCATGGCGCTGCACGCCGTGCAACAAATGGCGGCCAGCGAGACCGATCCCTTGCCCGCCGGTTATCCTCATTCGACGCTCGACGTGCGCGTCTCCTTCGAACTGCAATGATTTCCCGAACTTTTCGCCGCCGCGTATGGCTGGTTCTCTGCGCTCTCGCCCTGGGGCTGGCGCCCTTTCCGGTTTCGGCGCAGCAGTCGGTCTACATTCCGATCACCGGCGCCAAGAAACTGCGCCTGGCCTTGCCGGACTTCAAGATTGGCTCCGCCGACCCAGCGGCGAACAGCCTGGCGCAAACGTTCGATGGCGTGCTCTGGAACGATTTGTACCAATCCGGCTTGGTCGAGATGGTCAGCAAAAGCTTTTACCCGCTGCAGCAGCCGGGCACTCCCACGGATCTGGGAGGCGGAGCGCTAGCGGCCTGGTCCGCGGCGCCCACGACCGCCCAGCGGCTAGTGTTCGGCAATGTCGTGGTGGGCAACGGAGCGCTGCAGGTCGAGGGCTACCTATACGACCTGACCCAGCCCAACAAGCCTTTCGTGCTCGGCAAGCGCTATACCGATCAACCGACCCCCGCGGCCGCCCGGGTGATCGCCCATGAATTCGCCGACGCTATCATCGCCGCCTTGGGCGGCGGCCCGGGCATCGCGGAAAGCAAGATCGTATTCATCAGCGACCGCACCGGCCACAAGGAGGTGTGGATGATGGACTACGACGGCGCCAACCAGCAGCAATTGACCCACCTGGACGCCATCTGCTATTCGCCGCGCCTTTCTCCCGACGGCTCCAAAGTCGCTTTCATGGAGTTGAGCTCCGCCGGCTCGCGGATTCGCGTCCTCGATTTGCTCACCCATCGCTATGCGCGCTTTCCCCGCCTGGGCGGCACCAACGCCACCCCGGCCTGGTCGCCGGACGGTTCCAAGCTCGCCTTCTCCAGTTCGCGCACCGGCGACATGGAGATTTACACCATCAACGCCAACGGCACCGGTTTGCGCCGGCTGACCTATTCGCCGGGCGTGGATATCGCCCCCGTCTGGAATCCCAAGACCGGCGCCCAAATCGCCTTTGAAAGCGACCGCACCGGCCTGCCGCAGATCTATGTCATGGACGCGGACGGCACCAACCAGCAGCGCCTCACCATGAGCGGCTATGCGGTCAGCCCCTCCTGGTCGCCGAACGGGGAGGCCCTGGCCTTTTCCTGGCGCCGCACCGGCGGCGGCGAAGGCAACGGCGGCGCCTACGACATCTACATCTGGTACTTGGCCAACCGCAACTATCTCCAATTGACACATAATGGGGAGCGCAACGACTTTCCTAGTTGGGCGCCCGATGGTCGCCACCTCGTCTTCGCCGTGGGCGAGAACGAGTCCTGGCAGCTATTTACGATTTTGGCGGATGGCACGAGCCCGGCCAAGCTCACCACCGCCGGCAGCAACACCATGCCGAATTGGTCATGGCACTGATCCAAATGGCTAATCGCAGCTCATTCAGGCAGTCTTCATCAGGGAGGAAAAGAATGTCTCATTCTCGTCTTCGCTACCTGTGCACCGTCATGGGAGCGTTTGCAGTGATGATCGCGTTGGCCGGTTGCAGACACAAACCCGCACCCGCCCCGCCGACTCCGCCGCCCGCGCCCGCGCCCGCTCCGACGATTACGCTCAACGCCGACCCGACCTCGATTCAGGCCGGCCAGAGCTCAACCTTGACCTGGAGCTCCCAGAACGCGACCAAGGTCGAGCTGAACGGCGCCAGCGTGGATCTCAACGGTTCGCAGTCAGTTTCGCCGACCGAATCCACCGACTATGAGGCGGTCGCCTACGGCGCCAACGGGCAAACCGCCAGCGCCAGCGCCCACGTCACCGTCACGCAGCCGCCGCCGCCGCCCGCACCTGCGCCGGCGCCGCAGCCCAGCATTCAGGATCTGTGGAACCAAAACATCAAGGATGCCTATTTCGACTTCGACAAGTCGAATATTCGTCCCGATGCCCAGGAGGCCCTGCAGGCCGACGCCGAGTTCCTGAAGCAGCATCCCGACGTGGACTTCATCATCGAGGGCCACTGCGACGAGCGCGGCAGCGCCGAGTACAACATGGGCCTGGGCGATCGTCGCGCCAACGCAGTGAAGGACTACCTGGTCCAACTGGGGGTGGACGGATCCCGCATCCGCACCATCAGCTACGGCAAGGAAAAGCCCTTCTGCACCGAGCATACCGAGGCCTGCTGGCAGAAGAACCGGGTCGGCCATCTGGTTTTGGCCACGCCGGCGCAGTAGATCGCTCCGGCAGCCAGCCTTTCGAGCGCGGGCGCTTTCGCCCGCGCTCTTTTTTTGCCCGTACCATTGTCACCACTTGCCCCTGGCCGTCAGGACTCGTTCGTTCCCCGCCGCTGGCCGTAAAATAAGCTCACTATGACCAAGAAGTTGTTGGCCTCGCTGATCTTCGTGGCTTTGCTGACCGCGCCGGCTTGGGCCGTGCCCAAAGAGATCATCGCCCTGCAGCAGCAAGTGGCGCTGCTGATGGCGCAAATGCAGGATCTCCAGAAAAGCGTTACCGCCAACTCCGCCGTCTTGAAGACTCTCGTCGGCCAGAACGCCGACGCCATCAGCGCCGTGCAAACCGCGCTCAAATCCTTGCAGCAGACCGTGAGCGCGCAAGCGGCCAATAGCGGCCAAAACCAGAATCAAATCAGCCAGGAATTCCAGAACCTATCGGACGCCATCAGCGATCTGCAAGCCCGGGTCAACAAGATCACTGAAATCGTCGGCCAAATCCAGCAGGCGCAGCAGACGCTGCCGGCGCCGCAATCGGCGCCCGCCAACGCCACGGGCACGGCGCCCGCCAACCCCGGCGCCGCCGCGCCGTCTTCCGGCGCGCCGCCCGCCGCCGCGAATACACCGCCGGTGTTGCCGCCCGATCAGCTCTATCAAAACGCGCTCAGCGATTACGTGCACGGCTCCTATCCACTGGCGGCCAGCGAATTCCAGCAATTCATCACCGCGTATCCCAATGACGGTCACGTCGGCGAAGCCACGTATTATCTTGGTGACATTTACATGAAGGAGCAGAAGTACAACGAAGCCATCAAGACCTTCGATACCGTCTTGAATCGCTTCCCCGACAACGGCAAGATCGCGCCGGGAGCGCAGTTGAAGAAGGGCTTTTCGTTGATCGCGCTGAAGGAGCGCGCCGCGGGAATTCGGGAATTTCGCAGCCTGATCGACCACTACCCGCGCTCCCAAGAGGCGCAGCAGGCCCACGACGAGCTGGCGGCGCTGGGCGTACGCGTACGCACCGAGTGACGCGCCGCCGGCTCGGAAATGCCGCGGCTCTCTGCGCCGGAGCGCTGCTCCTGGCCGCCGCCCGGCCTGGCGCCGCAAGCAAGCCGTCGCCTCCCGCCACGCTGGCCGCCCGCCTCGGGTACCCGCCGCAAACCAAATTGCTGATCGTGCACGGCGACGATGCCGGGGTCACGCATTCAGTCGATTCCGCCATCGAGGCCGCCTTCGCGCGCGGGGCCATTTCCTCCTCCTCCATTCTCGTGACCGCGCCTTGGTTTCCCGAAATTGCGGCTTTCGCCAAATCCCATCCCCAAGACGACTTCGGGGTCCACCTCGACTTGACCTCCGAGTGGCGCTATTTGCGCTGGCGCGGCGTCAGCCCGCAAGACCAAATCCCATCCTTGCTCGACGATCAAGGCTTCCTCTGGCAGAGCGTATCCGATGTGGCCGCGCACGCCGTGCCGGCCCAAGTGGAGCGCGAGCTGCGCGCCCAAGTTGAGCGGGCGCGCGCGTTCGGCGTGCCGTTTACGCACTTGGACACCCATATGGGCGCGGTCTTGGCCACCCCCGCGTTGGCAAAAATCTATTTGGCTTTGGGCCGCGAATACCACTGCCCGTTGCTCCTGCGCCCGATCGTGCCTGCCGATCCTCCGGGCTACCAGCGACTGGTGCCGCTGCTCGCGAATAATCCCAACGTGTTCCTGAGCGAGATCGTGCAGTTCGCCGCGGGCCCGGTCGCGACGTTTCCGGCCCGCTATGCCGCTGTCATTCGCCGCCTCAAACCGGGCCAATTGACCGAAATCATCATTCATCCCGGCTTCGACACGCCGGAATTGCGCGCCGCCATGGGCAATGGCGCTTACGGCGCGGCATGGCGGCAATCCGATTACGATGCCTTTACCAGTCCGGCGATGCGCCGTTTGCTGGCGGCCGAGAACGTCCGATGGGTGCGCTGGGGGCAATTGCGGAAGCTGCTGCGCTAGCAGGCCGTGCATCCCAAGGTCGGGAGGCCAGGCCCATGCCGGAGAAGAAGACCCTGGAACGCGCGCGCCGCGACCGGCGCGAGGGACAATCGCCCAGCACTCAAGCCGGTGAATTCGTGCGCGAGGAATTCGAGCACGTCCGCCGCGGCAAGCACGACGCTCGTTCGCCGCAACAAGCGATCGCGATCGGCTTAGCGAAGGCGCGGCGCGCAGGCGTCAAGCTGAAGCCGCCGCGGCCGGGCCGGGCCAAGCCTCGCACCCGCCGCCAAGCGCAGCGCGACCGGGCCCGCGGCGCGCAAAGCCACAAGCGCGCGCCCTCCGGCCGGCGCTCCCGTGCCGCTTCTCGCGCGGTCAAGCGCGAAGGCAGCCGCGGGGTCCAACCGGCGGCCGGCCGCCGTCCGGCTCGCGGCACGGCCGCGCGCCGCCGCCCGCGCCCGGCCCGGAAATCGCGCGCGGCCTAACGCCGCCGCGCCCGCGTCGCGGCGCGCCCCTCCCTATGCCGTTTCGCTCGCGGCGAGTGCCGTTTTATACTCGATGGCAGCACGTATGGCCTCCGCTGAAGCCAACGAACCAAGCTTTGTCGTCACCGACCGGCGGCATTTCACGCCCAGCGGCGAGCGCCGGCCGGACGTGCCGGAAGAAGTTTCCACTCCCGCCGAGGTGGTGGAGATCGGCGCCGGCAAGGCGGCGTCCTCTGCCGCTGCCGGCGCTTCCCAGGCCGCGCCGGCCAAAGGCAAAGCGCCCAAAGGCGCGCCCCAGCCCGCCGCCCCTTCGCCGGCGCAGCCGGCGTCCAGCGACGCCGAGTCCGAAGAGCCCGAGCCGGGCGGACCGGTGAATTTTCTGGCCTTCCTCGAGAGCCTGTACGCCTCCGCCATGATGCAGTTGGGCGCCGCCGCTCCCGGCCAACTTTCTCGTCCCGAACCCGATTTCGAGGGCGCGCGCCAGACGATCGACATCCTCGGCCTGCTCCAGCAAAAGACGAAGGGCAACCTGACCCCCACCGAACAGCAAGCGCTCGAGGAAATCCTCTACGAACTGCGCATGGTCTATGTACAGTTGACCCAAAAAAGGGCGCGCTAACCCGGCCCGCAATGCCGACTGCGCGCCTCAGCGTCCTAGGATCCGGAACCTCGACCGGCGTGCCCATGCTGGGCTGTCGTTGCCGGGTTTGCACGTCGACGGATCCGCGCGACCGGCGTACGCGCCCCAGCATCCTGCTGCGCTTCCCGGCTCCGCCCGAGCCGGCGCCACCGGCCCCTGCTTCTCGCTACGGTGCCGAGAGTTCCCCGGCCGGCATTTTGATCGACACCAGCCCCGACTTCCGCGCGCAAGCCCTCGCCGCCGGGCTCGACCGCTTGGACGCGGTGTTCTACACCCACGGCCATGCCGACCATATCTTCGGCATGGACGACCTGCGCCAATTGAATTCCGCCCACGCCGGCCCCATCCCCGTCTATGCCAACGAGAGCACGGTCGCAGACCTGCGCCGTGTCTTCCGCTATGTCTTTGACGACAACTATCCCCACAGCGCCATCCCGCGCATCGCCGCCCACGTCATCGTGCCGCCGGACCCGATCACCGTGGCGGGAACGATCTTCGAGCCGCTCGGCGTGATGCACGGCGATTTGCCGATTTTGGCGTATCGCTTCGGCGCCAATGCCTACGTCACCGATTTCAGTGAAATCCCCGCGCCTGCGCTCGAGCGCCTGCGCAACCTGGACGTCTTGATCCTGGATGCGCTCCGCCACCGCCCCCATCCAACCCATTCCACGGTCGCTAATTCCCTCCGCTTGGTCGAAACCCTGGCGCCGCGCCGCGCCTTCTTCACCCACATCTCCCACGACCTGCTCCACGCCGAAACCGAGCGCGCGCTCCCCGCGCACGTGCGTCTCGCGTATGACGGCCTGGAACTCGATGTGGAGATTTAGGCCCTCTCATGCGCATCCTGCGATCGATCGAGGAACTCGCTTCCGCCCCCCGCGGCGCGCACCTCGCCATCGGCAATTTCGACGGGGTGCATCTCGGCCATCGCGCCCTGTTGGCGGCCGTGGTCGACAGCGCGCGGCGTTCCGGCCACATCGCCGCGGCGCTCACGTTCGATCCCCACCCCACGCGCATTTTGCGTCCCGACAGCGCTCCTCCGCTGATCACCCCGCTGCCGGAAAAGATTCGCCTGGTGCAAGAGACCGGCATCGATCTGCTCTTGGTTTTGCCCTTTTCCCGCGACCTGTCGCTGCTTTCGCCGCGCGAATTCGTGGCGAAAGTTCTTCATGACGGGCTCGGCGTCAGCGAGGTCCATGAGGGCGAAAACTTTCGCTTCGGCCATCGCCACGCCGGCGATATCGCCACGTTGCAACGCCTGGGCGAGGAATACGGGTTCGGCGTTCGCGTGCATCCCCCGGTCACGATTCGGGGCGAAGTGGTTTCCAGCTCGCGCATCCGCGAGTGGATCGCCCAGGGCCGCGTGGACCGCGCCGGCCGCCTGCTGGGGCGTTGTTTTTCCGTGCGCGGCGCCATTGTCGGCGGCCAGGGCATCGGCCGCCGCCTCACCGTGCCCACGCTGAATCTCGAGCGTTATTCCGAACTGCTGCCGAAACGCGGCGTCTATGTCACCGAATCCATCCTCGCCGGCCGCCGCTTTCCTTCCGTGACCAACGTCGGCGTCCGCCCCACGTTTGGGGGCGGCGAGCTCGTCGTCGAGTCGCACCTGCTCAATTTCGAGCCGGTCGCGGCACGCGAAGTCGAAATCGCCTTTCGTTATCGCTTGCGCGATGAGCGCAAGTTCGATTCTCCGGCAGAGCTGAATGCGCAGATCGGACGCGACGTGCGCCGGGCGCAGGCCTATTGGCGCCGCTGCCAAGCCGTCGCCGGCTCTTGACGCGCGCGGCGGCAGCCCTTCCCCCGCTCATTTTGGGCATCGCCATTCTCGGCTTGGGCAGCTGCCGGCACCCGCCCAAAGGGAGGTGATAACGCGAAGGCTGGACCTAGGGCGCGTTTGCCGCGCTACCTAGAACGGCCCTCAAACTGCCCCCGTCGGACGCGTGTCAAAGCGGAACCGCCGCCTTAGAGGCGGCTTGCAACTCATAGTTTTTGCGATCGTGTTGGGGGCGTCGGGCCAATCGGTCAAGCCAGCGCCGGTGGAAGATCGCGGCGCATTCGCGCTGGCCGGGGCCGCCGGCGAGAACTCGTTCGAACTTGCGATGGCCGGCGCCGCCTTCCTGCTCATCGGCTCGCTGTTTCGCGCTCATCGCCACTGAACCTGTCCTTGCGGCCATAGCACCTGTCTCGCTACCCCTGACCGGTAAGGGAAAGGCTTGGCCAAAAGGCCTTTCGGGTTAAAATCCACTTGCGGTAAAGTATTGCATCGCATAGCTTCTCTTTTCATGCCTCCGCTTCGCACAACACCCTCCGCTACGGCGCCCAAACCCGGCCCGGCACGCCGCCTGGCCGTTTGCCTGTTTCCTTCGCATCCGCTGGTGTCGTCGGAATTCGATCAGCGCCTTGATCCGGCGCGTTTCGTGCTGCAAACACACCGGCCCGAACTCGGCGCCGGCGGCGCCGTCGATGCGAGCAAACTGCCGGAAGCCGACGTGTATGTTGTGGACACGCATTCTCCCCGGCCGGTGACGGACAGCGTGGTGGCGGCGATTTTTTCTCGTTTTCCCCAGGCCCGGGTGATCGCCCTCGCCGATGAGTTCAACGAAAACAACGCCTTTCCGCTGCTGCGTCTGGGCGCGAAAGGGCTGATCACTTACGCGCAGGCACCGGCCCAGGTGCCGCAAGCGCTGGATGCGGTAGCCAACGGCGGCTATTGGGTGCCCCGGCCGCTGCTTTCGCGCTTCGTAGATTCGGTGATCAGCGGATTAGGCAGCCGGCAATTCGCCAGCGGCAATACCCGTCTCAGCCGCCGGGAAAAAGAAGTGCTCGACCTGCTGCTCGAAAACGTCTCCAACAAGGAGATCGCGCAGCGGCTGCACATCTCCGAGCGCACTGCTAAGTTTCACGTCTCCAATCTGCTCGCGAAGTTTTCCGTGCGCCGCCGCGCCGATCTGATCGTGCTTTGGTTCCAGAATCCGCCCAACATGCCTTAAAGGCGGCCGAGCAGTACCGCCGCCAGGGCGGCGGCCAGCGTAGCCAGAAAGTTCACCTCGTCGTTACTCAGTTCGCCGCGCCGTTCCCAAACCGCGCCCAAGACTGAGTCCCAAAGGTTTCCCGCGAAGCCCAGTCCCGCCAGCCAAGCCGCGGTGGGCCAGGGCACGAGCCCGACCGCGGCGGCGCAGATCCCCAGCAGGGCCGCTCCGGCCAAGCCGGCGGCGGTTCCTACGGCGGAAATCCCGCCGTCGCTGCCGACCGCGACGCGCTGCCCGCCGAAGATCAGAACCGGCTCCCGCCCCCAGGCTTGGCCGATCTCGCTCGCCAGCGTATCGGAGGTGGCCGCCGCCAGCGCCGCGACGGCGGCCAGCGCCGCGGGCGCGGGGGCGCCCGCGAGCCATCCCAGCGCCGCCGCCGCCGCGGGCGCCAGCCCATTCGCCAGCACCTGCGTCGCGTCGCGCTGGCCGCCGCGAGCTTCCGCGGCGCCGCGGCGGCGCTTGCGCTCATAACCCAACTTGGTGGCCCCGGCTCCCAGCACGAAGAACGCCAGCAGGCACGCGAAGCCGCCGCGCCCCAAGCCGCCGTAAATCGCCACCGCCAGCGCCCAGCCGGATAGGGCCGCCCCGAGAGTCACCAGCCGCAAACCATACGCCGCCACCGCCAGCCCGCCGCAGACCGCGAAACCTTCGATCAGGTGTGCCGGCGGCCGCGGCGCCGCCGGATGAGCGAGCGCCAGCGCCGCGATCCCCGCTGCCGCCAGCGGCGGCAAAAAATTGTCGTCCAAGCCCAAAGGCAAGGCTTCCACGCCCGCCGCCGCCGCTGCGGCGAGAACGGCGACGGTGACCATCTCCCTGGGCGCCGCCGGCACCTGCAAGTACGCCAAGAACGCCAGCGCTCCCGCCGCGCCGGCCAGCCCGTAGCAGAGCGAGCCGCCGAGCGTCTTCGAACTTCCGGGCCAGCGTTGTGCGCCGGGATGTGTTTCGCCCCACCACGACGCGGCGGGATCTCCCAGCGCCAAAACCGCCCAGCCCGCCGCCACGGCGTAGAGTTGATGCGGAAACAGCGCAATCAACACCAGCACCGTAAACGGATACAGGCGGATGCCGCGCCACGCGGCCGCGCGCTCGCCGGTTGCCGATCGCTTGGAAAGATCGAGGTTGAGCCGGGGCAAGACGGCGGTGTTGAAGATCAGCGCCGCCGCCGCGAGCGCGGCCGCTTGCGGCGCCGACAGCCAGCGCAGCAGCAGCGCCCACGCCACCATCGCGGCATGCACCAGCCGCCGGCGGCTGGCCGCCGCCGCCGTGCCCTCACCTGCCGCCGGCGCCGTCACCAGCGCCGCCGCGCGGCGAGCAGCGTGAGGTCGTCGAACTGCGGCCGCGCGCCGGTGAAGCGCTCGATCGCCGCGCGCAAATGGCGCACCAGCTGCGCCGCGTCCCACTCCTGCGCTACGCCTTGCGCCAATTCCGCTCCCAGCCGCTCCCGGGTGAACGATTCATCCCCCGCGTTCATCGCGTCGGTCGCGCCGTCGGTAAACACCAGCAGCAGGTCGCCCGGCCCGTACGCCACCGTGCCCGACTCATAGCTCGCCTCCGGAAACAGCCCCAGGGGAATCCCGCCCGCGTCCAGTGTCTCCATTGGCTCGTCCGCAGTAGCACGCGCATGGCTCGCGCCCGTGGGACCTCTCGCCGTCACTGCCTGGAGAGCCACCTCCCTGCGCGCCTGCGCGCGCGCGTACAGCGGCGGCTCGTGCCCGGCATTGCAATACGTCACTATGCCGCGGATCGCATCCATCTCCGCTATGAACAGCGTGGCGAATTGTCCTGGCAGGACCGAGCGCGCCAGTTGTTGGTTGATGCGCGCCACCCGCTCCTCGAGCGGCGCCGAGCGGGCTTGCGCACCCCGCACCAACGCCTGCAAATTGGCCATGAGCAAGGCCGCGGAAAATCCCTTGCCCGCCACGTCGGCGACCACCAGCGTCACCACCCCCGGCTCGAGTTCGAAGACATCGTAATAGTCGCCGCCCACTTCGCGTGCCGGGGCATATTCGACCGCCAGGTCCAATCCTTCCACGGCGGGCAGTTCCTGCGGCAGCAGGCGCTGTTGCACCTCGCGCGCCATCAATAGTTCTTGGCTGATGCGGTCGCGCTTGCGCACTTCCGCCACCAGCTCCGCATTGGCCAGAGCGGCGGCAAGCTGGCTCGCGACTGCCGCGATCAGTCCCAAATCGCGCTTGGTAAACGGTTCTTCCGAGAGCTTCGGACCTAGCAGCATCCAACCGAACCAGGTCTCGTGAGAGCGCAGGCCCACGGCAGCCTCGGCCCCATTCCAAGCCTCGTTCCCGGACCGCATGCCGGGGCCGCCCCGGGACGCGGGCGCCGGCTGATACACCGGCGTTTTTTCACTCGCCGCCGCGCCGCCCGCCTCCGGCGGCGGCGTCAGGATCTGCGGCGGAGGAAGCGCCCTCTGCTTTCGCCCGGAAGCGCCCTCCCCGGCAACGCGATACTGGCCGAGCTGAGCGGGCGCATCCGGCGCGCCGCTTTCATACACCCCCGCCCAGCTCAAATGCAGCGCCGCGTCCATCTGCTCCAAAACGAAGGCTTCGAGCGCGCCTCGCTCCCAAAAGCGTCCCATTTGCGAGCCCAGATTGCCGAGCACCTGCTCCGCCTCATAGGCCTCGCGGAAAAATCGCCGATCCAGGGCGGTGTGCAGCCGCCGCCGCGTGAGCCTTCCGCCCACGATCGTCACCGCCATCCCAGTGATGCCGCCGGCCAGCCGGCCCGTCCCCGCGCCGGCGTTGCCGATCATGAAGGCAAATGCGGCGAGGGGCACGTAATATGCAACTCCCAACCCGCCGCTGAGAAACGCGTATTGCAGAGAGCGCCGCAGCAGCCCTTGAATGCCGAAGAGCCGCTGGCGGCGGATCGCCCACGCCACGACGAGCGGGTAGATGGCCAGCGTGAGCGGCAAGAATTCGATGATGGATCCGAGATGCGATGGCGGCGCCGCGCCGATCAACGCGCGGGCCGTTTCCGCCAGCAGCGGCGGCACAAAAGAGACCCACGCCGCCCACCGCAAAATCGTCAGCAAGCGCTGCGTTCGCACGTCGCGGCGCAAGCCGTCCGCGCAGCGATACAGGAGCCGCCCTCCGAACAACGCGGTCAAGAAACACACGCCAATCAAAATCGCCGCCGCGTCGGCTGCCGCGCTGTTGGGAAAACTCGGGCTGAAATACGCCGTCTCGTTGCACGCCGCCGTTACCGCCAGCAGCACCAGATACGCTACCGCCCAGCGGCTTGGCCGCAACTGCCCTTCATCCCCGCTGAACATTGCGCCCATAGCGCGGAAGATGAAATACACCACCACCGGCAGCAATAACCCGGTCGCTGCGGTTCCCAGAAGCCAAAACATCGTCGCCAGCGGGCGGCCGCCGGCCGTCCACATCGCGATCCACCGCGGCACTGCAACTTGGGCTTCCAGCAGCCCGATCAACGCCATCGTCCAGCCGAACCAAAATGCGCTCGGCGTATCCCACCGCTGGAGCAGGATGTAAACCCCGCAGAAAAAGTAAAGGGCGAGAACGACGATGAAGACCCAGCGGCCCCAGGGTACCGACCCAGGCTCAGCCCGGAAGACGAGCAGCCGCGAGCCGACCCCGCTCTTCACGGAAAGCCGTACCGGCCCGCCGCCCCACAGCCAATAGATCTGGCTCTGCTGCACTTGGGCGAGATTTGTGATCTTGCGGCCATTGATGGCGAGCAATTGCATGCCTGGAATCAGGCCAGCCGCCGCTTCGGCGCTCGCCGGCGCCACGCTCCGCACTACCACTCGGCCATGCTCGTCCGCAACGTCGAAATGCAGGTCCGCGAAGCGCGGAAAAATGCCCTGGCCGCACAATACGGACATCACGAATAGGCCCGTAAGCAGCAGGAACCCACGGCTTCGCGCCGACCATCGCATTGGGGCATTCTATCGTGCCGCAAACCTGTCCCTCGACGGGTCCGGGGGCAGCATGCCCATGCGAGAAAACCGGGGCAGCGGCGCACGGCCCAAGTTGGGAAGGCTGCGCGCCGTGCACCGCCGGCGCTCGTCCCTAGCCTTGCTCCGGCGTCAATGCCCGCAAAGCCGGGCGTGAACCTGGGTGAATTGCGGCGAACTCGGCCGATAGGGCGGATGCGGGCCCAGCTCCGGAATCTCACGCTCGATTGCCGCCATGCGGTTGCCGGGATTGGGATGATCGCTCAGAAATTGGAGCGTCGAGCTGCCCGGCTGCGCCTCCAGCTTCTGAAAGAAGACCGCCATCTGCCGGGGATCGAAGCCCGCGCTGGACATCACTTGCGCGCCCAGCGCATCGGCTTGGCTCTCATCCGTTCGCGAATACTTCAGGAACATCGCCTGCACGCCGATCTGCGCCGCCACTCGCGCCACCGTCGCCGCCGTGCCGGTGCCGAGTGCGGCGCCGAAGAGCTGCAGCGGAATCGCGTACAGCTCCTGCTGCGACGCCATATGCGTCGAGTGCCGCAGCGCCACGTGCGACTCCTCGTGCGCGACCACGCCCGCCAGTTGCGCTTCAGTGTCGGCCGCGCAAATCGCCCCTTTGTTGACGAAGATCGGGCCCCCGGGCAAGGCGAAGGCGTTGATGTCGTTCGAATTCACGATGTGAAACCGATAGGGGAACTTCGGCCCCGGCATGTGCGCCGCCAGTTGGTCGCCGAGGCCCGTGATGTATTGCTCGGCCTGGGGATCGCGCAGGATCGGCAGCTTGCTCAACTCTTGCGCCTCGGCTTGCTTGCCGACTTGCACATCTTGCTGCGGCGTGAAGAAGTTGTATCCCGGGTTGTAAAACCGCGCCTGTTGCGCCGCCGCCCCGCACGACAGGGCGGCAAGCACCAGCGCCATGAGCAGGGAGCGGCTCGGTACCATGCTTCCATTTTCCAGCCGGGGAGAGCGAAGCGGTCATTTGGAATCCGCCGCCATCGGCAGGTCCAGCCGGCGCGCCGACGCTCCCCGCCGGTTCACCGGCGCCGGGGCGGGCTCGGGACCGGTGTCGCGATAGATCGGCGTCAGCACCCCTTCGGCTTCCCGCGTGAAGGTCATGTGCCCGGCGGGATCAAGATCTACGCGCACCATATCGCCCAGCTTGACCTGGTTCGTCGCCATGAGCTTCGCGAGCGGTGCCACGACATTGCGCTCGATCGAGCGTTTCAGGTGCCGCGCGCCGTATTTGGGGTCGTAGCCTTCGGCCAGCAAATAGCTCTTGGCGGCCGGCGTGCACTGGAACAGAAACGGGTGGGCGCTGTTCGCGGCCAAGATGCGCTGCTGCACGCGGCCCAATTCGATCTCCAAGATCGCGCTCAAATCCTCGCTGCGCAAGTTGCGAAACACCACCGTTTTGTCGATGCGGTTCATGAATTCCGGCGAGAACTTGCGCCGCGCCGCCTCCACCGCCACCCGGTCCACTTTCCGGTCCAGCCAGGCGCCCGGCTCGAGCACGGCATGGCTGAAGCCCATGCCGCCTTCCACCAGATTCGCCATCTCGGCCGCGCCGAGATTGCTCGTCATGAAGATCACCGCCTGTCCAAAGTCCACGCGGCGGTTATCGCCGAGCGTCAGCGTGGCGCGATCCAGGATTCCCAGCAAGAGCTGCCACAGCGCGTCGGAAGCTTTCTCGATTTCGTCGAACAGCACCAAACTCAGCCGGCAGCGGTCCGTGTGCCATTGGTTCAGCGCCTCCTGCGTCAGCACCGGATGCGTCTCGCGGTGCCCCAAATAGCCCGGTGGCGAGCCGATCAGTTTCGCGATCTCGTGGCTGTGCTGGAACTCCGCGCAATCGACCTTGATCACCGCCCGGCCGTCGCCGAAGAGCGCTTCCGCCATCGCTTCCACCGTCCGGGTCTTGCCCGCGCCCGTGGGCCCCAGAAACAGCAAATTGGCGATCGGCCGTCCCGGCGGCTGCAACCCCGCGAGAAACGTCTGGTACAACTCCGCCAGCGCATCGAGCGCCGAGTCCTGCCCCACCACCAGCGAGCGCATGGTCACTTCGAATTGCCGTGCCTGCTCGCTCCGCCGCGATGGATCCAGGACTTCCCGTGTCGGCCTCACTCCCGGCGCCTTCCCCATGATGTTCATCCCCCCGTTTTCGAGTCCTTCAGGTGCCGGATTTGCGTGCCTCCTCCTCGCGCCCGGCCTGTGCGCTCTCCGGTGCCGTTCCTTGGTTGAACTTTTCCTCGAGCGCGTCCCGCAATCCGTGCAGCTCGCTCATCAGTTCCGAGCGTGTCTGCTCCGGTTGCCGCCCTAGTTCCCGCAAATCCAATTCCTTCAAGTCCAGCGTTAACGCACGGATGCTGCGGCTTAGTTGCCGGACCCCCTCCACATCGGCAAAGGGCGAAGCGAAGGTCTCGCTCGCTCGTTTGCGCACCGCCCCCCAATCGATCTCCAAGCCCGGATGTTCGTTCCTCACCTGCTCGATAACCTCGTCGCTGATCCGCGGCCGGTTCCCCAGGCAGGCCAGATGGACTTGGCGGACGCGCCCGTCTTCGCGGACGTTGTGCACCAGGTAAAACGACTTCCCCTTCTTGCGGACAAAGGCCATCGCGCTTCCCCCTCCCCTCTGGCTTGTGGTGCTTCTTCCTAGCCGCAATCCTACCTGGGCCGGTGGTGCTTAAATCCCCACCACAAATTACGATGGGGTCACCAGCGCCGACGTTGCCTCGTTGCCCTTTTGGGGGGGGGCGCTAAAGTCCATGGCGACCTTGTCCTTTGGGACGGCTGACTTGCCGCATACCTCCCGCTCGCGAAGTCGAGCTGGGGTGCTACATTCGAAATCAGAGTTCTCTGAATCCCATGTTCGCTCCCACTCCTGTCCTTCTGCGCCGCCTCTCCAACGGTTTGGTGCTCGGCTTATGCCTGGGTGCGGTGTCATCGGCCGCCATTTTGCCTTCCGGCATCGCCGACCGGCGGCCGACCGCCAAAACGAATGAGATTCGCGGCATCTATTTCACCGGCCTGATGGCCGGCAGCGAGCACGGCAAGCAGATCGCCGCCGCTTGGCGCCGTAGCGGCGGCAACGCCGTGGTCTTCGACATCAAGGATGCGGACGGCGTCGTCAGCTTCAACTCCGGCCTGGCGCTGGCCGGCACGCGCAAGCATCCCTATATTCACGATCTGCCCGCCTGGATTGCCTGGCTGCACGATCACGGACTGTACGCGATCGCCCGTATCGCCTGTTTTAAGGACTCGCACTTGGTCGAAACCCATCCCGAGCTGGCCGTTCACTCGCGTTCCACCGGCAAGCTCTGGAGCGAGCATGGAACTCCCGCTTGGGCTGACCCATCGCTGCCCGCGGTGCAGCAGTACGACATCCAACTCGCGCTCGCGGCTGCGGCGGCGGGCGCCGATGAGATCCAGTTCGATTACATTCGCTTTCCGACCGAGGGCAATCAGAAGGACGCGGTATTTCATTTCCAAACCGCCGATCCGGCTGCCACCCGCGCCGACGTCATCACCGATTTTCTACATCGCGCCCAGCAGGCGCTGGCGCCCACCGGCGTGCACCTATCCATTGATGTGTTCGGCGTGATGGCTTGGGCGCGTCCCGTGGATCTCGATGCGACCGGCCAGGACATCCTGGCGCTGTCGTATTTCTGCGACGTGATTTCGCCGATGATCTATCCCTCGCATTTCTTCAACGACTTCGACGGCATCGCCGATCCCGGCGACGCGCCGGCCCATTTCATCACCCGATCGCTGGCTCGCTTCGCCGCCGATACGCGCGACACCGGCGTCGTCATCCGCCCCTGGCTCCAGGCCTTTGCCTGGCACGCGAAGACCTTCGGGCCCGAGTACATCCGCATTCAGGTGCGCTCGGCGCGCGAGGAAGGCGCCCTTGGCTTCCTGCTCTGGAACGCCGGCAACCGCTACGGAGCGGCCGAAGAGGCCATGCCGGCCATGGTGGCGCAGCCGGCAATCTACTTCCAGGGCGGCTATCCCTATCCGGTGGCGGCGGCCGCCAATTCCTTGCGCGCGCCGGCCGTGGGCCGCTAGGATACAGACCGCATCGGCGCCAACGCCGCCTATAATCGATAGGGACGCTCGGAGTCGACCCATGGCATTGGCCAAAACGGAAAAGATCTGGCACAACGGCAAATTCATTCCCTTCGACGAAGCGCGCATCCATGTGCTCGCCCACGTGGTGAGTTATGGCTCGTCGCTCTTCGAAGGCATCCGTTGCTATCAGACCGGCGCGGGCCCGGCAGTGTTTCGTCTCGGCGATCACATTGAGCGTCTGCTGAATTCCTGCAAGATCTACCGCATCGACGTCGGCTTCAGCCATGCCGACTTGGCCCAAGGTTGCATCGATCTGGTCCGCGAAAATCGCATGGCCGCGGCCTACTTGCGCCCCATCGTTCTGCGCGGCTTCGGCGGCATGGGCGTGATGCCCTCGGACAACCCCATCGAGGTCTTCATCGCCGCCTGGGACTGGGGGCGCTATCTGGGTCAAGAAGCGCAAGACCTGGGCGTGGACGTCTGCGTTTCCAGTTGGCGACGGATGGCGCCCGATACCCTCCCGGCCATGGCCAAGGCCGCGGCCAATTACATGAATTCGCAGTTGATGAAGATGGAAGCCGCCGCCAACGGCTATGTGGAAGCCATTGCCTTGGACGCCCAGGGCCTGGTCAGCGAGGGAAGCGGGGAGAACCTCTTTCTCGTGCGCAAGGGCGTGCTGGTCACGCCGCCGCTCACCAATAGCGTGCTGCCGGGCATCACCCGCGATACGATTCTCCAACTCGGGGCCGATCTCGGCATCCCCACCCGCGAAGAGCCGATCGCCCGCGAGGCGCTCTATTTAGCCGACGAGCTCTTCTTCAGCGGCACGGCCGTGGAAATCACCCCCATTCGCTCGGTGGATCGCATCTCCATCGGCAGGGGCGGCCGGGGAGAGATCACCGCAGCCTTGCAGCGCCGCTTCTTCGATCTCGTGACCGGCAAACGCCCCGACCAGCACGGCTGGCTGACTCCGGTGGAGTCCCTCGAGCCCGCCCGGCGCTAGTCGCCCGCAACGGTCGTCCACCAAGCCACTCCGGCGCCGCGCGCGCCGGGAATGCCCCGGAAGCGCTTCGGCCGGGAGGGCGGCCGCAGTTGCGCTGCCCCGCCACCGGCGGCAGCCCCTTTCACGTGTGCCTATCGCGCCGCTTCTCGCCCTAAACTAGAAAAGGCCCCGCCGCTCATGGCTACTCTTTCCGCCGCCGAACTCGCCCAACAGGCCGCCAAATACGAGCCGGTCATCGGTCTCGAAGTCCACGTCCAGCTCAACACCGCCACCAAGATTTTCTGCGGATGTCCGACTGCTTTCGGCGCGCCTCCCAACAGCCAAACCTGCCCCGTCTGCCTGGGCCTGCCGGGCGCGTTGCCCGTGCTCAATCGCGAGGCCGTGCGCAAGGCAGTGCTGGCCGCGCTCGGCCTGGGCTGCACCGTGAATGAGGTCTCGATCTTCGCCCGCAAGAATTATTTCTATCCCGACCTCCCCAAGGGCTATCAGATCAGCCAATACGATCGCCCCCTGGCCGAGCACGGCTCGCTCTTCGTGGACGCGCGCGACGCTCATGGGCGGCCCACCGGCGGCACCAAGACGATCGGCATCACCCGGCTGCATCTCGAAGAAGATGCGGGCAAGAGCCTGCACGAGGGCTTTCCGGACAGCGAAACGTTCTCCTACGTCGATCTCAACCGTTCCGGCGTGCCGTTGATCGAGATCGTGAGCGAGCCCGATATGCGGTCGCCGGAAGAGGCGCACGAATATGTGACTCGCCTCAAGCAGATCATGCTCTACCTCGATGTCAGCGACTGCAACATGGAGGAAGGCAGCCTGCGCTGCGATGCCAACGTCAGCTTGCGCTTGCGCGGCAGCGAACGCTTCGGCACCAAGGCCGAAATCAAGAATCTCAACTCGTTCCGCTTCTTGCAGCGGGCGCTCGAGTTCGAGATCCTGCGCCAGGCGGAAATCCTCGAGAGTGGCGGCCGCGTCGTGCAGGAAACCCGCCTGTATAACGCCGCCGAAGGCCGCACCTACTCGATGCGTTCGAAAGAAGAGGCGCACGACTACCGCTACTTCCCCGAGCCCGACCTTCCTCCTCTGGTCGTCAGCGCGGCCGCGCGGGAGGAGATCGCGGCCAAGATGCCGGAGCTGCCGCGCGCCAAGCGCGAGCGCCTGATGGCGCAATACGGCCTCGCCGCCTATGACGCCGAAGTGCTGACCGCGACG
This sequence comes from Terriglobia bacterium, assembly GCA_021323595.1. Classification (GTDB taxonomy): domain Bacteria; phylum Acidobacteriota; class Terriglobia; order Terriglobales; family SCQP01; genus JAJPKR01. Next base: position 4,874 of record JAJPKR010000060.1, on the reverse strand, counting down.
CAAGCGCTCGCCGATTATTTTGAAGCCGCCGCGACCGGCTCGGCCCACCCCAAGGCCGTCGCCAACTGGATCATGGGCGAGCTGGCGGCTCACATGAACGCCACCGGCGAGACCCTCGCGACCATCAAGATTCAGCCCGCGCATGTCGCCCAACTCGCCGCCCTGATCGCCGAGGGCACGATCTCCGGCAAGATGGCCAAGGAAGTCTTCGCCCGCATGGCGGCCACCGGCGAGCCCCCCGCCGCCGCCGTCGCGGCGCTCGGCCTCAAGCAAGAGAGCGATCCCGCCGCCCTGCGCGCGCTCGTCGCCCAAGTGCTCGCCGCCCATCCGCAGCAGGCCGCGCAATACCGCGCCGGCAAGACGGCGCTGCTGGGATTCTTTGTCGGCCAGGTCATGAAAGCATCCCGCGGCCAGGCCAATCCGGCGCTGGTCAACCAGCTCTTGCAAGAGGCCTTGGCCTAGCCGCCGGCTGGCACGCCATGTTCGCTCGCCGCCTGACCGTCACCTTGCAATCGGCGAGCGGCACCCGCGCCTGCCCCTTGAAATACCTCGATAGCTTCGCCATGCGCAGCTTCACCGGCGAGTCCCGCTTCGACGAGACCTTGCCCGTGGACGACGGCTTGCTCGAGGCCAGCCGCCGCGTATCCGTGGCGCAACTGCGGGACGCCCTGCAAGACTGGTTTCGGCGCAAGTCCTACTTGCTGCCCGGCGAGCAAGTCACGATCACGGAAGCGGCGGCGCCGGGGCCGCGCGCGCCATCCTCATGAAGGCCGCGCCGAACCCGGCGGGCTGGAGCTGGAAGCAGCGTGCTTTCTTGCTCTGTTCCCGCATCTGCGTCGCCGGCTATCGTCTGCTGCCGCTCTTCGGCCGGTTGCGCAGCTCCGCCGGCGTGCTTTGGCGCGACGGCCGTCTGCTTATGATCGAACGCAGCGACCGCCTCGGCCTGGGATTGCCGGGCGGCCTCGCCATGCCCTGGGAGTCCGATGAAGCCGCCTTGCGCCGCGAGTTCACCGAAGAGACGGGGCTCACGGTGGCCCGCTCGCGTCTTCTGTTCCGGTACAACGACGAAGCGCACGTGCCTTCGCTCATCAGCGTGTACTGGATCGAGGCCGAAGGCACGCCCCGCCCCTCCTGGGAAGGCATCCCGGTCTGGGTCGCGCCGGAGCAGCTCTTTTCGCGCATCTTCGCGTGCCATGCCCACGCCGTGGCGCGCCTCCAAGCCGACGGCCTGCTGTCAAGCCACGCGGTGGATGCCCAACCGCCCGCAACCGAGAGCCCGCGCGAAGGCCCGCTATTCTAGCGTACTCGCATGCGAGCGCGCGGCGGTCAGCGTGGTGCAATTTTCCCGCGGGCGCGCAATCCCGGCCGGTTTCTTTATCGAAACTTCAGCCGAAAAAATGACGTACAGTAAAAGAAAGAGCTCACGTCCATCCTGGCGCGAGAAGAGAATCTCCAACCAATTGGCGGCGGGCGGGAGCGGCGCTCCACGCCAAGGGGAAGCATCTGCCTTGTTTCTTCGCCTTCTGCGCAAAAACGCTCTCATCGGCCTGATCTGTGGCTTGGCGATCGAGGCCTGGATCGCCCTGCCGGGCGAGGTCCTCATCGCCACCGCCGCCGCGCAATGGCTTTCGCGCGGCGCGAGCCAGTTGTGGTCTTGGCTCGAGGTCGGCGCCGCCGCCGTCGCCGGCATGCTGATCAACGACCTGGCCCTCTATTCCCTCAGCCGTGTGGCGCGGGGCGTGGCCTTGCAGTTCATCCATTTGCCGCATCCGCATTTTCATCTCAGCGGCCTGGATCTCATGGTCGCCAAATTCATCCCGCCGTTGCGCAGTGCCGCGTTCGTCCTTTATGGTTTCCAAGGCGGGCGCCTCGAGCACCTGCTTTACGTGTCGCTGACTTCCAGCGTCTTCTGGGTGGGCGGTTATGCCCTGCTCGGCAAGAAATTTCGCGGCCGCATCCTGCGGCTGCTCGCCCGCCTCGAGTCCCGCAGCCGCTGGACCACCGCCGCCGAGATCGCTCTCACCCTGGCCAGCCTGGCGTTGATCGCCTATCCGCTGTAGCGTAGGGGAATGTCCCTGGATAAGCGCGTGGCCGAATTGCGCCGCCGCCAAGCGGCCGCGCTCGCCGGCGGCGGCGCACAGCGCACGCAGCGGCAGCACGAGCAAGGCAAGCTCTCGGCGCGCGAGCGCATCGAGTTGCTGCTCGATGAAGGCAGCTTCGAAGAGACCGACCAACTCGTCACCCATCGCGGCACCGATTTCGGCCTGGACCGCCTGCGCATTCCCGGCGACGGCCTGGTCACCGGCCATGGCCGCATCGCCGGCCGCCTGGTCTTCGTCTTCGCCCAAGATTTCACCGTGCTCGGGGGTTCGCTCTCGGAGACCAACGCCAACAAGATCTGCAAGATCATGGATGCCGCGTTGCGCGTCGGCGCGCCCGTCATCGGCCTCAACGACAGCGGCGGCGCCCGCACTCAGGAGGGCGTGCTCTCGCTCGCCGGCTACGCCGAGATCTTTCTCCGCAATACCCTCGCCAGCGGCGTCGTGCCGCAAATCTCCGCCATCATGGGCCCGTGCGCCGGCGGCGCCGTCTACTCCCCCGCCATCACCGACTTCATCTTCATGGTCGAGGGCACCGCGCACATGTTCGTCACCGGCCCCGACGTCATCAAAACCGTCACCCATGAGGAAGTCACCAAGGAAGAATTGGGCGGCGCGCGCACGCACAACCAAATCAGCGGTGTCGCCCATTTCCTCACCCACAACGACACCGAGTGCTTGCAGGCCATTCGCGAACTGCTCGCGTTCCTGCCCAGCAACAACCTCGACGATCCGCCGCTGCGGCCCACCGCCGATCCCGCCGACCGCCTCGCGCCCGCGCTCGACTCCATCGTGCCCGCCGCCTCGCATCTTCCCTACGACATGCGCGACGTGATTCATGCCGTCGTCGATGACGGCTACTTCTTCGAAGTCCAAGAGCACTTCGCCGCCAACCTGGTCGTCGGCTTCGGGCGGCTCGACGGCGCCAGCGTCGGCATCGTCGCAAATCAGCCCGCTCATCTCGCCGGCGTGCTCGACATTGACGCCAGCGTCAAGGGCGCGCGCTTCGTGCGCTTCTGCGACGCCTTCAATATCCCCCTCGTCACCTTCGAAGACGTCCCCGGCTTTCTTCCCGGCACGCGCCAGGAGTTCGGCGGCATCATCCGCCACGGCGCCAAATTACTGTACGCCTTCGCCGAGGCCACCGTCCCCAAGATCACGGTCGTCACTCGCAAGGCCTATGGCGGCGCTTATTGCGTCATGTCGTCGAAACACATCCGGACCGACGTCAATTACGCTTGGCCCACCGCCGAGCTGGCCGTCATGGGCCCGGAAGGCGCCGTGAATGTCGTTTACCGCCGCGAAATCGAGCAGGCCGCCGACCCCGCTGCGCTGCGCCAAGCCAAAGTGGAGGAATTCCGCGACCGTGTCGCCAATCCCTTCTTGGCGCTGGAACGAGGCTATCTGGATGCTGTCATCCAGCCCGCGGAGACCCGCCGCCGCTTGATCGGTTCTCTGCGAATGCTGCGCAATAAGCGCGCCTCCAATCCCCCCAAAAAGCATGGCAATATTCCCCTCTGACTCGGCGGGCCGGGCTTGAGGAGATCGCCTGTCGCCGAATCGTAGCGGGGCTGCCGCCCGGCTTCGCGAGGCGTGGCCAGTCTGACCGGCCCAAAAAGACCGCGAGACTTGCGTGCGGATAGCCAACCGCGCCTGCACCGATTTCGGCGAGAACTTAACGGCCAGCCCGCCACTCGACGCAGGCGGGAATCTGCGCGATCCTCTCGGCTTCGGGTCCGCAACCGCCCTTCCGCGATTCGGTATGCGAGCTACGCTCGGGGCGGGCGAGCCATCCGCGGCAGCGCGCGTGCGATGACCCCGTCTGCCACGAGCACTGCGAACCGCTCCCGCGCTTGCGAAAGCAAACGGGGCACGCTCTCTTCCCGGGCCCAGCGCCCGTCCGGAATGGCCTGCCAATCCGCCGCTTCCGCCGCCTGCGTCCATTCTTTCAGCGCCGCTTTGCCCAGCGCGTGCGCCTCGGTCTCGTTGGCTGCGTGCAACAGCCGCCACAGCGACTCCTGCATTCGCACCTGTTCCTCGCCGCCTTTCGTTCCCAACCGTCGGGCCATGAGCTCGCGCGTCGAAGGACCGACCTTTTCAAATAGATCTGCTTGACATGGTCCTTGACGCTATTCGGCGACATTCGCAGCGTTTGCGCGATTTCTTTAACAGCTTTGGTCTCCAAGAGCAGCTCGCACACTTGCCGTTGGCGCGGTGTCAAAAGCTTGAACTCAACGTCTTCAGGGATTTCCACAATCGCTCCCGTTCCAACTTTCGGGCTTAGTTATCACGCATCCCGCTTTCAGGCACCTCAATACAAATTTTCTCGGATCGGCGCCTCCGGCAATGTCCGCATAACCCCTGGTTTTCTCTGATGGTCCTTCGGGATCAGGTAAATACCTGACTCTCCTGCTGAGGAAGTCACCTGACGTTTCGCGCACGGCCGCGTCCAATAATAGATGCTCGCCTCCGGGGGGCCAACACAGGAACTTACATGTCCACGGCAACTGAACCGGGAGCTCGGCAGGGCGGCACCGTCGCCACGACGGAACTGCTACGGGAGTTGGTGGCGCACCTGCGGCAGAATCGCACGGTCTTGCGCGAGGAGTGGGCGCGGCGCATCACCCTGGCCGAACTGCTCACGGCCATGAGCAAGGAAGAGATTTTTGCCGAGGCCACCGCCGTGTACGACAACTACATCGAGGCGCTCGAGTCGGGCACCTTCGAAGCGCTGCAAGCCTACGCCCGCAACCTCTCCGAGCGCATCATTCCGCG
>JAJPKR010000049.1 GCA_021323595.1 Terriglobia bacterium | reverse complement strand
TTCGATCTCGAGACCAGAGTGCTCGAACCGCTCGAAAATCCGTTCGGCCCAAAACTGTTACCCATGTAGCCGGTACATTCCGTTACCCATGTCTCCGGGCCGGACCCGGGGCCCTTGGCGGGCGCGGCAGGATTCGAACCTGCGACCCTCCGCTTAGAAGTCGAGCAACCCGCCTGTCACCAAGCATCACCACGTGATATGGAGTGAGCGGCGGGCGCGGGAACCCCCGCGTAAAACGCCAGGAAAGACGCGGGCGCGAGCGCAGGTGCCGCCTGGTGACACTCCAGCCCACTTGGGGGACGGAACGCGATCCCTTTGGAAGATCGTTTGGAATTCCAAATGACTTCCAAATGGCCGAAGCGCCTTCGCTTCGTGGCTAGCCGGCGGCCAGATGGAAGCAGGCGTTCCGTTAGGGCAAAACGCGCCACGCTGCCCGTGGCGGGGCGAACGTGGCGCGGGCGGTGCGGAAGAGGGGCTATTGAATGCTGGTCGCAGGCGTGCCGGCCTGCGCGCGCGGCGGGGCATCCTGCCGCTGTGCGCTGATCGTCTCGACGGCGGAGCGCAGATCGTCCAGCCGGAAGTGGCCATAGCGCGCGGCCATATGGACCATGGTCGAGGGCGCCCAGCCGAGAATCTTGGCGACCTTGACGAGCGGGACGCCGGCATCGAGCATCCGGCTGGCCGCCAGGTGGCGCAGATCGTGAATCCTGATCCGCACCCCGGCGCGTTTGCGGGCCGCCTCCCAGGCTGAGGTTATGTCCCCGATAGGCCGGCGAGGGTCCACATCGTAGGCGATGCCGCCGACGAAGCACGCATCCCGCCGGGCGCCCTGCGGGCCGCGCTTGCCGCTGCCGCCAATGGCCATGGTGGGGAAGACGTAATCGTCGGGCTGGCGGTTGGGGAACTGCTCGGCCCAGCCCGTAAGCGCCGCCACGGCGCGGGCGCTGAGCGGAACGACGCGGCCGGTGCCGGCCGGAGTCTTGTCCTTGCCCCAGGTGAGGCAACGGTTGGCGAAGTCCACGCGCTTCCACTGAAGCGTCATAACCACGCCGCGCCGGGCGCCCGTCTCGATGGCGAGCGTGACGAAGGGATGGAGGGCCGGGGAGCGCGACGCGGCCGAGGCCGCCAGCAGCGCATCTTCCTGCTCGCGGGTGATCGCCACGCCCGGCGATGCCGGTTCCGCCAGCATAGTCACGTCCGGCGCGATGTTGGCCCACAGCCGGGCGCGGATCATCACGCTGCGCAAGGCGCCGACTTCCATATTGACGGTGCGATGGGACACGCCGGCGGCAAGCCTGCGCTGCTGGTATTCGGCTATCACGTCCGCCGTGACCCCGCCTAGGGCGATGTTGCCCAGGCCGTCCGAGAGCCGCGCGATCGACGCCCGGTAAATCGCCGCCGTGCGCGGGGCGATGGCGTGCTCGCGTTTGGCCAGCCATTCCTCCAGGGCCTTCGGTAACTGCCAGCGGGCCATGTCGGAGGGCAGCCGGTTCTCGAGCTGCTGCTTGATGGTCTCGTTCCTGAGGCGGCGCGCTTCCTGGTAAGACGCCGTGCCGGTCTTGAACTCGCGCCACTTGCCGCCGACGCGGAGGGTGAAGTACCAGTTGCGCCCGCGCCGGTGCAGCCCGTCGTTGTCGTTCGCCGGCCGGCCGCCGGCTTCAATGACTTGCAGCTTGTCGGGCATTCGCTTTCTCCTTTCGCCCATCCTTCGGGGGCCGGCCGCCGAGCTTGCCGTTCTCGCGGGCGACGCGGCGGATTTCCTCGATGCCTTGCACCTCCAGCCGCACTCGCCACGCCTTGCGGCCCATCGCGGACGCCGCCCGGCTGATTTCGGTTTTCGTGATCCGGGCCATGCCGAAAACCTATCCGAATTGGATTGCAATGTCAACAAAAAAGTGAGAAGCTGGGGATGACGCGGCAAGGCCCGGCCGACGGGCGCGGGCCGATGCGGGCGGTAACCTCGCCGCCCGCGCCGCTCGCTGGAGGTGGCGAGCCGTGATCCACGCAACCGAGCCCGAACCTGCTGCCGGCACCCTGTCGCCAGCCTGGCTGCGGTCGAAGCCGCTCCTGGATTGCCTGCTGGCGCTGGCGGACGCCGAGCGCGAACGCATCTTGAGGGAGTGGCATGCTAGCGAGGGCGGCGCCTACGATCCCGCCGCCGGCGGGCACGAGGCCGACACCGCCGGGCTGTGGCGGGCGCTGGCCCCTTGGGACGCGCTGCCGCTGCGCCTGCTGCCGCATCCGGGCCGCGCCGAGCGTCGCACGAGAATGGCTGCATTCGCGGATAAGGCACGCACCGTGACCTTCATCCTCCCGGACTGGCTTGGGGGCGTTCGCATCGGGCCGGCCGGCGTGGGCAGGGGCGAGGCGAGACGCTGGCGCGACGCGCGCAGCCTGGGGCAAGGGTCGCGCCCGCGTGTCGCGGGCGAAGACTGGGCGCTATGGGCGCTAGAGCAGCAGCGGCTAGCGTGGCTCGCCGGCGAGACGATTCCGTCGGGGCAATCGTTGTGGTTTGCGTTTTACGACGATGCCCACCCTCCCGATTACAACCGCCATCAACTGCCGGCGCTGCGGCGCGTAATCGAAGACTGCGGAATCGCGCTGCCCTGGTAGGCGCCGGCCGGCCGCCTGGGGCTAAGTGCCGCACACCGGCCAGCGCCACACCTGGGCGAGTGTGGGCTGGTCATGCTACACCCACTATCGCCCGCCCCCGCCGCCGCGCTCCAGTCGGAGCCGGCCGCGCCGCAATTACTTTCCATTCGCGAGTGCGCCGCGCGCACCGGCGCGTCGGTGGCCTTTTGGCGGCGCGAGGTCCTCCTCCGCCGCATTCGCGTGTACCGTCTCGGTGACCTCGTTCGCATCGCGGAGCCCGACCTGGCGGCCTATCTCGCGGCCCGCGCGGCGCTGCCGCGCGGAGGCCGGCAGTGACCGCCGCCGCCATCGCCGAGCGCCTGCGCATCCCGCCCGAGCTGCTCGCCGCTGCCGGCTGGCGGGACGCCAGTGACGCCGAGGTGCGCGACGCGCTGGGCTACGGTGGCCATCGCGGCGCTGACCTGAGCGGGCTACTGATTCCTTATCGGCACCCGCGCACCGGGGAGGTGCTGGGCCACCGAGTGCGGCTGGCGCACCCAGTGACGGGCGCGGGCGGTGAAGCCAAGTATCTCAGCACGCCAGCGATGCGATGGCTCTACTTCGCTCCGGTCCCGCCCGAATGGCTGGATGATCCCACGGTGCCGGTGATGATTGTCGAGGCCGAGAAATCGGCTCTGGCCGGCGTGGCGATGGACACGCGCCATCGAATCAAGCGCGTCTGGATCGCCACGGGTGGAATTTCAGGATGGCGGCGCACGATCACCAAAGCAGCCCAGCCGGATGGAACGCTCGCGCCAGTGACCGGCCCGAGTCCGAGCCTGGATCTGCTGGAATGGGCCGGGCGCGAAGTGATTTTGTTTCGCGACTCGAACGTGGCCGGCCGCCGAGACCTGATGCGCGCTTCGGGCGCGCTGGCGCACGAATTGCTCGGGCGTGGCGCCGCCGTCAAGTTCGCCGACGCACCGAAGCTAGAAGGCGTCAACGGCCCCGATGACTTGATCGCCGTGGCCGGCGACGATGCTGCGTTAGATGCCCTGGCTGCGGCGCGGCCGTTCCCCGAGGCGGCGCGGGCCGAGGCCGAAGCCGCCGTCTCCGCGCTGGAAGCGATGGACGGCGCCGCCCGCAAGAACGCACCGATGCCGACGGCGGAACTGGCCGACGTGGGCGACGCGGAGCTACGGGCGCGGCTGGTAGGGCGCATCGCTGCGCTTAGGATTCCGGGCGTAGTCAAGCCCGAAATCGAAAAGCGCGTGGCGCAGCACCGCGCCGATGCCGAGGCCGCCCGCCGGCAAGCCGCCGAGGCGGCGCGGCGGGGCAAGCTGCTCGGCATGCGGGTGGACGGCGCGGCGCTGCTGGCCGACCTGGCCGGCTGGCTGCGCGGCTACGTGGTCATGAGCGCTGCGCAGGCTGACGCCTGCGCCCTATGGCTGCTGCACGGCCATGCGCTCGATGCCGCCGACTACACTCCCTATCTCCACATCACTGCCCCCGAAAAGCGCTGCGGCAAGAGCCGGCTGCTTGAAGCACTGGAGGTGCTGGCCGCGCGCGCCTGGCGCTGCGACCGCACCACGGCGGCGGCGCTGCTGCGCTCGGTCGAGCGCGACACGCCCACGCTGCTGCTGGATGAGTGGGACGCCGCAAAAGGAAGCGGCGACGAATATGCCGAGGCGATGCGCGGGCTGCTCAACAGCGGATTCCGGCGCGGCGGGGCGTACCGCATGTGCGTGGGCGAGGACCGCGAGCCTCACGACTTCGCCACGTATTGCCCCAAGGCCATTGCTGGGATCGGGCGCCTACCCGATACGGTCGCGGATCGCAGCCTGGCCATCGCGCTCCGCCGCAAGGCGCCGCAAGAGCGCGTGGCGATGTTCCGCCGCCGCGAGGCGGAGCCGCAGGCCGCGTACCTGCGCGAGCGCTGCGAGGCGTGGGCGATGCAGGCGACGGCGCGGCTGCGGGAGGCGCGGCCGGAGTTCCCTCCGGCGCTGAATGACAGGCAGAGGGACATCATCGAGCCGCTACTGGCCATCGCGGACCTGGCGGGTGGCGATTGGCCGGAGCGGGCGCGGCGGGCGCTGGTCGAGCTGTGCACTGGCGCGGCGGCCGCGGACGAATCCATCGGCGCGCGCCTGCTCGCCGACGTGCGAGCGATCTTCGGCGAGCGGCAGGCCGAGCGCATCGCCTCCAAAGATCTGGCCGAGGCATTGGGCGGGATGGAAGATCGCCCGTGGGCGGAGTGGGGCCGCCAGCAAAAGCCGATTACGCCGCCGCAGGTGGCCCGGCTGCTTGGCCGCTTCGGCATCGCGCCGCGCAATCTGCGAGACGGCACCAGCGTGCTCAAAGGCTATGTGCGCGATGACTTCGCCGAGGGGTGGGCGCGTTACCTCGCGCCCGATCCGCCCCCCGACGATCCCCCACCCCCCGATATGCCGATTCCAAACCGCTACACCGCTACAAGGCCCGTAAACATTGGCGAAAACCGCGATTTTCGAAACGCTACAGCGACCGCATGTAGCGGATCGGAAAATGGCATTTCGGCCAGTAAAGACGCGGGTTGTAGCGGTGTAGCGGTTTCAAACCAGCAAAGTGGGGAGGGCGGATGCCAGGCGGACCTTTTCGCCCCGCCGGTGCCGCCCAAGGCTGACGGCGAGACCTGGGGCGAGAGCATCGTTCGAGCCCGCCGCGAGGGGCGGTTGCCGGCCGCTGAGCCACCTGCCAGGCCGGCAGGGGAGGTGGACGTATGAGCACCGCATCTGTACTCGACCTGATCCGCGAGGCCGAGGCCGCCGGCATCCGGCTGCGGGTGGATGGCGACAAGGTTAAGGCGGCGCTCCCCGATCCGCCCGGGCCGGTGGCGCCGATCCTAGCCCGGCTTCGGCAGCATCGTACCGAAGTCCGGCAAGCTCTCTCCGCAACTGGCCGCGATGACGCCTGCCCTGCTTGCGGCACCGCCGCCTACCGCTGGCAGGACGCTGCCGGCTGGCACTGCGGCAAGTGCGAACCCAACCCGCGCGCCGCCCGCTGGGCCGGGGTGACGCTGGCCACGCTCGGTGACCGCGCCATCAGTCTGACACCACCCGCGCGCGATCTGCCGACGCCCCGCGAGTGGGTCATGACGCCTGCCGGACTGGCAGACTTGTTGTGCTGGGAGGTGAGCGGCGCCGAGGGCCTGGTCCGGCTGTTCCGGCCGCGCCAGGGACAGCCGGCGCTGGTATGGTTCCCCTCCGAGCGGATCGTGGGGGAAATCGAATGGGCGAGGAAACGAGCATGAGCCGCGAGAGTCCCATGTCCGCCTGCCCGCGTTGCTCGGCTGCGACCGCCTGGCCGATGAGCGGCGATGCCGTGTTTTGCTCCGCTTGCCGCCGCTGGTTTCGTCGCG
>JAJPKR010000008.1 GCA_021323595.1 Terriglobia bacterium | reverse complement strand
CGCGCGGGCGCTGCACGGTGCCGGCCCCGCGTATCGGCGAGATCGTCAACTGCCGCCGCGCGATCACCCCCGGCCCGGCGCTGCGGCTGGCGCGCTACTTTGCGGCCCCGCCCGAATTCTGGATTAATTTGCAGACGTAGGAGTCGGCAGGGTCGGTCCTCACCCAGCTTCGATCTCCACACGACGCGGGATCGAGAAGCAGCCGCGGTCCGCCGCCAGGTTAAGCCGATGCACGCCAACCCCCGCGCCTGACTCCGCGCACGCCTGCCTCGAGCGCGCAGCGACTCGGCAAGCCGCCGCTGAGAACACCTTTGACCAAGCCGCCGTCCCCCGCAGTCGGCACCCCAGCCCGAGCAGCCGCCCGCTCGGCGAGTGCACTTGGCCGGTGCCGGCGTCGCCGCAGGGCCGTTGTAAACTCGAAAGGACGCGCCTTTCGTGGCCCGCCCGCGTTCCCCGCGAAGCGCGCACGTCCACCCTGATCGCCGACGTAGCTCAGTTGGTAGAGCGGCTGATTCGTAATCAGCAGGTCGCCGGTTCGAGCCCGGCCGTCGGCTCCAGCCTTTTCAATCAGTTGGCGTTCTCGGCCGTGATAGAGGCAGAAAAGTTGGGTGGAAAGTTGAGGGACTCGGCGCCAATTTTCGCGGCTTCGGGCTGGCTGCCGGCCTCGACAGCTGCCCGCAATTCCTCCAGGCTGAAATGTCCGTAACGGGCGGCCATAAGCACCATTGTGCTTGGCGCCCATCCGAGAATCTTCGCCACCTTCGGCAACGGCACGCCTGCGGCGATCATGCGCGAAGCCGCCGAGTGTCGCAGGTCATGGAAGCGACAGCGCACGCCGGCGCGGCGGCGTGCCGATTCCCACGCCGTTGCGATCGAGCCGACCGGGAGGGCGGGGTCAACGCCGTGGACTAAGCAGCCGGAGAATCGGGCATCCTCGCGGCGCCCCTGCGGCCCACGGCGGCCGATGCCGGCGATTTTCTCGGCGGGGAAGATATAGTCCCTCGGCTGCCGCTTGGGGAACTGCGCCGCCCACTGCGTGATTGTTGCCAGCGCCCGCGGCGTAAGCGGCACTTCGCGGTCCGTGCCGGCGTCTGTTTTGTCGTGGCCCCAAGTAATCGACCGCGCGTCGAAGTTCACTTGCTGCCACCTAGCGTTGCGGATCGTGCCGTACCGCGCGCCCGTTTCGAGTGCCAGCACCACGAAGGGGAACAGCTGGCGTGACGGCGATGCGGCGCACGCGCGCAGCAGGGCATCCTGCTCCGCCGGTTCCAGCTTGCGACCCTTGCCCTTGGGGTCCTCGCGAAATAGCTTGACCCGGCCCTGGAGCGAGCCCCAGCGCCCTTCCTCTTTCAGGATCCCACGGAGAGTGCCGACCTCCATGTTCACCGTCCGCGCGGATGCACCTGCGGCGCGCCGGCGCTGCTGGTACTGGGCGACGTCGCCAGCCTCGATGTCGCAAACCAGAATCTTGCCGAATGCCCGCGCCAGGTGTCCCAGGCCAGTGCGGTGCATGCGGAGGGTCGAGTGCGCCCAGTCCGCCGAGTTCGAGGCAATCCATTTTTCGGCGGCCACGGAAAATAACTTCGGACGCTCGAGCTTGCGCACGCCGGCGGCGCCCTCTTCCAGCTGGCGGCGGCGCCTCTGCTCGATCTTGATCGCCAGTGTCTTGCTGCGCGTGTGCGTGCTTTCTTTGATCCGCTGACCGGTGAAGATGAAATCCATCCAGTAAACCTTGCCGTTTTTCGTGGGCCGATAAACCGCCATCTCGCACCTCCATCGGCGCCTAATGCGCCGCTCTTTCCCGCGCCAGCCGCTCTTTACTCTTGCGCCCGCGGCCACCCCGCTGGCCAAATTCGCTCATTCGCGCCCTGAAGGCTTCCTTGCCGCCCCATCGCTCGACGCGCGCGCTGAAGCTGCGCCTGCCGAGCAGGGAGGCGGCCTCGCTTGCCTTACCGCTTTTCCTCATGCCGCCGACTCTATAGCTAACGTTTGCTTTTGTCAATAGGGTGGAGTAGAATCTTTGCTGGTGCGGCAGGCGCCGGCCGATCCCCGGCGCCTTGGCGGGCGGGAAAACCTCACCGCCCGCGCCGCTCGCCGGAGGTGGCGGGCATGGTACATCAGACGCGAAGGGACCAGAGCGTTAGCGAGGCCGCGCTGAGAAAGCTGGTGAGGGCCGGTATCGATGCGCAGCTATTGCGCGGCTGGCGCGCTGCGGCAGGGATGGACGGCGCCAATCGCCAGCGCGGTGCGGAGGCTGAACGGAAGCGGAAAGAGCGATGGCGCGGCAAGGCGCGGGACGTGGCCGCGGAGATGGAGCGGTTCGCTAATGGGCTCGATGGGCCGTGGCTGGACGCCTGGCCAGCTGACATTTCCGATCTCGTGGCCGGCCCCAGCGCCGAGGAGGTTTCCGGAATGAGGAAATGGATCGTGGTGCTGCGGACGGCCGCCAGCGTTGTGCGCCGGTGGGCCGACACCATCGGGGCGTATGCTCCGCCGGGCGCGGGGCTCTCGCCTCTCGGCTGCGGGATTTACCTTAGCTCGCTCGTCCGAGAGCTGTCGCGCGATAACAGGCCGCACTACCGCGAGCTAGCCGATCTGTTTGGAATTGACCGCCGTGCGCTCGAAAAGGCCGCCAGCGCCCGCGGGATAACCAAAAGGTAATCCCACCAAAATCGTCCAAACAAATGGGGTGGCCGGGCACCGCCCGCGCGGGATTATGCGGGCATGGCCACATCACCTGCCTCGTCCCGGACCGACGGCCGTCGCATTCGATCGGTCGGCTCAAGCCAAATGCTGACCGTCGCGGAGACTGCGGCCGTGCTCGGCCTCGCGGAAAAAACCATCCGCAACTGGCTCTATCTGCGGCGTTTGCCTTCGGTGCGCGTCGGCCGCGCCGTGCGCGTACCGTTTGTCGTCGTCGCCCAACTACTGGATGAGGGCGCCGTGCCGGCACTGCCGGAGCGGGCGCTGGCGCAATGAATTGCGCCACAAAAAAGGCGCGCGATCAACCGGCGCCGCCGGCGCCCATTTAGCCGCAAAAGCGAAGCCCCGGCGCTGGGATACGCCGGGGCTAGAAAGGGAACAAATGAACTCTATCGACACCTTCACGCTAGCACAATTGCGCTGTAGGCACGCCGCCAACCTGCTCCGCCTCCGCGCTGCCGTCGCATGGCGGATTCGCGCGCGCGAGCGCCGCGGCGCTGATACCGCCGGCCTCGCGCCGCCGTTGGCGCTGCTGCTGGCGCTCGACTGGGCACGGGCGACACATGCCGCCCGCTGCGCGGCCTGCAGGCGGGAGGCAGCGGCATGAGCGGCAGCCCCGACGGCGCAGCGCGATCCAAGCTACTCCGGCCGCCGGCGTGCGGTCACGCCGCCCGCATGGGCCGCCTGCGCGACGAGCTCTGGCAGCGTATCGGCCGCGCCGCCAGCACCGCCGCCGTCGCCGATGAGCTGCTGCTGTTCGGCGGCATCGAGCGGCTGCGCGCCGAGCACGCCGAGGCGTGCGGCGCGTGCCGAGGGGGAGGCCGGCCATGAGTGAGCGCATCCTGATCCCTAACTCATGCCAAGTGCCGAACGTGCTGCTGGACGTGGCGATGGCTCGGCTCGGCCCGGTCCATTGGAAAGTGCTCTGCGCCGTGGTCCGGCTGACGTTCGGCTACGGCAAGCGAGAAGATCGGATCAGCCTGTCGCAAATCACAAAGCTCACTGGCGGGAGCCGTAGCCACGCTTGCGCTGCCATTGTCGAGCTTGAGGGCGCCGGGCTGTTGGTTCGCCGGAGAGCCACGCTTGGCCGGCTGCCGGCAGTCCACTACTCGCTCAACCTCGAGTTCGACGCGACGAAACTAGTGCCCCACGGGGACCAGTGCCCCACGGGAACTAGTGCCCAGCGCAGCACGAAACTAGTGCCCCACGGGGACACACCAAACCCAATATCCAAACCCATTACCGGCTCGCCCAAAAACGGCTCGCCGGCGGGGCGCGCGCCGCGCTCAAAAACGAAGCCCGTAGCTGACCCAAGACACGCCCCTATCCGGGCAGCCATAGCCGACGCCTACGCCCAGGCCAACTCCGGCGCCAAGATACCCTGGGACGCCAGCGAGGCCCAGCAGCTCGACCGCTGGCTGCGAGCCAACCCCAGCGTCACCCTGCCGGCGGCGCTGGCGATGGTGCAGGCGCGCTTCGCCAGCGACGTCAACCACGCCGAGCGCCCGCGGCGATGGCTGGCGAACCTCGCCGACTATCGTGGCGGCGCGCTGGACAAATATCGCCAGCCCAAGGCCACGGCCGCGCCACGCCCAACCGAGTATTTGCGGCCCCAGCGCCGCCAGGGAGGGCTGACGTGAGCGATCCCATGCGCGACGGGCTGCCGGAGGCGATGCACGCGGAGCGGGCGCTACTGGGCGCGGCGCTGCTGGATCAGGTAAACCTGCTCAGCGTCGAGGCCGAGTTGCAGATCGGCGATTTCTACAGCCCGCTCAATCGCGCGATCTTCGGCGCGATGTTGCGCCTCAGCAGCGACGCCCGCCCGCTCGATACGGTCACGCTGTACGAGGAGCTGCGCGAACGCGCCGAGCTCGAGCAGGCCGGAGGCGTCGCCTACCTCGCCACCCTTACCGACGGCCTGCCGCGCGGCATCAACATCGGCCACTACGCCGGGCTGGTCCGCGGCGCCGCCAAGCGGCGCGCGCTGGTGCGCACCGGCCACGGTCTTGTGACGGCCGCGATGCTGGCGGACGCGGACCCCGACGCGCTGGCGGCGCAATATGACGCAGAGCTACTCGGCACGATTGCCGGCGCGGCGGAAACCAGCGGCCCGCGCGCCGTGGGCGAGGGCCTGCCGGGCCTGCTATCGGACCTCCGGCGCCAGAGCGAGAGCACCGCGCGCACCGTGGGCCTGCCCAGCGGCATCGGCGCGCTCGATGACGCCACCAGCGGCTTGCGCGCCGGCGAATACGCGGTGATCGGCGGTTATCCCGGCGAAGGCAAGACGGCGCTGGCGCTCGGCATCGCCGCCGAGAATGCGCGCGCCGGTACGCCGGCGCTCATTTTTTCGCTGGAGATGCGCCGCGAAGAACTCCAAGGCCGGCTGCTCGCCGGCTACTCGACCGTCCCCTACTGGCGCATCCGCACCGCGCAGCTCCGCGCCGCCGATCTTGCCGCACTGGCTGAGGCGGCCGACACCATCGCCCAGTGGCCGCTGCTGGTGGACGATTCACCGACGCTCGGCAACGCCGAGCTGGTGGCGCGGGCGCGGCTGGCGATCCGGCGCCACGGTGTGCGCTTGGTTGTCGCGGACTACATCCGTCTCATGCGCGGCGACGGGCCGGACTTGCGCCAGCGGATTAATTCTTCAAGCGATGCGCTGCGACGGCTAGCCAAGCAAGAGAACGTCGCTGTGATCGGCCTCAGCCAGCTTCGCCGGCCGCCCGCCGGCGATAAGCGACAGCCGACGCTCGACGATCTGAAAGAGTCCGGCAATCTCGCCGAGGATGCGCACCTGGTGCTGCTGGTGACCCAAGACCGCCGCGACCACCAGCCGACTGCGGACGCGACTATCACGATAGCTAAGCAGCGCGGCGGGCGCATGGGGCCGCTGGCAGCGCGCTTCTCGGCGGAGCGGATGCGCTTCTTCGACGCGGCCGAGGCCGGCGTTCCAGTATGAGGCGGCGCGGCGCGACCGTCGAATTCGATGGCGTCACCGCCCGCCGCGCCACGGCCAAGGCGCTGCTCTGCCGCATCGGAGGCGCCGAGTTTTGGGTGCCCTTCTCGCAGATCGAGCCGCCCGCGAGCGTTCCGCCGCGCCAGCGGGCGGAGCCGACGCGGTTCCCGCGCGACTACACCGCCTGCGCCTGCGGCGGCGGGCATCGCGGTTGCGGCGTCACCGGTCGCTGCGGACTCGATTGCGATTGCGGCCTGTGCGCCGCCTTGCGCCGGGCGAACGCCTGGGCCGAGCGGCACCCCGAGGCGGGGAGGCTCATTCAGTGACTAAGCACCGCTGCCAAGCGCGAATTATTCCCGACGGGCCGCAGTGCGGGGCTGCGGCGGAATGGACGCTGGCGCTGGCCGATGGCCTGGTGGAGGTTCACGCCTGCCAGGCGCACCGTGACTATCTCGCGCGCGTCTTTTCGTCGTTGATGCCCGACCCCGGAGCCGGCCTTGAGGCGATCCTGCGCGACGCGCGGAGGCCAGCATGACCCGCGAGAGTCCCATGTCCGCCTGCCCGCGTTGCTCGGCTGCGACCGCCTGGCCGATGAGCGGCGATGCCGTGTTTTGCTCCGCTTGCCGCCGCTGGTTTCGTCGCG
>JAJPKR010000003.1 GCA_021323595.1 Terriglobia bacterium | reverse complement strand
GGGTCCACCAGTACAACTGGCACCGGCCTCATGCTAGCTTGGGTCTGTCACCGCCCATCAGCCGTTCCGGCCTTGCACGGAACAACCTATTGCGCCTCCACAGCTAGAGGATAATCACAGCTACACCCGGCGCATCCGAAGCCGGGGAAGTCCGGGAGCGTGTGCGCCACTGTTTGCATTGCGGCGAGGCCGTAGAAGAAGCGGCGGTGTCGTGCGCGCGTTGCGGTTCGGCCGTCGGCATCGGCGGCGACAACGCCACGCTGCCGGCGCCGCACGCGGGCGGCGCCGCGCCGCCGAACGCGCCGTCGCCGCCGGGCGGCGCGTCCCCGCCGGGCGGCGCGTCCCCGCCGGGCGGCGCGTCGGCCGCGGGCGCGGCGGCGGCGACGACGGCCGTGCGCGCCGCGGGCCTGGCGCCGGGCGCCGACTTCGGCCCCCGCTATCGCATCGAGGCGCTGCTGGGCGAGGGCGGCATGGGACGCGTCTATCGCGCCTATGACCGCGAACTCGACCGCACGGTGGCGCTGAAGATCATCCAGCCTGCGCTGGCCGCCGACGAAGAGATGATGCGGCGGTTCAAGCAAGAGCTGCTGCTGGCCAGCCGCATCTCGCAAAAAAACATCCTGCGCATCCACGATCTCGGGGAAGCCGAGGGGGTGAAGTTCATCTCCATGGCCTACATCGAGGGCGAGGACCTGCACCGGCGGCTGCGGCGCGAAGGCCGGCTGCCGCCGGAGGAGTGCGCGCGGCTGGCGCGGCAGATGCTCGAGGCGCTGGCGGCCGCGCACGAGCAAGGCGTAGTGCATCGCGACCTGAAGCCGCAGAATCTGCTGCTCGACCGCCAGGGCAGCCTCTATATCACCGACTTCGGCCTGGCGCGCTCGCTGGCGGCGAGCCAGGCGGCGATGACGCAGACCGGGGCGGTGCTGGGCACGCCGCGCTACATGTCGCCGGAGCAGGTCGAGGGGCGGACGGCGGATGCGCGCGCCGATCTCTACGCCATCGGCATCATCCTCTATGAGATGGCGACCGGCGACACGCCCTTTCACGGTGAGACGGCGTTCCAGTTGATGTACCAGCGGGTAAAGTCGCGGCCGCGCGATCCGCGCGAGGCGTGCCCGGATCTGCCCGAGGCGCTCTGCCGCGTGATCGACCGCTGCCTGGAGGCGCGGCCCGAGGACCGCTACCAGTCGGCGCGGGAGATGCTCGCGGACCTCGGCGGCGAGACTGCCGCCGCGCCCGTTTCGCGGCGGCGGCTGCGGGCGCGGAGGCGCCGCGGGATGCTCGCCGTCGCCGGCGCCTGCGCGCTGGCGGCGGCGCTGGGGGGCGGCTGGTGGGCGCTGCGCCACCGCGCGCCGGCAACCGCGCCGGCAACCACGCCGGCTCGGCTGAGCGGTGAGGTGCCGCCGCTGGCGCGGGGCAAGTTCGTCGCCATCTTGCCCTTCCATTTCTTGGGGCCGGCGAACGCGAACTATCTGGCGCTGGGCATGGCCGAATCGCTCTCGGCGCGGCTGTTCCAGATTCCCGACGTGCATCTGGCCGGCCGCGATGCGCCGGCGCCGGCCGCGAGCCCGCGGGATTGGCCGGCGGCGGCGCGGGCGCTGGGCGCGAATTTGGTGGTGCAGGGAACGGTGGCGGAGGCGGGCGGCCGCCTGCGCGTGATCGTGACTCTCGACAACGCCGTCACCGGCGGGCGCGTGTGAGTACGGGAGTTCAACGCCGCCGCCGGCGATCTCTTCACCCTCGAGGACGAGATCTACGGCGGGCTGGCGCAGGCGCTGGCGCTGAAGCCGACGCCGGCCGAGCAGGTGCAGGCGGTGGCGCATCCCACCGAGAACCTGCAAGCCTATGACCTGTATCTGCGCGGGCGGCAGGCGCTGGCGGCGCAGCGCAGCCGCGCCGGCGCGCAGGCGGCGATCGATCTGTTCACGCAGGCGCTCAGCCGCGATCCGCGCTTCGGGCTGGCCTATGCCGGCATCGCCGACGCCAGCCTGGTGCAATACGACATCACCCGCGACGCGTTCTGGGCGGCCAAGGCGCGCGCCGCCGCCGATCAGGCGGCGCAGCTCGATCCGCGGCAGGCGGAGGTGCTGCTGGCACGCGGCCGCGTCCTGCGCGCGACCGGCAACACCGATGCCGCCATCGCCGAGTTGCGCCAGGCGGCGCAGCTGGCGCCCAACTCCGACCAGGCCTACCGCTCGCTGGGCGCGGCGTACCTGGCGGCCGGCAAGCCGGCGCCGGCGCACGCCGCCTACGAGAAGGCGGTGCAGCTCAATCCTTATTACTGGCTGAATGCGCTGGTGCTGGGCAACTCGGAGTTTCAGCTCGGAGATTATGCGCGCGCCTTGGCCCATTACCGGCGCGTGACGCAGTTGGCGCCCGACAATCAGCTCGGCTACTTGAATACCGGCGCGGTCTTGCTGGCGCAAGGGAAGTACCAGGCCAGCCTGGCGCCGCTGCAGCGCGCGGTGGCGCTGAGTCCCACCGCCGACGGCTACTCGAATCTGGGCGTCGCCTATTTTTACCTGCACCAGTACGCGCAGTCGGTGCCCTACTTCCAGAAAGCGGTGGAGATGCGGCCCCATGCGGAAACCGACCTGGGGAATTTAGCCGATGCGCTGCGCTGGTCGGGCCAGACCGCGGCGGCCAAGGAGCGCTATGACCGCGCCATCGCGCTGGCGTTTCAGGAGCTGCAGGTCAATCCCCGCGACGCGGACACCATGGGCGACCTGGCGATGTATTACGCCAAGGAAGGCAACGACGCCGAGGCGGCGCAGTTCGCGCGGCGGGCGCGCGCGATCGCGCCCGACGACGTGGCGCTGATGTACAGCCAGGCGGTCGTGGATGCGCTCGGCCATCGCCCCGATGCGGCGATGGCCATGCTGCGCCAGGCCGTCGCGCACGGCTATTCGGCGACCACCGTGCGGCAGGATCCGGAGCTGGCCGCTTTGCAAAAGCGCGCGGACTTCGCCGCGCTCGTGGGCGCGAAGGACTAGCTACAAGGCGCGGCGGCGGCGCCAGGCGGCCAGGCCGCCGGCCAGCAACAGCCCGAGCGCCAGCAGCGCGAGGCTCGCAGGCTCGGGAGCGTTGAACGCCACCGAGAGCGGCGTGTTCATATCCCAGCCGCCGGCGTCGCTGCCGGTGCCGCCGGCGAGGCTGATCTGGAAGAACTGGCCGGGAAGCAGGCCGATGTCGTCGAGATCCTGATCGTTGTCGTAATTGCTGCTGAAAACGATCGCGGTGACTCCGCCCTGGGCGTTGTTCTGCTCGCTGCAGCTATGGAAGCCGGGAATGGGGACGGTGCCGAGAATCGGCAAGGTGACGAACGAGCTGGGCGTACAGTCGAAGACGTCGAATTGCATGTCCGTGGGAATCTGCACCGTCAGCGTGTTGAGGATCTGACCGGTCATGTTCTCGAAGCTGCAGCCGGGCACGTTGGTGCTGTCGACGGGCACGCCGAGTTCGCAGTCCTGCGGGCTGCCGGGCGTGTAGAACGAGCCGCTCAGGCCGTTCTCGCTGAAGAAGGTGAAATTCAGGCTGGTGATCGGCACCGCATCCGAGCCGCCGCCTACGCTGATGCGGGGATCGGGCGGGGTCGAAGTGGCCGGGATGCCGTCGGCGAAAACGGCCAGCGCCGACGCAACCACCAGCACGCACACGCAAAGCCATCGGGGGGACATGGTTGGTGCCGAACCAATCTTACCCGGCAATTCCGTCGCTGGCGCGATCTTTATTTTGTTTCTTCGCCTCCGGACCGGCAGCCCCGCGCAGGAATCAGGAATGTGGTGTTCGTGTGCGGCGTTTTGCACATTCGCGGTCCGACGGAAAGCGGCTCGCGCCGGCGCGCCGGATGTCCGCCGCTCCCGGGCGAATGGCCGGACGCCCGCCGAGGAGGAGCGCACAGGCCGGCGGATAACGGCGGGAGCGAAGCGCGGGGCGGGCGATGCTATAGTGGCCGGGAGGCAACGGGGCATGCCGTTTTGCAATAAGTGCGGAGCGGAGATCGGCGCGAGCGCGGCCTTCTGCGCGCAATGCGGATCGCGCAATGTGAACGAAGCAAGCGCGGCGGCGCGGCCGCAAATGCCGGCGGCGCCGGTCCCGCCGGCGGCGAAGCAGGGCCTGGGATTGGGCGCTACGATCGCCATCGGCGCCGGCGTGGTCATCGTGCTCTGCGTGATCGTGATTCTCGGCTATGGCGCCTATTTCATCAGCCACGTGCGCACGGAGCACACCGCCAACGGCAACGTCGTGACCCTGCCGTGGGGCAAGGTCAGCGATGGCCAGCCCTCCGATCAAGCGGCGCGCGAGTTGGGCGTCGCCATCTATCCCGGCGCGACGGCGGAGCGCAGCCAGCGCGTGGACTTCGGCAGTTTTCACGCTGACGTGCTGCGTTTCCTCACGCCCGATCCGGCGGCCGCGGTGCTCGACTTCTACCGGACGCAATACGCGAAAGCGCGCATCACCAACCAGGGCGGCAACACGCTGGGGGTGGTGGATGCCGGCCTGGAACTGAACATCGAAACCCGCAGCCGCGGCGGGCAGACCGAGATCGTCATACGCCAGACGCGGCATTAGCGGGCTCGGGATCGGGGCCGCGAGCCGGCCGCGTTCCGGCGGCGCGCGCCGCGGCCGTTAAGGGCTTTTTCACGACCGGCCCGGGCGATGCTCGCGCAAGCCGCGCGGCGCCGCTCCCCGACCGCGCTGCGCGAGGGCGGATGGCGGCCGGGCGGGCAATCCTGGTATGCTCCTCGCTTCGGAAACCATCGAGGAGCGCTATGAGCAAGCTTTCGCGGCGGGAGTTCGCGGCCGGCTTGGCCGCTGGGGTGGGCACGACGGTGGTATTGGGAGCGGAGGCGGCGCGGCCGGGCGCGGCGGCGGCCGGGCGGACGCAGCCGAACGGCGGCAAGCGGCCCGTCGTGCTGGCCAGCGGCAACGGCTTCCGCACCGGCGCGACGCAGACCGCCTACGAGCGCCTGGCGGCCGGCGACGACACGCTCGACGCCGTCATCGCCGGCGTGAACCGCACCGAAGACGATCCCACCGACGACACCGTCGGCTACGGCGGGCTGCCCAACGAACAGGGCGTCGTGCAGCTCGACGCCTGCGTCATGCACGGGCCGAGCAACCGCTGCGGCGCGGTGGGCGCGCTCGAGAACTGCAAGAATCCGTCGCTGGTGGCCAAGGCGGTGATGGATCACACCGATGAGATTTTTTTCGTGGGCGCGGGCGCGACGCAGTTCGCCAAGGACTACGGCTTTCCCCAGGTGGACTTGCTCACCGACCACGCCCGGCGCGTGTGGCTGCTGTGGCGGGAGACGCGCAGCCTGAAGGATAGCTGGGGGCCGGGGCTGGACTCGCCGGAGTTTCGCAAGAAGCTGGAGGCGCGGGCGCGGCGGCTGCGCATTCCCGAAGCCGAGCGCGAGCGCGCCATCAACCGCATCCTCAATCCGCCCACGGGCACGATCACCTGCCTGGGCGTGAACGCGCGGGGCGAGATCTCCGGCGTGACCTCGACCAGCGGCATCGCCTTCAAGATTCCCGGGCGCGTCGGCGACTCGCCGCTCATCGGCGCCGGGCTGTTCGTGGATGGGGAAGTGGGGGCGGGGGGCTCGACCGGACGCGGCGAAGAGAATATTCGCGTCGCCGGCGGGCATACCGTGGTGGAGTTGATGCGCCAGGGCAAGCATCCGCGGGAGGCGGTGCTGGAGGTGTTGCAGCGCGTGGTGCACAACTTCCGCGCCTTTCCCGACCGGCTCAAGCTCTTCGACCTCTCCTTCTACGCGCTGCGCGTGGATGGCGCCTATGCCGCCGCCACCCTGTGGGACCGGCCGGCGGGGGAGACGCAGCCGCGCCAGTTCGCCGTGCATGACGGGGTGAATCGTCTGGAAAACATGGCCTATCTCATGCGGCGCGAGTCGTAATGAGTCGTGTAACCGCGCAGCGCAGCGGAGCGCCAAGACAATGCGCAGCGCAGCGAAGCGCCAATAGAAGACCCCGCAAGATTCCGCAGGGCGGGTCCCTGCCAGTTAACCACGCCGGAGCGGGGCGGGCCGGGGTCCCCACGGCGCAGCGGCGCGCCTTGGGATGGGAATCGGGGTCCCCAAGGCGCGAGCGGCGAGCCATCGCTGGCCGCGCGGGATCGGAGCTCCGCGGCCCGGGTCGGCGGCCTGGCCCGGCGGCGCGGGCGCCCGGCGCGGCCGGCGTTTGACACGCGTCCCCGCGCGGCCTATGATGCGCGCATGCGGAGCGGAAAACTGCTAGTTATGGCCCCGATAGGGGTCCTCTTATTGGCGATGGCGGCCTTGGCCGCAGGGCCGCCCGCGGTGACTCAGGCGAAACTAGGGACGGCAGTGCAGAACCGGCAGCTGTCGGGCGAGAACACTTCCTTTGCCGCCGGCAGCCGCGTCTATCTCTGGCTGGAACTCACCGGCGGACCCTCCGATCCCGTGACGGTGACTTGGACGTCGCCGCGCCACGCCAGCTTTCAGACGCAGCTCGACGTCAAGGGCAGTCCCTGGCACACCTGGGCGTACAAGACCGTGGACGCGGCCGGGGATTGGCAAGTGAGCGTCACCGCGTCCGGCGGCACGGTGCTCAAGACGCTGGCGTTCTCGGTCAAATAAGAGCGGCGCGCCGGCCCGCGCCGGAAAGCTTCATCTTCACCCCACGCCGCGCGGGGCTCGCCCCGGCGATGGCGGCGGGCGCCGGGCCGCGCCGGCCGAACCGGGGAAGCGCGCGGCGGTTCGGCGCGGAGCGCGCGGCGGGCGGGCCTAGGGCGCGACGGTGGTCTTGCGGCCCTGGCGCTCGCCGCGCAGCCAGATATAGAGGGGCGCATGCGGCGCCGGCGGCGGCCAGGGCATGGCGATCTCCAGCGTCTCGACCGGCGGCGTTCCCCCATGCCGCAGCGGAATGCTGGTGACCGGCACGCCCGCGTCGGCGGACCATCCGGTCTTGGCGATCAGTTGCAGGTCCTGGCCGGTGAGTTCGCCGGCGTAGAGATTGGGGCCGACGCTGCGGTTGGTGAGCGTGAAGCGCGTGATGCGCGGCAGTTCGACGATGCGGCCGAGATCATACGGGGCGGAATCGCCGCCCTCGGGATCGGTCGCGATCATCTGCAATTCGCAGCCGGGCGCGGCGATGCGGCCGGGCGCGATGGATAAATAGAAGAGGCCGTCGCCGCCGGCATCCAGCTCGCCGGCCGCGGCCGGCTCGCCGGCGCGCAGCGTGATCGGCGGCCCGCCCGCCCCCGCCTGCGCGCAGCGCAGCCGGATCGCCGGATCGGCGGAGCCGTTCGCCAAGAGGAAGGTGAAGTTGGCGGTGGCGTCGCGCGGCAATTCGTCGGGCCGCGGCGCCACCGTGGCATCGGTCTCGAGCGAGCGCCGGATGCTGGTGATCGCCGGCTGCGGTCCCAGCACGCGCAGCGCGTCCGGCACCAGGATGGGCGTGGGCAGGCCCGCCACGAACAGGCTGGCGGCGAGGTCGTCGCCGGGGCGGGCGCCGGCGGTCAGGGATACGGTCGCCGCCCGCTCGGTGAGATCGTGAGCGGCCGGGGCGACGGGCGCGAGCGCCCAGGTGGCGTTCGGGCTGGTGATCCGCCCGAGCCGCTCGAGATAACGCCCGCGCAAGATCACCGGCGCCGCGGCGGCGCCCGCGTTGACGCGCAGCGGCAGGTCCTCGAGGCTGGGATTGGGCGCGCGGATCGCGAGCGGCACGCTGCGCGCGGCGCCGTTGACCTGGATCAAGCGCAGATCGTAGTTGCCGGGCGCCAAGGCGTCGGTGTCGAGCGCGACCGTGAATCGGCCGCCGGCGCGCTGGAAGGCGACCGCTTGCGGCGCGCCGCCGCCCGCCTGGGGCGCGAGCTCGACTTTCTCCACGAAGGAAAAATCGCCGCCGGTCAGCGGCACCGCGACCGTCCCGCTCTTCGTGACCAGCGCCGCGGCCGCCGCCGGCGCGATCCGGGCGGCGGCCAGGTCGGGTATGGCGGCGACGCGGAACGTGCCGGAGACGGTGATCGGCGTCCAGTCCCAGCGCGCGGTGAGGCGGTAATCGCCGGGAACGAGCTTCGCCTGGCGCAGATCGAGCGTGAGCGTGTCGTCCAGCTCGCCGACGGCGAGCCGCACCGGCACGGCCGCGCGCGTGGGCCCGACTAACTCCCAATCGCGCGCGCGCCGCAACGCGCGCAATTGCCCGACGCTGGCGCACGTGACGGCAACCTTGGATTTCCATCGCGCCGGCAGCGTCGCCGAATCGCCCTGCGCCAGGCGCACCGCGGGCGGCGCGCCGCCGGGGATGGTGTCCATCCAGATGAAGACCGGATGCTTGCGCGACGCCGCCGTCGCCGCCGTGCACAGCAGCGTGCCGCCGGCGGCCGGATCGGCAAAGGCGCCCTGAAACTCCGTGCCCGGAAACAGGCTGTTGTGCAGCGCCCGGAACAGCGGCAGCGTCGTGTTGGCGATGCCCATCTCGGGGCCGAAGTAGAGGCTGGCCAGAGCGGCGGCGGTGCTGGTCGAGCCGGCGGCCAAGGCGGCGTGGGGCGAAGGGCCGTTTTCCGCCGTCGGCGGCGCGACGGCGGCGAGCAGCGCCGCCGCCTCTTGCGCGGGGGAGAGCGCCGGGTTCACGCTCGGCAGATCCACGCCGTAAACGGTGGAGTACTGCTTGAGTTCCGCGTTCAGATCGACGCTGCCCGGCGGCGATTGCTCGTAAGCCGCGAGCAAGCGCACCAGCGCCTCAACCCGCGCGGCTTGCGCCGCATAGCTGGTGAAGCGGGCGATGAGTTCGGGATGGGCGGCGAGCAGCGAACGGGTCTTGTTGGCGTTGAACCCATGCGGCCCGAACAGAAACGCGACCGCGGCCGGAGTCTGGGTCAGCGTCCAGGCGGCGGCGCGCTTCGCCGGCTGCGTGAAGACGCGGAGCTCGCCGTCGCCGTCTTCCGCCTGGGGCACGATCAGCATCGCGACGTGCGCCGGATTGCGCCAGCGAACCGGCAGGCGGTAGGGAACGTAGTAGAGCGTGTCGCCCGCTTGCAGGTCGTTGACTTCGGTCAGCGGCAGCGCCGGGCCGCCCGCGGGCGTCTCGACCGTCAATTGAAAGCCGCTGATCACCCGTCCGCCCGGGCACGCGCCGGCAACCTGCGCTACCGACAGGGGAACGAGGGCGAAAAATAGGAACGGGACTGCCAGGAAACGCATCGCGGCATGAGGAGCTTACCCTGCAATTTTAATATGCCGAGCTGCCGCGAACGGCGCCGGCGCTGAAATCCGCTGGTTCCGGCGCCGGCCGCGACCCCGCAAGGGCCGCGTTGGCCTCGGCAGTTTGCACTGCGGCCGGCCGGCACGCTCGGCGGCGGCAATCCGCGGCGGCGCGGGCGCGCGCGGGCGCGGGCACGTCGGGCCCGACTACGCCGCGGTCACTTGATGCCGTCCTCCGTCAAGGTCGCGATCGCGTCGGAGAGAATGCGATGAATCCGCTTGGGCGGCTTGGCTTTCAGCAGCGCCTTCAACTCTCGCTTGACCGCCGAGGCGCTGGCTTCCTCCGGCATCATCGCGATGAGCCGAAGATTCTCGATCTTGTCATGCGGATAGTCGTCGCCGAGCCAATCCATCAGGAGACTGTAGCCGTGGGTGGTGAAAAGCGGGATGCCATCGACGCCGATGCTCATTTCTCCCTCGGTAACGATTTCCTTCCGGCTCGCGCTTCGATTGCTTCGGCGTGACGGCGGCGCAACCGCAGGCACCGGCCGTTTACATTGTATCCGGACGCCAGCTCCGGACAACTCCGGATCGGGGATGCAGCGAGCCTCGATTGAGGGGAAGCGCAACCACGCGACCCGCGCAGGCGCCGGCGGTCACGGATACGCCCACCCCCCGCTCGGTGAGATCGTGAGCGGGTCGGGGCGACGGGCGCGAGGGTCGAAGCGGCTTAGGTTTGCGGAAACTCAGTTCGACAATCGAAAAGCGTCACGATAGCGGCTACGCCTTGCGGCGATATGTCCCTAATGGGCATTCGGCACAGAGCGCGAGGACGGCTATTCCGAGCACAATCGTCAAGAAGAGGCCGGGACGCAGCGGCAAAATTCCATAAGCCGCGAACGCCGTGTAGAGGGCCGCCAGCAGATAAACCGGGCCCGTCACGTAACAATGCAGCCTGCCGCATCGGGCGGCGTTGACAAGGCACGCAACGCCCATGACCGCGAACGCCGGAATCCACAGCCACGGGCGCCCCTCGGCCCAGTTCAGGCCTGCGATCAGGGCAAGTACCGGAAGATACCAAAGCAGAACCGCGCTCTTGCCACACGCCAAGTCATACGTCCGATAATTCTGCTTTGAAACTTCGCAGCAGCCTGCTTCCTTCGCGTCCATGGGAACGACACCTTTGGCTCAAAGAGAGAAGAACGTCGAGGTCGTCCAAAATTTTACCATCGCTCCCGCGTGACGGGAACTTGCGGCGGATTCCGGTCATTTACTCCGCGCGGCAAGATCACCGATCGTCGCCCCGGAAGCGGAAAGCGGCGCCGATTTCGTGGCGATAACCTAGCCCAAATGCGAGCCGGCGATAGATACGCCGAACGCCTCTTACCGCATTCACCGGATCTCGCCCGCGTCAAGACGGGAATGCCCTCGGACATGCGCGCCTGCCCGACTGTTCGCCGGACTTGTACCCATGCGCGAGCCCCTCTTCGTCTCGCTCCAGAATAGTCACGTCGCCACCAGAGCGGCGGTCGCTCCGGCGGAACGGCGGCGCAACCGGAGGCATGGGCCGTCTGCATTGTATCCGGACGGCAATTCTGGGCAACTCTGCCAGCGCAGGCCGAATCCTACTTATGACGCCCGCCGGGGGAAGCCGCCGTGGCGTCGGGCCGAGTGCGCTGCAGGGCCCGGCGGAACGCCGCATTCATCTCGGAGGGGGTTCGCTCCTAGGACGAAGAGGCGTCTGTCGGCGCGCCCCGTAGATGGGCGCTTTCGCTGTCTCACGGTTGGCCGTCGGATTTCGCTTGGCTTATATAAGGTTGAATCGAGGCCCGCCACTCCCCCATTCGGGCGGGGGGGGCCGGCCCCGAGTCCACCACAGAAAATCCAGCCGGCCGAGACCGGGGGGAATGCGCTGCGAGGCAAGCGCCGAGAGAGCGCGCAGCGCAGCGGAGCGCCTTGGGGTGGGAGATCAAAGCCCTGCGAAGCTTATCGCCCCGCCTACCATTGGGGGCTCCAGCTTGGGTTCCCCCCGTTGGGAAGCTCAACACTGCGAGGCGCTTTCGCGGCGCGCAGTCTCGGCCGTAAACTCAAGCACCGTAACTGGTTAGCGGCTCGGAGGCGCCGCGCGCAGCATCCGGGGTGTTGACCTGGTCTTCCGGCCAGGTTTTTGCGCACGGCGGCAGCCAGACCGTCGTTCTCGGACGTCGTTCCTCTTGTGGCGTAAGCGCTCGGCCGGCGGCAGGCGTGGAATGGAAGCAAAGCGCGGCTCGGGGGAGCGGAAAGGCTGGCGGAGAGGGAGGGATTCGAACCCCCGATACCCTTTCAGGTATACACGCTTTCGAGGCGCGCGCCTTCAGCCACTCGGCCACCTCTCCGCGACGTGTGTTTCGGCGGCGCGCGATTGCGCGCGACTCTATTTTATCGGGCTTTGCTCCGCGGCGGCATCGGCGCGCCGCCGCTCGAAAAACGCGCGCAGCAGCGCGCCGCACTCCTCCCCGCGCACGCCCGCGGCGACGGCGAAGGAATGGTTCAGCCGGGGATGCGCCGCCAGCCCGAGCACCGAGCGGATGGCGCCGGCTTTGGGATCGTCGGCGCCATAGACCAGCCGCGCCACGCGGGCCTGCACCAGCGCCCCCGCGCACATCGCGCAAGGCTCGAGCGTGGCGATGACGGTACAGCCGGCGAGGCGGTGATTGCCGGTTTTCCACGCCGCCTCGCGCAGCGCCACGATCTCGGCGTGCGCGCTGGGGTCCACGTCGAGGATCGTTCGGTTATAGCCGCGCCCCAGCACCACGCCTTCGGGCGAAACCACGATCGCGCCCACCGGCACTTCCCCCGCCAGTTCCGCCGCCCGCGCCAACTCCAGCGCCTGCGCCATCCATTCCTGGTCGCTGGCTTCGGGCGATTTTGCTTCGACCTTTTTCGCCATCTCTTGGCATTATGCGGGCTGGCAACGCGCTGCGCGGCTCCGCGCCCGGCCCGGGCCGTCGAACAATCCTGCGCCGGGCGCCGCGCAGCGGGCAACCCTGGCCGGCAGTTCTGAATCCTACTTTAGTTGGGGAGTTTGAAGTACCGTGGCGCATGCGGAACCCCGCAACGCCCCCGTGATGGCTGCCTACCTTACTGAATGGGGCGGCCGCGCTAGGGCAGGCCTGGACCGAAGGCGGCCATGCGGCGGTGCGGGCGATGAAAGACCAGATCGAAGTGCGTCTCCACGCCGGCGCAACGAACCCAGAGGTACTCGGAGCAGGTGACGGCGCGAGCGCTGCGCAGGCGCAGCTTGACGGCATAGCCGCGCGCGCACGCCGCCAGCTCGGCGGCGGAAAAGGGACTGTCGAAGCTGGCTTCATTCGGGAGCGCTTCCCCGGCCTGGCCGGCGGCATCGCGAACGCCGCTGAGCGCGGCCAAGCGGGCGTCCACGGCGGAGGCGTCGGCGAAACAAGGCTCGAGCGTCAGGCCCAACATGCGTTCCATGGCGTAAAGCGCCGAGCGCACGATGCCGTCGCGGCAAGCGACGAAGAGCGTGCGGCGGGCGGCAGCGAAATGGGCGGGCACGAGGCCGAAGCCCACTTGCAGCGCCCGCGGCAACAGGCGGCTGACGGCGGGCTCGCAGGCGGTTTCGGCCAGCGGAAACACCGAGCAGCCCCATTGCCGCGCCAGCGCGGCGGTGATTTGGGATTCGCTCGCGAAGCCGAGGCGCGTGAGCCAGTAGCCGATGCGGCCGGCGCCGGCTTGCTGTTGCGCGGCCAGGGCGCGGCGAAGATCTTCGGCGGCGAGGAAGCCTTGTTCGACCATCAGCAGCCCCAGCGGCATGCGATGCCGCGGTGCCGGCGCCGGCGCCAGCGCGGGCAGCAGGCGCGCGCAATCGGCTTCGGCGGCGGCGGCGAAACATTCGGGGGAGCAGAGGCGGCGGCCATCCCATTGCCAAGCCAAGGCGCGCGGCAGGGGCCGGTGCTGCAGGCAATCGGGATTGCCGCACGGCCGCAGCGGAGGCAGGTTGGGGCGCCAGGCGGAGAGTTCAAAGCGAAGGTGCATGGCGAAGCTCGCGACTCATTTGAGAAAGGGGCTGCCGAAGGTGCTCAGGCGATGCCGCGGCGAGGCGATTTCGGTGACCCGGAGGCCGTAGTTGCCGTCTAGGATCACGACCTCGCCGTGAGCGACGACGCGGCCGGCGACCAACAGCTCTACCGGATCCTGCACTCCGCGATCGAGCTCGATCACCGCGCCGGGGCCGAGCTCGAGGATATCCTTGAGCACCATTTGCCGGCCGCCGAAGCGCAAACTGACGTCCAAAGGGACGTCGAGCAGGAGATCGAGATTGCCTTCGGGAGCGCGGCGCGGCGCACTGAAGTCGGGCTCCAGCTCCGCATCGATCGGATTGGCGGTGCCGGCGGCGGGCGGCGCCTTGGGTTCTCCCGGTGGTGCCAGGGCGGGCTCGGCATCCGCGGCCGGTGCGGGCGCGGCGGCGGCCGGTGGGGCCGCAAGCGGCGCGGCGGCCGGCGGCGCTGCCGGGCCGCGCAGCGCCTCCGCCAGCGAGGCATCGAGCGCCACGGCGAGGGAGAGCGGCGGCAGGCCTTCGCCGGCGCAGCGGCAGGCGAAGCTCGCGGCATGGGCGGCGAGCGCCTGCGTGCCGGCGAATTCGAACTCTACCGCGCCCAGCGCGCTCAGTTGCGCGCGCGCCGCGGCGGCGAGCTCTTGCGCCCATTGCGCGAGCTTCTCGGCATGGCCGGCGTTGAGTTCGGCCTGGCGGTCGGCCGGCTGATGGGCGGCGAGTTGCGCCAGCACCACGGCGTCGGCGGCGCTGAGCGCCATGGCTTGCTCGCCCTGCCAGGCGCCGCGCACGCGCCAGCGCAGCCAAAAGCCGCCGGCGGCCGCTTGCGCGTCGGCATGCTCGGGGGCGAGCAGCTCGGCATCCACGGCGGCGCCGCTGCATGCGGCCAGCACCTGCGCCAGCGCCGCCGCCCAGGCGGCGGCGTACGCCGCTTGGAGGGTTGGTTGGGGATCAGAGTTCGTCATGGGACTTTCCTTTCTCGGCGAGCGAAAGCCGCTGCTTGATGTGGCTGGCGCGCAGCGCGCCGCTGCGCGCGGGCGCGGCGAGATAGAGCCGCAAGCCGGCGACGGCGAGATAGGCGGGAGAATCGAGGGGCAGATTGAGCGGCAGCACCTGATTGGGCTCGAGCGCCATCAATTCGTGCACGCTGGAAACGCCGCCGGGCAGCAGCAGCTCCACCGCGAACGGGCATTGCAGCAGGCGCGTGCGAATGCGCGCCAGCTCCTCCGGCGTGCCGCGGCGCTTTTGCCCCGTGTATTCGAGCGAGAGGCGGCGCAGCAGCGCGCCGGAGGCGAGCGCGGGCAGCAGCACGTGAAATTGGCCGGAGGCCTGCGCCATCTTGAGAGCGAAGCCGATCACCAGCACGCGCTCGTTGGGCGACATGAACTGCATGAGCTGCGCCGCCTGCCACCGCTGCTCGTACTCGAATTCCTGGGGCAAGATCTGCTCCCAGGCGGAATGCAGCTCGCGCGAGATCAAGCGCACGATATTTTCCAGGATTCCATCTTCGATATCGGTGACCTCGCGGGCTTGGAAATCGGCTTCGCCCTTGCCGCCGAGGAGGACGTCGATGATGGGGAAGGCGATGCTGAGATCGATGTGCACCGCCGCCGCCGCATCGAGCGGCATCATGCGCAGGGAAGCGAGGTAGGTGATCTCGGGCACGCGCGACAGGAACTCGGAATAGGTGAGCTGCTCGACGGAAGCGAGCGAAAGCTCGAGCATCGTGCGCAGGTAAGCGCCGAGCGAATGCGCCAGATTGCGGGCGAAGGGTTCGTGCAGGCGGGTGATGGCCACGGTTTCTTCGCGGCTGATCTGGCCGACGGTGCGGAAGTTGCAGGCGGCGACGGCGCGGGCGCGGGCGCGCGCCGCCGGGCCGCCGGCCGGCGGGGAAACGCGGGCGCGGCGGGCGAGTTCGTCAATCTCGTGTTGGTTGAGCGGGTCGGGCATGTCGTTCCTTAGGGGCTGCGGGTACGGCGGCGGCGGGACGCCGCTCGGGGCTCAT
The DNA here is from genome assembly GCA_021323595.1 of Terriglobia bacterium. Classification (GTDB taxonomy): domain Bacteria; phylum Acidobacteriota; class Terriglobia; order Terriglobales; family SCQP01; genus JAJPKR01. Next base: position 43,086 of record JAJPKR010000003.1, on the reverse strand, counting down.
GGCGCGGAGCCGCGCGCGCAGGCGGATCAGCACCGCGGCGTGGATTTGGCACACGCGGGATTCGCCGATGCCGAGCACGGCGCCGATTTCCTTCATCGTCAGTTCCTCGAAGTAGTACAGGGCCATGAGCTGGCGCTCGCGATCGGGCAATTCCTCGATCGCTTGCGCCAGTTCGCGCTTCAACTCCGATCGCAGGCAGACGAAGTAGGGGTCTTGTTCGGGCGCGTTGGGGAGATAGACGCCGGGCTCTTCGCCGGGAAATTGCGCTTCGAAGCTGCCCAGCTCGAGGCCGCGCAATTCGCCGAGGAGCTGTTGGAACTCCTCCAGCTCCATGCGCAGCTCGGCGGCGACTTCTTCGTCGCTGGCGGCGCGGCCGAGGGCGGCGTGCAGGCGGGCATGGGCCTCCTCGATGCCGCGCGCCTTGCGGCGCAGCTCGCGCGGGCTCCAATCGAGGGCGCGCAGGCTGTCGAGAATGGCGCCGCGAATGCGGAATTTGGCGTACGCGGGCAAGGGGACGTTTTTGCTGGCGTCGTACTTGCGCACCGCGTCCATCAGGCCGACGACGCCCGCTTGCACCAGATCGTCGAGCGCGACGTGGCGCGGCAGGCGATCATGGATGCGGCGGGCGATCAGATGCACCTGGGGCAGTTGTTCCAGCAGGCGGCGCTCGATCTCCGCGGCCTCATCCGGGCCGGATTGATAGGCTTGGGCCGCAGTCATGGTTTCCCTTTCATCGCACGACTCCCAAAGACTGGACTGAAACCAAAGGCGGGATCTCTCCCGGCGATAGCACGACTAGTTTGGGCAGGAACGGCTCGACCAGCCGGCGCAGATAGAAGCGCGCCGGCGAGCCGCAGAGCAGCACGGGAGCCAGCGGCGCCGCGCTCTCTTCGCCCAAGCGGCGCAGGCCCTCGACGACGCGGCGCAGGAACGAACCTTGCAAGCCGTTCCCCGCGGGCGCCGCCGGCTCCCAAGCGCGGCTGAGCTCTTCCTCGAGTTGCGGATCGAGGGTGACGACCATCAGCTTGCCGTCGTCGCCGAGCAAGGGCCGGATCAGGGAGCGGCGCAGCGCTTGCCGCACGGCTTCCACCAGCAAGACGGGATTCTTGTTGACCGCGGCCTGATCGAGCAAGGTCTCCAGGATGGTCGCCAGATCGCGGATGGAGACCTGTTCGCGCAGCAATTGCTGCAGCACCTTCTGCACTTCGCCGAGCGACAGCACCTTGGGCACCAGCTCCTCGACCAGCTTCGGCTGCGATTCGGAGAGCGCGTCGAGCAGGCGCTTGGTCTCTTGCCGGGAGAGCAACTCATGCGCGTGCGCCTTGATCACCTCGGCCAAATGCGTGGCGATGGCCGAGGTCTGGTCCACGACGGCGTAGCCGGCGGCGAGGGCGTGCTCCTGGGCGGCGGGCGGTATCCATTTCGCGGCGACGCCGAAGGCGGGCTCGCGCGTGTCGTGGCCCTCGAGCGGTGGCGGCGTGGGTTCGGCGCTGATGGCGAGCAGATGGTCGGCGTAGGTTTCCCAGCGGGCGAGCTCGGCGCCGCGGAGATAGATGACGTATTCGTTGGGCTTGAGACGGAGATTGTCGGTGATGTGAATCGGCGGCACGATGAAGCCGAGCTGCGTCGCCAAGTGTTTGCGCAGCGAGCGAATGCGCGGCAGCAGTTGTCCGCCCTGCTTCTCGTCCACGCAGGCGACCAGCCCGTAGCCGACCTCCAGGCTCAGGTCTTCGAGTTTCAGCAGGCCCTCCAGTTGTTGTTGCAGGCTGGCGGGCTTGGGCGCGGCCTCGGCGGGCGCGGGCTGGCCCTCGCGGGTGCGGCGCGCCAGCATCGCCAAGCCGGCGGAGAGCAGGAGAAAGGGCCATTTCGGCAGGCCGGGGATCAAGGCCACCGCCAGCAGAATGCCGGCGGCGATCCACAGCGGCTGGCGGCGGCCGAGCAGTTGCCGGCGCAGGTCTTGGCCGAGCGATTCGTCGCTGGCGGCGCGAGTGAGCACGATGCCGCCCGCCACCGACACCAGCAGGGAGGGGATCAGCGTCACCAGCCCGTCGCCGACGGTGAGGATGGTGTAGGTGCGCAGCGCGTCCTGAAAGGCCATGCCTTGCTGGAAGACGCCGATGAGGAATCCCGCGATGATGTTGATGGAGGTGATCAGGACGCTGGCGAGCGCGTCGCGCTGATTGAAGCGCGCGGCGCCGTCCATGGCGCCGTGGAATTCGGCATCGCGGGCGATGGCTTCGCGCCGGACGCGCGCCTGCTGCTCGTCGATCAAGCCGGCGTTGAGGTCGGCGTCGATCGCCATCTGCTTGCCGGGCAGCGCGTCCAGGGTGAAGCGGGCGGAGACTTCGGCCGTGCGCACGGCGCCATGGCTGACGACGATGTACTGGATCGCGATCAGCACGAGAAAGATGACGAAACCGACGACGTAATTGCCGCCGACCACGAACTGGCCGAAGGCCTCGATGACGTGGCCCGCGGCGGCGGGGCCGTCGCTGCCATGGAGCAAGATGCGGCGGCTGCTGGCCAAGTTCAGCGAGAGGCGGAACAGCGTCAGCAGCAGCAAGAGGGAAGGGAAGACGGAAAACTGCACCGGCCGCAGCACGGAGATCGCGCTCAGCAGCACGAGCACCGAGGCGGTGATGCTGAGCGTGAGCAGCACGTCCAGCAGCATCGCCGGCATCGGCACCAGCATCACCAAGATCAAGGCGACGGCGGCGAGCGGCACGATCCAGTCGGCGCGGCCGCGGCGCGAGGGCGCGAGAGCGGCGCTGGCGGTTTTCGCGGCCATTTAGGCGAGCCTCCCGGCGGCGAGCGAGCGCGGCGCGACGTTCGCCATGCGCCCGCGCTGATGCAAGAAGGCGAGAATTTCGGCGACGGCGGCGTAGAGCGAAGCCGGAATCATCTGCCCGACCTCGACCGCGCGATAGAGCGCGTGCGCCAGCGGGACGTTTTCCACCGTGGGCACGTCATGCCAGAGAGCCTCGCGCTTGATTTGGCGCGCCAGGTGGTCGCGGCCCTTGGCGACGACGATCGGCGCCGGCGTGGTGCTGGGATCGTAGCGCAGGGCGATGGCGTATTCGGTGGGATTGACCACCACGACGGTGGCGCCCGCCACCGCCTGGAGTTGCTGGCGCCGCCGGCGGCTCGCCAGCGTGCGCTGCGCGCGGCGAATGCGGCGCTTGTTTTCCGGGTTGCCCTCGGTTTCCTTGAAGTCGCGCCGCACCTCTTCTTTCGTCATCTTCAACTGTTGCGAGAGCTGGCGGCGCTGCAGCGCGTAATCCACGCCCGACCAGAGCAGCAAGATCAAGCCTGCCTTCCAGCCGATCTCGAAGGCCAGACCCAGCGACCAACTCACGATGAACGCGGTGCCGCGATGCAGCGCCAGCGCGAGGTGGGACCACTCGCGCCCGAAGACAAGCAGGCAAACATAGGCCATCGCGCCCGCGGGCAAGAGCGAGCGCAGCAGGCGGCTGGCGGAAGCCGGGGAAAAGATGCGCTTGAGGTTGCCGGCCGGGTTGATGCGTTCGATTTTGGGGGCGAGGCGGGAGGGGGCGAAGAGCAGCCCGCCTTGCGCCACGCTCGCGAGCACGGCGAGGGCCCAGGCGCCGGCCAGGGCGGGCAGGGTCCAGCGCAAGATCAGGAGATCGGCTTGATTCAGCAGTGGCACGACGTGGAAGGCGCCCGGCAGGACGGCCTGGTCGAGCGTGCCGGCCAGGAATGCCCGCCAGGTCGCGGCCATGCGTGCCGGAGCCCAAAACATGATGAGCAAGGCCGCCAGCACGGCCAGCGCCGACGACAGATCGGCGCTGCGCGAGATTTGGCCTTCTTCGCGCGCCTTTTGCCGTCGTCGCGGCGTGGGCTGTTCTGTCTTCTCGTTCGCCATGGCGAACACTCAGTGCGCGCTCCCCATCATGCCGACTGCGGCGGAGATCGCCCGCCCGAAATAGCCCTCCAAATAACGCGGCCAATAGACGACGGTCGCGGCGAGGAGTGCAAAGCCGAGCAGGCTCTTGATGGACATGCCCACGAAAAGCACCGGGAACTGCGGCGACGCCTTGGATAGGAAGCCCATCGCCCAATCGGTCAGAAAAGTGGCCACCAAGACCGGGGCGGCGATTTGCACGCCCACGACCCACATCATGTTGCCCAGCGTCAGGACGCCGTGGGTCACGATCCAGTTGGCGGTAAAGCCGCCGAGCGGCACCAACGTGAAGCTGCTGGCCAGCGCGCGCAAGACCCAATGGTGAACGTCGAGCTGCAGAAAGATCAGAATCGCGATGAGGCGATGAAAGACGCTCATCACCGGCGTGTTCACGGGGCTGGTAGGATCGATCAAGTTGGCCAGCGAAAAGCCGAGCTGAAAGCCGATCACCTGGCCGGCCAGCTCCATGCCCTCGAAGACGAAATAGAGCAGCAGCCCGGTGGCAAGGCCGAGTGCCAGCTCGCTCACCACCATGCCCAGGGCCGTGATCGGCCCCACGCCCGGCAAGGGCGTCAAGTGGCCGGGGGCCAGCACCGCGGTCAGCGCCATGGTCAGTCCGGCCTTGACGCGCCAGCTCACAGCGTTGGAGCCGAACACGGGCAAGAAGCTGAGCAGGCCGCCGGCACGGGCCGCAATCAGAACCACCGGCACGACGTAGGCTGGGAGTGGATAGGGCAAGCAGCGCGACCTCAGTGCACGAACGGGTGGAAGTCCGAGAAGAGCCGCACGGTGTAATAGGTCAGCCGGTGCAACATCCAGGGCGTCAGCAAGAAGCTGACGGCCGCGACCGCGGCCAGGCGCGGCACCGTCGAGACGGTCGCGTCCTGAATGGACGTCATGACCTGAAAAATGTTGATCACGAGCGCTACCAGGGTGGCGGCGATCAGCATGGGCGCGCCGACCCAAAAGGCCGTTTGCAGCGCCCGGCGCGCCAATTCAACCGCTTGATCCGTGCCCATTGGCTCACTCCTCCTTCAATGAAAACTTCTCAACAGCGAGGCCACGACCAGATGCCAGCCGTCTACGGCGACGAAAACCAGGATTTTTAGCGGCGTCGAGATCACGACCGGAGGCAGCTGCATCATGCCGACGGCGGTCGTGACCGAGGCGATGACCATATCGATCACCAAGAACGGCAAGAACAGGACGACGCCGATCTGAAAGCCGGTCTTGAGTTCGGAAATGATGTAGGCCGGAATCACGATGCGCATGGAGAGGTCTTGCGGCGAGCGCGGCCGCGGCACGTGCGCCATTTCGACGAACAGCGCGAGGTCCTTTTCGCGCGTGTACTTCAGCATGAAATTGCGCAGCGGCGCCGAGCCCAGCGCGATGGCTTCGGTGGCGGTGATTCGGCCCTGCTCGTAGGGCGTCACCGCGACCTTGTGCACCTGGGCGACGACGGGCTGCATGATGAAATAGGTCAGAAACAAGGCGAGCCCGATCAGGGTCTGGTTGGTGGGGGTGTTGTCGGTGCCGAGGGCCTGGCGCAAGAAGTGGAAGACCACCAAGATGCGCACGAACGGCGTCATCGACATCAAGAGCGCCGGCAACAACATGAGCAGCGTCAAGATGACGACGATTTCCCACGACAGGGAGCCGGCGGTTCGCGGCGGCGCGCCCGCCGGCGGCAGTAGGGAACGAGTCAGCGACGCGAGCGGGACGCCGGGAATGGCAACGGGCAGGCCGGGCGCCGGCGCGGGCGCTTGCGCCACGGCGCCCGGCGCGGCGGCGAGCAACACGGCGAGGATCAGCAGGACCAGGCATGCGGATTGGCCGGCACCGCGCCAGCGGCGGGGTTCCAGGCGAGCGGCGCGGCTGCATTGGGCTCGAGCCGGGAGAGAAGCGTGAGCGAGCCGGGGGCGCCGCCAATCAAGAAATGCACGTCGCCATAACGGACGACGGCCAGGAAGCGCTTGTCGCTGAGCTGCAGCATCTCGCAAAGGCGCAGATCGCGCCGCGGGCGGCGCGAGAGACGCGATGCGCCGCGGCCCAAACGCGCGCCCAGCGCGCGCAAGTGGCGCGGCAGCGCCGCGAACGGCGTCCAGAGCCGTGCCAGCGCCAGTTGCGGGCGCACCGCCGGCTGGAGATGCAAGGCAAACGGGGCGCCGGCCAGCGCGCTGTCGTTGGGCGGCGCGGCCGGCGCGGCGCACGCGGGTGCGGGCGGCAGCATCATCTCGGCGGAGCAGTCGGGCGACGGCGCCGCCGCCGGGCGGACGCTCCGCGCGCGGACGGCCGCGGTGGCGCGGGCAGCGCGCCGCGGGGGTGACTTCTTCGCCGGCTTGCGCGTTCGCAGCGGCGCGGCAGGGGATCGTTTCTTGGGACTCATGCTTCATCCGCCTCCAGGGCATCAGGCTAGGCGCGTCAGCCGGACCGAGAGCTGTTCGCCGGAAACTTCGAATTCCACCCACCCGATCAACTGGCCGTTGGCGCGCAGCGGCACGTCAACGCCGGTCTGCCAGCGCGTGTCCACGATCGAGCCGCGTTCGAGTTGCATCAGATCGCGGATGGTGAATCGCGGAACCCACAGTTCGACCGTCACTTGGGCGGGGAGTTGGACGAGCTCGCCCCAAGGCTCGACGGGGGGCTCGGGCTTGGCTTGGAGCGCGGCTGGGCTGGCGCCGCTCATTGGGGCTGCACGAGAAAATCGGTGAAAAAGACGGCCACCAGTCCCAAGCTCGGGTTTTGCTTGTTGATGGCAGCCGCGATCTGCTTCTTCAACTCCTCCTTGCCTTCGGGCGTGAGGAGCGGCGCGGCCGAAGCCGCCGTGAGGACCCCGAGAATGGTGTCGCGGATGGGAGCGACCGGCGGGGTTGCGGCTTCACCGCCTTGCTTGGACGCGACGTCGAGACCTAGGTCAATGCCGACCCGCAGGTAGCCGCCACCATTCAAGTTCACCAAGAAGCTGTCGAGATGAAGAACGGAATTGACTTTGGGCTGGGACGGCGTCGCAGCGGAGGAGCGATGCGCGAAGGAGCAACCCGCGGCGGCTGTGATGCCCACGAGCGCGGCGAGCGCGAAAACGGAGGAGCAGCGAGGTCTTGCCATGGCGATTCGTCATCGCCGCTGCAATTGCCACGCCGAACCGCGCCGGGCGCGCCCGCGCCAGCTATCCGGTTGTCAGCCGTCAAGTTAGACGCGCCGCCACGCGAATTAAGGATTTCTTGTGCGCGCCGGCTCGGTTAGCGGGCGCTTACTTGCGGAGCGGCGGCGCCGGCGGCGCCGCCGCTTCCCCGGCCACGGCTACGGATGGATCAGGTTCAGCGACTCCTGCGTGATGTTGTCGAAGGTCGTGATCGCACGCGCATTGGCCTGGAAGCCGCGCTCATCCATGATGAGCTGCGTGAACTCGCTGGAAATGTCGGCATTCGACAACTCCAGGGCTCCGCCCGAGAGCGTTCCACGGCCGGCGGTCCCGGGAATTCCGATGGTCGCCGGTCCTGACCCGATGCTGGCCAAATATTCGTTATTGCCGTTGCGGATCAGTCCCTGAAGATTGGCGAACTGGGCGAGCGCGATTTGCCCGAGCGCGGCCGACCGGCCATTGCTGAACGTGCCTTCGATGGTGCCGTCGTTGGCCACGGTGAAGCTGGAGAGCGCGCCGCTGGCGTAGCCGTCTTGATCGATGAAGGAGGTCGCCGAGGGGCTGGCAACTTGCGAGATCACCGGGTTTCCGGCGGCATCGGTCAATTGCCAGTTGAAGAGGGTGGCCGGCACCGTCGCGCCGTCGGCCCAGGTATCCCCCGCAGGCATGGTCACGGCGATGGGGCCTGCCGTCGTCAGCACCCCGTTACCGTCGAACGCCAAGGTATTGGTGCTGGTGGTGAGGGCCACGGGCGCTCCGGTCTGGCCGAGATCGGCGGCGGGCACGGTCACGGTGAAGCTCCAGGTGTTGGCCGCCGTCTTGGTGAAGTTGAACGTGGCCACGTGGCTGGTGCCGAGGGCGTCATAGATCGTCACCGGAGTGCTGAAGCTGGCGCCGACGGCGGCGCCGGCATCGAGATTCAAGCCGGCGGTGACGTTGGCGGTAGCGTTGGGAGGGCTGGTAAGTCCGTTGCCGACATTCAACGGCCCCAGCGTCCCGTTGGGATTGACGACGCCGTTGGTGGCGGGAAAGCCCTGGACGAGCGCGCCGTCGGCGCTGGTCAAGTAGCCAAGCTGGTTGATGGAGAAGTTCCCGGCGCGGGAATAGCTGACCAGGCCGTTGTTGTCGAGCACGAAGAAGCCGTTGCCTTGAATAGCGACGTCGGTGTTGACCCCGGTGCTCTCCATGCTGCCCTGGGTAAAGTTGGATTCCATGGAGCCGATGCGCGAACCGACACCGACTTGAACCGGATCTCCGGAACCCGCCGATCCGATCTGCTGGTAAAAAAGATCGCTGAACTGCGGGGTTTCGGACTTGAATGCGGTGGTATTGAGATTGGCCAAGTTGTTGGAAACGGCCGAAAGCGCCTGGGCGTAGGCGTCAAGACCGGACAAGGGGATTGAAAAGGAAGCCATCGTTCTCCTCTCTAAAAGTGAATTCGAAAATCGTCATCGAGCGGCGGCCGTGGAGCCCGTGGGTGGCGCCGTGCTCGACTGGCTGCTCAAGAAAGCGCCCAGTTCCTGGTTCATCTGAATGATCTGCTGCAAGGTATTGAATTGCACGAGCTCGGTCATCATCTGGTTCGGATCCAAGGTGTCGTCGGGCGTTTGGGCCTGGAGCTGGGCGCTCAAGAGTTGGATGAAGGAATTAGGGGTAAGTTGATTGCCGCCAGCGGCTTGATTGGGATTGCCAGATGCGGGGGCGGCGTTGGCGGCGAGAGCCGCGGGCTGGGGGCGGAAGGCGCTGAGTAACGATGCGATCTGCATGACGATCCTTGTCTAGACGCGAACGCTGATGCGGCCCAGGCCGGGCAAGGCCGCTGCGGCCTCCGAGGCGCGGGCGGAGGAAGAATTGCCGGTCTGAGCCAAGCCGACCCATGTTCGGGGCGGCGTGCCGTTTCCGGTCTGCCGGCGATCATTGCCGGAATAGGCGTGAGCACCGGCGCCGGCTGAACCGGTGTTGACGGAAGTCCCGTGCGCGAGAGAGATGCTCGTTACCGGCAGATTGCGGTCGGCGAGTACTTGTTGGAGTTGGGGCAGCTCGTGGCGCAGGGCGTCGCGGGCCGCCGGCTGCGCCACATGCAGCGACGCTTGGACGGTGGCGCCCCGCAGAGTCGCTTGCAGCTCGATCGGGCCGAGCGTCTCACTGTGGAGCGCCAGGCGCATGTGGGTCGCCGCGGAAGAAGTTGCGGGCGCGGGCTGGATCGTGCGCAAGGCCTCCATGGCTTGGTGCGTCGCATTGGGTTGCGGCGATGCGGGGGCCGGCGATGGCGGGGGCGAAGTCCCATGCGCCGGCGCGGCCGCCACCGTGAGTTGCGTCGCCGGCGGGTGTGCAGCCGGGAACGTGAAATTCGGAGCCGGGTTTTTGGCTGCAGCCGGCTTTGCCAGCGACGGCGCGGCTTGGCCCTGCGCCGACCGATCGGACTCGTGATCACCCGCGGACTTCTGGCTAGCCTCGTCGGGCAACGTTCCGGCCGAGGCGGGAGCGGGAATCGGCGCGGCGGCGGGGCGCGGCGGGGTTGGCGCCGCGGGTTGGACCGCGGGTGAAACCGAAAGCGGCGCGGTGAAGATGGCGGCGTTGCGCGCCGGGATGCCGGCGGGGCCCTGAGGCGCGGGCTTCGTCGGCGCTGCCGCTACGCCGGACGAAGGAGTTCCCGGTGCGGCATCGGCACTGCCGGAGAGCGGCGCCGGCATGACTTCGATGGCAACGATGTTAGAGCCGCCTGGTGCGGCGCGCAGCGCGCCAGCCGGGACGAGTCCGGCCGGTTGGAACGCGTCGGCAATTGGCAGCCGGCCTTGGGCGACCGGCGGCGGGGCTTGCAGATGAGCCGAGAGCGTTTGCGACAATGGGGACGACGGCGAAAGCGCCGGTGCTCCGAATGCGGACGGGAAGGCCGCCGCATTTGCATCTGCCAGCAAGACTGGCGGCTGCGCAATCGGCGCTGCCTGGACGGTTGCCGGCAGAGCGGAAAAGCGCGCTGCGTAGTTCCGGAGGTCGCCCGCCGGCCAATGCCCCGCGGCATCGCGCACGGGCGGCAAAGCCGGCTTGAGCGATGGCGGCGTTATCGGGCCAGGCGCGAGCGGAGCCGCTGCCGGTGGAACGGCGGCGAAGTTGAGATGGAATTCGTGCGCTGGCTTGTGCCGGACCTGCGGCTTGGGATCGGCGGTCGGCGGAATCGAGGGGAGCGAATCGCCCGCTAGCGATGTTGCCGCAGGCGTGGGAGCGCCCGCCGCAGCGGCAGTCGCTTGCGGCAAGAGGGACGCCAAGAGGCCGGCGAAACCCGGCAGGGGGCCCGCGGCAGGCGACGCCGTTCGCGGCGCCGGCGCCGGGGACGGCGCGGGCGGCAGGGCAGGCGTCACGATAAGGCCGGAACTGGGCACGCCGCCGGAATCGCAAGGCGGGGGCCAATGTCAAAATCATTGCAACTCAGCAGCTTAGCGGCGTAAGCCGCCGCCCGCTAGGCAGGGTTTGCCGAGTGGGCACGGCAGATCTCGCCGAGTGGGCCGTTACTTCGAGTCGGTGCGGAAAACCGCGGCGACGATCCGCTTGGCTTCACTGGCGTAGTCATCCAGTTCGTGACTGAGTCGCACTAGGTCTACGTCGCGCAAGCGCGGGAACTCGCGAACGAGATACAACCAGGCCGGATCGGCGACGAGATCGACCTGCACGGCCTCGTAGTAGCCGTAATCCATGCCGCGGACGCGGCAGAGCAAGTCGGCGAGGCTGACGATCATGACCAAGGCCGCGTGTTCCGGCGTTGGTGCAACTTCGTGATGGTGGCAGCGGATCACCTGCGCCAAGTCTTCGGGCATATGCCAGTGGTCGGCTAAGAGGCGCCCGGCTTCGCAATGGGAGATGCCCATGACGTATTGCTCGGCTTCCACCAGGGAGATTTCCTCAGTGAAAGCCAAGTCGGCGGCGGCGCGGAATTCCTTGGGGAACAACAAGGAGTTGACCATTTCGCCGATGTCATGCAAGAGCCCGCCGGCATAGGCCTTATCCGGCTGGCTGAAGCCGACAATCTGGGCCAAATGACGGCTGATCAAGGCGCAGCCGAAGGAGTGCTCCCAGAACGAGAGGGGATCCAGTAACCATTGCTCGGCAGGAGCCAGGTCCATGAGGCAGAAGGCGGTGAGCAGATCCCATAGCCGGCCGGTGCCGATGGTGATGACTGCCGCGTGAATCGTGGTAATCGTGCGACTGCGGCCAAACAGCGGGGAATTGGCCATGCGCAGGCATTGCGCCGCCAGCGACGGGTCGCAAGAGATCAAGTCGACGATCTTGCGCATGTCCCACTGATCGGCGGGCAATTCCAGCATGTGCAAGAGCGGCAATAGCGTGGGCGGAACCGTCGGCATCGCCTGGACGTTCTTGATCCGCTCCACGAGGGCGTTGCGCACGTTGTCGCTCATGACCAGTTGGCCGGAGCCGGCACCTTGCGATAGGCGGTGGCGGCGGGGAAATGGATCAAGCGCAAGTGGTGCAGCTCGGCGCCCATCGGCGACTCGAACGGCGAGAAGAACAAGTAGCCGTGGGAGTTGAGGCTGGCGGCGAGGAGGCCGACCGCGCGGCGCCGTTGCAGCGGATCGAGCCGCGCGATGAGATCGCGGCAGAAGATGACGTCCATGCCCATTTCGAGGAGCGCGGCCGCAGGTCCCGCCAGGCTCGCATTGCAGAAGGTTAGATGCTGCTTCAGCGCCGGGGTCACGGCGAAGGTCTCCGGGGCAATCGCCCGGAAATACTTTGCCCGCAGATGCGGCGGCGTCTGTGACAGCGCGGCCGCCGCGAACACGCCGCGCCGCGCGGCGGCCAGCCGGGCGGGGTCGGCATCACAAGCGTAAACGTGGAAGCGCCCGTCCAGCGCCGCCTGCTCCGCCAGGATCAGGGCCAGCGTGTACGCGTCCTCGCCACCGCCGATGCAAGCGACGTTTGCGGCAGCTTCGCGCTCGGGCTGCAGCCGGAGTGCGGGCAAAACGATGCGGCGCAAGGCTTCCAACTGCTGCGGGTAGCGAAAGAAGAAGCGCTCGCCGGCGCTGAGCTGGCCGAGCAAGTGTCCGAGTTCCTCGCCGGCGGAGGCGGAGGCCAAGCGCGCGGAGTATTCGCGCAGCGAGGCGATGCCGAGCGCCTGCATGCGGCGCTCGCAGCTTTCTTGCAGGCGCGGCCAGTGTGCGGTGGGCATGAAGAATCCGCTGGTTTGGTACAGGGTGTCGCGCACGCGCACGACGGCGGCGTCGAGACTTGGGCCAAACAGGCCTGCTGCCGCCGATTCTGCGCACATTTCCGTCATGTTCATGGAATCGGTAAAGAGCCGGCGCGCTTGAGCACCGTAAGTGACTTTTAACGCGCGGCTAACCGGATTTTAATTTTGGGCCTTTATAGTAGGTGTCCATGCGGTTTGGATTGCGCTCTCAATGTCAACTTCTGCTCTCCCCACGCTCGATCTGGATTCCCTCTCTCTATCTCCCCGCGACCGGGTATTGGTCGCAAGCGCGAATGCGGAATTTCGAAGTTTGGCCCGGGCCCGCTGCGAAGAGCGCCTGGTAACGGCGCTCGAAGCGGTGGGCGGGGCGGACGCGCTGGCCAAGCTCGAGGACGGCGCGGCCGGCACGATCCTGCTGGACCGACGGCTGCCGGACTTGGACGCGGAAGAGGTGGCGCTGCGCATTCGGCAGCAAAACCCGGCGTTGCGAGTTCTACTGATCGATTCGCACAATCCCGGGCGGGCCGCCGGCCCGGCGCCCGCGCCGCTCACGCCCTGGCGCAGGCGGCCGCAGGAAACGCCGCGCGCCGAACCTTTGCCCGGCATGCTGGGCGCGAGCCCGGCGATGCAGCGGGTGTTTCATCTGGCGCGGCTGATCGCCTTGCGCGACACCACCGTGTTGATCACGGGCGAAAGCGGCACCGGCAAAGAAGTCGTGGCGCGCGGCTTGCATCAGTTGAGCGGGCGCGCGGCCCAGCCCTGGGTGGTCGTCAATTGCGCGGCGATTCCCGAGGCGCTGCTCGAGTCGGAGCTGTTCGGTCATACGCGCGGGGCGTTTACGGGCGCCGTGCAGGCCAGCTTGGGGCGGGTCCATGCGGCCCATCGCGGCACGTTGTTCCTGGACGAAGTCGGGGAACTGCCGCTGGGCATGCAAGCGAAACTGCTGCGGTTTATCCAGGAGGGGGAAGTACAGCGGCTGGGCAGTTCCGACGTGTTTCGTGTGGACGTGCGCATCGTCGCGGCCACGAATTCGCGCCTGGAACAGAAGGTCGAGCAGGGCCTGTTTCGCTCCGATCTTTACTACCGGCTGGCGGTGTTCCCCTTGGAACTGCCGCCGCTGCGGGAACGCGCCGGGGACGTGGTGCTGCTGGCGCGGCAATTCCTGGCGGAATTCTGCCGGCGCGACGGCGCGGCCAACAAACGGTTCAGCCGCGAAGCCGAAACCGCCATCGGCGCTTACGCCTGGCCCGGCAATGTGCGCCAGCTTCGGCATGCCATCGAACGAGGGGTGATTCTCGCTAGCGGCGAGCCGGAGATCATGCCCTGGCACCTGCCCGAGGAAGTGTGCGCGATCGGGAATGAGCACTAACGCGGTGGCGTTGGAGCTTTTTAACCAATTGCGGCACTCCAGCTGCAGGGCGACTAGGCAGGATGGCAACTTTGCCTAGCAGCGGGCAACGCTTGCCGGCCGACGGCACCGCCGAGCGGGCGTTGGCAGCAGCGTTCCAAGACTTTAATCAAGCCGCCGGCTTGCTCGAGCGCTCGTACGCCGATTTGCGCGGCGAGCTGGCGCGCTTGCGCCGCGAGCTGCGCCGCAAGAACCAAGAGAACTCGGCGATGCGGGCGCGGCTGGAGGCGATCTTGGCCAGTCTGCCCTGCGGGGTCGTGGTGGTTGAAGGAGGCCGGGTGCAAGCGATCAACGGCGCGGCACAAAAGTTGATCACGCCGTGGAGCGAGCCCGGAGTTGAAGCGGGTCAAGAGCTGCCGCCATGCCTGGTGTCGGCCTTGGAAACGCCGAACGGCGAAGAGTTCTGTTTGGAAACGGAGCAAGGGGAGCCGCGTTCGCTGGGCGTGACGGCAGCGCCGCTCGAAGCGGGCGGCGGAGTGCCGGAGAACCGCTTGCTGATTCTTCGCGACACGACGTTGGAGCGAAAACGGCAGCGCGGCCAGGCGCTGGCGGAGATGTCGGCCCTGCTGGCGCACGAGATTCGCAATCCGCTCGCCGGCATGGAACTTTTCGCGAGCTTGCTGGCGGAAGCCACCGAGGATGGCACGGAGGAAAAATCCTGGATCGAGCAGTTACAAGCCGGGCTCCGTCTGCTGGCGGCCACCGTCAATAATGTGTTGCATCTTTATAGCGAGCCTGCGCTGGAGCTGGCTCCGCTCCGTCTCAAGCGTTTCTTGCGCGCCACGATGGAGTTCTTGCAGCCTCTGGCGCAACAGCGCCAGTTGGCGCTTGAGCTCGACGACCGCTTGGGCGCGGTGGAGGTCGCGGCGGATGCGCCGCGGCTGCAGCAGGTTTTGTTCAACCTGGCGCTCAACGCCATGCGGGCGATGGCGGCGAGCGGCGGCTGCCTGCGGATCGTGGCGCTCCCGGGGGCGACGGGCCAAATCCGCATCGAGATCGTGGATCAAGGGTGCGGCATCGCCGCCGAGGACCTGGCGAAGATCTTCGAACCCGGCTTCAGCACGCTTCCCGGCAGTCCGGGGCTGGGCCTGGCGGTTTGCCGCAAGATTATGGATCAGCATCACGGCACGATCAGCGTGACCAGCAAGCCGGGCGAGGGCACGACTTTCGCGTTGACGCTCTGGCGCTGGGGGGCGGCGGCATGAAGCGTGTGCTCATTGCCGACGACGATGCCGGCGTGCGCGCGGGGCTGGAGGTGAATTTCCGGCGGCAAGGGTGGTCGGTGGCCACCGCCGCGGGCGTGGAAGAGGCGCTGACGAAGTTTCGCCAAGCACCCTGCCCGTTGGTAGTCACCGATATGCGCATGCCCGACGGCGATGGCATGAAGGTGATCGCCGGGGTGCGGCAGAGCGCGCCCAATACCGCTATCGTGCTGCTGACGGCCTTCGCCAACGTGCCGGACGCGGTCCAGGCGATGCGCGCGGGAGCCTGCGATTACTTGATGAAGCCGGCCTCGTTTTCGCAGTTGCTGGCGGCTGCCGAGCGGGTCATGGCCGGCGCGCCGGACAAGACGGAGCCGCGGGACGGCGGCACAGAACTGGTGGGAGATTCGGCGGCGATAGCCCGGCTGCGTGAGACCATCGGGCAGATCGCGGCAACCGAGGCCGACATTCTGGTGGAGGCGGAGAGCGGCACCGGGAAGGAATTGGTGGCGCGCGCGATTCATGCCGCCAGCCGCCGCCGGGCGAAGCCCTTCGTGGCCGTCAACTGCGCGGCGTTGCCGGAACACTTGCTCGAGAGCGAGCTGTTCGGATACGTTCGCGGGGCTTTCAGCGGCGCCGATCGGTCCAAGGCCGGCAAGTTCGAGCTGGCCAACGGCGGGACTTTGCTCCTCGATGAAATCGGCGAGATGGCGCTGGAACTTCAGCCGAAACTGCTGCGCGCCTTGCAAGAGCGCGAGGTCGATCCGCTCGGGGGCACGACGCCGGTCGCGGTGGACGTGCGCGTGATCGCGACGACCAACCGCGCTTTGCAGGCGCTGGTCGAGAGCGGCCAGTTTCGCGCGGATCTCTATTACCGCCTGAACGTGGTGCCGCTGCGGCTGCCCCCCTTACGCGAGCGGCGCGAGGACATCCCCGCCTTGGCGTCGCATTTCTTGCGCAAGCATGGCGGCGAGTTCATCGAGTTGACGCCCGAGCTGCTGCGCGCGCTGGCGCAGCGTGCGTGGCCGGGCAACGTGCGCGAGCTCGAAAACTTCGTGCGGCGTGCCCTGGCGCTGGCGCGCGGCCCGCGCATCGGCCTGGAAGCACTCGAGGAGGAGCCGCGGCCGGCGCCGCCCAGCGCGGCGCCGGGCTTGCAGCCCGGCGTCTCTTGGCGCGAGGCGGAACGCAAGCTGCTCGAGGCCACGTTGGCCGCGACCGGCGGCAACCGCACCCGGGCCGCCACCATGCTTGGCATGAGCCTGCGGACGATCCGCAACAAGATTCGCGAGTATCAGCTTCCTCCCAGGAGCTACGCATGAACTGGATGACCACGCCATATCTCAACGATCTGCAACGGTTCTTGGACCTGGCGGGATTGCGGCAATCGTTGATCGCGAGCAATATCGCGAACGTCGACACGCCGCGCTATCACACGCTGGACTTCAATTTTCAGGACGCACTGGCGGAGGCCGAGGCGACGCCGGCGGGCGAGGCATTCACGCCCGACGTGCAGGAGGTCGCCGGCCTCATGCAGCGCCCCGACGGCAATAACGTGAGCGTTGATCGCGAAGCCATGGCGCTGGCGCAGACGCAACTGCAATATCGGGTTGGCATCAGTTTGCTGACCAGCGAATTGCACCGCATCCAATCGGCGATCAACAGCGGCAACGGAGGCATGCCATGAATCTGTTCGGAGTGCTGGACATCAGCAGCTCGGCTCTGGTCGCGGAACGGGAGCGGGCCGAGGTGGTGGCAAGCAATCTGGCGAACGCGGATAGCACCGGGCCCGCCAACGGCCGTCCTTATCAACGCGAGTCGGTGGTGTTCGCGGCACAGCCGCTGCCCATCGGCCAGGGCTCCGGTGACAGCGCAGATCTCGCAGCCCGGGGCGTGGCAGTCGCGGGTGTGGTGGCGGATACGGCGCCCCCGATTCGGCAGTTCGATCCTTCCAACCCGGCCGCCGATGCCCAAGGCTACGTCTCGTATCCCGATATCAATCCGGTGCAGGAGATGGCCGACTTGATGGGGGCGGTGCGCGCGTATCAATTCAACGTTTCGGCCGTGCAAGCGACCAAGGACATGATTCAACAGACGCTGCAAATTCTCAGCTAAGCGAGCAGAGGCACACCATGACATCGATTCCCGGCATCCATCCCATCATCCTGGCGCCGTCGGCGAGCGCCGGCGCCGCGGGCGGCGACAGCGGCTTCCTGGAGTCCCTGACAGGCGCGATCCAAAAAGTCAACCAGATGCAAGCGGACGCGAAGGCGCAGGTCGAGGGCTTGCTCAGCGGCCAGGGCGAGGACCTGCACGGCGCGATGCTGGCGGTCGAAAAGGCGGACCTGGCGTTCCAATTCATGATGCAGGTGCGCAACAAGATCGTGCAGGCGTATCAAGAAGTCGCGCAGATGTCGTTTTAGCGGCCGCGAGCCAGACAACGAGGTCGCAGGCGCGTGAATACCGGGTTAAAACCTGTGGACGATTTTCTGCGCGGCTTTTCCGGCCGGCAGAAGCTCATGCTGGCGGCCGCCGCGCTGGCGGTGGCGGGCGTGATCTGGCTGTTCACGGCGCTGCTGGCGCGGCCGCCCTACGCCGTCCTCTATAAGGGGCTATCGCCGAGCGATCAGCAGACGCTGATGCAGCGCCTGGCCGCCGCAAACGTATCCTTTCAAATTTCCCCCGACGGCACCACCCTCAGCGTGCCTGCATCGCAGGTCGATCGGGTGCGGATGCAAATGGCGGCGCAAGGCTTGCCGCGGACGGGGCAGATGGGGTGGGAGATCTTCGACAAGCCCAACTGGGTCGGCAGCGACTTCGATGATCAGGTGAACTATCAGCGCGCGCTGGAAGGCGAGCTGGAGCGCTCGATCCTGACCCTGGACGACGTGGCCGCGGTGCGCGTGCACTTGGTGCTGCCGAAGCAGTCCCTCTTTGCCGACGAGCAGCGGCCGGCGAAGGCGTCGGTGGTGGTGCGCCCGCGCAATGGACAGATGCGGCCGGAAGAGGCGGTGGCGATTCGGCGGCTGGTGGCGGGCGCAGTCGAGGACCTGAAGCCGGAGGATGTGACCGTGATCGATGCCGACGGCGACGTGCTGCTCGCTCCCGGGCAAGACAGCCTGCCCGGCGCGGCGCAAACGCTGCAGGCGCAGTTGACGCAGAAGCTGCTGGCGATCTTGACGCCGATCGTGGGGGCGAACGCGGTTCACGCCAACGTCAACATTCAATATGATCCCAGCACGCGAGAAATCAGCGACACCACCTACAACCCGCAAGGCGTGATCTTGGCCGCCACGGAAAAGAGCTCGGAGAGCATGAACGGCGGCGGCGTCAGCGGCTTGCCGGGCTCGGCGAGCAACGTGCCCGGCCCCCAGGCGGGCGCCCCGGGGAGCAAGAACAAGGCGGCGGCCGGCGCGCCGACCCCGGGGGAAATCCGCCAGCGGGAAAGCGACACGTACGCGATCAGCCATCAAGAGACGCATGAGGTCGATCCGGCGGGACGGATCCAGCGCATTACCGCCGCGATCGTCGTGGACGATATCCTCACCGCCCAGACGGTGAACGGAAAGACGGTGGAGACGCGGCAGGCGCGATCGCCGCAACAGCTCCAGCAGATCAGCGATCTGGCCAAGGCCGCGATCGGCTTCGACGCCCAGCGGGGGGACCAAGTGGTGGTCGAGAACCTGCCCTTTGAGCAGCCGGCGGCCAGCATGCCGGCGGCGCCCGGGGTGCTCGAGCGCGTGCAGCAGGTGGGGAACCGGTTCAGCAGCGAATTGCATTATCTGGCGCTGTTGGTGCTGTTCCTGCTTGCCTATTTGCTGCTGGTGCGGCCGCTCTTTCGCATGGTGACGTCCGCCGCACAGCGTGCGCCGCAACCAGCGCTGGCGGCGGCAGCGGGGCAACGGCCGCTGGCGGGCGAGAGCACCGCCAACTTGCCGGAGCCGGCGCCGGAGGCCAAGCGAATCGAGCAGATCCGCACCCAAATTGCCGAGAATGTGCGCCGCGAGCCGGATAACAGCAGCCGCCTGATCCGGCAGTGGATCCGCGGTGGCGGCGAAGAGCCGCAGGGATGAAAGGCTCCGCCCCAACCGCAGCCGCACCGTCGCTGACAGGCCTGCGCAAGGCCGCGATCCTGATGGTCTTGCTCGGGGACGAAGCCGCCAGCCAGGTGTATCGCAACCTCTCCGAGGCCGAAATGCAGCAGCTCACCCAGGAGATCGCCGAGCTAGGAATGATTCCGAAGGAAGTCGCGATGCAGGTGCTGGAGGAATACCATCAGCTCACGATGACGCAGGCGTACGTCACCCAAGGCGGCGCCGAATACGCCCGTAAACTCCTGGTGAAAGCGGTGGGCGAGGCGTCGGCGCGATCCTTGCTGGCGCAGGTGGAGCAGGCGCATCGGGAACGCGCCGGCAATTTCGACACGCTGCACAGCGTGGATTTTCAGCAATTGGCGAAGTTTCTCGAGGACGAGCATCCGCAGACCATCGCGCTGATTCTCGCCCATCTCGGCACCCGCGCCGCGACGCTGCTCAGCCTGCTGCCGGCGGAGCGGCGCGCGCTTGCCATCAAGCGGCTGGCGGAGATGCGCCAGTTCTCGCCGGAGATGGCGCAAAAGATCTCCCTGGTGCTGAACTCGAAATTCCAGAACATGGGCGAGCAGGGGCGGCGCGCTTATGCCGGCGTGAAGGCGGTGGCGGAGATCCTGAACCGGACCGATCCGGCCTCGAGCCGGGCGATCCTGGAAACCCTCGAGCAGGGCGACGCGCAATTGGCGATCGCCATTCGCAATTTGATGTTCACCTTCGAGGACCTGATCACGGTTCCGGAGACCAGCATCCGCGAGCTCTTGGCGCAACTGGACAAGAAGACCCTGGCGCTGGCGCTGAAGGGGGCCTCGCAGGAGCTGCGGGATCACATCTTCAAAAGTATGTCGTCGCGCGCGGTGGAAATGCTGAAAGAAGATATGGAGGTGCTCGGCCCGGTGCGCGGGCGCGAGGTCGCCAAGGCGCAGCAGGAGGCGGTGGCGCTGGCGCGCAAGCTGGAAGCGGAAGGCAAGATGATCCTCAAAGAGGAAAAAAGCGATGAGTTCGTCGTCTAGCCGCGACGGCAGCTCCGAAGGGCAAGCGCGGGGGAGCTTCGCGGCGGCGCGAGCCCGGCTCAGCCCGAACCCGGCGGCGCCCTCGCTCCACGTCCACGACGCCGCGTTCAATGCCGAGCCCTTCGTCTATCCCACGGTGGACGAAATTGCACCCAAGCCGGTGGCGCCGGCGGGAGACGCGGCGGTGGGGATGCCCGAGCTGCGAGAGCGCATCGAGACCGAGGCGTTCCGGCGGGGAAAGATGGAGGCGGAGGCGCGGGCGCAAGCGGAAGTGGCCCAGGCCCTCATGCAAGAGCGCGCCTCGATCAGCATGGTGGTGGGCGCGTTCGCCCGTGCTCGCGCGTCGTACTTCATGCGCATCGAGGGCGAAGTCGTGCGCCTGGCATTGGCGGTGGCGCGCCGCATTCTCCATCGCGAGGCGCAGCTCGACCCGATCTTGCTGCGCGGAGCCGTGCGCGTCGCGCTCGATCGTTTGGAGGGTTCGACGCAGGTCAATCTGCGCGTGCATCCCTCGCAGGCGGAGCTGTGGAACGAGGCCTTCCAAGGAATCGAGCGGGGCATGCCGCGGATTGTCGAGGACGCGTCGATCAAGCCCGGGGAGTGCCAGCTCGAGACGGATCTGGGCAACGCCTCATTCAACATCGAGCAGCAGATGAAGGAAATTGACCAAGGCTTCTACGATCTGTTGGAGGAGCGCACGCGCGCCGGCGGAGACGGCGCCGACGAGGAGTGAGCAAGGGTACCTTGGCGGCAACGAACGGCGATTTGCTCGCGCCATACTTCGAGCGGCTCGCGAGCTGCGGAAATCTCCATTGGACCGGCCGCGTTACGCAGGCGGTGGGCCAGGTCGTGGAGTCGGAGGGCCCCTGCTGCTCGCTCGGGGAGGCTTGCGAGATCGAAGATCAGCACGGCCGCCGCTTCGAGGCCGAAGTCATCGGCTTTCGCGGCCGCACGGTGCTCTCCATGCCCGTGGCGAAGCCCGACGGGATTCGCTTCGGCGATCTGATCATCACCGGCGGCCATCGTCCCTCGATTCCGGTGGGGCCGGCGCTGTTGGGCCGGGTCTTGGATGCCAGCGGCCAGCCGCTGGACGGCGGTGCGACGCCGCGGGCGCGCGCCCGGCGCGCGTACGATGCGAACGCGCCCTTGCCGATGGCGCGCGAGTTGATTCGCGAACCCTTGGGCTGCGGAGTGCGCGCGATCGACGGGTTCGTCACCTGCGGCCGCGGCCAGCGCGTGGGGATTTTCGGCGGCAGCGGCGTCGGTAAGAGCACCTTGATCGGCATGATGGCCCGCGGCACCAGCGCCGACCTGACGGTACTGGCGCTCGTCGGCGAGCGCGGCCGCGAAGTCAAGGAGTTTCTGGACGAGGCTCTCGGCGCGGAAGGGCGGCGCCGGTCGGTGGTCGTGGTTTCGACCTCGGATCAATCCCCGCTCTTGCGGCTGCGGGCGGCCCTGGCCGCCACGTCCATCGCCGAGTATTTTTGCGGGCTTGGGCAAAACGTCTTGTTGGTGGTGGATTCGCTGACCCGATTCGCGATGGCACAGCGCGAGATCGGCTTGGCGGCGGGCGAGCCACCCACGGCCAAGGGCTACACGCCTTCGGTATTTTCGCTGTTGGCGCGGCTGATCGAGCGGGCCGGCCGATTCGGCGAGGGCAGCATCACCGCGTTCTATTCCGTGCTGATGGAGGGCGACGATCAGCAGGATCCGCTCGTGGACGCCGTGCGCTCGCTGCTCGACGGGCACGTCGTGCTCGACCGCAGCCTGGCGGCGCAAGGGCATTATCCCCCCATCAATGTCTTGGACAGCCTTAGCCGCCTCATGCCGTCCATCTGCTCGCGTGAGCAGATGGAGAAGGTGGCGCAGTTGAAGAAGCTGCTAGCGCATTATGCACGCTCCGAGGATCTGATCCGCATCGGCGCCTACCAGAAGGGCGCCGATCCGCTTCTCGACCGGGCGCTGGCGTTACGCCCGGCGATTCTCGAGTATCTGCAGCAGAAGAAAGAAGAGGCGGCGCCGCTCGCGGAGAACGTGAAGCGCCTGCGGGCATTGCCGAGCGCCTAGGGCATGGCCTTCCGATTTCCGCTGGATTCGCTGCTGCACGCGCGCGAGGCGATCGAACGCCAGGAGGAGCTGCTGCTCGCGGCAGCGCAGCAAGAAGCCGCTCGGATTCGAGCCGCGCTGGAAGAATGCCGCGACCGGCAGTTCGCGCTGCGGCGCGCGCAAAACGAAGCCCTAGGAGAGGCGATGAGTGGCGCGGAACTACAATTTACCGCCGAGCGCCAGCGATCCCTGCGGGCACTGGAACAGCAGCTATCTCGCGAGCATGCCGCCGCCGAGCGCCGCCGGGCGGAGCAGCAAGCAGCCTACCAGCGCGCGCGAACGGAGCGGCGAGCGATCGAGGCGTTACGCGAACAAGCCGCAGCCGCCTATCATCGCGGCTTTGCCCGCAAAGAGCAGCAGAGCCTCGACGAAACTCATTTGCAGCGACGTTATCACCGCGGCAAGTGCTAAATGCCGAGGATCAGCGGGAACACGCGCGCCGGCGCTGTCCTGCAGCTTGACAAGAGACGATGGCTCTCTGACAATCGCACTAGTGCGGTTGCGCCCCGTGCCGTGAAGCCTGCGGCAGTCAGGAAATGAGGATCTTACTCGCTGAGGACGACGAGCCGCTTGCCGAGTTCATTCGCAAGGGATTGGAAGCCGACTCCTATGCCGTGGACGTGGTAGGCGACGGCGAGGCGGCGGAAGCGCGCATTTTAAGTGAAAAATACGATTTAGCGGTCCTGGATCTCAATTTGCCGCGGCGCGACGGCCTGGAGGTTTTGCAAACCCTGCGCGGCCGCCACCCGGGCTTGCCAGTTATCGTCTTGACCGCGCGCAATGGCGTCCGCGACCGTATTCGCGGGCTCGATCTCGGCGCTGACGACTACATCAGCAAACCGTTTTCATTTTCTGAGCTGGCGGCGCGCATTCGCGCCCTGATGCGCCGCGGGCGCCGCGCGCGAGAGAATGTGATCCGCATTGCGGACTTGGAGCTTGACCGGGTGGAGCGCTCGGTCAAGCGCGGCAGCAAGCGGATTGACCTGACCCCGAAGGAATACGCGCTGCTTGAGTATCTCGCCGTGAATGGCGGCCGCCGCCTTACCCGCGCCATGATCATCGAACACGTGTGGAATCTCGAGTTCGACTCCGACACCAAAGTGGTCGATGTTTATATCAACTATCTGCGCGGGAAGATCGACAAAGGCTTCGAGCCGAAGCTGATCCAGACCATTCGCGGCGTCGGCTACCAGCTCGGCTAGGGAATCGCGCCGGAACGTCCTTTGGCCTTATCCTTCGCACCTTCCGGCAGGGGCGGCGATTTTTCCACCGGCGCCACCGAGGGCGTGAGTCGTCTCGTGGCGGTCTGAGCGCGATTGGGCACGATGTCCGCGGTGGCGTCGTCGGGCAAGGGCAGCCACGCCGTTCCAGGCGGCGGCAGGATCACGATATCCACACGGCGATTGCGCTGGCGGCCGGCGGCGGTGGCATTGGTCGCGACGGGGTGGTACTGCGCATAGCCGGCGGCCGAGAGGCGATCGGGGGGAAAGTGGAACCGGGTGATGAAAATCTTCACCATCTCGGTCGCGCGCGTGGTGGAGAGCGCCCAGTTGGAATCGAATTGCGCGTTGTGGATCGGCACGTTGTCGGTGTGACCTTCGATGCGCACGGCATTGGGGTGATGGCGGACCACCGCCGCGATGCGCGCGAGAATCGCATCGGAGCCGGGCAGCAATTGCGCCGAACCGCTGGGATAGAAGCCGGCTTCCAACAGGCTGACGACCACGCCTTCCTTCCGAATGTTGACCTGAATCTGATGCTTGAGAATCTCGGGCGCGAGTTCCTTTTTCAGCTCTGTCGCCAAGAGACGCAAATCGCGGCCACTGGAGAGAACGCCGGCTTGGGCCGTCAATTGCGCGAGTTCCGGACTGGGCGTCACCGTGGCCAAGGAAGGCGGTGCGGGCGAGCTCGACGGCGAGCCTAAGGATTCAATGGGCGGCTCCAAGGAAGACGGGTGGAACATGCCCATTTGCTGGAACGCAGCCTGAATGGCGGCGGCGAGTTGAATCGTCTTGGCGCGGTCCACTTGCGAGCTGGCGTACATCACCACAAAAAAGGCGAAGAGCAGGGTAATGAAATCGGCGTAGGAGATCAGCCAACGCTCGTGATTCACGTGCCCAGCGTGCTTTTTCTTGCGCGCCATGGCGGCTAACGGTGGGCCTCGGCGAGTGTGCCTTCGGGTGCGGCCGCTTCCTTAGAGATCTTCTCCTGCTTCTCACCCGAGGGCTCGGCCAGAAAGCCCAAAAGCTTGGTCTCGAGCATGCGCGGGTTCATTCCGTCCAGGATCGAGGCAACGCCCTCGAGGACCATTTCGCGCATGACCTGCTTCTCATGCAGCTGGAACTTCAACTTGCCGGCCACGGGGAGGAAGAAGAGATTGGCGGAGGCGACGCCGTAAATTGTCGCGACGAAGGCCACCGCAATGCCGCGGCCCACTTCGTTGATGTCGCTCAGATGCTGCATCACCTGGATCAGCCCGATCACCGCGCCTAAGATGCCGACCGTGGGTGCGTAGCCGCCCGCTGCCTCGAAGAATTGCGGAATCTTTTCGTCGCGTTCGGCTTGATTTTCCATCTCGAGCTCCATCATTTTGCGCAATTCCTGCGATTCCGTGCCGTCGACGGCGAGTGTCAAAGCCTTTTTCAGGAATGGATCGTTCACTGAACCGAGATCGGCATCCAGCGAGACGATGCCCTGCTTGCGCGCCTTGTTGGCGAAGCCGACAATTTGTTCGACCATGGCGCGCGGCCCGAGTTTGGGTTCGAAGAAGGCGTGCGGCAGGTGCTTGAAGCCGGCGATCACCGTCGGCATCGGAAACTGCAGCATCACCGCGCCCAGCGTGCCGCCGAAAACGATCATGGCGGCGGTGGGCTGCAGGATTTGGGCAATTCTGCCGCCCTCAATCATCATGCCGGAGAGAATGCCGGCGGCAGCGATGCCCATTCCGAGCCAAGTGCTCTTATCCACGGCTCGCCTTCCCTTGTTCCATGCAGCCTTCGAGGCGCGCGGCTTCGGAATAGATGGCGAGCGCCTGGGCCACGCTCGCCGGTGAAAGTCCGGCGAGGATCAGCCGGCGAAAGTGAACGATTCTTTCGACCACGTCGGCGGGCGACTCGAGAACGAGAAGCTTTTCGCCGCTCATCAAGGTAATAGTTGTGTCTGGAGCGCTTTCGACGAACTTGATGGCGTCGGAATTCACCACGATAGATTGATGATTCAAGCGCGTAAGCTGGATCATGGCCCCGTACCTTGGGCAAACGGCGGAGAGATTTCGCCAAGAATGGAATCGGCGGGTTCGGGAGGTAACTTTAACGGTACAGGTTCAACGCGGGAGATCCTGGAGAGCGGCTCGGCCGATGCCGACGGCGAGGTCGGCCCAACTGCGAACTCCGGCAATATGTGCGCCGGCGCGGCGCAGGTCGCCTTGCCGACGGCGCAAGCATGCCGCCAAGCGCTGCAGCAGAGGCTCCAAGACGAGGAGAGTCTTCGCGTAAGTCGCCAGATCGGCAGCGAGAGATGCGTCCGCACCGGCTCGGGCCGCCGACAGGTTCGCGCCGATCCATTCGAGCTCGGCGTGGAGGGCCGGCAACGCACCGAGAGCGCCTGGCATCGCGGCCTCCGGCCCTGCAAGCAGCGCCGCCCAGGCTGCACAAGCCTCGTTGGCGGCTTGCAATCTGGTTCGGAATTCCCCGATCATCAGGCGCCCCAAGCCGCGCCCACGGCTTCCGCGGGCCGGAACGCGGTCGGCTGGAGCTGATGCGCCACCTGGGCGTCGCGTTCAACGCGCCGCCATGAATCGCGCAGGCCGCGGAACTGCGAGATCAACTCTTCGAGAATCGGCGCCGACTGTTTGATGCTGGCTTCGAGCATTCGCCCCTGCGCGATGTTGTAGAAGCGCCGCAATGTGGCGGCGACCTCGCCGCCGCGCTCGAGATCGAGAGAGGCGCCCAGTTCGGCGAGGATCGCCATCGCGCGATTGATTTCGCGCACACGGGTCTCAATTTCGCCCGCTTTTACGGCGCGCACCGACACATGCAGGGCGGCAATCACGCCTTCGTAAAGCAGGCCGACGAGCTGCACTGGAGAGGCGCCTTCAATCGCCGAACGGCGATAGGCGGCGACGGGATTGGCTCGAATGTTATCCATGGGTAGGCGACGGGGACGAGAAGCTGGAGAGGCTGCCCAACTGGCTCGAAATCTGCTGGAGCATCAGCGGCAACGTTTGCAAGGCGGCGTTGGCCTGGCTGTATTCCTGCAGCAGTTGTTGCTGCTCAATCGCCAGCTGCCCCTGCATTTGAGTGAGTTGCTGGGAGAGATCGTTTTGCTGCGTGGAGATGTTGGTCAGCTCCAGGTTGAAGGGACCGTTGACCGGATCGGTAAGCTGGGTCAAATTGGTCGTCAAGTTCGAGCCGAAGGTTCCGGACGCTCCTTGAAAGAAAGTTTGCACCGCGGAGAAGTTGCTGGAAAGCGCGTTCTGCAGCGTACTGGAGTTCACAGTGAGCGTCCCGTCTTGGTTCATGGTGATTCCCAACGACGAGAGGCTCGTGATGCCGTTGTTGCCGGACATCGAGTACGTCATCGCGCTCAGCAGCTGTTCCTGAACGTTGCTCAGCGCCGGGTCAGCCATCAGGACGCCGGCGGTGACGCTGGTGGTGGTGCCGTCGCTGCTGGTGGTGCTGGTGGTCGCAAACTGTTTGTTGATGTCGCCGATCAAGGTGTTATAGGCGGAGACAAAGCTTTTGATCGCGGTCGTCGCGGAACTGGTGTCAGGGCTCACGCTCACCGTGACTGGGGTAGTAGAAGCGCCGACCAGATTGAGCGTTACGCCGGAGATCGCGCCGGTGACGGTGTTGCTGGCGCTGCTGATCGGGGTGCCGTCCACGGTCAGGGAAGCATTGGCGCCGGTTTGCGTCTTGGTGAAGCTGAGGCCCGTCAACCCGCCGACATTGGCAATGGTCAGGTCGCCGGCGGCGCCGGAGGTATTGCTCACGATCGAGAGCCGCGCGCCATTGGCATCGGTGACCACGCTCGCGGTCGCGCCGAGGCCCATGCTGTTGATCGCGGTGGCTAGACCGGACAGCGTGTTGTTGGTGCTATCCACCGTCACGGTTTGCGCGGTTCCGGAGCCAACCTGAATGGTGAAAGATCCCGTGCCGAAGGTCGTGCTGGAGCTAGCGAGTTCGTTGGTGTCGTAGGAAGACGTGACGGCGAGACTGTTGACCAGCACGGTGTGGCTGGCGACCGCCGCGGTGCTATCCGACGAGGCCGTCAGGACTCCAGTATTGGACGATGCCGCTGCAGTGGCGTCGAGGGCGCCGCTGAGGGAGGTTAGGGTTTGAAAGGCGGTTTGGAAGGCGTTGAGATCGCTGTTGAGCGCGGATAGCGCGGAGGACTGGGAGCTCAGCAGCGCCTGTTCGTTTTGCAGATTTTGCTGGGGAATTTCGAGCGCCGCCATCGAGGCGTTGACGAGCTGGGCGACGTTCAGCCCAGTTGTCGAATTGGCCAGCAGGCCTTGGGTATTGAGCGCGGGCAAGCCTAGAGTCGCCATCCGAGCCGGTCCTTCTTACGGAGGGAAAGATGGAATCGTGGCGGGGCTCCCCCCTTGGGCCCCGCCACGATCGCCTGCAAGTTACTGCAGGAGCTTGAGGACGATCTGCTGCATAGAGTTGGCCTGGGCCAGCGCCGAGATGCCGGTCTGCTCCAGGATCTGGTACTGCGACATCTTCGCCACTTCCTCGGGAATGTTGGCAGCGCGAATGCTGTCTTCGGCCGAGGTCACATTTTGCACCTGCACGTTGATGACGTTTTGGGCGTCTTGCAGGCGGTTGACGGTGGCGCCGATGGTGCCGCGGTTGGTATCCACGGTGTTGATCGCGGCCACGATGCTGGTCAGCGCGGCTTGCGCGTTGGCCTGGGTCGTCAAGTCGTTGGTGTTCAAGCCCAGCGTCGCCGAGCTGAGCGTGCCGACCGTCACGGCGATGGTGCTGGAGGAGTTGCCGTCGGAAAGAAAGATCGAGGTGGTGGAGGCGCTGAAGACGGCGTTGCCATTGTACGTGGTGCCGGTTCCGATGCGATCCACTTCCGCCATCAACTGCGTGAACTGCGCGTTCAGAGCCGTCAGCTGTTGCGACGTCTCGGTGCCGTTGGACGCTTCGGTGGCCAGCGTCACGGCGCTGTTCAGCAGGTTGGTGACCTGGGACAGCGCGCCATCGGCGATTTGCAGCAGGCCGACGCCGGTATTGGCGTTTTGCGCCGATTGCTGCAGGGCCAGGGCGTTGGCATGCAGCCCGTTGGCGATCGACAAGCCGGCCGGGTCATCCGCGCCGGTGTTGATGCGGGAACCGGTGGAAAGCTGTAACAGCGTGCTCTGGAGGCTGGCATTGGTCAGCCCAAGCTGATCCTGCGCCTGCATCGCGGGAATGTTATTCAGAATGCTAAACGACATGTGAGGTCTCCTTTCCTCTCCTGGTCCCGCGTCGGAGAACTGTACTCGGTCGGCCGCTTAGCCCCGAGCCATCGCCGTTCCAGCTCACGGAACCGATTCTTGCCTTCATGAGGAGGTATCGGCCCGTCGGCTTAAGGCTTTAGGCCAGCGGAGGAAAATTTGGTACAGGTGGAAGCGATGGATTCTTGTTTTCAGGCATGGGCGCGGCAGCGCCGGTCTCGACTTCCCGCAGCGCTTCGCACAGCGCCGGCGAGGCTGGCCATCGGGACAGGCCGTCGCGCAGCACCGCTTCCGCTTGCGTCCATTGCCGCAGCTGGGCGCGAAGCGTGGCGGCCCGCAAAAAGGCGCGTTCGGAAGGGTGAGGGATGACGCGCAAATAATCTTCGGCTGCTTCCGCGGCCAGCGCCAAGCGATGGACTGCGGCCGCCGCCGCGATCATGCGGTCGCGCACGGTTGCGTTGTCCGGCTCGCGCCGAACCGCTCGCTTCATGCGCGCGAAGCCCGCATCCAGCTCGCCCGCGCGGATCTCGGCGAGACCGAGCTTGCTTTCGATCAGGGCCGACTCGCCCACCAGCTTCAGCGCGCGGCGGTAATCTCGCGCCGCCGCCGAAAACTCACCTAAATCGTAGCGGGCATCGCCGCGCGCATCGTAGAGCAAGGGTCCTGATATGCCAAGCCGCTCTGCGGCAGTCAGAGCTTCGACCGCTGCGGGCAGCTGATGGACGCGAATTCGCGCAAGCCCCAAATAGTACCAGGCCAACGCCATCCCGGGAGCGAGGAGGCAGGCGCGCTCGAACAGCGCCAGCGCGACGGCCGGCTCGCCAAAATGCTCCAGTTCTTCCGCTCCCAGCTCGAGATGCGCTTGCGCGTCGTTGGGCATCTCGCGCACCTTTTGCTTGCCGAGTTCGCGATAGGCCTGCGCCTTGCGACGCATGGCTTCCGGATCGGCCAAGCCGAGGTGGTGAATGAGCAAGCTGGGCGGGCCGATAGCGCCACCATGCGCCAAGACGCTGCGGGAGACGTTTTCATGCACTCGGCCTTCGAAGCGAATCCAGGACTGGCGGCGGAATAGCCGCAGGTTTTGATGGACGACGAAAGCCGCGCAATCGCGAGCTTCCGCGAGACGGCCGTCGTTGGCGCGCGCGAGCTGGTCGTACATGTGAATGCGGGCATCGCGGAAGTAATTGCGGATGTTGACTTGATAGGCGGCGATTTTGCGGTTCGCGAAGAGGCGCGGCAATTCCTGCCGGGCCTCGGGATCGAGCCGCTCGTCGGCATCGAGCGAGAGCACCCAGTCTGCCGTCACCGGTTCGAGCGCGGCGTTGCGCGCGGCGGCAAAATCGTTGGACCACGCAATGGAAATGACGCGCGCGCCGTGCGCTCGCGCCACGGCGATCGTGTTGTCGCGCGATCCGGTGTCAGCGATGACGATCTCATCCGCCACGGGGCGGACGCTGGCCAGGCAGCGCTCGAGATCAGCGGCGGCGTCGCGAACGATCATAGAAAGGGCGAGGCGCGGCATCACAGTACCCCCACCGGATGCGCCGGCTGGGGCGCGGAAAACCCTTGCGTTAAAGCCGGCGGCGCAGTTGCGTCGTGGGCCGCGAGCAGGCTCTCGTAGACATAAAACCAGTGGATCGTGGGAAGCGCGGCGGCAATGAGCGCCGCGACTTGACCGGCGGCATTGCCCTCCGGCCGCGGCTGAGCGAAGAAAGGCAGAAAGTCGAGATCATCGAGTCGGCGCAGGGCGCGGACAGCGGCTGCGACTTCGTCGCGATGGCAATCCAGGAAACGGCGCATCGCGTCAAACGACGCGGCGTCGAGGCGGCCCAGGCGGCCGCGCCCATCGCCGAGCAGCCGCGGATGCAAGCGGTGCAGGAGCAGGATGGCGGGTCCATAACGGCGCGCCCGCGCGACCAGGTCGTCACAGCGAAAATCGAGATGATCGTGCCAGGCGACCGCGGCAGGCTCGAATTGCACGGCATAGCCGGCGGATTCGAGTCTGGCGCCGAGTTCGGTGTCCTCGGCAACGTGGAATCGCGGATCGAAATTCCCGGCCTCCAGGACCGCCGCCCGGCGCACGCTCAAATTGCAGGTCATGAACATCGTGCAGTCGTGGCGGGAGCGGGGCTCCATGGCCAATTGAGGAAACAAAAAAGGCGACCGGCTGAGCGTGTAACTGAGCGCGCGGCGAGCGGCGCCGAAGGAATAGCGAAAATCGCCGAGGATCGCCAGCGGCGTTCCGGAGAGCCGCCGCCATGCCGCCGCATGGGCTGCGAGCAAGCCCGGGGCCGCGATCGTGTCGTCATTGGCGAGCCACAAATATTCGCCTCGCGCGGCAGCCACGCCCGCGCGCCGGGCAGCGCCGACGCCCGCATGATCCTGCCGGATATAGGTCAACGGAAAGGGCGCCGACCAGGAACGGCACCATGATTCCGTATCGTCGCTGGAGCCGTCGTCAATCACAATCGCCTCGAAGCGATCGGGCGGCGTGGATTGCGCGGCCAGGGCCTCGAGGCATTTCTGCAGGACCGGCCGCCGATTATAGGTCGGAATGATCGCGCTGAACAGCGGGGCGTGGGCCGCGCCGGCGTTGCGGGGAGCGGCGGGCGTGCGCCGACGCAGGGGCGCGAAATAGTCCGCCTCTGGCGCGGCGGCGCAGCGGCATAGGCCCGCCTCGATGCGGGCCATCAGAGGGTGATGCCGGTCGCGCAAGAAGCTCAAAGCGTGGCGAAACTGCGCACGCGCTTCCTGCAACCTGCCTTGCTCCAGCCTGCGCTCGCCGAGATCCAGGTAGGCGTGGGTACGCCGCTGGAACGCATCGCCACCCGGATCCAAAATTTCGGGGTGATAGATCTCGACCGACAGCGGCGAGTGCAAACCCAGGCCGGCAGGCGCCTTGGCCGGCCGGCTCAATGTGGCTGAAATGACCTCACGCATCCGCCGCGACAACGCCGCCCGGGAAAGAGCGGCCTCGGCGAGGGCCCGCGCGGCGCTCGCCATGGCCTGCCAAAGCGAGCGCTCGCGATAGAGCTCGACGAGGCGCGCGGCGAAGTCATCCGGGTGATCCGCAATCGCGGCGTGAATGCCGTCCGTCACCCCCATGCCTTCCGCGCCGACGGAAGTGGTTACGAGCGGCAAGCCGTAGGCGAGCGCGGGGAGGTTCTTGGTCTTGATGCCGGTGCCGTACCGGATGGGACAGATCGCAAGCCGATGGCGGGCGAAGGCCGGTCCAAGATCGCGCAGAAAACCGAGCGCCTCGACATGGCGATGGTTCAGATAATCGTCCGGCCAATTCGGCCCCGCCAGGCTCAGCCTTAGGCCGGGCTCGCGGGCGAGCGCCAACGGCCAGACGTCGGCTAGAAACCAGTCGATACCGTCACGATTGGCAGGATTGTCGTACTGGCCCAGGAAGAGAATTCCGTGGCGTTGTTCGAATGGCGCAGCCGACGCCTCCACTTCATCGGCGACCGGGGGCAGAACCTCGATCGGGGCGTCGGGCGCCACGCGCAGGATCCCGTCGCGATCGGCGGTCGAAACGGCGAGCACCACATCGGCAAGGCGATATATTTCCAGCTCGCGGTCTTCGTAATTGCGGGCTCGTTCCCAATCCTGCCATTCACCACTGATGTGCGCCAATCGCGCTTCGCGCCAGCCGTGGTGGTCCTCGCTGAGCACAGCGATGCGAGTGCGGGGAGACAACAGCCGGATCTTGTGAAGGTACTGCTCGGAGACCGCGATGCAGTTCCAGTGCCAGTGGGTCAGGATCGCGAGATCGAAATCTCCCTCTTCGAGAATCCCAGAAAGCCGGAATTGCGGCTGAGCGTGGTGGCCGAGGTAGCGAAGGTGTTCGAGATCGGTGTGATAGACGCGTTCGCAAAGGCGCTGAACGGCGGGAAGTTCTTCTTCCCTCCCTTTACCCCAACGAGCCAGAAAGGTGATCGCATGGCCCTGCTGCGCGAGCTCTTCGAGCAAGAGGAGGATGCGCTTTTCGGCTCCGCTCCGGTCAGGAACGGGCAAGCTGTCGTGAACAAAAAGGGTACGAGTGCGGCGCATCGGGCGGCCAATTAGAGCGCCCTAATTCCGGAACGAGCGCCCCGATTGCAATTGCAACTCACGCGCCAGTTTGCGAAATCAGACCTAGGCGAATCCCGAATGCCGCCGGGCCACCCGCGCGCGCAGGGCGCAACCGGACGACCCAGTCCATGCTGGTCCCCGGGTGGCGCCGCCCATCTTGCGGCCTGCTAGGGAACGGGCATGTACTGGAAGAGATTGGGCTGGCCGAGGACCTGGCTCTCCGCTTGCACCAGCGCCTGGCGCTGCACCTGCAAATGGCTGAGGTTGGTGGCCACCTGCGCCATGTCCGCCCCGACCAATTGGGTGGCCTGCTGGCTGAGCTCGACTTTCTCGGTGCTCAGGAAGGTATCCATGGTTTGCATGCGTTGCAGGGTCGCGCCATAGAACGTGCGCTGCACCCCAACGGCATTGAATGCGTTTTGCACCTCGGTCGCCGCCGTCGCCACGGCAGATTGGTTGTTGGCGCTGAGGGCGTTCGATAGGTCCTGGAGCGCCTGGAACACGTCGGCGCCGGCGATGTTGAAAATCTGGTCGCCAGGTTTATTGATCGCGGCGGTTTCACCGGGTGCGAGTTCGATCGAATTCACGCCATTGTTGCCGACGTAGCTCACGCCGGAGGGCGACGTGCTGATGGCGACGAAGGGCGGCGCGGTCGAAGCCGTGCCCCCGAAGATATAGCTGCCCTGATAGGACTGGTTGGCGGCGAGCAAAATTTGCTGCTGGAGATTATCGACCTGGCTGGCGATGGCCTGGCGCTGCGAGGCAGTGAGCGTGCCGTTTGCGCCTTCCGTAGCGAGCGAGAGGGCCTGGCCGAGGCTGGTCACGACGGTGTTGAGGGCGGCGTCGGCGGTTTGCAAGGCGCCTTGCACGCTGGCGATGCTTTGCGTGTACTGGTCGGTTTGGCCGGCAGCGGCGTGGTTCTGGATGAGGGCGGCGAGGGCGGCCGGGTTGTCCGCAGGCTCGTTGACCGATTGCCCGCTCGAAAGTTGCTCCAGCGCGGTGCTTTCTTGCTGATTCAACAGATCGAGGGAATCCGCGAGGTTCAAGCTGGGATTCGGGTTTACGCGCAAGCTCATGGCTAGTCTTGTCCTAGATTGACCGCCCACTGCGTCATCTGATCTATGACCGTGACCACGCGCGCCGCCGCTTGGTAAGCGCGCTGGTACTTCATCAAGTTGGCCGCTTCCTCGTCGAGAGAAACGCCGGACACGGCGCCGCGTTGATTCTGCAACTGATTCAGGACCTGACTGGTGGCCTGCTGAGCGGCAGTGGCGTTCTGGATCGTGCTGCCGAGGTTCGCAACCATATTGGCGTAATAGGCGTCGGGCGGCTGGCCGGCGACCAAATTTTGCGCTCGCAGATCGGCCAACGCCACCGCATTGCCGTTGCTGCCCGCGGTGCCATCGGAACTGGCGGCAATCTGGGCGGGGTCGGTAATCACCACCGCCATGGCGGCGGCGCCCACGCCGCCGGCCGGCGGCGGCGCGAAAAAGTTGCCGCCGGCCGCGCCGGAGAGCGTGAAACCCGCCGCATGTTGCGCGTTTACGGCGGCGATGATGCCGTTTGCCAGCGCGTCCAGCTGGCTGCGGAGGCCGGGAATCGTTTGGTCGCGCGCCTGAATCAGCCCGCCCAGTTGGCCGGCCGCAATCTTGATCGTGATGTCGTTGCCTTGCGCGTCAAAGACGTCCTGCATGCCGGTGCTGGAATTCATGGCGGTCGTGAGGGCCATGCTCTGACCGCCCACGACCAGCGCCGAGCCGCTCGTGGTCGTCAAGGTTACGCTGCCATCGCTGGCGGCGATGTTGGAAACGTCGATCAGTTGCGACAGTTGCCCGATCAGCGCGGTGCGTTGATCCACGAGCTGGTTGTCACCCGAGGTGTTGGGCGACAGGCTGGCGATTTGCACGTTGAGAGCCGCAATCTGGCTGATGAGCGAGTTGACCTGTGCCACCGCCTGCGTGACGCTTTGGTTCAAGTCGCTTTGCTGGCCGGCCAAGCTGGCGGCGGTCTGACTGAAAGCCGTGGCCAGGGTCTGGCCGGCGTCGATCACTTGCTGGCGCGTAGGCAGATCGGTGGGGTTGGTCGAGAGCTGCTGCCAGCTATTGAAGAAGGCCCCGAGCGCACTCTCGAGCCCCGCCCCCTGGGCCTCGTTGAAGAGTTGTTGCGTCGGCTGCAGCGCATTGAGGAAAGAGTCGAGCTTGCCCGATTGCTGCTGTTGTTGCTGGATGCGCAATTCGAGCACGCCGTCGCGGACGCTTTGCACTTGTTCGAGCGTGACACCGGTTCCGAAGATTAAATTGCCCAACTGCTCGGGGGGGGGCTCCACCAACACCGGCAGTTGCCGGCTGTAGCCGGGGGTATTGGCGTTGGCGACGTTGTTGGCCGTGACTTGGAGCGCACCCTCGTCGGCATTCAAGGCCGAAACCGCGGTCCAGAGGCCCCCCGAAAGGCTCATGCGGATACCCTCAGTTCGGCGCCGCAAGCCGCGGCCGGCGCGGGCGTTTCCGCGGCCGGATGGGAATAAACGCCGGCGTGCGCGCAAAGATGATGGAGCAGGGCGGCGGCGGTGCGGCGCGCCTCACGAACGAGCACCGCATAGTGATGGTTGAGGCGGCGAACCTCACCGGTCACTTCGCCGAGCTCGGAGAGCAGGCTTGCCATGTTCGCGATGTTCCCCTCGCACTGCGCCGGCAGCGGCGGGCAGCCCGCCAGCGCCGTGCACAGACCTTCCAGCTTGGCGGCTTGCGTCGAAACTGCGCTGGCCGATCCAGCCGCAAAATCGGCGATGGCGGTGCGCAACTCAGCCGCCAGGGCACGCAGCAGTCGCAGGCGATGATCAAGGATCGCCGCCGGGTCAGACCGTGGTGTCGACTTCATGGGCAGGCTCGTCGTCGGCCGCTTGCTCGTCGGAGGCCGCCGGCGCTCGCTTGGCCTTGCCGCGGCGAGCGCTGGGATCAGGCGAATCCGTTTGCTCCGCCAGCGGAGGAATCGCGCCGATTATGAGTTCGTCGCTCACGTTTCACCCGGGTTATTGGCGCACCGAACCCAGCAGATCGTTAAACACGGCGTCCGCCAACTGCTGGGAGTTGACGCGATATGCGCCCGATGCCAGTGCTTGACGCAAAGCTTGCACGCGTTCCTGGCGCACCTCCGGCATCGATGCCAAACGGCTCTTCAGGGCCGACACCGCGCCGCCGGCAAAGGACAGTTGTGCCGTATCCTCGCCGGCCGCCGGCATGACGCCGGAATTCGAGGCGGCAGGCGTGGATTCCGAGCGCTCGAGCCGCCGCAGAGCGGGGTCGCTGGCGTTGGGATTGGGATTGATACGCATTCGATGGCTCGCCTTTCACTCTGGATATCGGCCGGCAGTAAGCGGACTTTAATGTCCCGGCAAGCTTTTTTTCATGTCGTACCGCCGGTCCGATCTCCGGCTGCGTGCCAGCACGCAGAATGCCACCCTGAGCGCCTCGTCGCTTAAAGCCGGGCGCCGCCGCTGCTGCCGGGTTTGGCCGCTGCTTCGTCTGGGGAACGGCCGGGTTTCAGGGGTAGTTCAGCAGGCCTTTTCTCCAAAGCCTGTTCCAGCAGCCGGGCAATCCCGATGCCGCCACCGTGGGCGACCGCAAGGCTCACGGCTTGCATCCCGCAGGATTGAAAGGTCGCCAGGGCAGGGTCTTGTTCCTCGCCGCCCAATTCGCTTTGGGCCATGCTCGCCCACCAATGTTGCAAGAGGATGGCTTCGAAAGCCTCCGCGTTGGCTTTAATCTTATATTGTTGTTCCGCCGCCGGACCCAACTGGGGTCGCGAGGTCAGAATCGCGTTCATATGACCTCCAACTCGCCGTGCAAGGCGCCCGCGGCTTCTAGAGCCTGAAGAATCGCCACAATATCGCGCGCGCTGGCGTTGGCTGCCTGCAACCCGCGCACTAGATCCTCGACGGTGGCGCCGGCTCCCAGTTCGATATGGCGCGTGGGGGTTTCCGCCGCGGAAACCTGCGTTTGCGGCACAACCACCGTTTGCCCTTGGGGCGAAAACGGCGCGGGCTGGGAGACTTGGTAGCGGGTGGAGATTTCGATGGCCAGATCGCCGTGCAGGATTGAAACCGCGCCCAAGGTAACCGCCTGGCCCAACACGATGGTGCCGGTGCGCTCGTCGACCACGACTTTCGCCGCGGCATGAACGGTCACAGGAACGTCTTCCAGGCGCGCCAACAGATCCGGTACGGACTGTCCTTGGGGAGGCGTAACCGCAATGCAGCGACTATCCACCGCCTGCGCCACATTGCTGCCGATCACGGCGTTGATGGCCGCCGCGGCATTGTGAGCAGTTTCGAAGTCGGGGCGATTGAGCAGCAAGCGCAGGGTCTTCATGCCGTCCAAGTTGACGTCGACTCCCCGTTCCACAATGCCTCCGTTGGGAATGATCGCGACATTGGCCTGGTTGACGCGGACGGAATTGCCGCTTTGGCCGGCGGAATAGCCGCCCAACGTGAGCGGACCCTGCGCGTCGGCGTAAACGACGCCGTCGGGACCGAGCAGAGGCGTTAACAGCAGCAAGCCACCCTCGATGCTCTTGGCGTCGCCTAGGGAGGAGACAGTGACGTCGATTTTCGTCCCGGGACGAGCGAACGGAGGCAACTGCGCGGTGACGAAGACGGCTGCCGTGTTGTGAGTCTGAACTTGTGTCGTGTCGTATTGCACGCCCATGCGGCGGAGGACGTTGGCCAGGGTTTGAGTGGTAAAGATGCTCTGCCGTTGGTCGCCCGTTCCGTTCAGACCCACGACGAGTCCGTATCCGATCAAGGAGTTGGCGCGCACGCCTTCGATTCCAGCGATGTCGAGCAAGCGCACGGTGTTGGGCACGGCGGGAGTGGGGGCCGTGGCGCCACCGGCCAGGAGAGCGGTCAACAGGAGGATGCAAGAAGCGGTGCGGATCATCTCAAAACCCAAACAGTTTGAGGAGGAAATTCGTGATCGGATTCGGCGGCCGTGTATTATCGCTGATCACGCCTTTTCCAAGGAGTTCGACTTCAAGGTCGCCGAGCGAGCTCGACAACACGGTGTTATTGGGGGCGACATCTTGGGGCCGCACCAGCCCGCGCAGAATTGCCGTCTCCTGCTGATTGTTCATGCGGACGCTGCGCCGCGCTTCGATCACCATCAAGCCGTTGAGAAGACGGGCGACAACCTGGCCCGTAAGATCGGTGCTTAGCGTGGTGCTGGATGCGGTTTGAGCTTGGCCGGCGAGAGCTTGATTCGAGCTGGGGCCGAAAAGATTGCTCAAGCCGCTGCGCGGGCCGATCTGGCCGAACATTTGCAGCAGTCCCGACTGGGCCGAGAAATCGCGCTTGGCCTGGACGGAGCCCGAGCCTACCGCCGTCGTGTTTTCGACGACGTGGATGGTGATCAGATCGCCGACTCGCAGCGCCTGGACGTCGGCGCCCGTGAACGAGAGGGGGCCATGATCAACCCAAATGCTGCCGAGCGGTGGCGGGGCAGCGGGCGGCGGCAAGCGCACGCGACGCAAATACGCCGCGAGGCTGGCGTTATCGGCACGCGCTTTCGGCGGGCCCCCGCCGGCCGCCATGGCGGGGATCGAGAAGCACAGGAAAAGCAAGACGAACACTGGGCGCCGTGTCATGCCGCCTTCCTCATTCACGAATCTCCAACTGGTCGGGACCGATCACAGCCGCGCGCAAGACGCGCTTTCCCGCTACATCGCGCACGCGGATCGTTTGGCCGCGCGCCCCCAGTTCCAAGGGACGGACGGATAGGTTCACGCGAAAGCGAGCCGCAAGAATCGTCAGGATCGCGGGATGACTCGGACACACCAGCCAATCCGTGTGAAGCGGGACGCGGCGGTTTTCGTTCGCGAAGGGAAGCCCTTTACCGGGCCGAGACGAGTACCATGCCGGCACGCCGCCGGGGAAGTGGATCAATTCCGCGAGGCTCACCTCAAAGGGCAGAAGATGAGGCTCGGCTTCGGCGACCATTTGAAAGCGTGTCACGCCCTCAAGTGGATCGGGCCGAATGGCCACCACTCGCAACCTGGGCTGCGCGACGGTTACCGTGACCGGCGCGGAGAGCCTTTGCGAGTGCAGGGCGGCTAGCGCACCGGGCACGCCGGCCGCGCGCAAAGCGTTGGCGATCGAGCGCCGAATCTCTTGGTCGGTCAACGGTCTGGGACGGGTAGCGGAGAGCCTGCCGGCCAAGAGCACCGTTGCCACAATCGCCACAGTGGCGGAACGAGAGCGAATGCGGGGCCGAAGAAATCCAGGTGCCGGCGGCATGGCTATTGCTTCATGTTGTTGGTCGTTTGGTACATCTGGTCAGCGGTGCTAACCACCTTGGAGTTGGCCTCGTAGGCCCGCTGCGCCAGGATCATCTGGACGAACTCATCGACGACGCTCACGTTCGAACCCTCGAGCATGCCCTGCTGCAACGTGCCCAAGCCTTGGCTGCCGCCCGGATTGCCCACGACGGGATCGCCCGAGGCGGTGGTGGGTGTAAAGAGGTTGCGGCCAATGCTGTTCAGGCCGCCGGGATTCGGAAACAGCGCCAAGGTGATGGTGCCGACTTGTTGTGCGTTGGATTGACCGGGCATGGTCACGCTGACGGTGCCATCGCTGCCGATGTTGATGGAAGTGGCGCCGGCGGGAATGGTGATACTGGGCTGCAGCGGGCTCCCCTCCGACGTGACCAGATTGCCTTGGGAGTCGAGATGGAACTCGCCGGATCGGGTGTAGGCGATAGTGCCGTCGGGCTGCTGCACCTGAAAGAAGCCCTCGCCCTGAATGGCCAGATCCAGAGGATTCCCGGTGGACTGCATCTCGCCCTCGCTCCGCAAGATCTCCGAGGCATCGGTGCGGGTTCCCAAGCCGATCTGAAGACCGACCGCGGTCGTCTGTTGCGTCGCCGCCGAACCAGGGGCGACCAGGCTTTGGTAGAGCAGATCTTCAAATTGCAAGCGCCGCTCGCGGAAACCGGCGGTGCTGGCGTTGGCGAGATTATTGGCGATATTGTCCAGGTTCAATTGCTGGGCCATCATGCCGCTGGCGGCGGTTTGCAACGCGCGAATCATGGAACTCTCCTAACTGATATGGGGCAGATCGGTCACTGCCGTTTGATTGAAATCACGATCGAAGGTGGTCAGAGCCTTTTGCAGCAGCTCGGCGTTGCGCTGTAATTCGATCAAGCCCACCATGCCCTCGATCGGGCTGAGATTGGCCTGTTCGAGACTCCCCTGCACGACTGAGGCGGCCGCGGCCGGGCGCGCGGCACCGGCGGGAGCAGCGAAATACGATGCTCCTTCCGGCGTCAGCGCCACCCCGGCGGCGAAGTTCGCGATTTGGAGTTTGGCGACAATGGCGCCATCGGCGGAAATCGTGCCGTCCGGACTGACGGTCACCGGGCCGGCCGGCAGGCGAACTGGCTTTCCGCGTGGATCCAGAATGGGATCGCCCGTGTCACTGAGAAGGATTCCCCTCGTGCTGAGGTGAAAGTGGCCATTTCGGGTATAGCGAACCCCGCGCGGCGTATTGGCCACAAAGAATCCGCCTCCCTGAAGAGCCAAATCGAGGGGATTGCCGGTGGGCTGAAGGTTCCCTTGCGACAGGTCGAGTCCCATGCCGCCGAGAACGGAATAATCATTAACGGCGCGATTGAGCGGGCTGAGTTGGGCGGCATTCGAGCTAGCCGTGAGAGCCGAATAGAACTCGCGTTGCGCCTTGTAGCCGGCGGTCGCGGTATTGGCGAGATTGTTGGCGATTACGTCCAGGGCTTGCGTGCGCGCCAGCAGGCCGGTGAGGGCTGCGTAATACCCGCTCTCCATGCCGAGCGCTGGTGCACGCCGCGGTCCAAAACGATATTAAGAGCGTCTTACCAATCTCTCCCGCCCGGCTAGAATTTTGGGCGGGTTCGATGGGCACGGCCTGGGATGACGAACAGCAATTGCCGGTTAGTGGGCAATCCTTGCCGGGTGGTGAGTGAATTCATCCGCCGCCGCGACCAGGGCCACGAGTTGAGGATCGAGCATCGCGCGCTCAGGTTGGTGATGGTGCTTCATCACCTCGACGAGGTCCGGAGGAAAATTCCAAGCGCGGCCTAACCAAGCTCCCATCTGGCAGTGGTCGAATCCCCAGCCCCGGCGCTCGATGGCGATGGGAGCGCCGGGGTCGGCGCCCGCCGCGACCAGAGGGAGGCGGCCTAGATCGTAAATGAGTCCGGCCAAATAGGCCCGCTGCGGCAGCGGATAGCCGTTGGCCAGCGCCAACCGACGGCACAGCCTAGCGACCGGGCACCAGCGACGGCCGAGCGAGGATGCGCTCAGCGCCGTGTGCCATACGAGCAGGCGCATGCCCTCCGATCCAAGGGAGATGATGCCTTCTTCGAGATTTGCCCGTGGGCTGGCGCGGCGAATCCGGCGGGCCAGTGCGGGAAAACGCGCCACGCGCTCTGCAATCCTAGCCAAATCCAGCGGGTATTCGCCCAGGCATCGGTTCAGGGCGGCGAGCGAGCCCGGCAGGGTGAATTCGTTCATCCCTGTTGTTATCGGCGGTTTTCGCTTGGACTTGACCGGCCAGGGATACCGGTCAGGCAGCGGCTTCAAGCGCAAGAGGCCGAACGGTGAGGTTAGAGATTTGGAATCGTGACGGTGACTTGGTTGGAGAACGAGCTCTCCGCGCCTTGCGAATCGACCGCGGTCACCGCGTAATGGTAAGTCTGGCCAGCTAGCACGGTTGAATCGCTAAAGTTCGTATTCGCAATCGGAGCGGTGGTGATCCGGACGAACGTGCCGGACTGCCCGTCGCCGCGATAAACGTTATATCCGTTCACCGGCGAAGCGCTCGGCGCCCAGGTCAGCGCCACGGCGTGGTGCGCCGCGCCGCTACCCGCGAGATCGATATTGAGGCTGGAGTCGGAGGCGTTGCTGGCGATCGAAAGAGACCCGCTCTGAGCACCGGAAGCCTGTGGTGCGAAGGCGACCAACCAAGAAACGCTCTTGCCGGCGGCAATCGTGAGCGGCAGCGTAGGTGCACCGGCGACCCAACTGAATCCGTTGCCGGTCAGCTGCACGTTGGAGATCAAGACTGCCGCTGATCCGCTGTTGGCCACGTCGAGTGTCAGAGTCGCACTCGCGCCTACGCTTACCGTTCCAAAACTGAGTTGCGAAGGTGTGATCGTGAGCGTGCCCTGCGGAGGCGGTGGTGGCGGTTGGCTGGTCAGCTGCTGTTTGCCCCCGCAAGCCGTGAGCATCAGGCATGCGAGCACGCCAGAACCAATGGGAGTGATCCGAAACCAGCCGCGAGCGGAAGGAGAGATTCGGGGGGCGCTCATTACGAGGCACACTTTTCGGTCGCGCCGATGTCATGCAAGTCGGTGGCCAGATCCGATTCCGGGTTCCAGTGCGGAAATCCCTGGTTCGTCAGCGACGGTTTAGGGCGCCGGGGCGTCGGTCGATAGGCAAAAGTTTCGCAGCACGCGAAGAATCGTATCGGGCTGACCTGCCGGGCAACGCTTCGCGCATTTGGTTCCCTTGCGGTGCTTACTGCTTCCACTCTTTCGGCATTCCGAAAAGCGAGACGGGCGCGGGAGACCCACATCGAACCCGGATGATCGCAGCCCAGGCGGGGAAATATCGTGGCGTGACCTTGGCCCGATGGGCAGATGCTCGGGCCGCGCCGAGTCTGACTGCGATGACGCGAAAGGTGTCGCGGCTCCCGCTGCTCTCGCGAACAGCGCACGCGTGCGCTCGGTTGATCGCCTTAGAGATACGGCTTTGGCGTGAGCCGTGCAGGTTTGTATCGCACGGTTGCCCCTTCGTTGGCGAGTGAGTCTCGTCGTTTGGCCTGTGTCCAGTGACTCTTGGCCGAGCGATCAGTCGCAGTCGAGGGCAAAGGGATGAACCGAGTTGGTCGTGCGTGCAGGTCATATTTAGCCGTCGCATTTGGGCTGGCAGCGATCGCAACGCTTACCGGCTGTGGCGGCCAGGCAAACATCGTTTCCGCCGCTTCCAGCACGCCAACAGCGGCTCATTTCACGGTCGCCCCATCGGTGATCAATTTTGGCGACGTCACGGTCGGCACTCAGGCGACCCAGAACGTCTCGCTCGCCAATTCCGGAACGACGGCGATCACTGTCTCGCAAGCGAACGTGACGGGGAGCGGGTTCAGCTTGGCCTCGTCGGCGCCCGCGCTCCCGATCGTCGTGGATGCGGGGCAGACGGTATCGATCGCGGTGGTGTTCGCTCCCACAACCGCGACCACCGACGATGGCTCACTCACAATCGCTACGTCCGATAGCAGCAGTGCGCTTGCGGTCAGCCTCCACGGTAACGGAAGACCGAATCGCGGTCCTTTGGTGGCGAACCCGACGAGCTTGAGTTTCGGCAGCGTGACGGTGGGGCAGAGCTCGACGCTGTCGGTGGCGGTGACGAACACGGGGACGGCGACGGCGACGATCTCGTCGGCGGCGGTGACGGGGGCGGGGAT
>JAJPKR010000038.1 GCA_021323595.1 Terriglobia bacterium | reverse complement strand
GAGATCGCCGAGGCGCTGGTGCGCTCGGGCGCGGTGGACGTGCTGGTGGTGGATTCGGTGGCGGCGCTGGTGCCCAAGGCCGAGCTGGATGGAGAGATGGGCGATTCCCACGTGGGCTTGCAGGCGCGGCTGATGTCGCAAGCGCTGCGCAAACTCACCGGCATCGTTTCCAAGTCGCGCACCTGCTTGATCTTCATCAATCAGATTCGCGAGAAGATCGGGGTGATGTTCGGCAATCCCGAAACCACCA
Organism: Terriglobia bacterium; assembly: GCA_021323595.1. Lineage (GTDB taxonomy): Bacteria > Acidobacteriota > Terriglobia > Terriglobales > SCQP01 > JAJPKR01. Next base: position 28,843 of record JAJPKR010000038.1, on the reverse strand, counting down.
CCGGCGGGCGCGCGCTCAAATTCTATTCGAGCGTGCGCGTCGATATTCGCCGCATCGCCGCCATCAAGGAAGGCGACAGCGTCATCGGCAGCCGCACCCGGGCCAAGGTGGTCAAGAACAAGGTGGCCGCACCGTTCCGGGAGGCCGAGTTCGACATCATGTACGGCGAAGGCATTTCGCTGGAAGGCGATTTGATCGATATCGGGGTCGAGAAGGGCATCGTGGAAAAGAGCGGCGCCTGGCTCTCCTACCACGGCGACCGCATCGGCCAAGGGCGCGAGAACGCCAAGCAGTTTTTGCGCGACCATGCCGACGTCGCCCGCCAGCTCGAGACCGAACTGCGCAAGGAACTAGGCCTGGTGCGCGACGCCGCCACGCCGCCGGCCGATTCCACCCCCGCCTCCGGCGCCAACGGCAAGCCCGCCGCACCGCCACCCGCCGCGCGGCCGAGCGCCGCCGTCCCCATCACCCGCCGCTCCTAGCGGCAGCTCGGGCGAGAGGGCCGGCCCAGCGCCGTCAGTGGGGGCGCGTCCAGCGTCCCGCAGCATTCCCGGCCGGTGGCCAAATCCGGGGCTTGCCGTCTCCTCCCTCCCGCTCGCATCGCTTTGCCGGCTACGAGGCGCCGTTCACGAGCAGAATCGGCACCGAGCGATCACGCGCAGCGGTGGGCCAAACGTTCCTTCTCATCCAGGCGCGCCCGGGGAACCGGCCGGAAACCGCCGCGCTAGGCGGCGCGGGCGGGATCCACGCCGCAGCGGCGCAATTCCTCGCGCAGCTGCGGGGTATTTTGGAAATGAATCGTGTGCCAGCCCATCATCCGCGGGTAGACGAGATTTTGCTCGCGATCGTCGGTGAAAACGATCTCTTCCGGGCGGCGCTGGAGCAGATTCAGCGCGCGCTCATAAATGAGGGCGTCGGGCTTGCGCGCGTCCATCCAGCAAGAGCTGAAGCAGACAGTGAAATAGCGGTTGAGACCGAAATAGTCGATGCGGTATTGATTCAGCTCTCGCGATTCGTTATTGAGCATGCCCAACTGCCAGCGGCCGCTTTCGGCCAGTTCGCGCAACAACGCCAGGGCCTCATCGTAAGGGCGGGATTGCGCGCGCAGGAAGGCGCGCAATGCCGCGGGCTCGACGGTGCCGGGCGCGGCCACGGCTAGGGCGGTTTGCCGCCAATATTCGGCCTCGTCCATTTGGCCGCGTTCGAAAGCATCCACGACCGCCTGATGCCGCGCCTCGAAGGCGGCGAAATCGAGCTGAAAACGGCGCGCCAGGCGCTCCCGCGCGGGCGTGTCCCAGCCATTGGTCAAGAACACGCCGCCGATATCCCACAGCAAGACCTGAACTGGCATGTGCGGTTTTGTGCCTCGCTCCCCGCGCAGCGTTGCCCCCAGAATGAGTCATCGTCCCATAGCCTCAGCGTGCGCGGCAAGCGCCGAGATATTACCTTTCGCGTGTCCCTAACGAATGGTCGGTATCTCATTGCCTCCGAACTGAGTCAGTCCTTGGCGCTGCGGCGGGGGACGGGCGCGGGGCTGCCTTCGGCTCCTGCAAGACTCTGTACGGGCCGGCGCCGGGCCGGTTGCGGTCGCCCCGTCTTCAGGTTTGCTTCAGCTTGGACTGTGGCAGCATGGGAACCTCAACCCAAAGGAGCTTCCGATGAAACGCTTTGCCCCTGTCGCCGCAGTTTTCGCCGCGCTTGCGTATTTCTTCTTGCCGCTCGCGGCGCAAAGTTCGCAGCAAAGCTCGCATCCGGCCGGCTATCATGTCGCGCGCACCGTGCCTCTCGGAGGTACGGGTTTCTGGGACTACATGGCCATGGATAGCGCCGCCGGCAAGCTGTACATTTCGCACGGCACGCATGTGATCGTCTTCGATGTGCGCCGGGAAAAGGTCACGGGCGATATTCCCGACACTCCGGGGGTGCACGGCATCGCCATTGCCGACCGCCTGCATCGCGGATTCATCAGCGACGGCGGCGCCGATCGAGTCACCATCTTCGATTTGCGCGACGGCCATACGCTCGGCACGGTGGCCGTGGGCGGCCGCAATCCCGACTGCATCATCTATGATCCGGCGACCGAGCGGGTGTTTACCTTCAACGGCCGCAGCGGCAACTCCACCGCCATTGACGCCCGGACGGGCAAGGTGGTCGGCACCTTTGATCTCGGCGGCCGTCCCGAATACGCGCAACCCGACGGCCGCGGCCATATCTTCAACAACCTCGAAGACAAGAGCGAGCTGATCGAAATCGACGCGCGCACGCTGACGGTCACCCATCGCTGGCCGCTTGCGCCCTGCGAGAATCCCTCCGGCATGGCCATCGACGCGGCGCATCATCGCGTCTTCAGCGGCTGCCACAACGGCATGATGGCGGTGGTCAATACCGATACCGGCAAGGTCGTGGCCACGCCCGCGATCGGCCGCGGCGTGGACGCCAATCGGTTCGATCCCGGCACCGGCTTGGCCTTCAGTTCCAACGGCGACGGCACGCTGACGGTGGTGCGTGAGGATTCGCCCGACCGCTATACGGTCGTGGGGAACCTCGCCACCGAACGCGGCGCGCGAACGATGGCGCTCGATCTCCGCACCCACACCGTTTACGAGGTCACCGCCAAGTTTGGACCGCCCGCGCCCGGCCAGCGCCGCCCGACCGTGGTCCCCGGCAGCTTCCACCTCCTGATCATCCCCAAGTAGACGCGGTTTCATCGTTGCCGGCCCGGCGCGAGGCCGACGAGGGGTGCGGCTTTTGCACGGGAAAAGCCGCACTCAGGCCGCCGGCGGAGGGCCGGCAGCGGGCTCGAGCCGACGTCCCTATCCCGCGCCGTAGCCGCCCGCCATCGGTTGTCTTCATCCTGGCGGCGCGCCACGGTGCGGCTTTGCTGATGCGTCGGATTGAAACGTTGAATTGTACATTTCGGCGGCGGTCGCTTTTGCTAGGAGTGTGCCTTTGCGCGCCAGCGACTTCGCCGCCGATCACGACGCTTGCGGCGTCGGCCTCATCGTCCGTCTACCGGGCGGAGCGCCGCCGGTGCCGAGCCGGGAGCCGATCGGGCGGACGCTGACGGCGCTGACGCGGATGGCGCATCGCGGCGGCCTCGATGCCGACGGGGTCTCGGGCGACGGCGCCGGGCTGCTTACGGATCTGCCCTGCGATTTTCTGCGCGCCGCCGCGGCGGAAAGCGGCTTGCGCCTGCCCGGCCGCTTTGCCGCCGGCATGGCCTTCTTGCCGCCGGAGCGCCGCGACGCGGCGCGGTTCGCCTTGGCGGCGGCGCTGCGCGAGAGCGGCGTGGAGTTCCTCGGCTGGCGCGCTGTGCCGGTGGCGCCCAACTGCCTGGGTCCGCTGGCGCGGCAGACGATGCCGGCGATCTTTCAGTTCTTCGTGGCCGGCGAGGGTGACGCCGAAGCCTTCGAGACGCAACTGTTCTGGGCGCGCAAGCGGGCCGAGGCGGCGGCGCTCGACGGCGTGTACATCGCCTCGCTCTCTGCGCGCACGATCGTGTACAAGGGCCTGCTGGCGCCGTGGCAGTTGCCGCTGTTTTATCCCGATCTGAGCGCACCGGAGTTCGTGAGCCGCTTCGCGGTCTTTCATCTTCGCTACTCGACGAATACCGAGCCGAGCTGGCGGCTGGCGCAGCCGTTCCGCTGCCTGGCCCACAACGGCGAGATCAACACCATCGGGGGCAACCGGCGCTGGCTGGCGGCGCGCGAGCCGCGGCTGCTGCGCGAGTTGGGCGGCCCGGCGGGCGTGACGCTCCTCGAGCGCGGCGGCAGCGACTCGGCGAGCTTGGACAACGCCTGTGAACTCGAGCTGCGGCGCGGCCGCGGCGCCGCGGAAGCGCTGGCGCGGTTGCTGCCGCCCGCCTGGGAGAACGACGAGACCGTGCCGCCGGCGTGGCGCTCCTGGTACGCCGCGGTGGCGCGCGAGCAAGAACCGTGGGACGGGCCGGCGGCGCTGGCGATGAGCGACGGGCGGTGCGCCGGTGTGCAGCTCGATCGCAACGGGCTGCGCCCGCTGCGCTATACGCGCACCGCCGCCGGCCTGCTCGTCGTCGGCTCGGAAGCCGGCATTGCCGACTTGAGCGGCGAAGAGATCGCCGAGCGCGGGCGCTTGGGCCCGGGGGAAGCGCTATGGGTTGACCTGGAGACGGGCGCCTGGCGCCGGCCCGGCGAGCGCGGCGAGCCGCCGCGGCGCAGCGCGGCGCCCTCGCGGCCCGCCACCGCCGCGCGCGCCGCGAGCGAGCGGCCGGCCGCCGCATCGGCCGCGCCGGATTGGCGGCGCGCGGCGGCGCTGGGGTTCACGCAAGATCAATACAAGCTGCTCTTCCAGCCCTTGATCGCATCCGCGCGCGACGCCGTCTTCAGCATGGGCGATGACGCGCCGCCGGCCATGCTCTCGCGCCATTCCCGGCTGCTGTGGGACTACTGCAAGCAGCGCTTCGCGCAAGTCACCAATCCGCCGATCGATTCGCTGCGCGAAGCGCAATGCATGTCGCTGGCGGTCTATTGGCGCACCGGGGAGATCGCGTCGCCGCTGCTCGACCGTGACCAATGGACGGCGCTCGCGCCCGCGCCGCCCATTGACATCACCTTTCCCGCGGCCGACGCCGCGGAGCCGGCGGCCGCATGGCTCGCGCGCCTCGAACGGGAAGTCGCCGCCCGGCTGGAGGCGGGCGCCGCCGCGATCGCGCTCAGCGACGCCGCCACCGGCCCCGGGCGCTGCGCTTTGCCGGTGCTGCTGGCGGCCGCCGCCGCGTGGCGGGTCATGGTCGAGCACGACGCTTATGACTTGCCGCTATGGGTCGAGAGCGGGCAAGTCTGGGATACGCATCATCTGGCGATGCTCACCGCCGCGGGAGCGACAGGCGTCTATCCTTATTTGGCCTTCGCCCTGGCCGCGCAGGTTGCGCCGGAAGAAGGCAAGGCGTCGCTGCGCCGCGGCCTGGAAGCCGGTCTCAAAAAGGTCTTGGCCAAGATGGGCATCTCCACCGTGGCCAGCTATCGCAACAGCCATCTGTTCGAAATCCTCGGTCTGGATCGCGAACTCACCGAACGCTACTTCGCCGGCGCGCCGGCCTTTCTTGCAGGCACGGACTTGGATGCGCTGCTGGCGGCGGCGGTGGAGCGTCATCGCCTGGCCTATGCGGGCAGCGACGCCACGGAGGACGAGCGCGGTTTGGAGCCGCGCACCGCGCCGGCGGCGGCCGGGAGCGCGGCGGCCGCGCCGCCTTTGCGCGACGCCGGACTGTACCGGTACCGGCACACCGGCGAGAGCCACGCCTATTCGCCCGAGCTGATCCGGCGCTTTCATGCCTTCGTGCGCCAGCCTTCGGCGGCGGCTTACGCCGCTTACACCGACGTGTTGCGCGAGCGCGAGCGCCAGCCGCTGGCCTTGCGCGATCTGCTCGTCGCCCGTCCCTTGGCTGACACGGGCGATGGCGGCGGGCCGCGCGAGACGCCGGCAGAGATCCTCCGCCGCTTCAGCACCCAAGCCATGTCGCTCGGAGCCTTGGGCCCGGAGGCGCAGCGCGCCTTGGCGCTCGCCATGAACCGCTTGGGCGGGCGCAGCAATACCGGGGAAGGCGGCGAAGATCCCGCCGCCTACGAGGGTGCGGGCGAGGGCCATCACAAGATCAAGCAAGTGGCGTCGGCGCGCTTCGGCGTCACGGCGGAGTATTTGATTCACGCCGAGGAACTCGAGATCAAGATGGCGCAAGGCTCGAAGCCAGGCGAGGGCGGGCAACTGCCGCCGGCCAAGGTGACGCCCTACATCGCGCGCCTGCGCCACGCCGTTCCGGGCATGGCGCTGATTTCACCGCCGCCCCATCACGACATCTATTCCATCGAGGACCTGGCGCAGCTCATCCACGATCTGCGCGTGATCGCTCCCCGGGCGCGCATCGGCGTCAAGCTCGTCTCGGGCGCGCAAGTGGGCATCATCGCCGCCGGGGTCGCCAAGGCCGGCGCCGATGTGATCACCATTTCCGGCCACGACGGCGGCACCGGCGCCTCGCCGCTGACCTCGATCAAGAACACCGGCCTGCCTTGGGAGCTGGGGTTGCGCGACGCCCACCGGGTGCTCGAGGGGCTGGGGCTGCGCGCGCGAGTGCGGCTGCGCGCCGACGGCGGCTTCAAGTCGGGACGCGACGTTGTGCTGGCGGCGTTGCTGGGCGCCGACGAATTCGGCTTCGGCACGGCGGCGCTCGTGGCGCTCGGCTGCGTGATGGCGCGGCAGTGCCATCTCAACACCTGTCCGGCCGGCATCGCCACCCAGGATCCGCGCTTTCGCGCCAAATTCAACGGGCGGCCGGAGATGCTGATGGCGTTCTTCGAGGCGGTGGCGCAAGAGACGCGCGAACTGCTCGACCAACTGCGCGCGCCCACGCTCACGGCACTGCGGGGGCGCGCGGATTTGCTGGCCCCGCGCGATACCGCGGCCGCGCGCATCGTCGGCGACTGGCTGGCGGCGGCCCCGCCCGCCGGCGCGCGGCCGGCGCCGCTCGTGGCGCCGAGTGTTCCGGCACCGGGCCCTCGCGCCATGGCAGGCGGGCCGCGGGTCGAGATCAAGATCGCCGACCGCAGCCTGGGCGCGGCGGTGGGCGGCGCGCGCCTGCGGCAGCGGCCGCGCGCGGCGGAGGCGGCGTGGATCACGACGCGGTTTTCCGGCAGCGCGGGGCAAAGCTTCGGCGCTTTTTTACCCGCCGGCTTGCGGCTGCTGCTCGAAGGCGAGGCCAACGACTATGTGGGCAAGGGCCTGAGCGGCGGCGAAATCGTGATCACCGGCGGCAGCGAAGCGTCGCGGCGCGGCGATGTGCTGGCGGGCAACACCGTGCTCTATGGCGCCACCGCCGGGCGGGTCTTTATCGCCGGCCGCGCCGGCGAGCGCTTCGCCGTGCGCAATAGCGGCGCCTTGGCGGTGGTCGAGGGCGCCGGGCACCACGCTTGCGAATACATGACCGCGGGCGTCGTCCTGATTCTCGGCCCCTGCGGCGGTAATTTCGGCGCCGGCATGACCGGCGGCCTCGCGTACCTGCCATCCTCCACGGCCGCCGCCCTGCGCCGGCACGACGGGTATGTCCGCCTCGCGGCGGTGGAAGACGGGGAGGAGGCGCAAGCGCTGCGGCGCGCGCTTGCGTTACATTATGAGTGGACCGGCAGCCCGCGCGCGCGCGATCTGCTGGAAGACTGGAAGGGCCAAGCGCCGTCCCCGTTGGTGCGGGTCGAACCGCTGGTGCTGCCCTGTTCGGTGGCCGCGACTTGGACGCAACTGTTGCCCGCCGCGACGGCGCCGCCGCAGGCGGCCGCGGCCGAGTCCGCGTTGGTTTAGAGCAGCCGCCGATGGATTTCGATCAGCTATTGACCTTTGCCGAGGTCGCCAAGCAAGGGAGCTTTTCGCGCGCCGGGCAGAAAGTCTTCCGCTCCCAGCCCGCCGTCAGCGCTCAGATCCGGCAGCTCGAGGAGGAGTACGGCGAGCGTCTCTTCGACCGCGCCGGCAAGGCGGTACGGCTGACGCCCGCGGGCGAGGTCTTGCTCGAGTACGCGCACCGGCTGCTGACGCTGCGCGGCGAAAGCCTGCGCGCGGTCGCCGACCAGCGCAAGACTCCGCGCGGCACGCTGGCCATCGGCGCCAACGAAGCGACCTGCCTCTACGTTTTGCCCGACGCCTTCGCCCGCTATCACGAGCTTTATCCCAAGGTGCGGATCAGCGTCTATCGCAACTTCAGCCATAAGCTCTTGCAGAAAATCGACGAGGGCGCGATCGATCTCGGCATCGTCACCCTGCCCGCCAACACCCCCAGCTTGGAAGTGAAGCCGATCTTCCGCGACCGGCTGATGCTGATGGTTTCCAGCCAGCACCCGCTGGCCAAGCGCTCCAGCGTGCGCGTGGCGGAGGTGGCGGAATATCCCCTGATCTTTCCCAAGACCGGCTACACGCGCCAGGTGCTCGACAAGCTCTTCCGGCCCTATCGTTCGCGCGTGCAAGTCTCGATGGAACTGGCGAGCGTGGGCATGATCAAGCGCTTTGTGGCGGCCAATCTGGGCTTGTCGCTGATCAGCGCCAGCTACGCCAACGAAGAGGTGCGCAGCGGCGAGGCGCGGCTAATTCCGCTGCAAGGGGTGGAGCTGTGGCGCGAATTGGGGCTGGTCTACCGGCGCGACCGCACCTTGCCGCGCGCCGCCATCGCGTTCGTGCAGCTCATGGCCGAGCGCCAGGCGGCAGCGCGCGCCGCCGCACGCTAGCGGTCCGCCGGCTGGCCGCCGCCGCGGGCGGCGAGATCATCCACGATGGCGTTGAGCTGCGCCGCGATGGCGTCCGGGGAGAGCGCCGCCGCCAGCGGCCGGTAGAGGCCGGCGCTCTGGTAAAACGCGCGCAGCTCGGCTTCGCGGGCGCGATACAGGGCGAGGCGATGGCGCGTGATCTCGGGCGCATCGTCCTCGCGGCGGCGCCAGGTCACGCCGGGCGGGGGCGGCGCGAAGGTCAGGTCGTAGATCGCGCCGTCGAGGCCGATGACGCGGTCGTGCAAGCGCCGCACCAGCGTTTCGTCGTCGATTTCGAAGAAGACGGCGGCATCGACCGCGATGAGCTCCGCCAGGCGGCGCGCCTGCGCCAGATTGCGCGGGTAGCCGTCGAGCACGAGCGCCTGGCGGGGATGCGCTTGCAGGAAGCGGGCGACGATTTCATTGACCCATTCGTCGGCCACCAGGCCGCCGCTGCGCACGACCTCGGCGATCCGGCGGCCCCGTTCGGTGCCGGCCTCGATTTCGGCGCGCAGCATGTCGCCGCTCGAGGCATGGAGGATGCCGCGGGCGCGCAGCCGCTGCGCCTGAGTGCCCTTGCCGCTGCCGGGTGGGCCGACGAAAAGCAATCGCAATGCCACCGCACATTGTAAACGGCGGCCGCCGTTGCTTCGCGGCGCGGGGCGCGTGCCGCCGCGCCGCGCGCTAGGCTTTTGCCGCGCCCACTTCGCTCCCAGCACAGGCAGGAATGCCCGGCGCGCGGGCCAAGCGCGCTTACGCGCGGGACGCCTTGCGCCGCTTGCCGCGGCTTTGGCGGCCCGCGCCCTGGAGGAGGGCCCGGGTCTTGATGGGCAGACCGACGCAATTGATGAAACCGGCGGCGTCGCGCTGGTCGTAGAGCTCGTTCATGGTGAACGAAGCCAGCGCGGTGGAGAAGAGCGAATAGGGCGACTTGCGGCCGGCGACCAAGGCGTGGCCCTTGTACAACTTCAGCCGCACCTCGCCGGTGGTGCGCTCTTGCGCCTTGTTTACCCAGGCGTCGAGCGCCTCGCGCTGCGGCGTAAACCACAGGCCGTTATAGACCAGGCGCGCGTATTCGAGCGCCAGGTGCTGCTTCTGAAAGGCGGTGTCGCGGTCGAGCGTGAGCGCTTCGAGCTCGCGCAATGCGGCGAGGAGCAGGGTGCCGCCGGGGGTCTCGTAGGCGCCGCGCGATTTCATGCCGACGAAGCGGTTTTCCACGAGATCGATGCGCCCGATGCCATGCCGGCCGCCGAGTTCGTTGAGGCGGCGGAGCAGCGCCACCGGCGCCAGCCGTTTGCCATCCACGCTGACCGGCACGCCGGCTTCGAAGCCGATGGCGACGTATTCGGGCTGGTCGGGCGTATCTTCGAGGGCTCGCGTCAGCATCCAGACGTCGGCGGGCGCCTCCAGCCCAGGATCCTCGAGCGCGCCGCCCTCGTGGCTGATGTGCCAGATGTTGTGGTCGCGGCTATAGATCTTGGCGACGGTTTGCTCGATGGGCACGCGATGAGCGCGGGCGTAGGCGATGGCGTCTTCCCGCGAGCGGATCTCCCATTCCCGCCAGGGGGCGATGACGGCCAAGTGCGGCGCCAGCGCCTTGTAGGTCAGCTCGAAGCGCACCTGATCGTTGCCCTTGCCGGTGCAGCCGTGGGCGAGGGCGTCGCAGCCGGTGGCCAGCGCCGCTTCCACCTGCTTTTTGGCGATGATCGGGCGCGCGAAGCTGGTGCCGAGCAGATATTTGTGGTCGTAGACCGCGCCGGCCTTGAGCGTCGGCCAGATGTAGCCGGTGATGAACTCCTCGACGACGTCGGCGACGACGACCTTGGCGGCGCCGGTCTTGAGCGCCTTGGCGCGGACTTGCGCGCAGTCGTCGCTTTGGCCGACGTCGGCGATGACGGCGACGATCTCGGCGCCGTAATGCTCTTTGAGCCAGGGAATGATGATGGAGGTGTCGAGGCCGCCCGAATAGGCCAGGGCGATCCTGCGCAAGCGAGGCACGGTGGTGTCGGTCATGAAGATTTGGCGGTGGCGCGCGCGCCGGGCACGGCGCCCAACAAGCTGGCGAGCACGGCCTTCTGCGCGTGCAAGCGATTCTCGGCCTGGAGATAGACGATCGAGGCGGGCGAATCAATCACCTCGGCGGCGACTTCTTGGCCGCGATGCGCCGGCAGGCAATGCATGAAGCGGGCGCCGGGGGCGGCCTGGGCCATCACCGCGGCGGTGATCTGGTAGCCGGCGAAGTCGCGCGCGCGGCGCGTGGCCTCGGCCTCTTGGCCCATGCTGGCCCAGGTGTCGGTATAGACGGCGTGGGCGCCGCGCACGGCGGCGGCGATATCGTTGCCCACGGTCAGGCGGGCGCCGGTGGCGGCGGCGAGCCGCTGCGCCCGGGCCCAGACCGCGACGGCGGGCTCGTAGCCGGGCGGCGTCGCGACGCTCATCTCGATGCCGGTCAGGGCCGCGGCCTCGAGCAGCGAATGGAGGGTATTGTTGCCGTCGCCGACATAGGCCAGCTTCAGCCGCCCGCTCTTGCGCGCCGGAGCGCGAAAGCCGGGAAAGAGCAGCCGCAAGCTGAGAAAATCGGCGAGCGCTTGGCAAGGATGGCTGGCATCGCTGAGGCCGTTGATCACCGGCACGCGCGCCGCCCGCGCCAGCTCGCAGATGGAGGCGTGCTCGAAGGTGCGGGCGACGATGGCGTCCAGCCAGAGCTCGAGATTATGAGCGACGTCGGCGATATCCTCGCGCTCGCCGAGCGGGGAGTCGGTGAAATCGAGGAAGACGGCATAGCCGCCCATGGTTTGCATGGCGACGTCGAAGGTGACGCGGGTGCGCAGCGACGGTTTTTCGAAGATCATCGCCAGGCCGCGGCCGGCGAGGAGGCGCCCGTAGCGCTTGGGATGGCGGCGCAGGGCGGCGGCCCAATCGAGCAAGGCGGTGAACTGGGCGGGCGTGAAGTCGGCGAGATCGATGAAATCGGCGCCGGCGAGCGCCGGCAGCTCGGCGGCGGCGGCGCGCGGCCGCGCGGGCAAGGGAGCGAGTCGGGATTTGATGGCGGCGGCCATGGCGTGGAATTGCTTGTCGACGAGCCGGAACTATTCGGCGAGCAGGCGGCGCAGGCGGCGCTCCAGCACCGCGCGGCGGGCGGCGTCGGCGCAGACCAGCAGCACGGTGTCGTCGCCGGCCAGCGAGGCGACCAGTTCGCTCCAGCCCTCGGCGTCGAGCGCGGCGCCGACGCGCGGCGCGGCCCCGGGATCGGTGCGCAGCGCCAGCAGGTTTTGCGCCGGCCGCACGTCGCGCACGAATTCGCGCAGCACGCGCGCGGTTTCGCTGGCCGGCGCCGGCGGCGCCGCCGCCGCCGGGCGCGGCGCGTAGCCCTCCGGGGTCTTGACCAAACCCAGTTCCTTCAAATCGCGCGAGAGCGTCACCTGCGTCGCGGGCAGCCCCGCCCGGCGCAGCGCCATCGCCAGCTCGCCTTGCGAGCGGATCGGCCGCGAGCGCACCAGGTTCAAGATCTGCTGCTGCCGGTACGCCTTGCTCACATGAATAAATATTCTTCGAATGAATATTTAATCATCACCGCCGCCGCCCTGTCAACGGGGAGAACGGGCGGGAGCTCATCCGACCTTGTAATGAAAGACCTGCTCGGCGCGGACGCCGCCGACCTCGACGATGGCGCGGCAGTCCCAGTCGCCGCCCATCGAGAAGGCGCCGACGCCGGTATAGAGGCCGTGGCCGCGATCGCTCATCTGCACGACGGTTTGGCCCATGTTCATGAAGGTCATGGCCAGCGACAAGCGCACGCTGGCGCCGCTGACCGGCCGGCCCTGCGCGTCGCGCAGCAGCAGCGAGAAGGTGGTATCGCGGCCTACCGCCGGCACCGCCGGCTGCGTGCTCAGCCGCATTTGCAGTCGGGCGGACGGCGGCGCGGCCGAATGGCACGCGGCGGCGAGCGCCAACAAGAAGCAGAGCGGGATGCCGAGGCTCCAGCGGAGCATGAGCGGAAAATGCGACTCCTCCGCTGACGATAGCAGAACCGCGCGCGGGCCGCGCGCTGCGCCGCCCGGCCGCCGTTCGCCGCAGAGAACGCTGAAACCGACATCGGGCCGGCCGCCGGCCGCCCGCCGCAGCCGGCCCGCCGTTTACCCTCCGTCACGGACGCCCGTCCTCCGTCACGGGCGCGCGCCGCGCAGCCGCCCTTCGCCACCCTAGCGCCTCATCCTTGGAGTGTCGGCGAGGGGAGAGGCACCGCCAGGCACAGCGCGAGGCGCGTGAAGGCGAGACCGCAGCCTGCTATGCTCACGGCATGAAACGCTCGCTGCTGGTTGCCTCCGTTCTCTGGGTTCTGACCCTTCTCGCCGCCGGCCAAGCGACATCGAGCCTGTATTCGGGCTTGCGCTGGCGCATGATCGGGCCGTTTCGCGGGGGCCGCGTGCTGGCGGTCAGCGGCGTGCGCGGCCAGCCGAATCGGTTTTATTTTGGGGCGGTCGGCGGCGGCGTGTGGCTCACCACCGACGCCGGGCGAGTCTGGAAGCCGATCTTCAATGGTCCGGTGGCGTCGATCGGCGCGCTGGCGGTGGCGCCCTCAGACCCGAACGTGATTTACGCCGGCACCGGCGAAGCCGACATGCGCTCGGACATCTCCTACGGCAATGGCGTGTACAAGTCCACCGACGGCGGGCGCACCTGGCAGCACGCCGGTTTGGACGCGACGCGGCATATCGGTGCGATCTTGGTGGATCCGCGCGATCCCAACCTGGTGCTGGTGGCGGCGCTGGGGCGCGCCTACGGACCCAATCCCGAGCGCGGCGTCTATCGCTCGACTGACGGCGGCGCGAGCTGGACGCGCGTCCTCTACAAGGACGAGAACACCGGCGCCATCGATCTGGCCTTCGATCCCGACAACGCACACATCGTCTTCGCGGCGCTGTGGAATGCGCGGCGCCCGCCCTGGAACCAATACCCGCCGACGCAGGGTCCGGGGAGCGGCATCTACCGCTCCGCCGACGAGGGCCAGACCTGGACCGCGATTAGCGGCCACGGCCTGCCCGCCGGGCCGTGGGGGCGCGTGGGCGTGGCGGTGGCGGCGGCGAGCGGCGGCCAGCGCGTCTACGCGTTGATCGCCGCCAAGGAAGGCGGGCTGTATCGCTCCGACGACGGCGGCAAGAACTGGAAGCGGGTCTGCAGCGACCCGCGCATCGACTCGCGTTCCTGGTATTTCAGCGGCGTTTACCCCGACCCGCGCGACGCCAACGTGGTCTATATCGCCAACGTCGCGCTGTACCGCTCGATCGACGGGGGCGAGAACTTCACCGCGATCAAGGGCGCGCCCGGCGGCGACGACTATCACGCGCTGTGGATCGATCCCAGCGACCCGCGGCGCATCATCCTGGGCAGCGACCAAGGCGCGGCCATCAGCGTCGACCACGGCCGCACCTGGTCGAGTTGGTATAACCAGCCGACGGCGCAGTTTTATCACGTGATCACCGACAATCGGTTTCCCTATTGGGTGTACGGCTCGCAGCAAGACAGCGGCACCGCCGCGGTGGTGAGCCGCAGCGACTACGGCCAAATCAGCTTCCGCGACTGGCATCCGATCGGCGGCGGCGAGAGCGGCTATATCGCGCCCGATCCGGCGAATCCCGATATCGTCTTCGGCGGTTCGACCGGCGGCATCATCCTGCGCTGGAATCAAGTGACCGGCCAGTCGCAGGACGTTTCGCCCGATCCCAGCGGGAACAAGTACCGCTTCACCTGGACCTTTCCGATCATCTTCTCGCCGCAGGATCCGCACACGCTGTATGCCGGTGCGCAAGTCGTGCTGGCGACGCACGACGACGGGCAGAGCTGGCAGGCGATCAGCCCCGACCTCACCCAATATCAGGCGAGCACGGCGGCGCCGGCCGGCGGACGCGCCGCCGCGGACTACAAGAACGGCGAAAATCGCGGCGTCGTCTATACGATCGCACCCTCGCCGCTGAAGGCCGGCCTGATCTGGGCGGGGACCGATGACGGATTGATCTGGATCACGCAAGACGGCGGCCAGCACTGGAGCAACGTCACGCCGCCGGGCCTGCCGGTCTGGAGCAAGATCAGCCTGCTCGACGCCTCGGAGCTCGATGCGGGCACCGCCTATGCCGCCGTGGACCGTCATCGCGTGGACGACTTCAAGCCGTACATCTACCGCACGCACGATTACGGCCGCACCTGGCAGGCCGCGAGCGCGGGCATTCCCGACGGCGATTATGTCCATGCAGTTCGGGCCGATCCCGAGACCAAGGGCCTGCTTTACGCAGGCACCGAAAACGGGGTCTTCGTCTCCTTCGACGACGGCAATCACTGGCAGCCGCTTAACCTCAATCTGCCGGCCGGTTCGATCCGCGACCTGGCGGTGCACGCCAACGATCTGATCGCGGCGACCCATGGCCGTTCGTTCTGGATTTTGGACGACATCACGCCGCTGCGGCAGATCGCCGCCGGCGCGGTCAACGCGGCGCAGCCCTATCTGTTCGCGCCGGAGACCGCGATTCGGATCCGCGCCAACGAGAACCAAGACACGCCGCTGCCACCCGAGGAGCCGCGGGGGCAGAATCCGCCGGCCGGGGCCATTCTGGACTATTACCTTCCCGTCGTCCCCGCCGGGCCGGTCACGCTCGAAATTGACGACGCGCAAGGGCGGCTGGTGCGCAGCTATTCGAGCGCAGTGGCGCAACCGGCGCCGCCGCCGCAGCCGCTGCCGGTGGCGGCGTATTGGTTCCCGCGGTCGCGGCCGTTGCCGGCGCGAATCGGCCTCAATCGCGTGGTCTGGGATTTGCGCTATCCCGCGCCGAAGGCGTTGGCGCCGGATTTCGCGATCTGGGCGACGCCGCATCATGCGGAACTGGTTCCCGCCGGCGCGCTGGCGCTGCCGGGCCGGTACGAGGTCAAGCTGACGGTGAACGGGCAGAGCTACACCCAACCGCTCGAGGTCAAGCTTGATCCGCGCGTCGAGGTGCCGCAGGCGGCGCTGGCGGCGCAATTGACGCTGGCGCAGTCGGTGGCGGCGGGCATTGACGCCAGCGGCACCGCGGTGGCGGAGATCGAGGGTTTGCGGGCGGAGCTGGCGGCGCTCACCGCGCGCCTGGCGCAAGATGCCGCGGCGGCGCCGGTGGTGGCGGCGGCGAAGCAGCTCGCGGAGCGAGCGGCAACGCTGGCCGGCTCCAGCGCTTCGCCCTACGGCACCGGCGCGACCGGCGGCGGCTTCACGCTGGTCAACGGGGAACTGTCGAACCTCATGAACGTGATCGAGAGCGCCGATGCCGCGCCGACGGCGCAAGCGCAAGCGGCGGCGCAGGCTGCCGCGCAGCAGCTCGACCGGCTGGCCAAGCAGTGGCAGGCGCTGCGGACGACGGAGCTGGCGCGGCTGAATCGCCTGATCCGCGACAGCGGCATTCCGGCCGTCGGCCTGCCGCGGTAGCCATGTCGTTCTCCAGCCGTCAAGCCCGCCGGGATGCCGAGCGCTTGGCCGCGCGGGCCGGCTTGCGCGCCGGTCTCACCGTGGCCGACGTGGGCGGCGGCAACGGCGATTTCGCGCGGGCCCTGGCGCAAGCGGTCGCCCCCACCGGCCGCGTTTTCGTCACCGAGACGCCGGGGAAGCGCTTCGCGCGCCTGTGCAGGCGGCTGGCGCGCCTGGCGCCGGAGATCGCGCCCGTGGCGTCGAGCCAGACGGATTGCGGCTTGCCGGCGGGCGAGATGGACGCGATTTTTTTGCGCAGCGGTTATCACCACCTGGCGCAGCCGGCCGCCTTCAACGCCAGCTTGCGGGCGGCGCTGCGGCCCGAGGGGCGGCTGATCATCGTGGATTTTCCGCCGCGGCGGCTCTTGTCGCTTTTGGGCCGGCCCGAAGGCGTGCCGGAGGATCGCGGCGGCCATGGCATCACCGCCAGCCTGGCGGCGCAGGAGTTGGCGGCGGCGGGCCTGCGGCAGCTCGAGGCCGAAGCGCGCTGGCGCGGCGACCGGTATTGCTTGGTATTCGCGCTTCCGTGATCCTGCGCATCATTTCCGTGCAAGTCGGCCAGCCGCAAGACTTCAGCGACGAGTTCGGCCCTTGGAAGAGCGCGATCGGCAAACGCGCGGTGGCGGGGCCGGTGGCGGTGGGCGTCGAGGGGCTGGCGGGCGACGCGCAGGCCGATCGGCAGAACCACGGCGGCCCGCACAAGGCGGTGCTCGCCTATGCGCTGGCCCATTACGCGCGCTGGCGGCAGGAGCTGGGGCGGGAACTACCGGCCGGCGGCTTCGGCGAGAATTTGACGCTCGAGAACGCCGAGGAGGCGACCGTGTGCATCGGCGATCAATGGCGCTGCGGCCGGCTCGTGCTGGAGGTGTCGCAGCCGCGGCAGCCCTGCGTGAATCCCGCCCGCTATTGGCATGTCCCCGGGCTCGACCAGCGCATGCGCGATACCGGCCGTACCGGCTGGTATCTGCGCATGCTCGCGCCCGGGACGGTGGCGGCCGGCGTGCAGGCGGAATTGGCCGCCCGGCCCTATCCCGATTGGACGATCGCGCGCGTCAACCGCGTGTTTTATCGCCAGGGCGAATACGGCGACGCCGCGGCGGCGCGCGCCGCCATGCAGGCGCTCGCCGCTTGTACCCGGCTTTCGCCGGCGTGGCGCGAGCGCTTCGCCCGCCGGGCGGCCGAACCGCGGAACTAAATCGGCGCGGCAGCGTACAATGACCTAGACCTAGGCAGATAGGAGTGGTTCATGTACTGTGACCGGTGCGGAAACATCTTGCAGCCTAACCAGGGGTATTGCGCGCAATGCGGCAAGGCCGTAGCTGGGGTTCCACTCATGCCGCAAGCGCCGCGTATGGCGGGCCACGTACGGCTGCTCGGAATTTTGTGGCTGGCCATCTCGGCATTTCGCTTGTTTCCCGGTCTTTGGCTCCTGGCGTTCAGCCGGATGGGTGTGGGTTTCATGCCACGCCATTTTCTGATCGCCTTTGGCCCGCTCCTGATGGTGGTCGGCGTAATCTTGCTGGCTGGCGCCGTCGCGGGCTTTATTGCCGGCTGGAGCTTGCTCGACCATCAGCCCTGGGCGCGCACGCTCACCATCGTCCTGGGCATTCTTAGTCTGCCGGATATTCCCTTCGGGACCGCGCTGGGAATCTATTCGCTGTGGGTGCTGCTGCCGGCGCAATCGCAGCAAGAATATCGCCAGCTCGCGCGCTCGTGACCGGCTTGCGCCGAGCCCCGCTTGCGGCAGCCAGCGAATCAGCATCCGGGAGGGCGGCTCTCGGGAACGGAACACCCCCGACAAGCAGCGGCCATCTTCAATCGGTGAAGGCGTAGAGCGAATTGCCCGCGGCGACGAGCAGGTATTGGCGGCCGTCAGCCATATAGGTCATCGGCGAATTCGCCGTCCAGGCATTGAGCGTCGCGTGCCAGAGCGTGCGGCCGGACACGGGGTCGAGCGCCAGCAGGTCGCCTTGGGTGTCGGCGGTGAACAGCAAGCCTCCGGCCGTCGTGAGGATGCCGGCAATGGACTCGCCCTCGCCGAGTTCATGGTTCCAGACGACCCGGCCGGAATGAAAATCGAGAGCGCGCAGGGTTGAATTCGACCAGACGTTGAAATCGCGCCCGGCCCAGCCTTCCGCCTTGCCCTGCTCGGTGAGATAGAAGACGCTGAAAATGCGCCGCGCCACGACGTAAAAGAGTCCGGTCTGGGGATCGAAGCTGGGCGCCATCCAGTTAGTCGCGCCATCGGAGGCGGGCTCGACCAGCGTGCCATCCGGAGTGGCGACGCGGTCGGGGCGGGGAATCGCGTGGCCGCCGGCATCGACGCCGGCGGCCCAAGTCTGGTCAATGAAGGGAGCGGTGACGAGCGGCTTGCCGTTCGTGCGATCGAGGACGAAGAAGAAGCCGTTTCGGCTGGCTTGGGCCAGAAATTTGTGACGGCCGTGATCGAACAGCACCGGCGTTTCGACGGCGTCCCAGTCGTGGACGTCATGGGGCGAGGTCTGGAAATACCACTGAAGCTTGCCGCTATCGGGATCGAGGGCCACGATCGAGCAGGTGTAGAGATTGGCGCCGGCGCGATCCTTGCCTTCAAGCACCGGATTGGGATTGCCGGTGCCCCAGAAGACCAGGTTGAGCCCGGGATCGTAGGTGCCCGTCATCCAGGTCATGCCGCCACCATGAAGGCGCGCATCGTCGTTGGGCCAGGTTTTGGCGGCGGGATCCGCGGCGGCCGGCTCGGTGTTCCAGCGCCATTGCAGCGCGCCGGTTTCCGGATCGAAGGATTCGAGGAAGCCGGGAATGTCGGTGACGTCGCCGGAAACACCGACGAGCACGTGATTCTTGACGACCAGCGGGGCCATCGTGGAGAAGTAGCCTTGACGCCAATCGGCGAGGACCACGTTCCAGAGGAGCTTGCCATCGCGCGCGTCGAGGCAAAGCAGGTGGGCATCGGGCGTCGTGAAAAAGAGGCGGCGGCCGAGCATGGCCACGCCGCGCTGGCCGATATGATCGCCGCCCGCGGAGGGCCAATGGTAATGCCAAATCAACCAACCGGTGCGCGCATCGGCGGCCCAAACATTGTCGGGTTCGGTGAAATAGAGGATGCCGCCGATTTCCAGCGGCGTGGACTTAATCGCAACCTTTCCGGCGTCAAGCCGCCAAGCCAGGCGCAGGTGCGCGACGTTGGCGGCATTGATCTGGTGCAAAGAGCTGAAGCGGCGGCCGCTGTAGTCGCCGTTATAGGTCGGCCAGGAGCCGGGCGGCGGTGTCAAGAGGTCTTGGGACGAGATCTCTTCGGCGGGTTCATCGCTCGGCGCCATGGAATCAAGCATCTTGGGCCGGGCGGCGGTGGGCGCCGGCTTGGCCAGGGTCGCGAGATAGGCGTAGAGATCGTGCATCGTCTTCGGCGCCAACTTGGCGAGCAGCTCTTGGTGCGCCGCGAGGGGATCGTGAACCGTGGCCTGGACTTGGTCGCGCCGGAACGAGTGATACCAGCCGGCCGAATCGCGCAGCGCTAGGTCGAATTCGCTCTGCCGCGCCAGCTCCCCCGAGACGGTTGCGCCGCTGGGGAGGCGGACGGTGGCGGAGGCGGGGGGATGGTGCTCGGGATAGAGCATCTGCTGTTGCAGTTGCACCGGCGTGAGCCGGCCGGTGATGCCGGCGAGGTCGCCGGTAGCGGAATGGCAGCCGGTGCAACCACCGGCGCCTTCGAAAAAGGCGCGCCCGGCCGCGGCATCGCCCGTCAGCAGGAGGGCGGCGGCATAGCCGCTGCCGGGTCCGCTGCTCGAATGCAAAGACTCGGCGATCCGTTCGCGCAGAAACGCCACAATGGCCGCAATTTGGCGGTCGGAAAGCGCAAACGCGGGCATGCCGCGCTCGGGCCGGCCGTTGCGGATCACGGCGGCGATGGCCGCGCCCGTGGCATCGTCGTGCACGAGCGGGGAGCGAATCAGGTCCGGGCCGCGGCCGCCGGTGGCGTCGGGCGCATGGCAAAAAGCGCAGGTCTGTTGGAACTGCGCGCGCCCCTGTTCCGCCAGGCTGGTTTGCGCGGAAGCATTCGGGACGGCAAGCAGCAGCAAAGGCAGCACGGCGAACACCGCCCCCCATAAGCCGAGGCGACGAGCAACGATCATGGCCGGGGATTGTAGCAGGTTGGGAACGATCGAGGGCAGAGGCGCCGGCGTGAAAGTGGAAACGTCTGGAGCGAGCCACGCCGGCGCGCAGCCGGTGGGCGGCGCGCGGCAGACGCCGCCTGCGGCCGAAGCCAGCGCCGCGGATATGCCGCCGGCGGCCAATGTCGCCGCACGGTGCGCGCGCCTAAACTGACGGCGTGGTGGTTCGTGTGCGCGGCGTTGCGGCCGCGCTGCTGGTCGCGTGCTTGGGCGCTTTGCCGGCGCTTTTTCGCGTGCGTTTCACGGCGCGCACGGCGCGCTGGCTTTATTCGGCGCCGCGCGGCGCTCACACCGACCTTTCGCGCGATCCACGGCTGCGCGCCGTGACGCTCGGCCTCAACACGCACGCCGGCGGCTACGACTATCCCGTCCAGTACACGCGCGGGCAATGGGGGACGACGACCTTCGACGACTACGGATTTTGGCAGCGGCGCGACCGCATCGCCGTGCCCAACGTCGCTCCGGCGGGGTGCGGCTGGCACCCTGCCACGGGCACCGACGGCCATTTGATCGTCATCGACACGCACGCGCGGCGCTATTACGACTTTTGGCGGCTATGCGTGGACAGCGCGGGCTGCGCCACGCGATGCCGCGGCAACCCGTCCGCGTTCAGCATCGGGGAGATCAAGTCGGGCTGGCTGGCGCGATCGAACGGAACACCCGGCACCACGGCGGCGCAAATTTCTGGGCTGGCGGGAGTGATACTCCCCGAAGAACTCGCCTCCGGCGAAATCCACCATGCGCTGGCCTTGGTGGCGAGCTGGCGCCTGATCAACGCCGAGATTTGCCATGCCGCTCCGGCCACTCACACCGACGGCCAGAGCCAGGATGGGCCACTTTGCGAGGGCGCAAAGTTGCGCATGGACCCCGGCGTCAATATCGAGGCGCTGACGGCCACTCCGGCCGCGAAGGCGGTCATGCGGGCGCTGCAGCGCTATGGCGGGGCCATCGTAGACCAAAGTGGATGCGAGGCATGCCTGCAGGCTTATACCGCGCTGCCGGGCCCGCCGCCGGATCTGACCGGCATCGAAGCGGCCACGCGCCATCTCTGGCTCTACAAATAACCACCCTGTCGCCAACGAGCGCCAGCTCCGCTCCGCGCATCCGAAAGTGCATACCCAGAAGGAGGAGCACTTGCGATGCGCAAGAGTTCTGCGGCGCTAGCCGCGCTTACCTTTGTTCTTGCCTGCACGCTGGCAGTGGCGGGGCAGGATGCAATGCCGACGCAAACCGGCACCCGCGCCGAGCGGCCCGCGAACGCCGCCCAGCGCACGACGGCAGAATTAGATGCGCTGTACTCGAAAGCGCCGTGGGGCAAAGTGGTGCGCTCCTCCGGGAGCGCCGTGAGGCAACCGACCCAAGCCAGCGCTCCAGCCAAGGGCGACATTCAACATAATGAAATCTCGGCGCAGGTGAGCGGGATTTACGCCTCGCGCAGCTTCAGCGCACCGGTCAAGCATTTCGACACGCATTCGGCGGGGTTGTTGCTCGGCTATCGCTACCACTTCGACGATTGGAGCGCCATCGAAGTCGAGTACGGGTACACCCGCAACGGCCAGCGCTACGTGACCCCTCCGACGACGCCGGGCTTGCCCGGGGCGTTGGTGGGCGTGCCGGCGACGATGCACGAGGTCGTCGGCAACGGCGTGGTGACGACGCCGCGGCTGCTGGGTATCTTGCAGCCGTTCGTGCTTGCCGGCGGCGGCGTGGTGATCTTCGATCCGCGCTCGCCAAGCGACATTACGCCCGTAAGCAGGCAAACGCGCGCAGCCGGCAACGTGGGCGTGGGCTTCGATTTTCATATCAGCCATGTCGGCGCCCGGATCGAATACCAAGCGCTGATCTTCAAGGTTCCGGATTTCAAGAACCCGGCGCTGACCACCAACAAGGTCTCGTTCATCAATCAACCCTCAGCGGGTCTCGTCTTCACCTTTTAGACAGCGCCGAGCAAGCAAAGCGCGGGGGCGCTCCTGCATCCAACCTGAGCCGGAGTGGTATGCATGGAGCGCCTTGACCTCGCTTCGCGATGGCTCATGTCCGCGATCTTCATCGGCGCGGGCCTGGATAAATTCCGGCAACCGGAGGAGCAGGAGGCGTACCTCCGCAATCTTGGGGTGTCGCGCGCGCGCCAGGCGAGGCTGGCGGCGGGGGCGATCGAGATTGCCGGCGGGGCGGCGCTCGCCGCCGGGGTGCTGCCCGGGCTTGCGGCCGCCGCCTTGGCGGCGTACTTGATTCCGGTGACCGGCCTGGCGCACGGAAATGAACGCGTGCACCTTATGAAAAATTTGGCGATCATCGGCGGCCTGTTGCAGGTCGTGCACGCGCGGCGGCGGCACTCCGAGAAGAAGCGCGGACGCGAGCACGAATTGCGAGCGGCCTGATACCGCCGCCCCCGGGTTTGCGCCCGCGCACCACACCGCCGAGCGCGCGCGGCCGGATTTGCCGCGCTTTACGGGTTTGGGCTGCCCTACGTCGCGAAACTGAGCGGACCGGAGTGCCTGGCAGGCGGCGCGGCGGTGCTGGCGATGGCCGCCGTGGAGCGCGTCCGAACGGAGCGGCTGGCGCACATCGCCCTGTACGGGCGGTGGCTGATGCTGCCGGGGCGCCGGGCCGTCTCCATCCTGCGCTACATCTACCTGCTGCGATCACGCCGTGAGCCGGGCCGCCCTGGGCGCGCGCATTTGCGGCGGCGCCCAAAACGCCGGCGGCGTTCCTGGTGCTCATCGGCAGCAGCCTGTCGTATGCGCGGGCGGGAGCGCTGAATCGCGCTGGCGGTCGGGTTGTCGCCGCGACTCGTCAGGGGCATGGCGGAGCGCGCAGCGGCTGGCGAACCAGCGTGCCGATGCCGCGCAAGTGCGGGATCTATCCCGCGCGGCCGCAACGGCCGCGCCAGCCGCGCCGCAGCGGCCCGCGGCGGCAAGGGCTTGGATGACCGCGGTGGGGCCCTTGCGACCCGCCCATGGCGGTGTGATCGGCGACTACGTGGCCTGGCTCACCGCCGGTGTCACGAATTTCGGCTTACTGTTCGCCGGTGGGCTGCGCTAAGTCGCGGGGTTTTCTGCGGTTTTTCGTGCCAAACCATCCAGACGTTTTTCCGGAAGTCGCTGCTATAGTTTCCGCAGGAGGCGCGAACTGTCGCGCCGGCCGGGTGTGTGTGGGCCGGGGGAATACCGGTCAATTCAGAGGGCCTTCCGCGCCTCGCAGGCGCATGGGGAGAAGCATGTCTAATTGGAAGCGTTTTCTTGCTTTCTTGGCCGTATGGGCGCTGGCCGCGGCGCTGCCGCTGGCGGCGCAGGCGACGGGCCAGATCAACGGCACGGTGGTGGATGCCAGCGGAGCGGCGGTGGCGGGCGCCCGCGTCGTGGCGACCAACCCGGCGCTGGGCGTCACGCGCACGACGAGCAGCGACGCCAACGGCGGTTTCGTCATTTCGGGTCTGCGCATCGGCGTCTATACGGTCACGGTGGACAAGGCCGGTTTCGCGCAGCAGCGCTTCGCGAACGTGCACGTCGAGGTCAGCCAGACCACGACGCTGCATGCCGGGCTGAAATTGGCGACGCAAAGCGCCACGGTTGAAGTGACGGGCGTGGCGCCGGTCGTGGATCAAAGCACGATTACCGTGGGCGACGTCGTGACACAGCAAACGGTGCAGGAGATACCGCTGAACGGGCGGCATTTCGTGGATCTCGGCCTGCTCGTGCCCGGTTCGGTGATTCCGCCGCAGAACGGATTCTTGACGGCTCCGGTGCGCGGCCAAGGCTCGTTCGCCATCAACACCGCGGGCAATCGCGAGGACGAAACGAATTTCATGGTCAACGGGATCAATTTGAACGACATGATCCAGAACCAGATCACGTTCCAGCCCTCGATCGACACGGTGGCGGAGTTCAAGGTCGAGAACAGCACGCCCGACGTCCAATACGGCCGCAACAGCGGCGCAGTGGTGAACATCGCCACCCGCTCGGGCACGAACGAGATTCACGGCGAAGCGTTCGAGTTTTTGCGCAACGACGCGCTCGATGCGCGCAATTTCTTCGCCAGCACCAAGAATCCGTTCAAGCGCAACAACTTCGGCGCCGACGTGGGCGGCCCGATTCTCAAAAACAAGCTGTTTTATTTCGTGACCTATGAGGGCCTGCGCCAGCGCCAGGGCTTGCCCTTCGACACGCGCGTGCTCTCCGCGGCGGAATGAGCCGGCGTCGTGGATCCGGCGGCGCAGCAATTGCTGCAATACATTCCTCAGCCCAACGCGCCGGATCCGAAGACCGGGGTGATGGCCACTTGGATCGGTTCCGGCGTGGCGCCGGTCAACCTGGACGTCTATACCGGCGACATCCAAGCGGTGCTGGGACCCAACGACACCTTGCACGCCTACTACGCGCTGCAACAAGACCATCGCATCGAGCCCAATCTGCAGGGTGACAACGTGCCCGGCTTCGGCGACACCCGCGACGGCCGGCGGCAAGTGTTTACGCTGAATTACGATCACATCCTCTCAGCGAACACCGTGAACAGCATCCGCTTGGGCGGAAACCGCGTTCACATCAGCTTCATTCCCAACCAAAACATCAATCCCGCCAGCGTCGGCATCAACACCGGCACCACGGTCGGCGGGCTGCCTTTCATTTCGGTCAGCGGCGCGTTCGCGCTCGGCGGACCCAACGGCTTTCCGCAGGGACGCTCGGACACGGCGGTCGTGCTGGCCGATACGGTAAGCAGCTTGCAGGGACGGCATTACTGGCAGTTCGGCTATGAAGCGAGAAGAGTGAGTTCGAACAATTTCGGATTCACCCCCGGCGCGATCAGCTTTACCTCCATTCCCAATTTCCAGCAGGGATTGGTGAACACCTTCACCACGACCCAAGGCGGCGCCTTCAGCGACCTGGCGGTGACCGCGCTCGACGGCTTCGTGCAGGATACGTTCAAAGCGTCGCCGCGCCTCACGCTGATCGCCGGGCTGCGGTACAGCTACAACGAGACGCCGACCGACACCTTGGATCGCTTTTCGGTGATCGATCCCGCGACCGGGGCGCTGCGCCAGACCAGCCAGCCGTATGGCACGAATGCCAAGCAGTTCGGGCCGCGCGCCGGTTTCACGTGGGATCCGACCGGCCAGGGCAAGACGGTGGTGCGGGGCGGTTACGGCATCTACTACGACCAGCCGGTCTTGAACAGCGTGACCGGCCTCACCGGCAATCCTCCCTTCGCGCTGCCGCTGCTGAACGCGGCCTCGAAGACGAAGACGATCACGCTGGACCAGCCGCTGGCGGGGGTAAGCGCCGCCAGCATCTCGCCTGCCAACATCGATCCGAATTTCAAGGACGATTACGTGCAGGATTGGAACCTCAACATCGAGCACCAGCTCACTCCGACCTTGGGCGTGACGGTGGGCTACATCGGCAACAAGGGGACCGATTTGCGGCTCTCGATCAACCAGAACGAGGGCAACCCGTTTCCGCAGTACGCGCGCATCTCAGAGATCATCAGCGGCGGCAATTCCACGTACAACGCGCTGTGGGTGAGCGCGAAGAAGCATTTGGGCAGCGGGCTGGAGTTCGACGCCAACTACACCTGGTCGCACGCGATCGACTACAACTCGCTCAATTCGGAAGGAATCGTGGTGCAAGATAGCGCGAACTTCCGCAACGACAAGGGCTCGAGCGATTTTGACGCGCGCCATCATTTCACCTTCAGCGGCGTTTACAGTCTGCCCTTCCAGCAGAATTTGGCGGTGAAGGACTGGCAGGTGGCGGGCATCCTGACCTTGCAGTCGGGGAACCCGTTCACCGTCTTCGTGCCGGGCTTCAACCCCCACACCGGGACGAGCGGCTTGACGCGCGCCAACCTGGTGGGCAGCCCCGTGCTCAGCGATCCCACGCCGACGGAATGGTTCGACGTCACGGCGTTCGCCGATCCGGGCGTGGCCGCGGGCGGGCTCGGCGATTTGGGCCGCAACTCGCTGGTGGGGCCGGGTTTCGCGAACCTGGACTTTTCGCTGGCGCGGCGGTTCCGCGTGGGGGAGCGGTTGACGACGGAGTTCCGCGCCGACGCCTTCGATCTGCTGAACCACGCCAACTTCGGGCAGCCCAACACGACACTGGGCAGCTCGACCTTCGGCGAGATTCGCAGCACGCGGTTTCCGCCGGGAGATTCCGGAAGTTCGCGCCAGATTCAGCTCGGCTTGAAGTTCTTGTTCTAAGCGCCGGATTTCGTGGCGAAGCGGCTCCCCGTTCGCGGGAGCCGCTCTTTTTCCTCGGCGGGCGCCGGCGCGAGAGCCGGGGGCCTACCCGGCCTTCGGATCGCAAGGAGCGCGCGCGGCCTCCACATTGCATGGCCGGCCATGCTCCCGCCGAGCATGGCGGCGAAACGAGGCCGTGCGTTCGAACCCGCCCGCGCTCGGGGTGCAAGTGTCCCTGCCAGGCGCCCTAGTTCCAATGCAGGCGCATATCCCGCGGGAGATTGGTGCCGGGCGGTGGGGGCATCTGTAACCGTCGGGGCTGCATTACTGACTGCGCAGCAGGGTGGCGGGGGCGATGCGGCCGGCGCGGCGCGCCGGCAGGTAACAAGCAAAGAGCACAGTTGCGTTGACCAGCGCCAGAGCCATGGCAACGACAGCGAGGGCACTGGTTCCTCCCTGGAAGCCAAGGAAGCGGGATCCGGCCCAAAGGGATCCCGCTGCAAGCAGCAGGCCCAGCGCCGAACCGGACGCGGCCCACCGGCCCGCGTGCCGTAGAATGAGCGCGCGAATGCGTGCTGGCTGGGCGCCCAAGGCGAGGCGCACGGCGAATTCTGGCTCGCGCCGCCGAAGGTTGTACGTCGCCAGGGCATACACGCCGGCAGCGACAAGGACCAGGCCGACCAACGCCACCAGATCGAGCGTGGCGGCGGCGAATCGCTGGCGGGCAAAGCGCGCGCGCAGCACGTCCTCAAGAGTTGCCATCCGCTTCGGCGGCGCGGCCGTGGCGCGCAGGACGCTGCGCAGTTCGGCAGAAACTAGTTGGGGCCGAGACGAGCGCACAACGAGAACGCGGGATGCAAACGGCACGGGAAAGCCATCGAACAACGCATAGACCTGCGGCAGGCCGCCCCTGCCTCCGGTCATCACGCTAGGAACCAAGCCGATGACCTTCCGCCAACTCTTCGGGCCGGAACCCGGAGGCGCGAAACTGATCCACTGACCGAGCGGAGACCCAAACGCCCAAAAAGTTCGCGCCGCAACCTGGTCAACGAGCACGCCCCGATCCGCGGGCGATTGCCAACCGCGGCCAGCAATGATTGGCAGGCCGACGGCCTTAGGATACCCCGACGAAACTATGAAACAGTCCGCCATCGCCATCACCGCCGCACCGCCCTTTTGACGGTAGCGTAGAGGCAAGGTCAAAGCCCCGTCGCGCACGGGTGCTTGGCTCGACCAGGCCGCCTCTTCTACAGCCGGCAGCGCCTTGGCTTGCCGCAGCACGCGGGCAAACGCCGCCGCCTGTGCGCCGGCTCCGGCCGCTGGTGTGAAGTCGGCCACCAGCACGTGACCAGGCGTGCCGGTCAGCCCGGTCGGCAGGTCTAAAACGCGCCAAAGCGCGCCAGCAGCCATAATGCCGGCCGCCGCGAATCCCATCGCGAGTGCAATCTGGGCGATCACGATCGCGTTGCGGGCGGCGACACCGCTTCGGTCCGGGCGAGTCGCTCTCGGCCTCCCCAGAAGCCCCCCACTCAGCCCGGCGGCCGGGGGCAGCGCCATGGCTGATAGCCCGACCAGCGCAAGGGCGGCAACATAGGCCGGGGCGATGCTGGGCGCTCCCGCGGGTAGCCGCACCGGCGAGGTCGCCCACAGCCAATCGAGAAGTGAGTGCGCGAGAAACACCCCGGCGCCCGTCCCGCCGATGGTGAGAATCAACGCCTCCAAGAAGGCTGGGCGCACAAGTGCGAATCGGCCTGCCCCCAGCGCCGCGCGCATCTGGAGGTCGCCTCCGCGCCAATTCCAGCGCGCGGCCGCGAGTGTCGCAATACTGCCGCAGGCAATCGCCAAAAAGCACAGCGCAACCGCCCATGCGAGCTCCAATACCAGCCGCGCCGAACCGAAGAGATACTCGCGCATCGGCTCGGCTCGAAAGCGAAGGTTGCCGGTGCCCGAGGTGCCCTTGGGGCGGAGGGCCGCGATTTCGTGGCGCACCGACATTAAGGTCGCGCCCGGGCGCATCCGGCCGACGACCCCATAGCTGGGAACGATGACTTCGGTGCTGCTGATCGCCCGGTATGCATCGGAGATCTTGCCGAGCCAGAGCTCGGCGCCGGCGGGAAACTGAAACGTTGCCGGCATGACGCCGACCACTACGTAGGGGCGGTTGTTGAGCAAAATGCTAGTGCCCAGCACGCCCGGGTTGGCGGCAAAACGCTCCCGCCAAAGCGCGTTCGACAAGACCACCGCATCAGGAGCGCCCTCGGCATCGTCTGAAGGCGCGAGTACCCGGCCCAGCGTTGCGTGCTGCCCGAGCGTTGCGAAAAACGTGCCCGAAACGACTGCGCCTGGAACCCGCAATGACGCGTCCCGCCCAACGGTGAACGTGACCTCGGGCCCGTTCACATAGGCCCCCACGTCGATGATCGAGCGGAGAGATTCAAGCTGCGCGTAATCGCGCGGCGCAACGCGCTCGGGATCTTGACCAAACCGATTGGTTTCGCTAAACGCGACCAACGCACTGCTCTGGCGCGCGAACGGCAATGGGGCGATTAGGGCTGGCCCAACGAACGCGAACACGACGGAGTTGATGGAAATCGCCAATGCCATTATGGCAATGGCGCCGGCCGAGTAAGCGCGCTCTCGCGCCAAAAAGCGCCAAGCGCAAACCAGATCGAGCAGCATCGAAGCACCAACCGCAACCCGCCCTCCCGTAATCCCGTCGCTTGACACTTAGGGGGGGGGGGGGGGG